>JAEKNQ010000054.1 GCA_016464825.1 Candidatus Dormiibacter inghamiae | reverse complement strand
GTGATAGGCCGCGCCCCGCGGCCGCCGCCCGCGCCGGCCGCTGCGGCGGTTCCGCCCGTGGCGCTGGCGGAAGGCTGGGCAGCGGCTGCAGTGCCGCCAGGCGGGTGAGCCAGACCGTAGCGCCCGCCGGCGTAAAAGCCTGCCAGCACGCCGATCAGAACCAGCAGAAGAGTGATGACCCGGTTCATTCGTACCTCAGAGCATCAATGGGATTGATCGACGCAGCTCGGTTGGCCGGGTAGATGCCGAAGAACAGCCCGATTGCCACCGAGACGCCGAAGGCCAGCACGACCGATGGCGTCGACACCACCGGCGGCGGTATCTGGCTGGAGCCGCTCGAAACGGCGAACGACGCCACCAAGACGGCAAGCCCCGCCCCCAGCAAGATGCCTAGCAAGCCGCCGAGACCGGAGAGGAACATCGACTCGATCAGGAACTGGACCAGCACGTCCCGCCGGCGGGCGCCGACAGCCTTGCGGATGCCTATCTCCCGTGTCCGCTCGGTGACAGTGACCAGCATGATGTTCATGATCCCGATCCCGCCCACGACCAGCGAGATTGCCGCGATCGAGCCGAGCAGCACAGTCAGGAGTCCTGTGATCTGGCCGAAGCTGTTCAGGAGGTCCTGTTGCGACTGCATCTGAAAGTCTGCTTGGGTGGGATCTGAGATGCGATGCCGGTTGAGCAGTATCTGCGTCGCTTCACTCTGGGCGGCCGAGGTCGCGTCGCTGCTCGAAGCCTGGATGATGATCTGATTGATGTTCTTGCCGCGACCGCCAGTCAGGTAGTTCCAGGCGGTGCTGATGGGCACCACTGCGACGTTGTCCTGGTTGCCCAGGCCGCCAGAGCCCTTTGCGGCCAGGACGCCGACCACGCGGAACGACTGGCGCTGAATCTTGATCGACTTGTCGACAGCCGCGCTGCTGTCACCGCCGAAGAGGTTGTCCACCACCGTCTGGCCCAACACCACCACCCGGGCGCTGCTGCGCACATCGCCGGCGCTGAAGAAGGCGCCGGCTGAGAGGTCGTAGTTGCGCACCTGGGCCCAGTCCTGGGTCGAGCCGCTCGCCGGCGCCGACCAGTTCTGATTCTGATAGGTCATGGTCCCAGCTGCGGTGGTGAGGGGAATGGCTGTCACTATGTCGGGCGCCTGCGAGTGATCGTTGAGCGCCGTCACATCGTCCTGGCTCAGCGTCTGCGCAGTACCGAAGCCCTGGGCGACCCCGCTCGTGCGGCTGGAGGAGGGGAAGACGTAGATCACGTTCGAGCCGAGCGATTCCACCTGCTTTTGAACCGCCACGGAGGTGCCGTTGCCGAACGCGACGAGCAGGATGACCGCCGCCACGCCGATCAGAATGCCCAGCATCGTCAGCGTGGAGCGAAGACGGTTGGCCGAGAGCCCGGCGAACGCCAGCGTCAAGCCTTCGCCAACGTTCACTGTGGAACCAGCTCCGCTGTGAAGCTGGCTTGGCGGAGGTCGGCGACGATCAGCCCGTCCCTGAGTCGCACGACGCGCTGGGCAAAGCGGGCAACCTCCTCCTCGTGCGTGATCACCACCACTGTGCGGCCCAGTTCGTTCAGGTTCACCAGCACCTTCATCACCTCGAGGCTGGCGGCCGAGTCGAGATTGCCGGTCGGCTCGTCGGCCAAGATGATGGCCGGCTCGGTGACGAGCGCTCGGGCGATCGCAGCCCGCTGCTGCTGGCCGCCAGAGAGCTCATTGGGCAGATGCCTGGCCCGGTCGCCCAGGCCGACCGCCTCCAGGGCTGCCAGCGCCCGCTCTCGTCGCCCGCTGCCCACGCCGGCGTAGACCAGCGGCAGCTCGACGTTCTTCACGGCGCTGGTCCGAGGGATCAGATTGAACGCCTGGAAGACGAAGCCGATCTTGCGGTTGCGGATGGCGGCTAGCTCGTCGTCGTCAAGGCCGAGAACGTCGATGCCGTCCAGCACGTAGATCCCGCTGGTCGGCTTGTCCAGGCAGCCCAGGATGTGCATGAGAGTGCTCTTGCCGGAGCCCGACGAACCCATGATGGCGACAAATTCGCCGCGCTCGATGCGGAGGTCGATGCCCTGCAGGGCCCTGACCTCCACCTCGCCAGTGCTGTAGAACTTGGTGACGCCTTCGATCTCGATCATCCGCCCAACCTGATGCCGCCACCGGCACCCCTCCCACCGGTGGTCGTCCCGCCGCCGGAGAGCCGCGTCGAGGGTAGTACCACGCGGTCCCCCTCGACGACGCCGGCAGTCACTTCCGTCGACGTGTCGCCGACCACGCCCGTTTCCACTGCCACCCGCACCTGTGTCTTGCCGTCCTTCTGGAGGAGCGTCACGTAGTTGGTGCCGCCGGAGCGGCTGATGGCGCTGTTGGGTACCACCAGCACGTTGGTGGCTTGGCTCACCACCACTGCCGCGTTGGCAGTCATCCCTGACCTCAAGTTGGGATTGGCAGTGTCAAGCGTGAGCGTCACATAGTAGTTGGTGACGTTCTGGATGGTCGAGGAGCCGGGGGCCACCGCCAGGACGTGGCCTGTCAGCGTCACCCCGGGCAGTGCGTCGAAGCTCAGGTTGACAGTCTGGTCTGACTTCACCTTGGCGGCATCCGCTTCCGCCAGGGGAGCCACCACCTGCATTGAGCTGCTGTTGTTGATGACGGCGAAGGCCGAGCCGCTGGAGGCTGAGCCACCGGTTGTGCCTGCCGCCCCGGCCGTACTTGAGGAACTGGAACTCGAGCCGCTGCCTGCCGGCTGCGGCGCGGTGCTACCCGGCGCCTGCGCCGTGGCTCCGCCGCTGGCGCTGACGCTCTCGCCGACCTGCCCGTTGACAGCGCTGATCACGCCGTCGATGGGTGAGGTGAGAGTCGTGCTGTTGAGATTGTTCTGGGCCGTTTGCAGACCGGCCTGAGCGGTGTCAACCGAGGCCTGGGCCGCAGCTATGGTGTTGGGCCGGCTGTTGGCGGCGTTGTTGACAGCATCCTGAGCGGAAACGACTGACGCACGCGCCTGGTTGACCTGATGCTGGCCCGATAGCTGATCGCTCGCCTGCTTGTTCTGCGCCTGGTTCAACGCCTGCTGGTCCTGGTAGCATTTGGAGCCTGCCGGCTGCGGCTGACCGGCGCAGTTGTCGTTGTTGAACTGGTTCTGGGCATTGGTCACCGCGTTGGCGTCCTGCTGGTTCTGCAGTGCTACCTGATTGGCCGCGTCGTTGTAAGCCAGCTGGGCCGCGGCGAGCTGATGCTGGGCCTGCGTCACCGCATTGGAGGTCTGAGCAGTGCTCAGGTTGGCTTGGGCCTGAGTGAGGCTCGCCTGGGCTTGCTGCAGCGCAGTCTGATAGGTGGTCTGGTCGATGCGTGCCAGCACCTGACCTGCATGCACCTGGTCGCCCACCTTCACATTCACCTCGGTCAGCTGGCCGGAGGCGCGGAAGGCCACGTTCTGCTGCTGGACCGGCACCACTGTGCCGGTTCCCGAGACGGCGGCGCTGACGGTGCCGCGGCGGATCACCGTCGTGCGCGTACCGCCGCCGCTGGTGCCTGGTGGGGCGATCACGTCATGCACGATCAGAGCCAACAGCGCAACTGCTACGAACGCGAGCCCGAGCGCCAGCAACCGGCGACCCCGCCAAGCCTGGAGCCGGCGAGGGAGTGAGCGGGTCTGTATCACCAATTGAGATCCTCCAAGTTCCAACCACCCGCCGAACCCAGCCGGGTGACGACCGCCAAGCCCAGTCCGGTCAGCCCAACCGCTAGGAGGAGCAGCCAGCCGGCAAAGGGAACCAGGCCCGCATCGAGCCCTATCAGAATCGCCATCACAACTCCCAACCAAGGGTTGCCGCCGCCGAGCCGACCGCGCAGCCAGCGACCGGCGGCCAGGGCCAGCGCCGCGCAGCCGAAAAGCGTTGCGACAGCGGAGGCTGCCCAGACGATGGGAACGAGACTCAGGAGCAAGAAGGTGGCGCGAAGCAGCTCTGTCGCAGCCAGGATGAGAAGCGTGGCCGAGATCCCTGCCGCGAGGAGTAGGACGACGAGGCGCGGGCTGACGCGCTCAGCCGCCAACCGGGCACGCCGTGAGGCGAGGGCGAGCATGGCGAGGGTCAGCAGGAGCAGTACGGCGCCGGTGGCGAGAAACCAGCCGAAGCTGAACACACTTCCCGGGGAACCGAGGCCCCGGAACTCGAGACGATCAGCGCCAAGGTGCCGGCCAGGGGGAAATGGCAGTTGCGCCCGCGGCTGGAAACCTCGCGCCGTAGGCACCGGCTGAGGAAAGAGCGAATTCAGGACTGTCGCGTCAGCCCAGGCGAGCAGCAGCCCCGCGCCGAGCAGCACGGCCAGCATCAACGACCAGCGGGTGACAGGGGGCACCTAGCGTCCCGTGCCAGAGATTCGTTGGCATATTGCGGCTCCGGACGCCTGCCACAATCTACTCAATGAACTTCCGGCGCAGGACACTAGCGCGAGCGACGGAGGTCGCGGCTGACGAGCGACAGATGGTAGGTGGCAAGCAGTGTCAGGCCCAAGGCCAGCAGCAGTAAGAAGAGGTCGACGCCGCCGCTAGGCGCCAGCGCGTGACCTGGCTGCCAGCCGAGCGCTTCCGCCAACTCGCTGAGCGTACGCTGGCCCAAGCCCAGTAGGCCGTCAAGGCCGGATACGTACCAGACCACGATGAGGCCCAGCAAGGCTTCGCTTGCCAGCAGTCCCCACTCTCGTAGCGGCCGGCTGCGCGGCCCGACGCGGACGAGCACCTGAGTCACCAGGTCCGCCGGCAGGGCCGGCGCGGGCAGAGCCCGGATCCGGCTGGGCAGCGAAGCCGCCTCCTCGTGCTGCCGCCTGCAGGCGTCGCAGACCGCCAGGTGCTGCCGGACGTCCGGCAGAGCAGCGTCCAGCTCCCCGTCCACCATCGCTTCCAGGCGGCTGCGCACCTCGGCGCAGGTCATGATTGGCCGTCCTCCGCCAAGAGCACTCGGAGCACAGCTCGAGCGCGGAAGAGCCTTGACTTGACTGCGGCGGCGCTCAGGTCGAGGGCGGCGGCAACGTCCTCCACCCGGAGGTCGGCCTGGTAGTGCAGAAGCAGTGGCAGTCGCAACTCGGGCGTGAGATCCGAGATGGCAAGTTGCAGCTCCAGCTGATCCGTCGCCGCTGTACTCATTCCTGAGTCCCCGAGCTCTTGGGAAGGCGCTGGACGGCGCCTCAGGTAGCTCGCGGCGACGTTGCCTGCCAGCTTCCAAAACCAGGGCTCGAAGGGCCGGCTGGGGTCGTAGCGCTGGAGCTGGCGATAGAGCCGAACAAAGATCTCCTGGGCCAAGTCCTGCGCCTCGTCCCGGTCCTGCAGATATTGGTAGGCGAGTCCGAAGACCCGGCGCTGGAAGCGATGGACCACCTCTTCGAACGCGGGCAGGTCACCGTGCTGAGCCAACCTGACCAAAGCCTGGTTGGCGGCCCGCGCCTGGCCGACGCCCTCATACCCGCTCATCGACAGCTCCAGAGCCACGTAGTCCTATACACGCCGGACACCAGTTTGGTTTCTGGCCGGGCAGAAAGTCATCCCCTTTCGTGAAGACCACGTCTCCGATCCGGCAAGGAGGGCGCTGGCGCAAACGAACCCCCGTGGCATCGCATGGGGGCCACTTTGGCGTGCGATGGCACCATAGTGGTGCTATTATGGCGTCATGGATCTCACGCCGTACGTCGAAAGTCTCCGCCATGAGCTTGCCGTGGCCGCCGAGGCGGGAGGGGAAGACGCTCGGGCACTGGCCGAGCGACTCACAGCCCCCCTGGAGTCGGCCACGCGGCTCACTCTGTTGGACGCGCTGTCGACGGCGGTGGATGAGATCACGCGCGACTTAGCGCCGGGCTCCGTGGAACTCCGCCTTCATGGACGTGAGCCCAGCTTCGTCGTCACACCTCCGCCCCCCGAACGCTCGTTCGAGGAGCGTGATACGTCCCTGACGGGCGTCCCGCCGCCTGTCTTGCCAGATGGCGAGGAGGGCGGGATGGCGCGGATCAACCTCCGCTTGGCCGAACAGCTGAAGGGACGGGTCGAGGCGGCCGCCGGCCAGGCAGGGCTCTCGGTCAACGCTTGGCTGGTCCGTGCGGCCACGGCCGCACTGGAGTCCGGCGATCCCAGCCGCCTCTCCGAACGCCGCGCCGCCCCCTCCGGCGAGCGCTACACGGGCTGGGTGCGCTGAGGTGGAACACGACATCGCACGGCCAGTTGCTTCTCCCACCAGCGGAGACGCCCCGACCAGCCGTATCAGGAGGACTCACCATGCCGACCTTTGACACCCCCGAGCCGATCTCGGTCACGCTCGATCTCGTCGTGGGCGACGCCCGAATCATCGCCGGCGACCGCGACGACACGGTAGTGGAGGTGCGCCCGAGCGACGCGTCCCACGAGCCGGACGTGCGGACCGCGGAGCAGACGCGTGTCGAATACACGGCCGGCCGGCTTCTCATCAAGGCGCCGAAGCACCGGGCTCTCGGCCTGTTCGGCAAGGCGGGGTCGATCGACGTGACAATCGATCTGCCCGCCGGTTCCCACTTGCAGGGCGACGCCGCTGTGGCGACATGGCGCAGCGCGGGCCGCCTCGGCGAGTGCCGGGTCAAGACCACAACCGGCGACATCCAGCTCGATCACACGGGCACGCTCGACCTGAACACCGGGGCCGGCGCCATCGCCGTGGACCGCGTCGCGGGCAATGCCGAGGTCACCACCGGGGCCGGCCGGGTACGGCTGCGCGAGATCGACGGCGCCGCCGTGATCAAGAACTCCAATGGCGATAACTGGGTCGGCGTGGTCACGGGCGACCTCCGGGTCAACGCGGCAAACGGCGACATCTCCGTCGGCCTCGCGAACGCCGGCGTCACCGCCAGTACCGCCAACGGTGACGTCCGCATCGGCGAGGCCGCGCGCGGCTCCGCCTCACTCAAGTCTGGCTTCGGTCAGATCGAGATCGGCATCCGCGCCGGCACCGCCGCGCGCCTCGACGTGCACACGAAGTTCGGCAGGGTTCGGAACCACATGGACGTCGCCGACAGCCCCGAGCCTTCCGACGAGACCGTTGAGGTCAGCGCCCGCACCGGCTACGGCGACATCGCGATCCGCCGTTCCCTGAATCCAGGGAATGGACTCATCGAAAAGGAGGCGTTATGACAACGACCACCCTCAACCGGCCGGCGATATCAGCCACAGGCCTGCGGAAGTCGTACGGCGATCAGGTTGTGCTCGACGGCATCGAGCTGACAGTCGGCGACGGCACGACCTTCGCGCTGCTCGGCCCCAACGGCGCCGGCAAGACGACCATGGTGCAGATCCTGTCCACCCTGATCACGGCCGACGCGGGCGCCATGCACGTCGCCGGCCACGACCTGGCCAAGAATCCCAACGCGGTGCGCGCCGCGATCGGTGTCACCGGCCAGTTCTCGGCGGTGGACAAGCTCCTCACGGGCGAGGAGAACCTGCTCCTGATGGCGGATCTGCACCACCTTGGCCAGCGTGAGAGCCGGCAGCGGGCCGCCGCGCTGCTCGACCAATTCGACCTGGTCGAGGCGGCGAAAAAGCCGGCGGCGACCTATTCGGGAGGAATGCGGCGCCGCCTCGACCTCGCCATGACCCTGGTCGGCAACCCCCGACTGATCTTCCTCGACGAGCCGACCGCCGGGCTCGACCCACGGAGCCGCCGCACCATGTGGCAGATCATCCGCGACCTCGTCGCGGACGGAGTCACGATCTTCCTGACCACTCAGCAGCTCGAGGAGGCCGACCAGCTGGCCGACCGGATCGCGGTCCTCGACCAGGGCAAGCTCGTCGCCGAGGGCACCGCCGATGAGCTCAAGAGCCGCATCGCCGGCGGACACATCCGCCTGCAGTTCGCCGACCCCCACGCCCTGGACTCAGCTGCCCACAGCATCGAAGCGGCATCGCGCGACGACGATACGCTCACCCTTCAGGTGCCCAGCGACGGCAACGTCCGGTCGCTCCGCGCGCTGCTCGACCAGCTCGACAGCGCATCGATCGAGGTCGACAGGTTGTCGATCCACACTCCCGACCTCGACGACGTTTTCTTCGCCCTCACCGGCCACCCCACCACCCAAAAGGAGGGCTAAGCGATGAGCACCCTCTACTACACGGTCACCGATTCGGCAACGATGTTGCGCCGCAGCCTCCGACACATGCTGCGCTACCCGTCCATGACCCTGCTGGTCATCGGCATGCCCGTCATCCTCCTGCTGCTGTTCACCTACGTCTTCGGGGCCACGCTCGGGGCCGGGATCGGCGCCCTGTCAGGCGGCCGCACCGCCTACGTCAACTACGTAGCCCCCGGAATCATCCTGCTGACCGTGGCCACGGCAGCGCAGGGAACGGCGATATCGGTCGCCATGGACACGACCGAAGGCATCATCGCCCGGTTCCGGACCATGGCCATCTCCCGCGCCTCGGTGCTGACTGGCCACGTCCTCGGCTGGATGATCCAGACCATGCTCAGCCTCGCCGTCGTGATCGGGGTCGCGCTGCTCATGGGATTCCGGCCCTCCGCCGGCCCCTTCGCGTGGATCGCCGCAATCGGCCTCCTCGCGATGGTCACCTTCGCGCTCATCTGGCTGTCGGTCGCGTTGGGCTTGGTCAGCAAGAGCGTCGAGACCGCCAGCAACCTGCCCATGTTCCTGATGCTGCTGCCCTTTCTCGGCAGCGGCTTCGTCCCCACGGGTTCGACGCCGGCCGTGGTGCGCTACTTCGCCGAGTACCAGCCCTTCACACCCGTGATCGAGACGCTGCGGGGACTGCTGATGGGCACCCCCATCGGCAACAGCGCCATACTCGCTGTCGCCTGGTGTGCGGCGATCACACTGGTCGGGTACGTCTGGGCGCGGGCGTTGTTCAACCGAGATCCCGCTCAGTAGCCGGAGGACTGCCGGGGGCGCCAGACGGCTACGGGAGGTCGATAGCCTCGACCCGGCAGGTGGGTCCGGTTGCCACTACAAGCCGTCGATCGCTGGTGAGGAGTACAGCGTCCAGCGCCTCAGCAGTGCTACGTACGTGGCGTCCCAGCCTCGCATGTAAATGGGGCTTTGCATCAGGCCTGGGCGAGCCATGGCACCCAGCTAGCGTCTAGCGGACTTACACCAGCCTCGGCTCAGCGTTCCGGGTCTGAGAAGACTACCGCCGGGGACGAATCGGAGTGTGGGGCGCCGGTGAGGCGCGGCCGGCGCGATGGCGCCGATCAGACTGCGTCCATACGACCTCCCCCGCGATTGGGGTCGGGGCAGGTGGTGGGTCGGACGGTTCAGCAGTCTGTGGGGAAGGCGGGCACGAGTTCGGTGCTGGGCCGGTGGCGACCGGCGGCGCCAGGCCGGCGCTGGGCCAAAATACGCGTTGGTGTTCACCGACCGACTGCTGGTCACCCTGGTCCACCTGCGCACCGGTTTGACCCAGCACGTCTCCGCCTGCGTGAAGACGCCGTCAGGCGGGCTGCCACAGCTCGACCCGATTGCTCTCAGGATCGGTGACCCAGCCGAATCGACCGACACCCTCCATGTCCTGCGTCTCTGTAGCCACGTTCGCTCCCTCGGCGCGTAATTGCGCGAGCATCGCATCCAGGTCGCGGACCCGGAAGTTGAGCATGGTTTGCTGAGCGCGGGATCCGAAGTAGTCGGTCTCGGACTCGAACGTCGCGAACACCGTCGGCCCGGCTCCCTGACGCCACTCGCCGTTCTCATCGGCGTCCAGGCCTAGGCAGTCGCGATACCACGCGCCCAGGGCCGCCGGGTCGGCGGCCCGCATGAAGTGTCCACCGATTCCAAGCACACGTTCCATGCCGCTATCTTGCCAGGACGGCAATCGGGCGGGCTGGCACCACACCATCGCCCGCTTCACCCCAGTCTCAATCGCGGGGGAACTCGTTTTAGGAAGGGGGTTATACTCCTCTTGGAGTATTCATTATGGAGTTCGGTTCCCTTGGTCTGGCCGTCATGGGCTTGCTGCACGAATCCCCGATGCATCCCTATGAGGTCGTGGGGCACATGCGGCGGCGACATCTCGACCAGCACATCAAGCTCAATTTTGGCTCGCTTTATCACACGTTTGACAAGCTCGAGCGGCAGGGCCTGGTGGAGGCGAGGGAGGTGAACCGAGAGGGCCGCCGGCCCGAGCGCACCGTCTATCGCCTGACGCCTGATGGGCGCCGGCGATTCGCGGAGCGACTGGTTAGGATGCTGCGCCAACCTGAGGCGGTCTACAGCGACTTCGAGGGGGCGCTGGCCTTCCTTTACCGGCTGCCCAAAGAGCAGGTGGTGGACATCTTGCGGCAACGGGCGGATGCTCTCGATGCCGAGTGGGGAGAGACAGGTGCTCAGCTGAAGTGGCTCACTGACAGCGGCCTATCACGTCTATCGGTGGTCGAGATGGAATTCGGCCAGGATCGGCGCCAGTCGCAAGCCGGCTGGTGCCGCCGGCTGGCCGCTGAAATTGAGAGCGGTGAGCTGGAGTGGTCGGCCGGCTGGAAAGGAGCCACCAGTCTGGCCGTCGCCGCTGGCGATCCGCAGAGGCAGGGAACAGACAGGGATGCCATGACGGTTGGTGCTCAGGTGCAAGTCTTGGAGGTGGAGACAAGGTGAAGTCGTTGCGCGGTAACCCCTGGGCAATCCTGCTGGTGCTCTGCCTGGGCTTCTTCATGGTTCTGTTGGACCTGACGATCGTGAACATCGCGATCCCGAGCATCATCGACAGCTTGAAGGCGGGACTCGACCAGATTCTCTGGGTGCTCAACGCCTACACGCTGACCTACGCTGTGCTGCTCATCACTGCCGGACGGCTGGGTGATCGCTTCGGCCAGCGGAACATGTTCGCCGCTGGCCTCGCGATCTTCACTGCCGCGTCGGCGTACTGCGGCCTGGCCCAGGATCCCTCTCATCTGATCTTCGCGCGGATCCTCCAGGCCATCGGCGGGGCCCTTCTGACCCCGCAGACCCTGGCCATCCTGACCACCCAGTTCCCGCCGCAGCGGCGGGGCGCCGCCTTTGGCGTCTGGGGAGCCGTCGCCGGCGTCGCCACACTCGCGGGGCCCACTCTGGGCGGCTTGCTCACCACCTACCTCGACTGGCGCTGGATCTTCTACGTCAACCTGCCCATCGGCATCGCGACCATCGTGCTGGCGCTGCTGATCATTCCCGACGTCCGGCAGGGCCGCCGCGGCGGCATCGAACTGGTGGGCATCATCCTCGCCTCGCTCGGACTCTTCCTCGTCACATTTGGCCTCATTGAAGGCCAGAGGTTCAACTGGTCGACGTTGACGACTCAGGCAGGCATCGACATCACCATCCCTGAGGTCTTGATCCTGGGTGCCGTTGTGGTCGCCGCCTTCTTCGTCTGGGACTTCTTCCGGATGACGCCGCTGGTCCCCCTCTCGCTCTTTCAGGACCGCAACTTTTCTGTAATGAACTGGGTCAGCGCGGTTCTGACCTTCGGCATGATCGGCCTCTTCCTGCCACTCACCATCTACCTTCAGTCGGCGCTCGGCTTCTCACCCATCAAGGCCGGCCTGACACTTGCCCCCCAGTCGCTGATCTCGATGACGGTGGCGCCCTTTGCCGGCCGCTACGCCGATAAGTACGGCGGCAAGTACATAGTCATGGCAGGGCTTGGCCTATTCGCGGTCGGCATGACGATCATCGACTTTCTCGCCGGCCCCACCTCGGATTGGTACAACTTTCTGCCCGGTGTTCTGGTCGCGGGCTTCGGACTCGGCATGACCTTCGCACCGCTGTCCACGGTCGCCCTTCGCAACATCCGGCCGCGGATGGCAGGAGCTGCCTCAGGCGTCCTTAACACAGTGCGCCAATTGGGTGGCGCCGTGGGTAGCGCGGTAGTGGGTGCCGTGCTTCAAAACCGGCTGGCGACAGCTTTCCACGACCAGGCTGTGCAGCGCTCGGGACAGCTCCCGCCGGCGGCGCGGCAGCCCTTCATCGACGGCTTCAGCAAGGCCGCCTCCGGCGGTCTCGGCGTCGGCCGGCATCAGTCAGCGGCACCCATCCCGGGAGTGCCGCCCGAGGTGGCCCAGCAGATCGCAAAAGTGGCGCACGACGTCTTCACTTACGGTTTCATCGACGCCATGCGTCCCACCCTGGTGGTACCCATCGTGATGTTGGCAGTGGCATCGATCAGCTGCCTGGCGGTCAAGCGACGGGCTAGGCCGGCGACGGCGCTTGCAGGGCGAAGCGAAGGCCAGGAACTTGCGCAGGCTGAGCCGGTGACCGCCGGCTGAGCGCCATCTTTCCGGCGCGCGCCCCCCAGCGGGAGGGCTGGGTCGAAGGTGACGGCGTCCGGCTCCGCTTTGCCGAGTGGAACCAGGCGGAGGGCGTCGATCGCCCTGTCCTGTTCCTGCTGCACGGGCTCGACGCCAACGTGTACGTCTGGAGCAGGCTTGCCTCGCATCTGCCGGGCTGGCGGTTGATCGCCCTGGACCAGCGCGGCCATGGCGGCTCCGAGCAGCCGGCGTCAGGCTACTCCGTGCGCTCGGTCGTCGCCGATTCGGTAAGCGCCATCAGGCAGCTCGGGCTCCAGCGGCCGGTCCTGGTCGGGCACTCCTGGGGCGGCGCCATAGCGCTGGAGCTGGCGGCCGCGCATCCGGAGCTGGTCTCCGCGCTGGCCTTCGTGGACGGGCCGGCGGCTGACGTCTCCGGCGCCATGACCCAGGAGGTGGCGGCGGCCCAGATGCTGGACGGCGCTCGCGGCTATCCGGGCGTGGAAGCGGCGTGCGCTGCCCAGGAGCGCTACTTGGGCCAGGCCTGGGGAATGGACCTGATTCCGTTCGTCGAGCGCAGTCTGCGCCGGCTGCCGGAGGGGGGCGCGACCGCCAAGCTGACGCTGGAGGCGCGGCTGGAGATCCTCAGCTCGATGTACGAGTACCGGCCGGCAGAGCTTTTCCGCCGGGTCGAGGGACCGCTGCTGCTGTCGCTCGCGAACTGGACTCGGGAGACCAAGTCTGAGGCGTTCCTGAGCTGGAAGCGAGCCGCCGCCGCCCAAGCCCAAGAGCAGCGCAGCGATGCCTGGGTGCGCTGGTACGAGTCTCATCACGAGGTGACGCTTTTCCAACCGTGCCGGCTCGCGGCGGATGTGGAGCGCCTGGCCTTCGCGGCGGCGTACACGGATCTGGCCCATCAGGTGCAGAGGCTTCAGCTGGACTGGCAAAGGCCCCTGACGGGCGAGCAGGGAGTCTGGACCGCCAAGGACCTGCTGGCGCATCTGGCCAGCACCCAGACTGCGCTGAGCCACATCGTCAAGACGGCCCCTGCTGAGCGGGGGTCAGAGGCGGCTCCAGCCGCCCGGCCGTTCGATGCGGACCGCTGGAATGCCAGCCAGGTCAGTCGGCGGCGCGCGGCCGCCCCAGAGGAGTTCATCTCCGAGCTGAGCTCAGGTGCCCGGAGGGCCACCGAGCTGCTGAGCACTGCCGATCTCGAGGCGCCGACGACTGCTGGTCCGGTGCCGGGCCAACCACTTCGGCAGACGCTGCAGCGCCTGGTCAGGCATGGCTACGCCCACCTGGGTCAGCTCGAGGCGATCGCTCAGGCCTAACCGGGACCACGTCTGGCCAGGTCTCTTGACGGCGCTATCTAAATAGCGTGCGAGCACTTCGCGGCCCTGCCCCGAAATGACAGACAACAACACTATGCGGCATGGGCGGCCACCGCTACCAGACAACCTTTCATATTCGGCCGGCGTAAGGTAGCCAAGCGTCGAGTGCAGGCGCTGCCGGTTGTAGAAGACCTCCACGAACTGGAAGATCGCCTGCCGCGCCTCCGCTCGGGTCGGCCACGCGCGGCGGTGCACGAGCTCAGTCTTGAGCGTGGAGTAGAAGGCCTCGATCACGGCGTTGTCCCAGACCTGCCTGGGGCGGGACAAGCTCTGCCGGATCCCGTGTGCCGCCAGCAGCTGCCGGAACCGGCCCGAAGTGTACTGGCTGCCCCGGTCGGAGTGGAAGATCAGCCCTGGCCCCGGCCGGCGCCACCTGATCGCCATCGCCAGCGCCTCGCCGACCAGCTCGGCACGCATGTGCTCGGCCATCGCCCAGCCCAGCACCCGCCGCGAGGCCAGGTCGATCACGGTGGCCAGGTACATCCAGCCCTCCCAGGTCCGCACGTAGGTGATGTCGCCCGCCCAGCATGTGTTCAGGCTCAGGTCCTTGGGCTGGAACCGGCGCTCGATCAGGTTCCCGGCCGGCGGGTCGGGATCGGGGTCCGGGATGGTGGTCTTCTGCCACCGCTTCGGGTACCGGCCCTGCAGGGCCTGCTCCCGCATGATCCGGGCCACCCGCTTGCGCGAGCACCTCACCTCCTGTCGGCGCAGCTCCCGGTGCATCCGCGGCGCCCCGTAGGTCTGCCGGGAGCGGCTGAAGATGGCCTTCACCTTCTCGGTCAGCTCCTGGTCCTCCCGAGCCCGCGGAGACAGCTGCTGCTGCCACTGGTAGTAGGCGGCTCGGGAGACCTCGAGGACTGCGCATGCCCGATTCACACTGCGCTCCTCGGCCTTCTTCGCCTCGATGAACGGGTACATGTTCATCGGTCTCCCTTGGCGAAGAAAGCCGTCGCACGCTTCAGGATGTCGCGCTCCTCGCGCAGCACCCGATTCTCCTTCCGCAGCCGCGCCAACTCCTCCTGCTCGCTGCTGGTCAGGCCCGGCCGCCGGCCGGCATCGACCTCGGCCTGATCCACCCAGCGCCGCACCGAGCTCTCGGTCAGATCGAGATCCCGTGCCACCTCGGCGATCCCTCGATCACTCTTCCGGCAGAGCTCCACCACATCCGCCTTGTAGGCGGCTGTGAACGCCCTCCTCCTTCGTCTCTGCTGCATCGCTTGCTCCATCCGTCGAACATCCTCCCGGGGCTACGCCCCCTATCTTGAATGTCCGTCGTACCGGGGCAAGCCCACTTCGCATTGGCCATCAAGAGAAGGACCGAGTACGGCAGCGATGCCTGCTTCCGCTTCGCAATCAGATGCGGGTAGACCTCTTTCAGGAAGGCCACCTTGTTCTCGATGCCCTGCACAATCCAGCGATAAGTAGGCTGTAAGCCAAGGTGCCCCTCACCGGGCTTGCCGTGCTCACTACGATTGGTGGGCCAGATTCTGGCCGCCTCATCGAGTAGTCGAATCGAGGCGTTGGCGATATTGACGTGAATGCCAGTACGCTGGCTGCCATTGTCGGCCCGCGTGTGATCGAACCCGCAGATGGTACCTTCTGCATCTAGTACCGGCCAACCAAACCCGATCGCGCTCTACGGGAGTCCGTCCCGAGTAGTAAGGCGCTTGAAGCGTCCAAGCCACTAACCAAGGTATCCCCACTAGGTCCTTCTGCTGGAGGCCAGGGGTCCGCTTGACGCTGCCGCTTCCACTCGGATAGTGCGGGTGGGCGGCGATCTGGCGTCCGTGCAGCGTCAGCCCATTAGGGTGACTATCCAGCGTGGACTTGTCATCGCCGGTGTGGTTCCCGCGTGATTGTGCCCCCCACGAGCCGGCATAGCTATCACCAAGGTTCAGCCACGTCCCGTCTGCGCGCAGCACCCGCCGCACCTCGCGGAAGACGTCGACCATGTGCTCGACATACTCCTCGGGCGACGCCTCAAGGCCCAGCTGGCCGACCGTCCCGCCCCCGTGGCTGCCAGACGAGCCGACACTCAGGCGAGGTACCGCGGCCTACGGCCAGCGGCATCATGCTGCGGAAGCCCTGGCCGGACCCGTGCTTGTTCAAGCCCAGCTGCTGGCCGCCTCCGCGAGCGAGGCTAGGTGGGCAGGGTGTCGTCGACGATGGCCAGGCGGCTGTACCTCGCGGTCCAGCGCACCTCGCTGACGCCGAGTGCCTGGTGCAGCTGGCCGGCCGGCACGGTGACCGGCGTCGGGGCCGGCGCGGTGCCCGGCGCCGGAAGCGGGAAGGCGGTGCCGCGTGCGGTGTGGAAGGTCACATTGCCCTCGACTTTGGTCATGACCTGGTGGACGTGGCCGTTGAGGCAGCTCACCGAACCGAACCGCTTCATGAAGCCGAGCGCCTGCACTGCGTCGTCGGTCGACCATCCCCACTGCGGGTACATGGCGAAGAGCGGGACGTGCGCGAAGACCACGATCGGGGTGTCGCTGGCCAGTCCCGACAGGTCCTTCTTGATCCAGTCCAGCTGCTCCTGCCCAAGATGGCCCATCTGCTCGGTCTGGTTGACGTTGACCAGGGCCAGGAAGTGGACCCCGTTCATGTCGAAGCTGTAGTAGCCGGTGCCCACCGTGGACTTGCCGTAACGATCCAGGTATGCCTGGGCGCCACCAATCACGTCGTGCTCGCCCGGGACCTGGAACACATGCGCTGTCTTCAGGGTGCCCGCCAGCTGCTTGACCGTGTCGAACTGAGCCGCCGTCGAGGTGTGAGTAAGATCGCCGGTGTTCATGACGAAGGCCGGCCGCTGGGCGAGCGCGTTGACCTGTGAGATGGCCTGTCCGAAAGTTGCGGTCACGTCGGCGTTGGCCGTGCCCTTGAACCCGATATGGCTGTCGCTGATCTGTACGAAATACAGGTCCTTGCTCCGCGGCTTAGGCGCTTGCGCGGGGTTGGCACCGATCTCGCAGGCGCTCAGCACGCCGCCCGAGACCGTCCAGGTGACCGCGGTGCCGGCCCAGGCCATACATTTCAGAAAGCCACGCCGGTCGAGCTCCGAGTGGTTGGTGTCTGTCAGTTCTGTCATTGGTCCAAGTCCTCCTGTCAGGTGGTGACGACCGCCATCCCGTGCATGGACGGATGGATGGAGCAGATGTACGGGAAGGTGCCCGCACTCGCGAACGTGTGGGTGAAGCTTTCACCTTGCTGCATGGGCTTCGAGACCAGTCCGCTCTCAGCCTGAAAGGCCACCGTGTGCACGTCCGCGTCCTGGTTGATCCAGGTGACAGTCGTGCCCGCCTTCGCCGTGATCGCGGCGGGCATGAACCTGAAGTCCTTGATCGTGACGTGGTCGGTCGCGACGGGCGCCGCGGGCGGGTTGGGGTTGGCGCTCGCGTTCGCGGTCGGGGCCGCCGCGGACTGCGTCGGGGTGGCCTGAGCCGCGCCTGAACCGCCGCAGGCGGCCAGCAACAAGAGCACGGTCCAGGTCAGCGCCAGGCGGAGTCCCGGGACCATCCATAACGATTTCACCGCGTCACCTCCAGCAAGGGTTTGGATTTGAGACGGAGATACGGGGCGGTGTTACAACGGCCTCAGGTCACAGGTCAGACGACGAAGACCTCGACCTCCGCTCCGATCACGCGGCTGCGCAGGCGGGCAAGCCGGGCCGGCGCACGGCTGAGCTCGTGGAACACGACCTCACCGGCAAAGGAGAAGGCGGTCCGATGGCAGGGACAGCTGAGCCGTCCCGGGCCGTTCCACTGCAGGATGCAACCCTGGTGGGTGCAGACGGCCGAGACGGCGGACAGCTCGCCGCCCTGGTTGACCACGTACCCCTCCATGGCACCTGTGGAGAAGCGGACCGCCTGGCCGTCCGCCACCGCGTCGGCCGCGACCACGGGCACCCAGCGCGCGCCGCCTGGTACGAGTTCGCCCATCGGCCCCGGGGAGACCCGCTCGAAGATGGCATGGTCGGCCACAGCTCCAAGCGCTACGGCGGCGACCGCGGTGCCCGCCGTCCGGAACAGACCGCGGCGGGAGAGGTCGCTCCGGCCCGGCGGCTGCAGATCCTGGCGCAAGCGGCGGCCGAGCCGGTCGACGAAGGCCGGGTCGGGCAGGTCGGCACCAGGCTTAGCCCGTCGCAATTTGACCGCCGCGCGCATCGCCTCCAGCTCGTCGGGAGACGCATGGAACCGTCGCGGACGCCGGTTCCGCAGGATGTCGTCCAGGAAGCCGGTCAGCCGGCTCTCAGGTCTTCGCCTCACCTATTCCAGCTCTGCCTCGAGCTCGGCGGCGCGACGGAGGGCGCGGTGCTGAAGGACGCGGGCATTCGCCGAAGTGATACCCATATCGGCAGCCGTCTCTTTGATGGAGTAGCCGCGGAGGAAGCGCAGTTCGAGCACGCGGCGCGGCTGGTCCGGCAGCTGGCTCATCACGCGCGTGGCCCGCTCCGCGGCCTCGCCTTCAGCCCACGGAACTGGAAGGTCGGCCGCGAGTCCCTCCACGAAGCTGATAGCGGTTGGCGCCGAATAATGGCGACGCCAATGGTCGGCCAGCACGGTGCGTGCCGTCGCCACCAGGTACGCGCGCACGCTGGGCACCGGCGCCGGTAGCCGCAGCCGCCGCAGTGCCGCGAGGAACACCTCCGCGGTGATGTCCTCTGCGTCGGGCCGGTTGCCGACGCGCCCGTAGACCAGTCGGTAGATGCCAACCACGTTCTGGTGGTAGATGGTCTCCCAATCCTCATAGCTCTGGCCCGCGATGACCTCGAAGGGCCGATTGCGTAAGGCGCCGTCTGGCTGCCTGCTTCCCGGCTGCGTGGTCACGGCAACCTATACCGGACGGTACCAGCCAACCAATCCCTCGGCCACCTTTCCGGCCACACCCTCGGCATACGCTCAAGTGTTACAGGCGGCCCGAACGCAGCTGCGTCAGCGCTCCGACGACGCGGCTCAAGGCTGTTGGCCGCGAGCTACCCCCAGGGCGAGCTGCACTTGGCCCTGGACACCTACGCCAGTGACAGCACCCACGTTTCAAGCTCCACTTCACGCCGCCCTCTCCGGTGTGGTGCGCTGCACTTAGCCGCCGGCACCCGTCGCGAGGAACTTGGCCTGGACCGAGCAATCCCTGTGGGATTTCCGTGAGCTGGCCGAGCGACGTGGTCGCGTAACGGCCGGAGATGGGTCTCGTGATTCTGGTCCTTGTCACCGGTGGAAACCCTCGCGTAGGCCACGACCTTCCCCTCGCGGCCGGCAGCCTACCGCTAATTTCAATTTCAATCCTCCTCACCGCCCGAAGAAGAGCGTTCGACCTTGACACCGCTATGACGGCGGTGTAGTTTGCTTGGGGGGAAGTGTCACGCTGTACGCAGCGTCTCCACAGCGACGGTCCCCGAGGGGTCCCCGAGTCTCGGGGTAGGCTGCCGCGCCGGGCGTCGGGCCAGCCCGTACGGGCGCCGCAGCACCTGCGCGGTGGAGGGAGGTGCCCCATGGCGGGTAACAAGGCGGTCGCCTACATCGGTCCAGGCGAGGTCGAGGTTCAGACCATCGACTACCCCGAGCTGATCCTCAAGGATGGCCCGGGCGTCAACCCGAAGAACGTGGGACGTAAGTGCGAGCATGGAGTCATCCTCAAGATCGTCTCCACGAACATCTGCGGCTCTGACCAGCACATGGTCCGGGGCCGAACCACGGCGCCCAACGGCCTGGTCCTGGGTCACGAGATCACGGGCGAGGTGATCGAGCTCGGCCATGACGTCGAATTCATTAAGAAGGGCGACCTCTGCTCGGTCCCCTTCAACATCGCCTGCGGCCGCTGTCGGAACTGTAAGGAGGGCAAGACCGGCATCTGCCTGAACGTGAACCCGGAGCGGCCTGGTTCCGCCTACGGCTACGTGGACATGGGCGGCTGGGTCGGTGGCCAGGCCGAGTACGTCATGGTCCCCTACGCCGACTGGAACTTGCTCAAGTTCCCGGACAAGGACCAGGCCATGGAGAAGATCCTCGACCTGACCATGCTCTCCGACATTTTTCCGACCGGGTTCCACGGCGCCTACACCGCGGGCGTTGGTCCTGGTTCGACCGTATACGTAGCCGGCGCTGGCCCGGTCGGCCTTGCCTGTGCGCACTCTGCCCAGTTCCTGGGCGCGGCCGTGGTCATCGTGGGCGATCTCATTCCCGAGCGTCTCGCGCAGGCGCGCAGCTTCGGCTGCGAGACGCTGGACGTCTCCAAAGGTGAGGTTCCCGAGCAGATCGAGCAGATCCTCGGAGTTCCGGAGGTCGACGCCGCGGTCGACTGCGTCGGCTTCGAGGCGAAGGGCCATGGAACGGACTCAAGCCACGAGGCGCCCGCCACCGTCCTCAACTCGGTGATGGGGGTCGCTCGGGCCGGGGCGAGCATCGGCATCCCGGGGCTCTACGTGACCGGTGACCCAGGCGGCATCGATGAGGACGCCAAGGTCGGCTCACTAAAGATCCGGATCGGCTTGGGCTGGGCGAAGTCGCACGTCTTCACCACCGGCCAGTGCCCGGTCATGAGTTACCACCGGGGCCTGATGAATGCGATCCTGCACGATCGCGTCCAGATCGCCAAGGCAGTCAACGCCACCGTGATCTCGGTCGACGATGCGCCCCAGGGTTATAAGGATTTCGACAAAGGGGCCTCGAAGAAGTTCGTGCTCAACCCGCACGGGTTGCTTAAGCGATAGCCATCGTCCGGATGGGATCCGCGGAGGTCAGCGCTCGCGGCCTCCGCGACCCCACTCATCGGGCGGCTGGTGGCTTGTGTGATAACCAATCCGCCGTAGGTGGGCCAGCATCCTCACCTCCTCCTGCTCAGGTTCGGCGGCGTCGAGCAGGCCGAGCGGGAACCACGACCACCTGTTGGGCCGCCTCGCTGCTGAAGTCGAGGTGGATGGCGTCCGCGGTGCGCCATACCTCCACTCGAGGGCAGAGCGAGCGACTCGGAAGGCCGGTCAGGCGCATCACGATCTCCCTCAGGGGTCGTTCAAGAGCTGACAGCGCAGCTGCGCTGGTCATCACTGCCGACCATACCGGGAAGCGAGCTCGTACCGCCGCATTTCGAAGAGCATCAGCACCGAGAAAGGGGTCGTTGACGATACTCGACCCGAGTTGTCCTTGACCGGGACTGGGGATGTTCTCCGCCGGCCGCCGGGCGCGGGAGGCCGACATCGTGTAAGACGTCTGGAATGTCTTTCTCGGCTCGCAGCCCGCGCAGGCGGATCATCTTCCGCGCCAGATCGGCCAATCTGCAGCTCTTGGAAGTGCGCGGTGCCCATCCGGGCGATGCCTACCGGTTCCTCTTCACCCACACCGGCTTTGGCGAACCTGTTCACGACACGGTGAGCCGAGTCTGGCGTCGGAGTTGCGTGCAGCCGCACCGGGTGCTGGCCTTCAAGCTCTCCAACGACTCTCGCATTGCGGAGATGCTCACTGACGTCGTGGGTCTCTATTTATCGGGTCAAAGACGCTCCGGATGGCCGGCGTTCGGGGCGGCCTCATTGCCTCGCTGTAGATTCGGCTCAAGGTGTCCCGCCCGCTGAGCGTTCGGAGTGTCCATGGCGGCACGTAGCTGGTTTGAGCACGTTGGCGTCATAGCCGACCGCGGCCGGGCGGTCCTCAACCTGCCCGGCGGCCGGCAGAGCCGCGACGCCCGCCAACTCTGCGAGCGGCTTCTGGCGCAGCGCGGGGAAGCGGCGGGCATCGCGCTCGCCAGCGACCTCGTGGATGAGATCAATGCGATGGACGGGCGAAAGACAGCCGACTTCCTCCGCCTGCTGGCCGCCAGCTTCGCCCCTGACCCGGCCGGCCTAGAGAGAGCGATTGAGCGCTGGCGCGCCGAACGCGACGTGGCAGCTACGCTGCAGCTTCAAGCGGCCAGCGAGCCGCCCCGCCAGGAGCTGTTCCGACGGCTCAACATGGCGCCGGGCGGCACTCGCACGCTGGTGAATCTGCGCGCCAGCCTGCTCGGGCTCGATCCGGACCCTGATCTGGAAGCGCTCGACTTCGATCTGCGCCATCTGCTGAGCTCCTGGTTCAATCGCGGCTTCTTGCAGTTGCAGGAGATCAGTTGGGAAACACCCGCAGCCATTCTCGAAAGGCTCATCGAGTACGAGGCGGTGCACGCGATTCAGGGCTGGGCCGACCTTCGCCTTCGGCTTGCCGAGGATCGCCGCTGCTACGCCTTCTTCCACCCGGCCCTGCCGGGCGAGCCGCTCATCTTTGTCGAGGTGGCCCTGAGTCACGGCCTGGCCACAGCCATCGGTCCGGTGATCGACCCGCAGCGCAATGTCGGCTCGACCAAGAACGCTGACACCGCGACCTTCTACTCGATCAGCAACTGCCAGAAGGGCCTGCGCGGCATCTCCTTCGGCAACTTCCTGATCAAGCAGGTGGTGAGCGAGCTCTCGGCTGCGCTGCCGGGGCTCAAGACGTTCGCTACGCTCTCGCCGCTTCCCGGATTGGCAGCGAGCTTGGTGGACGAGGAAGATTCTGATGGCTTCACTGACTCCCGGCTCAGAGCACTCATCGGTGATCAGGCCGACGAGCTGAACCGGTTGGCGGCCGCCCAGGGAAGCACACTGCGAAAGTTGCTCACCGCGCCGGCACCGCGGCCGGAGCGGGCGAACAAGGTGCTGGAGCGGCTGGCCCTCGCGTATCTGACCCGTCAGCGTCGGAGCGGCCGCAGCGCGGCCGACCCGGTGGCCCACTTCCATCTCGCGAACGGCGCCCGCCTGGAACAGATCAATGTCAACGCTGATCTGTCCGAGGGAGGCCGCGGCTCCTGTGGCGTGATGGTGAACTACCTCTACGAGCCCGAGCGGCTCGAGTTCAACCATGAGCGCTACGTAGAGACCGGTGAGGTGGTCACGGGTCGCTCACTGAACACCGCGCAGAAGCGGGTGCAGGCCGCCTGGTCCGCGCGCTGAGGGTTGTCTTCCCCCAAGCGGTTGACCCTTACGTCAATGCGGGGCGCAGACTCGGGCAACTCTCTTCGGCCGCGAAAAGAATCGGCGCAGTTCTTGCGCCACCCGTTCGGGCTGGCCGCCTCGATTCCGATTGCCTGAGGCTCCGTGATTAAGCCCTGCCAATTCCACCCGCTGGACATGAGGCAACACGCTCTCCAAAGCGTCAAGGGCAACTTTCAAGTAGGCAGGGCTCCGGCTGCCGCCGAGCAAGAGCACCTCCGCACGTAAAGCGCTAAAGCCTTCCAGCGTGCCGCCCATCTCAAGGACTACCCGGCCGTCATAATGCAGCGTCGGAGCCAGCGCCCGCATCGGCACTGTGCCGGCCCTGGCGTTCCTATCCTCGCCTGCCATCGCCACTCTCGTAAGCAGCTGGAGCAGCGGGCGGGGAACGAAGTTGAATATCGGTGGACCCATCTGCGCTCCTTTCATGCCTGTGACGAGCGCTGAGGCCAACTTGCCCTTGGCCATTTCTTGGTCATACCGCCTCAGCCAAGCAGTTGGCGCCGAGCCATTGATGGACAATGGTGGTTCGAATAAGGCGATTCTGTCAATGGTGGGTAGGGAAGCTGCCGCCTGCAGCGAGATCAGCCCGCCCGAGCTGACGCCGAAGATATTGCGCGCACCCGTCTCGGTAAGAAGAGCGTCCAGATCTTCGACCTCCTTTGCGAGGCCGTAATCCTCGCCGTGCGGACCGCTGTGGCCGCGGCCACGGCGGTCGGGCACGTAGACGCTGAAATCGCTCGCCAGCGCCTGAGCGAGCTCTTGGTGGCTCTGCGCCGACTCCATGGCGCCATGCACCAGCACCAGCGCCGGGCCGTGGCCCAGCTGGTGATAGCCGATGGTCGTGCCATCCTTCGAAGCGACGCAGCCGGTTGCGTGATTCTCCCAGCCGGATGCTGGGGGCTGATTGTTGAAGCGGTCATTCGCTTTCATCACACCCCCACCGCTGCCAGCGCCGGGTGGCGCTTGCGATCGCGCAGTCGGGTCTCGCTCTGCGCCAGACGACGCCTCATGGCTGGCACGCTGTTCATGACCCTGAACGTGCCCCTCATTCCCCTCAAGGTCAGCCCTCCCCAGACAGGGTGATGAATGGGCCCATCGTCGGTCATCTGCTTCAGCGATTCGCGCACCGCCTCGAAGCCATACCGGAGCATGGCGCGTTCATAAGCCGCGACCGCGTCGCGCTGCGGAAACGCGTCCTTCACAAGCCTCGACAAGTTGGTAGTGAAGGAGAAGGGCGTCGAGCAAGGCCGTGTTGGCGCCCACGCCCCGGCCGGGGGTCATCGTGTGGATGGAGTCGCCGATCAGGGTCACTGGTCCCGTCGGCCAGGGAGCGACCGGCGCCGCGGTGCGAACGGAGAGCGGGAACGTGGCAGACGGGTCGGCCAGCTCGAAGAGCCGGTGCAGATGTGGATGCCACTGCGGAGTCAGCCCAAGGACGAGCTCGATCAGGTCGGCTCCCCGCATTGGCATGACATCGACGGGGAGCCGCTTCTTGCTACCTGCGAAGCCCCACATGAAGTAGTCACTGGTGTTGTCGAAGAGCAAGCCGGGCCACTTCTTGATCAACTCGGCTTCCGTCCGACCGATGCCCTTCTTGGGACCATGCTCGTTCCACTTGAACTCCATGGTGTGCGAGACCAGGCTGTAACCGCGAGCGGCGAAGATGAGAGCTACTCCATTCCAGAGTTCGGGCGTGAGCAGGCTCTTGACCTCGTCGGTGAGCGCGACCTTGCCGGTGACGCCGACGATTCCGGTGTCCGACAGCTGAGCGCATGGGAGGAGCTGACCACGGACGCGTGAGTTGCTGCCGTCCGCGCCCACCAGAACATCGGCGACGACGCTGGTGCCATCCTCGAAGAACGCCTCAACCTTGTTGTCGGGGCGCACCTGGTAACGGCTGAAGGTCTTCTCGAACTGCACGACCTCTTCCAATCCGGTCAGCAACACCTGCCGCAAGGTCATCCGGCTGACTGACTTCTCGCTCTCGATCGGGTCGTCGCCGCCGGTCTTCAGACCGTCGGCCTCGCCCACGGAGAGCAGCACCCTCAGTTTCTCGTCCAAGAAGCTCAGACTCTTCGTCTGCCGGGCAGCGGTGGCAACGAAAGTGGCGTAGAGATCAGCCGGCAACAGGCCAAAAAGCGCGCGGCTGCCATCTGGCGAGATGCCCACCCGGTAGCCATAGAGGCCAGCGCTCCGCGTGCGGTCCCGCTCGTAAACGGCGACATCGATGCCGTTGCGAACGAGTCCGTGCGCCAGAGCCAGGCCGCCCGTGCCGCCGCCGATGATCGCGACTTGGTGATGAGGCGTTGTCAACTTTGGGTTCCGCGACTTAGTCATGAACCTACTATACAACATATGGCTAATCATTCGGCAACTAGATCAGTTACGCTTCCAACAGAATGCTCGAGAGATCTCGCCCGCGCTCCCCTCTCGCGATGGTCATCCTGGCGCTGGTGGCCGAGGAGCCCCTTCATCCCTATGGGATGCAGCAGCGCATCAAGGCGCGGGGCAAAGACAGGATCGCCAACGTGGCCCGGCCCAACAGCGTCTACCAAACCATCAATGGCCTCCGGCGAGCCGGCCTGATCAACGTGCGAGAGACCTACCGGGAGGAGAGTCGGCCGGAGCGCACGGTCTACGAGATCACCGAGGCCGGCCGCGAGGCCCTTCAGCAATGGCTGCTCGGCATGTTGTCCTCCACCGAAAGAAGCTTTGCGGATTTCCCTGCCGCCTTGTCGTTCCTGCCGCTCTTGGAGCCGGAGGCTGTGGTGCGCCAGTTGGAGGCTCGCGCCAGGATGCTGGAGGAGCGATTGGCAGAGACAGACACCTCGCCGTTGGAGCTGCCGCGCCTCTTCCTGATCGAGGAGGAGTATGTGCGGACCGTCACCCGGGCCGATCTCGAGTGGGTGCGTTCAGTGATCGATGATCTCCGCACCGGTCGGCTGACCTGGAGCGAGGAGTGGCTAGAGGGCTTCGCGGAGATGGCTGGTCACGACCGAACCGACTGACGGGATTTCATGGGTTCCTCGCAAACGCCACCCTCGAGACAGGTAAGGAGCACCTTGCGCTGACTGGGCGCCGCCCTGAAGCCAGTGCCGGCCGCTGGTTGAGACTGACTGAGCCATATGCTCAGCCCACAGCGATAAATTCGATCAAGAAGGAGCCGCCCATGAAGCTGGTCGACCTGAGCCAGGACTTCTCAGTTCATACACCCGCCTTCGCCAGCTACTCGGGGCCCAGCGTCAAGTGGGTGAAAAGGTTGGCCTTCGACAAGGCGGGCGGCCAGGAGATTACCTCCACGCTCCACGTCGGCACCCACCTGGACGCGCCGGCGCACTTCTATTCCGGGGGTAAGTTCATAGGCGATCTGCCGCTGGACTTCCTCGTCGGCCCCGCCTGCGTGGTGGACCTGGAGCGGATGGGCATGGGCGATTACGACCTCTACGGGCCTGAGCACTTCGAGCGCTGGGAAAAGGAGGTCGGGCAGCGGATCGAGGCGGGTGACATCCTGGTCATCCACACCGGCTACCACAAGCACTATCCGGAGAACTGGGCTGACGGACGGAGCAACGTGGACGAGACCAAGTACTTCATCCGCCACCCCGGGCCGACCCGGGCATTCGCGGAGTGGGTGCTGGAGCGGCGCGTGCGTTACCTTGCAGTCGACGCCGGCAGCGCCGACCATCCAATGAACACTGTCATCCAGCGCCTCCGCGCGGATGAGGCCGAGGATGCCGCCGAAGCTGGGCCGGCCTCTCTCCGAGATCTTTCCCAAGCAGGACTACCAGATCATGCACACGCTTCTATTTCCGCACGACATCATCCACATCGAGAATCTGGGCGGGGACCTGGACCAGGTGCTGGACAAAAGGATCCAGTTCGGCTGCTTCCCCTGGCGCTTTCAGGGCGGTGAGGCGGCCTTCTGCCGGGCGGTGGCCTTCCTGGACTGAGCCGGCATCCACATGCACGACGACCGCGTGGTGATCGCGCTCGGTGGTAACGCGATGCTGGGGGAGCACGGCGAGGCCGACGCGCCGGCGCAGCAGCGGGCGGTCGAGCGGGCAATGGAGCAGGTGGCCGAACTCGTCGCCGACGGCTGGCTCGTGGTCCTGACCCACGGCAACGGCCCTCAGGTCGGGAATCTGCTGGTCAAGAACGAGCTGGCGCGAGATGTCGTGCCGGCAATGCCGCTGGACTGGTGCGTGGCGCAGACGCAGGCCACCGTCGGCTTCATGGTCGCCAACGCATTGGAGCAATCCCTGGCCCGCCGGCGGCTCTCGTGGCCGGTAGTTGCTGTCGTCAGCCGAGTCGAAGTCGCGGCAGGAGATCCAGCGTTCCAGAGGCCGACCAAGCCGATCGGGCGCTACCTGCCGGAAGCGGAGGCGCACCTGCGCTCGGCGGAAGCCCAGAGCTGGCGAGATTTCGGGGTCAAGGGCTGGCGGCGCGTAGTTCCCTCACCCGAGCCCATCGCGATAGTGGATCGCGACAGCGTGGTCCAGCTCGTCGACGCCGGCTTCATTGTCGTGGCTGCGGGCGGTGGCGGCATCCCGGTCGTCAGGGACGAGGACGGCTTGCGCGGGGTGGAGGCCGTGATCGACAAGGATCTGACAGCGATGCTTCTGGCGCGCACTGTCGGCGCCAGCCAGCTGCAGATCGCCACTGACGTCGAGCATGTGCTGATCCATTACGGGACACCTGCGCAACGGCCGCTGGGCAGGGTCAGCAGCGCGGATTTGCGGGGCCTGGCTGACCAGGGGCACTTCCAGGCGGGCAGCATGGGGCCCAAGGTCGAGGCGGCAATTCGCTTCGTGGAGCAGGGCGGCCGCGCCGCCGTGATCACCAGCCTGGATCGTCTCGCTCAGGGCGTCAGGCTGGAGACCGGAACGATAGTAACCGCCTGACCCCTTGCCCAACTGGGCTTTGCCACTAATGGGGAGCGGCAGATTAGCTCGGCTGCTGGCTCGCTCCTGGGCCTGGCCCGCCCGGCTCCGCGTCGTCTCTCTTGGACGGCGAGGATGACGTCATCCTCCAAGCGCGTTACCACTACTGAACGGAGCGCGCTGCGCGACCTAGGCTCGCGCTCGGGCTCGCTCCTGGGGCGTGGCCCGAGCCGGCTCCGCGCCGTCCGGCTCGTTGAGGGCGGGGCCACCCGCGAACTGCGGCCGGGTGTTCAGCGCATAGGGCGACCACTCGTCCCGTTCCAGCAGCTGGCCGGCCATCGCCTCCAGCTCGCGGATGCGGACATTGGCGCGAATTGCCTCCCGGATGGAGAGGATGCCCACCGCCGGATGTCGCTTCTCCACGACGTGGCGGAGCATGTTCAAGTGCGCGTTGTCGGGGACCCCCGGCTCGCGGATCTTGCGCACCGCGGCCCTCACTGTCGACTGGGTGCCGTCGATCGCCTCACCCCGGGCGAAGTCGAACTTGTAGAAGGGGCTCCGACCGCTCAGCCGGTGCTCGCCGCTGAGCTTGATCCACTTGGCGTCCTCGACTCCCTTGCCGACGTCGATCACCAGCCGCACCGAGCGGCCCAGGTAGGGGAAGGTCGCGTTCATCCGCGCATACGTCTCGCGCTGCCCCTGGAGCGGCTCGTGGCGGCCGATCAGGAGCGGCGCTGCCACGTCGAGCTCGATGCGGTCAATCGGCGTGAAGAGGGAGACGATCGCGAATGCATGGGGGATGAGATCCGCCACCACCCCGATGTCGGCTGCGGCGCCGGTCAGCGCCTGGGCCTCCAAGATCTCGATGCGGATCTCCTCGACGCTGTCCAGGAAGTCGCGCAGCGTCCGCTCCTCGGTAAGGAGCAGCTGCAGCAAACGCACCTCAAGCTTGAAGTAATAGTGGTCGGCGGCCACCAGTTCACAGCCGCCGGGCGCCTGGTCCAAGAAGCGCCGGTAGTCCTCAGGGGGAGCCCCCAGCGGCTTCTCGATCAGGATCACATCACTCAGGTCGTAGTAACGCGCCAACGTCGGTAGGTGGGTGGCGGCCGGTGTGGCGATGTAGGTGATGATGTAACAGCTTGCCTCCAGCTCGCGCTCCAGCTGAGCTCGCGCCGGGTTGGCGTCGCTGTCCCAGTAGAAGACGTCGCCATTGGCGCGGACCTCCTCCTCTTTCTCCTGCAGTCGCTCGTGGGCACCGGGGGCATCGCGCTCGACCACGTGGAGCCGGAAATTGAAAAACTGCTTGAGCGTTTGCAGGTGGTGGTAGGCCTTCTGTCCCCACTGCCCGAACCCGATGAGGATGAAGTCCTTCTGGATGTGGCGCTCCTCCTCGGCGAGCGCGTGCAGCCGGGCGTTCTTGATCGCCACCGCCGCCTGGTGCGCCAGCCCCTGGGCGCGCTGGACCTCTTCGGCAGTGAAGTTGCGCGTCTGCTCGCGCTGGGCCAGCACGGCTGCGCCGATGGTCTTGCCATCGGCGACCAGCGGGAGGGCAAGCAGCGAGCGGACTGCGAAGGCCTCGACGTAGGTGGCAGGCACCAGTTCGCTGGCGGAGACATCCTCGATGGCGACCGGCAGTCCACGGTCGATCACCTCGAAGAGGAAGGAATGATCCTGCCTCTCGCCGCGCCAGCGCTGCCAGGCCTCCTCCCGGTCGGATGCGGCGGCACCGTACCAGCCCTCGCCATCCTCCTCGGAGAGAGCGATCTGGCAGACTGACGCGTCCACGAGCCTGACCAGGTTGCGCGCGACCAGCCGCAGCGTCTGCTCCAGGTCGATGGTGGAGGCGATCGCCTCGCTGACATCGGCGCTCAGCTCTAGCTGCTCGGCGTGGCGGCGGGCGTCCTCGTAGAGGCGAGAGGTCTCCACCGCCAGCCCGACTTGGAAAGTGGCAGCCCGCAGAGCCTCGATTTGGCTCCAGTCCGGCCGGCGGCGATGCGAGCGGTGGTAGCCGACCTCCAGGACACCAGTGGCGCGGGCGCCTGACTCCAGCCCGACCGGCAGGAACATGCGAACCAGGTCGGCGTGGCCGCCTGCCTCAAAGACCTCCGCGCTGAGGGTGAAGGGTGCGGCTCCACCATCCGGTGGCAGCTCGCCGGCATCAGGATGTCCGATCAAGCCAGCCGGGACAGAGGTAACGCTCTCACCGTCAGCTCGCACCACCGGGACCTCTGTCCAGCGGACCTGATCAGGGATGCCGCCTGCCACGAGGTCCGGGCCCGCCGGCTCTTTGGTGACGGGACCGACGAGGGCCACCTGCCAGCTGGTGGCGACATAGGCGAGGACGTCGGTGCTGGCCAGCCTCCGTTCCTGCTGCAGCGCCCAGCGAGGGATGAGCGCCTTTCCCCGCTCGCCCCCAGCGTCCTCCGAGGCCGCCGCCGCTATGGTGTCAGAGGTCGCCGCGCCGGCAGTCATGCGCACCAGCAGCCCCCGTTCGGCCTGGTCCTCGATCAGGTTCATGGTGGCGAACTGGAAGTCGAACTCGGGCACCGAGCCGTCGGTCAGGTGGATCACCACGGCGTTCAGCACGTCCTGCCGGGAGGAGCCAGGCCGCAGCATGGCGGAGCTCATGCGGCTCAGCGCGCCCAGCAGCCGGTTGCTGTCGGCCAGCGTCGAGATCAGGCGGCGGCTGGCCAGGGCGCCGCCCACCAAGTCGGCGGCCGCGCCGAGGAGGACATCTGTGGTAGGCGCCCGCCGGACCGAGGCCAGTGGATCCCGGCCCATCACCACGAGGTAGCCGGCCACCTCCTCGCGGACGCGGAGCGGAAAGGTTCCCGCCGGGTACAGGCGGGCCGGGGCCATCGCGGTGGCCAACGCCGTCGTAACCCCTGCCTCCCGGTCGCCAATCTCTGCCGGTACCTCCAGCCGAACCGGGACTGCCGCCGGAGCGTGAGCTGTAACGAGGTCCAAGCCGCCGCTGCGCGGTCCAATCTCGTAGATGGCCGCGGCGTCCAGGTCGCTGGCCAGGAGGAGGTCGGCGAGCGCGATGGAGAGCTGGCGCCGCAGCCCGGCGCCGGCGGCCCCGGCGTCGTCGGCGGCCGCCGTCAGCAGTCGGGTCAGGCGGCCGACGCTGTCGACAGCGGCCCTCTGGGTGCGGGTGAGCACCGAACGGATGCGGACGGCGGCCTCGCGGGCTTTGCGCTCGAGCTCCGCCACGGCCGCTTTGTCCGGAGTGCGTGAGCCTGCGGCTGGGGCGGGAGCTGCCGGGTCGGCGCAGAAGTTCAGGTACAGCAGGCCCACCAGCCGCTCCTCGGCGAGCAGTGGCAACCCCACAGTGGACAGGACGTGGTGGCGGCGGATGAAGGTGCTGTCGATCTCGGAGGGCGCGTCTTTGGCGACCAGCGTCTGTCGCCGAACCGTCAGCCAGGCCGTCGAGCCGTAGTGGGTCACACGGAGGTCGTCAGGCGCCTTGCCCCCGGCCTCGTCGGCCAGGTAACGGTCGAGCTGAGACTGCATGTCGGTCAGCGAGTCGCGCAGGCTGTCTTGTGACAGCCCGATAACGTGCGGCCCGTAATAGCGGCGTGCGTCCTGGTCGTACAGGACGAGAGAGATGATGTCGGCTCCGGAGGCGCGCTTCATGTCCGCCAAGACGCTGCGGAGGACGTCGGTCAGGCTGGGTGAGGCCGATTCCGAGCTCGGGGACATGGCTTCCCTCCTCAGGGAAACCTGATCATAGGTCCGCCGGCGGCTGACGCGCGTTCCGCGCTGGCACCTGTAGCCGAATGACCGGCGGGTGAGGACCCTGGAAGTCAGCCGAGAAACTCGGCAACCAACCGGTTGAATACCGCCGGACGCTCAAAGTACACCGAGTGACCGGTGTCTGGCACCAGCTCGAAGCGGGCGTCAGGCACGAGCTCGCACAGCCGGCTTACTGCCGTCGGCGGGATGACCCGATCCTCGGCGCCGGAGATGCCCAGCAGTGGAACGCTGAGCTGCGCCACCGCCTCAGGTGACGTGGTCGCCATCTCTCCCAGGGTCCGCCGAAGAATGGCCTTGTCCAGCCCCGCCGAAGATGAGAGGGCGTCGATCGAGGCGTAGAGATGGCTCAGCGCCGGCTGCTCGGCCGTCATCCGGGTTCCCACGGCGGGATGCACACCAACCACCGGTGCCTCCTCCTGGCTGGCGACACCATGCCTGAGGGACCCTGCGGTGGAGGCCATAACCAGCGCCTGGAGGCGCTCGGGCTGGCGCAGGGCCAGGTCCAGCGCTGTCCAGCCGCCCATCGACTGAGCGACCAGGCTGACGCGCTCAAGGCGCAGATGATCCAGAAGGGTGATCAGATCTGCCCCGAAGCTGTGGGGCAGACGGTCCGGATCATCGTTGCTGATCGAAGGGACAAAGCCCCTGTGCGCGAACACAACACAGGTGCGACGCTCCGAGAATGCAGGCACCTGCTGCCACCAGGACAGATGGTTGCCGCCCAGGCCGTGGGCGAAGACTAGCGGCGGGCCCTGGCCGTGGACCTCGTAGTAGAGCCGAGTACCAGGCAGATTGAGGTATGGCACAGCGAGGCTGATCCTATCCCGCTCGACCGCGTCCATTCGACCTGCGCCAGGTCACCGTGTCCGCGTCGACATGACGCGACCTCGCTCAGGTTGACTGGTTTATCGTGACGGCAGTGGCCGAGCTGGAACATCCCATAGCGACCAGCGGCCTGACCAAGCGCTACAGCGCCCACGTGCTGGCCGTCGACCGGCTGGAGCTGCGGGTGCGGAAGGGCGAGGTCTACGGTTTCCTGGGTCCCAACGGGGCCGGCAAGACCACCACCCTCAAGATGCTGGTCGGCCTGATCCGGCCCACCGCGGGTCAGGCGGTCGTCGCCGGACACGCGCCCGGGGATCCGGCCGGCCTGGCCAGGATCGGCTGCCTGGTCGAGAGCCCCGCCTTCTATCCCTACCTGTCGGGTCGCGACAACCTACGTGCTGCCGCCGGTGCGGCCGGTGCACCTGAATCGCGGGTGGACGCGGCGCTGGACGAGGTGGGTCTACTGCCCCGCGGCAAGGACAAGTTCAAGACGTACTCGCTGGGCATGAAGCAGCGGCTGGGCGTTGGGGCCGCGCTGCTCAAGGAGCCCGATCTCCTCATCCTGGATGAGCCCTCCAACGGGCTCGACCCGCAGGGAATGGTGGAGATGCGCGATCTCATCAGGCAGCTGCGCCAGGGCCAGCGGACTGTGCTCCTCTCCAGCCACTTGCTGGGCGAGGTACAGCAGATCTGTGATCGGGTGGGTGTCATCAACGGCGGCAAGCTCATCAAGGAGGGAACGATCGACGAGATCCGGGGTGGGACCTCCCTCCTGGTTGTGGCCCAGCCGGCAGAGCGGGCACTGGGCCTGCTCTCACAACGGCTGGGCGACAAGGTCCGGCTCGTGGATGGGGAGCTGATAGTTGACGTTGAACCGCAACGCGCGGCAGAGATAAATCACTGGCTGGTCTCGGCAGGCATTGGGGTCTGGCAGCTGCGCTCGGCCGAGCGCTCATTAGAGGACGTCTTCCTGCAGCTGACGGGACCTGTGGGTGCCCAGCCGTGACAGGCGCGCTGCGGTCGGAGTGGCTGAAGCTCTGGAAGCGGCCGGCTGTCTGGATCCTGCTCGCCATCCTCTTCCTCTTGTTGGTACTTCTAGTCTACGTGCTGAGCTGGTTCTCGACGCGCTCAATTCCAGCGAGCGTCAATCTTGGACCTGGCGTGACCAAGGCGGACCTCCTGCGGACCTACTACCCGCAGAACTTCCACCGCCAGTTTCTGTCGCTGTCCAGCTCCTTGGGCGAAGTTATGGCCCTGATTTTGGGCGTGCTGGCGGTGGGCAGCGAGTATGGGTGGGGGACGCTCAAGACAATGCTGACGCAGGGCCCCGGCCGGCTCAGCGCCCTGGCCGGCAAGCTGGCGGTGATCGCGATCCTGCTGGTCGTCTACGTCCTAGTCTGTGCGGCGGGGGCCGCCGCCACGAGCGCCGCGCTGGGCCTGGCGGACGGAGCCCCCCTGCAGTGGCCGGATTCCATCGACATCGCCAAGGCGCTGGTTGCCTCCTGGCTGATGTTGGGCTGGGGTGCGGCGTTTGGAGTGCTGCTGTCCTTCCTCTTCCGGCAGTCGGCGCTGGCGATCGGCTTGGGCCTTGCCTACATCCTCGTCATCGAGGCGCTGGTCTTCTCGCTGTTGCGCCAGACGCACTCTAGCGTGGTCGACAACCTGCAGAAGTTCTTCCCCGGGCCCAACGCGACGGCGCTCACCGAATCGTTCGGCCAAGCCGTCCATTTCACCAACCAGCCCCAAGCGCTGGTTTCCGGAGGCCAGGCGGCTCTTGTGCTGCTGGCTTTCGTGGCCGGCGCCACCCTGCTCAGTGCCCTCCTGCTCCGACGCCAGGACATCGTTTGAACGGGAGGGGCCGGCCCCTTCATCCGCAATATGCCATGAAGCTCGCAGTGTTTGGAGGGACCGGCTTCGCCGGCTCAGCGGTGGTCGATGAGGCGCTCGCTCGCGGCCACGAGGTGCGGATGCTGGCGCGCGACCCGTCGCGCGTGGAGGCCACCGGGGAGCGGTTGACAGTCGTTCCCGGCGACGTCCGCGACTCGGCCGCGGTGGCGGCCACTGTCGAGGGCTGCGACGCCGTCATCAGCACGCTGGGCCCGCGGCGAGGCGAGAAGCAGGGTGCCGATTTCCTGGCTGAGGCGATGCGCAACATCCTGCACGCCATGGAAGAGCATGGGGTGCGCCGAATCGTGGCCATCTCAGGCGCCGGGATCACCCTGCCCGGCGACCACAAGCCGATTGTGCATGTGCTCGCCGGAGGCGTTGTGAATCTATTGGCGCGGAGCCTGGTGACTGCCAAGCGGCGGGAGTACGAGGTGCTGAGCGCGAGCCCCGTCGGTTGGACGGCTGTGCGGCCGACCAGGATCGTCGAGGGCCCGGCGACAGAGCGCCGCCAGGTCAGCCTGGACGGGAGCAACATGGGGATGCGGGCCACGCGGGGGGACGTGGCAGCGCTGATGGTCGACGAGGCGACCTCGCCAGGCCATCATCGGCAGGCGCCGTTCGTCAGCAGCTGACCCAAGCGGCCGGTTCTGGTTAAGCACCGAGGGTGGCGGCCTCACGGCTCGTCAGCTCATCGACATTCTGGCTGCCATCGACCACGGTGACAGGCAGGTCTAGAGCGCTTGCCTGTCTGATCACCTCATCGGTGAAGAGGCGATCTCTCGCCAGCAGATTTGCTCAGAGCCTGCTCGGGCTTGCTCGTGTGGTGGGGGATGTCCCACGTGGACCCACGGCTGTCGAATGCCGCACGGCGAAAGTCCGGGGTGGGGACGAGCCAGACAGCCTAATTGGCTCGGCTCAACAGTGGGGGGACCAGCCGAGGCAAAAGTCTGAAGCCCTCGGCCAGGATTGGCGGCTCTTCAGGGAGGGCCAGCAGATCCTCGACGATCAGATCGAACCCCTCGCCCTGAAAGCCAGGAAAGGTCTTCAGCATCACCGAAGGCTGTCGGTTGACCCACCTGTCGTCCATGTCCATCGCCAGGAAGGCGTGGAGCAGCGGATGGTCAGAGGGATTGGATCGAGCAACATGCGCAGATAGGTCGGCATCGCAGCTGTAGAGACGAAACGCATGGTCGGCTGCGAGCCGACGCGCGATGGTGGACTTGCCGGCGCCGCGACCGCCGCCGATCCAGCTGACGTGTCGCAGCCGGGGTCGCAGCAGGTCAGGCGCCAGCGACTGTCGCCTCATCCAGTGCTCCGTATTCAGGTGCCAACCTTACGCACAGGGCGATGCCGGTTCTGGCGGCTGCCAGCGCCAAAGCCCGGCCGGTGCTGTGGCCGAGCCGCAGCAGCTGCGCCCAGGCGCCCCGCCAGCGATCGTCAGTGGAACCTACATCCAGCACGGTGGTCAGCGGCTCCGCGACACAGCCGTCGAGAGCGAGCTCCAGGAGCGTGGCGGAGATCGCGGTGGTGCGCCGCCGGAGATCGACCGACAGCAGCTGGCTGAGCCAGAGGGGAGGCATCCCCCGGCCGAAGGCCGGCGCCCACGCCAGGAAAGTGGCCACCGTGCCGGCCACCAGATCATCGCCCTCCGGCGTGAGACCGGGGCCGCGCCCGATCAGCTCTCGCGCCGCCTGAGCCGCCGCGGTTCCGTGCTCTGCGGCGATCGCCTGCCAAAAACCTGCCGCTGCCTGCGCTGATGGCTCCGCGGCAAGCAGCTCCAGATCGATTGCACTGGCCAGCTCGCCCAGCGCCTGCGCCCTGGCCAGCACCTTCAGCCGGTCCCCTGGGTAGGGCCGGGACAGCCGTGGTTCCCAGAGTGGCGGTTGCTCCGCGTCCCAGTAGACGCTGAGGCCGTCGGCCTGGATCAGGCCTGGCTCAAAGCGCACTCGGTTGCCCTGCGCCGCCCCGGCCAGATCCGCCTCCCGCGCGGCCAGCCGGATCGCGTTGGGCAGTAGCGGCACACCGGCGGTGGTCAGCGCGACGACGAAGCCGTCCACGTTGACGTACGCCGACGTCCTACCGGCCCCAAGAATCTGGCCAGTACGTGACCGGATGAGGCGATCGTGAACGGGTCGCGCCACTCGCTCGGCGCGGTGGCGGACATGCGCAGCGGGCCTCAGCCGAGTTCCTCGGCCAGAGCGGCGGTGGCGGCAGCGAACGCCTCAAGCGGTGGCTTCACCAGCCCTGCGCCGACCTGGCCCACGCCTGGCTCCCGGCTCGCGATGCCCGTGTTGACGAAGGGCAGGACGCCCGTATGCACCACTTCGCGGCAGTCGATGCCGAGCGGACTGCCTCGGAAGGACAGCGCGGGAATCTGATAGTGGGAGCTCTCCGCCCAGCAGATCTCGTACATGCTCTCGGTGGCGCTGACCGCATCCTCCGGCCGGCCTCCCACGAAGCTGACGATTGCGGGTGCCGCCGCCATCGCGAAGCCACCCAGGCCGATGGTCTCAGTGATGGTGCTGTCGCCGATGTCGCGGTTGGCGTCTCCGGGGCCGAAGCCTGGTAGGTAGAGGCCCTCGATCACGCCGGCCGGTCCAGTGAACCAGCGCTGGCCCGTGCCGGCCAGGCGGATGCCGAACTCGGTGCCGTTGCGCGCCATCGCAACCACTATCGAGCTGGCCTCGGTGCCTGCCGCGGCGTCAGCAGTCGCCTTCCCCGCGGGCATCGTGAGGTTGAGCGTGAAGTGGTCGTTGGCCGCTATGAACGCAGCCGCCCGGGCCAGCTGGGCCGAGGGCAGCGCAAGTTCAGGCAGCAGCGGCGCCAGCTGGCGCAGGAAGAGCGAGGTGCAGGCGCGGTTGCGGTTGTGGCCCTCGTCGCCCATCTGCAGCGCCTGCGCTATGAGGCTGCGCAGGTCGAGCGGTCCCAGACGGGCCAGCGCGGCGGACATCACTGGCGCCAGGCTGTCGGCCAGCCAGTGCAGCCGCTCCTGCACCTCGGCGTCGAAAGCGCCGTAGCGGAGCACCTTGCCCAGACCTTCGTTGAAAGTGCAGTAGGCGCGGTTGCCGTGTGTCACGTTCTCGACTATCCACATAGGCATGGAGGCGCTCACGACACCGGCCATGGGCCCGACGGCGCCGCGTTCGTGGCAGGGGGCGAACCGCAGAGCGCCCGATCCGGCCAGCCGCTCCGCTGTCCCGGGGTCGTCGGCCAAGCCTTCGTAGATGATGGCTCCCAGCACAGCTCCGCGGAGCGGCCCGGACATATCCGGCCAGTCGATCGGCGGACCAGCATGGAGTAGGGTGTGGCGGTCTAGGTCGGGCAGCAGTTCACCGGCGCGGCCGACGCCGATGAGCATCGGCTTCGCCTCCTGCATTCGGCGGACCGCCTGGTCGTTGGCCTTGGCGATGCGAGCTTCCAGCGCCGCCAGCCGGGCCAAGGTTCCCTCGCTGCCGGCAGCGGATGGTGGCAGCCAATCGATGCGCTCCACCGGCACACCCTGCTGGCTGAGAGTGCCCGCGAAGAGCTCGACGCCGGCATTGGCCACCTGCAGCGGGCGGCCGAGCAGGCCGCTTCGGTCTGCAGCGCTCACGCCAGGCCTGCCGCCCGCAGCGCAGCCCGCGCCGCCCCGGCCGCGCTGCGACCGACCACCGCGCCGGCCTCACGCAGCTGCGCCCGCTGGCCCTCGACACCCTGGTTATCGGGCGCCGCGGCGCAGAGCGAGACACAGACTGTCAGTCCGCCGGGCCGCTCCCTCAGAGCCCGACGAATCAGGGGCGCGAGGTCGGCGGCGGGGTCGGGATGCGCTCCGTAGCCGAGCACCACGTCCAGAACCATTACACCCACCGCCGGATCGCTCGCGTCATGCTGAAAGCGATCGTTGCGCAGGCTGGGGTCGATCATGGGATGCGCCCGGCCCTGGGTCAGCTCGTCGTCGCCAAAGTCGATGAAGCAGTGACCTTCGCTGGTGCGGCTGTCGCCGAGGCGCCATTCCGGGCGCAGCGGGATGTTCGAACGCACCTCCTGCCCCGCCTGGGCCACCACAGTCATCGCCTCAGTGCAGAGCGTCCCGCCCGAGAAGAGACCGCGGATCAGGCCTGGTGTGGTCGGAACCTGCGGCTCCGCCTCCCTCCACGCGCGGCCGCCGGCCAGTTCGGCAGCCACCTGTGCGCCTGCCTCAAGGGTCGCCGTCAGGTGCACATCGGCAGCCTGGGGCAGCGGACCGGTCAGGCCGGGCAACGCCATCACTACAGGCTTGCCGGAGGCGGCCGCCGCCTTCAGGATTCCGGCTGCCACCACCGTGTCAGGTGGCTTCGAAACGATCGCTATCACCTTCGTCTCGACGTCCTCAGCCAGCCGCTTCAGCGCCGCCATCGTCATGAGACCGCCTACCTCGCGGTTCAGATCCCGGCCGCCCACGCCGATGGCGTGGGAGATGCCGACGCCGGCTGCGTCGAGCAGGCAGGTGAGCTCCTGGATGCCTGTGCCCGAGGCGCCTACCACGCCCACCGGTCCTCTCTGCACAGCGTTGGCGAAGCCGAGGCCGACTCCATCGATGATGGCGGTGCCGCAGTCGGGCCCCATGAACAGCAGATCCAGCTCGGCGGCGCGTCGCTTCAGTGCCACCTCGTCCTGAAGGGGTACTCCGTCGGAAAAACAGAAGACGTGCAGGCCGGCCTGCAGGGCCTGCGCGACCTCGTAAGCGGCGAACCGGCCGGGCACCGAGATGAAAGCAAGCGACAGATCCGGATGACGGCGCGCCGCCGAGCGCAGCGAACGCGCCGGCACATTGTCGTGGCCGCCGGGGGCGCTCCGCCGCTGCTCGGCCAGGCTTCCTTCCACGGCCGCCAGGGCCGCCTGGGCAGCCGCCTCGGTCTCCGCTCTGATAGCGATCACCAGATCGTTCGATCCCAGATCTTCTGGGAGCGAGAATGACTGACCCTGCAGGAGTTCCAAGTTGAGGGGGGTGGCCGCCACCGCAGAGGCCTGGTCAACTCCTTCAATCGCGGCGGCGTCGCGCGAGACCAGCATCAGTGCCACCGAGTCGAAGTAGGTATCCCGCCGAACGCTGACCACATCCGCCATCACTTCGGCTCCGGGTGAAGGAGTTGGAAGATCTCCTCGGGCGAGAGTGGGACGTGGTCGATGGCCACTCCCAACGCATCGCTCAGCCCGTTGGCGATCACGGCCGGAACCGGGATCGTGCCGGCTTCACCCACTCCCTTGACGCCCAGCTCGTTGCGTGGGGAGGGGGTCTCCAGATGATGCAGCTCGACAGGCGGGATTTCGGTCGCGTAGGGGATCAGGAAGTCCATGAAGCTTGCGTTCTGGATCTGGCCCTCAGGCGAGTAGTGAATGCGCTCATAGAAGGCGCCCCCGATGCCCTGGGCCAGTCCGCCCAGAACCTGACCGTCGACAATCAGCGGATTGATGATCCTGCCGCAATCGTGAACTATCACGTAGCGTAGGATCCTCAGGTTGCAGGTCCGGCGGTCGACCTCGACCAGCGCCGCGTGCATGCCGTAGCCAAAGACACCGGCCGCGGGGCTGTAGTACTCGAGCGCCGACAGCCCTGGCCGCGATCCTTCAGGTAGGGGGCGATCCGCCTTCGCATAGGCACGCTGCGCGAGCTCGGCGGCGAGCCGGGCGTCGCGACCGTAGGCATAGCGCAGCGGGTTGGAGACCAGGGTCAGCCGAGCCAGCGGCACACTCTTCTCAGGCACGCCGCGCACGTGCACAGCCCCTGCCTCGAAGACCAGGTCTTCGACGGCCACCTCCAGCGTGGTGGAGGCGAGCCTGGCTGTCTGATCTCGCAGGGAGCGAGCCGCCCTGAGCATCGCGTGCCCGGCCACTACGGCGCTCCGGCTCGCGAAAGTGCCGACGCCGAAGCCTATCCGACGCGTGTCACCGGTGGTGACGCTGACTCGCTCCAGCGGGACGCCCAGCTCGTCGGCCACTATCTGGGCAAAGATCGTCTCGTGGCCCTGGCCCTGTGTGGAGAGCCCGGTCGCCGCGCTGACAGTGCCGTCGGGCAGGATCGAGATGGTGGCGCCCTCGTAAGGGCCGATGCCTGTGCCCTCGACGTAACAGCCCACACCCAACCCGACCAGCCGCCCTTCCGCCCGGGCCTCCGCCTGCTGCTGACGGGCTCTGTCCAGGCCGATCGAATCCAGCAGCAGCTGGAAGCCGCTGGGATAGTCGCCGGAGTCGTAGACGGTGGGGCCGCCGTCCTGCCAGCTGACGCCCACGTCGTAGGGAAACTCGTCCGGCTGGATGAAGTTTCGCCGCCTGACGTCCAGGCTGTCCAGCCCCAGCTCTCGGGCCACGTGCTCGATCACGCGCTCCATGACGAATACCGCCTGGGGGCGGCCGGCGCCGCGATACGGCGAAACCGGCACTGTGTTAGTGAAGACCGACCAGAAGGAGTAGCGATAGTTGGAAAGCCGGTAGGGGCCGGGCAGCTGGGCCGCGGTGATGATGGGCACTATCAGTCCGTAGGGACAGTAGGCGCCTGTGTCGTGCAGGAAGCGGACATCCAGCGCCAGGATCCGGCCCTCAGCGTCGACGCCCACTCGAACCTCATGGATCTGGCCGCGCTCCTGGTTGGAGCCGATGAAGTGCTCGCGCCTGTCCTCGGTCCACTTGACGGGCATCCCGAGCTGGCGCGAGGCCCAAGGCACGAGGACCTCCTCCGGATAGAACTGCATCACCTTGACGCCGAAGCCGCCACCGACGTCCGGCGCGATCACATGAACGCGGTCCCAGTCCAGCTCGAACAGCTCCGCCAGGCCAGCGCGGATCCCGGTCGGCGCCTGAGTCGAGTCGTACACCTCCAGGGTGTCCTGACCAGCGTCGTAGCGGGCGAACACTGCTCGGCCTTCCATCGGCATGGAGGCGCTCCGCTCGGGCCGGAAGCGCCACTTGAACACGTGGGGCGCCGAAGCCAGCGCTATCTCAACATCGCCCTTCATCTCGCTCACGTGCGCGCCGATGTTGTCAGCAGCGTCTGAGTGGGTCAGCGGGCCGGCGCCCACCGCCTGCTCCAGGTCCACCACCACTGGCAGTTCCTCGTACTCGACCCGGATCGCCTGGGCGGCGTCCTCGGCGATGTAGCGATCGCTGGCCACCACCATGGCGATCACCTCGCCGGCGTAGCAGAGCTCATCTCGGGCCAAGGCGTACTGAGTCCGCGGCGCCTTCAGATCCCTGTGGGGAATGAGCAGCGGCAGCCGTTCGGCAAAACCGCCCTGAAGATCATCATGGGTGTAGACGCCAAGGACGCCTTCCACGTCCAGGGCGCCCGACACGTCGATGTCGCGGATGCGCGCGTGGGCGAAGTCGCTGCGGACGAACGCCGCCTGGGCCGCGTCGTGCCCCAGGTCATCGGTGAAGCGACCGATACCGGTCAGGAGTCGACGATCCTCCCGCCGCTCGACCCGCTCACCGAAGAGCTTGGTGGTCAAGCTTGGCTGCGCTCCCCCTCAATCCTGGACGCGGCCCGGACAGCCTGCAGGATGCCTGCATAGCCGGTGCAGCGGCACAGCTGACCCGCCAGCGCCTCCCGCAGCTCCTGATCGCTCATGCCCTCGGCAGTACGATAGAAGGGAAGGGCAGCAATCAGAAACCCAGGCGTGCAGAAGCCGCACTGGAGGCCGTGGTGCCGCCGGAAGGCCTCCTGCAGGGGATGCAAAGTGCCATCGGCAGACGCGAGCCCCTCAACAGTTTGGATCTCGAGTCCTTCAGCCTGAAGCGCGAACATGAGACAGGAGCGCGCCGGCCGGCCGTCGGCCAGGACCGTGCAGCAGCCACAGACGCCGTGCTCGCAGCCCACATGGGTCCCTGTGAGGCCGAGTTGGTGGCGGAGCACGTCGGAGAGCAGCCACCGCGGCTCAACTTCGAGCTCGTGGGCTGCGCCGTTTACGGTCAGCGTGACTCGCTGCAGCTCCGATCGCACGCGCACGCTCATTTCAAAGCCCGCTCAGCGGCTCTGCGGACGCAGCTCAGGCCCAGCTCCAGCGCCAGCCAGCGGCGATAGCGCGCGCTGGCGTGGAGATCGTCGCCCGGATCGAGTTCGGCCACTGCCTCGGTCAGCGCTGAGCGCAGGCCCGGGCCGTCGATCTCCTCCGCAGCCATGGGTTGCAGGGCATGCACCTGGCCCAGTCCACCCATGCCCAGGTAGGCCACGGCAGCCTTGAGCTCTCCGTCAGCGGCGCGGACCCGCGCGGCCACCCCGCAGATGGCGTAGTCGCCGCTTCGCCGGGCGAACTCTTCGAACGCGAACCCATCATCCGGCTGACGCACCGGCAACCGCAGCTCGTCCACCCACTCGTCTTCGGCGAGCGTGTTCTCCAGCGCCCCCGTCCAGAGCCGGGCGGCAGGGATTGGGCGGGTGCCCCGCCGGCTTCGCGCTCGGACGCTGCCCGCCAAGAGGGCGACGGCTGCCGGCAACTCGGCGGCCGGATCCCCGTGGAGCACGCTGCCCACGACGGTGCCCCGGCTCCTGATCGCTGGATGGGCGACGTGCCGCAGCGCCTGACTGACCACCGGAGCCCGCTCCGCCACCAGCGCCGATTCCAGTGCGGCAGCTTGCCTGACCAGCGGTCCCACGACGAGCTCATCACCGGCGACCGCCGGCTCAGCCGGCTCGCCGGCGAGATGGTTCAGGTCCACGAGATGCCCAAAGGCGGCCAGCCGCATGTTGAGGATGGGGATGAGGCTCTGGCCGCCGGCCAGGATCTTCGCTTCCGAACCGAGCTGCGCCAGAAGCTGGTCCACCTCCTCGCGGGAGCCGGGTCGGTGATACGCGAAGGGCGCCGGCTTCAAGCCTGGTGGCGGCTAGCGGCGCCGGTTGCGGTTCGGCTGATTGCGCCGGGGATTGGGCCGGTCAGTGGCGGCTCGCGCCGGCGCCCCCAGTGGAGCAACGGCCACCGGGCTGGCGGATCCGGTCAGGCTGCCCTCAGTGCCGCCTTCGCGGAGATGACCGATCCTCAGCAGCTGCCAGAGGATGATCGCGCTGAGCGCGCCCAGGCCGAGGTTGTTGATCTCGAAGTCGCCGATCTTGAGATCGGCGTTGCCTGCGGCCAGGATGAGCGGGATGGCGACCACCACGAGGTTCGCTCGCTTCGAGAAGTCGACGCGTGCGTCAACCCAGATCTTGCCGCCGATGACTGCGATCAGACCGAAGAGGTAAAGCTCGATACCGCCCAGGACGCTCAGCGGGATGCTCAGCACCACCCCGCCGAACTTGGGGATGAAGCCAAGCAGGATCGCGGTCACTGCCGCGACTATGAAGATCCAGATCGAGAAGACCCGCGTCACGCCCATGACGCCGATGTTCTCCGCGTAAGTGGTCTCCCCTGTACCGCCGAAGAGGGCGCTCACGATCGTGCCGACAGCGTCGCCGATGAAGGTTCGGCCGAGCATACCGCTCAGATCACGCTTCATGATGCCGCTGATGGCCAGCACGTGGCCTGTGTTCTCCGCCACCAGGATGATCGGGATCCACCAGAAGAGGCTGAAGGAGCGGGCGTCGAACTTGGGCGGAAAGCTGAATGTCGGCAGACCCAACCAGGCTGCGCTGCTGATGGCGCCGGTGTTGATGTGGCAGCCGGCGGTCGCGGTGGCGCAGTAGCCGCCCGCGAGCTGATCGACGCCGCTGGCCACATAGCCGACGACGACACCTATCAACACAGGCAGCATGCGGGGGAAACCGCGCAGATAGACCGACGCCAGCGCCGCCGCCAGGACAGTGATGGTGGCCGTGACGAGCTCGGTCTTGAAGTTGGCCCAGGCCGCCTGGGCCAGGGCGATGCCGATCACCGCGACGACTGTCCCGGTCACCACCGGGGGCATGAGGAAGCGGATGAAGTTGGCGCCCAGCAGCTGAACCACTATGCCGATGAGGAGGTAAACGACGCCCGCGATGATGATCCCGCCGAAGGCCAGGTCGTGGTTGCCGTGGGAGCCGCCCTGGATGGCCAGCACCGAACCCAGGAAGCCGAAGGAGGAGCCGAGGTAGCTGGGCACCTGCCGGTTGGTGATGACAATGAAGAGCAGCGTGGCGATGCCGCTGAAGAAGATGACTGTGTTGGGATTGAAGCCGAGGATGAGCGGCACCAGAACCGTGGCGCCAAACATCGCCATGACGTGCTGCAGGCCCATCAGGATCGTCTGCGGCCAGGGCAGCCTCTCCTCCGGATAGACGACGTCAGCCTCGGGCCTCAACAGCTGCTCGCTCACCGCCATCTCCGAAACCTCCTCCTCAGGCGCGAACCTCTACCGCTGGCTATCGTAACCGGCCTACCTTTTCCTTTGTCATTCGATTGGCGCCGAGGCGGGCAGGACCATCAAGGGGCGGCACCGTCCCAGAGGCCGAGCAGCTTGGCGCGCCGGGCGCGACCAATTCTTCGACACGATTCGGGCCCCTTCCGCCATCGGCGCGACGATCTCCAGCGACTGTCTCTTCGGCGGGTACCTTGATGTTCTGCGCTATGCGTAGCGACACTGCGCGACGATCTTTCGGAGTCGGTCCTTCGGGTTGCCGCGCAGCACTGGTCCATGACCGAAAACGACAGTCTCGAATTGCTCGGCGAGCAGCTTCTGCGCCGACCGCTTGGCCATAGCCGGATCCGTGCAGAGAGCCTTGCGCACCCCGACGCGGATTTTGCGCCGCATGGTCCCGAAGGCGTCAGCCGTCAGCAAGAGGCCGTGCTCGTCGGAGAGCAGAGACGTGTGCCCCAGCGAGTGGCCCGGCGTCCCGATGACCCTGAAGCCGGCGATCATCTCGCCCTCACGTACCGTGCGGCCGACCGGAACAGTGGGCAGCTTTTGCAATCCCTGCAGGGTCCGGAGGATGCGGTTGCTGGGTGCCTCCCTCGGCTGCATCCCGGCAATGATCTCGGCCTCGTGCTCCGGGGCGACGATCTCTGCCTGTGGCGCCCACCCCCGCAGGCCCGGCAGTCCCCCGATGTGGTCGGGGTGATGGTGGGTGAGATAGATGCGTATCAGGTGCGCCGGTGCGATACCCAGGCTGGTCAGCGCCGCCTGAATCCGCCTAGTGCTGGTCGCAATGCCAGTGTCGACAAGGGTCCAGCCGTGCTCACCGCTGAGGGCGAAGACGTTGATCGCGTTTGAGATGCCCAGGGCGTCAATCCGGTAGACGCCGGGGGCGATTTCCTCAGGGGTCGTCGTCACGGCTCATCAGAGAGATGATCACCGATTTGGCGAATCGGTGAAGAACCTCTCCTTCGCCGGACCTGCGATGTCAGTGCAAACCCAATCGAGCTCGAGTGCCGGCCGAGGGCCTCCCCCCGGCCGCGGCGGCGGCGGTCCGGGACAGCGTCTTCGGTGGGATTGCGGTGGCTGACCGGCTGGGCTCCGGCGCCCTGCTCGAGTCGGTCCGCAATGCGTTTGTCGCCGGCATGGACGCAGCCCTCGTGGTCGCGGCAGCCATCGCAGCCAGCGGTAAGGTGCTCACGCTGGTCTTCCTGCCGGGCCAACGTGCGTCCAGCGCCGGTCGAGCCGACGCGCCTGCTGAGGAGCCGCTTGCCGCCCACGGCTGACGCGAGGCGCTGGGCCTGCGAGAACGCAAGAAGGCGAAGACGCGCGCCGCCATCCAGCGGCATGCGCTGCGCCTCTTTCGAGACCAAGGCTACGCGGCCACCACCGTGAATCAGATCGCGGAGGCGGCTGAGATCTCCGAGAGCACCTTCTTTCGATACTTTCCGACTAAGGAGGCGGCTGCTCTCTGGGACGACCTCGACCCGCTCCTGTTGGAGGCCTTCCGTGGGCAGCCACCCGACGCGCCGCCAGTGGCAGCGTTCCGCGCAGCCATCCGATCGGTCTTCGGCGGCCTCACGGCCGCTAAGCAATCGGAACAGCTGGAGCGTTGGCTCTTGATCCAGTCCGCACCCAGAGCTTCGGTCCGCGGCTCTCGAGCAGCTCTTCGACGGGATCGTGCAGGTCGGCGAGCTGGTCGCCGAACGAACCAAACGCCCAGGGGATCGGCTGTCACGACCTGGAGCGAGGCAGCGAGCAGTTCCTCGGACGACGGCACCGGTGTAGGTCTTACGAGCTCCCTTGCGTGCGAGGATGCCGATCGTCTGAGTGACCAGTCCGGTGGGCAGGCCAAGATCGGCGGCGAGTACAAGTTCCTTCGCAGGCCTGGGCCAGAGGTTAGGCATGGCGCTAGCCGCCCTGGCTCCGGGCCGTCCGGTCTGGATCCAGGCTGAGTACCAGTCGGCAGCTATCTCGCGTTGGGCCTCCGCCAGGGAGATCCGGGAGGCGCAGACCTGGGCGTGGAGGTAGTTTTCCAGCCCATCCTTGTCGTTTGGCTGTCGGTCTTGGGGTTGAGGCCAGAGGTTCTTAGGATCGGAGGGAGCGCCAAGCAGCTCAAGGGGCACCGGATGATCCTCCTCGTGCGCCGACGGGCTATCTGTGAACCCGTATGCCACCATCTGCTGGCGCTTGAGCGCACCTGTGTATGAGACCGGCGGCCGGACCGCTTTTGTCTTGGCGATCGGGCAGATCTCGCTCAGTGGCGCCGAGTGGGTGGTGCCGGGAGTGCAGCTAGGGTCGGGCAAGAACGCATCGGACTCGGGCCCTAGTAGAGTTCCCATCGAGCCATTCAGCTGAGCGGCTATCTGCAACTTCGACCCCGTCCCCGTGCACGCTGAGATCCCGCCTTGCGCCGGTTGAACAGGCGGTCACGTCGGGGTTGGCAAGCTGGTAGGCCACACTGCCGTCTGATAATCAATGAATGTGCGGCTTGAGGGTGCAAGGACCACGCGCTGCGGATCAGGTGTGCGTTGAAGATGAACAGAGGCTCTGAAGCCTGGCTAGACCTCACCTAGCAGTTGATCCCGCTCTAGGCGCTGTTTTCGCCGGGCCCGCCAGCCTCCGGCGGGCAGGCATGCGAGCGTGCTGAGGCGCTTACACAAATCTGATCTGCAGCATCGCGCTACTTTGCAATGTGCCGGCAGGGTGGGATCATCGGACAGCTTGCTCGTGGCGGTCAGCGCATCAGATTTGCCATGGTGGCCGTCCTTGCCGGCGTCGCAGTCGTGTCATGCTCGGCTGGTGGCGCGGCCTGGGAGGCCCGCGGCTCGCCGTCAGCATCCTCGGGGACGGCGTCGCCGGCCCAGACCATGTTCAGTGTGGGAGTGCACCCGCCTGCCGACAACCAGAACGCGTCAGCCTTCGAGATAAAGGTGCTGAAGGAACTGGGGGTTTCCTACACGCGCAGCCAGGTCAGCACTATTGGCCAGGCCGACCAGCTCATGAGCGGCGAGTACAAGGCGTTCCAGGACGCCGGCATCAAGGTGCTCCTCAACATCTACAACAAAGACAGGAATGGCCCGGCGGCCACAAACCGGGCCGGCAAGGACAAGCCGATTTCAGCGCCGCCCACTGATTTGGTCAGTTACCGGACCGAGGTGGCGAAACTGTTGGACACCTATAGGCCCGCGCTGGTGACTGTCGAGAACGAAGAGAACGGCCATTACTACAGCGGTACTCCCGCCAGTACTTGGACGAGCTGAATGCAGCCACGGACGTAGCGCACCAGAAGGGCTACAAGGTCTCCGATGGGGGCCTGACGGGGGTCCCGCTGTCACTAATGGTCTGGAAGGACTATTGGGACCGCGGCCTGAAGAATGCAGCCGACGACTTCGCCCGGCGCGTTTTCTCGCCGCAGTCCAAGGCCTCTAGTATCTACGATCAGTTGCCGAGCTCCGCCTACCCGAACCGGCCGTTCCCACCTGCCGCCAGCGACATAGTCAATCGCTACAACTGGACGGTCCAGGCAGTGTCGGCGCTCAAGTCCACCCAGGTGGATTTCGTGAATTTCCACTGGTATCTCGATGACGCCAAGGGATTTGGCGAGGTTGCCGACTATCTCCGCCGGGTGACGGCTAAGCCGGTGATCAGCAACGAAGTGGGCTCCGGTTCAGACTCGCCGGCGACTGTCACGGCGCTCATGCAGAAGGCGCTGGACGAGCACATGGCTTACTTCAACTGGTTCAGCGAGGACATCAACATCAAGGGATCGGTGGCAACCGGCGGCGCTGACGCCGGCGAGCAAGCGAAGTCTGCAAAACCCTGATGGGACCCTCCGGCCCAGCGGTCAGGCTTTCGCCGCCTTCGTGAAGTCGCTCTCGTCGCCCACTGGTACACCGTAACGAGCTAAAGGGGCGTCGTCTTCGAACATCGTCAGCACTAGGACGCGAATGTCCGGACTGTTCGCGACGATCCTCCGCGTCGCCTCCACCCCGTTGAAACCAGGCATCTGGAGGTCCATCACCACCACGTCGGTGGTGGTCGATGCACCGGAGGATCTGCCTGCCCTGCCCGCGGCTGTAGAAGTGGCGGCGCTGCGGATCGCCCAGGAGGCTATCGCGAATGTCGCCCCGCCATGCCGGAGCCAGGCGCTGCCGCGGCCGCAGCTCCGGAGACATCGCGGTTCGCGCTCTCGCCGGCGCGGTGATCGGCGTCATCATGGCAGTGCTTCTCGACCCAGAGGCCGACCTCGTCAAGGCTACGGACGCCGCGCTGGCGCAGCTTGAGACTGGCTTCACCCTGTAGTCGGCAATCGTGGCCGCCGCCGAGCCCCCCTTGGCCTTCCGTCCGTCATCCTGAGCCGTCTGAGCGAGGACGACTGTCCTATTGGCCGCCGCAGTGTTCTGTGTAGTGGTAATCGTAAAGGCGGGCCTAGCCGCGGCTGGAGCGGAAGGCCTTGAGATGTTGGCTGACGCTCCCGGACGCTTCGCTGCTGAACTGCTGGTATTCGGACGATCCGACCGGGTAGAGAGCGACCTTGCCCGCCCTGTCGCAATGGAAGCCCCAGCCGTACTTCCGGGCGAGCGGCGAAGTGCGAAGGCAGGGCTGCGGCTTGGCGAAGAATTCCTGGCGCATCGCGGCGCCGCGGGTTTTCAGCTCGTCTTCCGGCACCTGCTTGTGAAGGACGTGAGTCTGGAACAGCACGTCCTCCTGCGTCAATTCATAGGGGTTTTCAGCCAGCAGCTGGTACTGAATGGCGGCAACCGACTTTTTCTTGTCTGCTTTGGACTCCGGTACGACGCCGTGGCTAACAGGGCAGTCCTCAGCGGCGACGATGAACGTATCGACGTAGTTCAACTCGAGCCGCGCTCCAGGCGGCGCCCCACCGCTACGCCTATCAGCGCCAGTAGGAAGCCGGTACCAAGCCCGATCAGCAAGCTGCGGGTACTGTCCGTGCCAGCTGCCGGCGGCCGGAAGAAAGTCCCGGCTGAGGCTGGAACGCCTCGTGAGCTGGCTGCGGCGATGTCCGTCGGCTGTTCGGCCGGACCCTCAGTGAGCACTCGATCGAGGGCTGAGAAGAACTGGTCGCTCGTGCGCCGCGAGGCGGCCACGACCATCCGCTGACCCACGCCGGCCAGCGCGCCCGTAACTGTGGCGTCCGCGTCGTACGTCAGGAACGTGCCGCCACCGTCGCGCTCGGCCAGCCGCACCGAAACAACCACTTCCACATTGCCGCCGGAGCCTCGGCCCGAGCCTCGCAGCACGCAGGCTTCCGGCTCTACCTTGTCCTCCGCGGCGAAGGTGCCGCTGTAGGTGCCCTTCACCGCACCCACGCCAACCGCCGCCGTGATGGCATAGCGGTCGGGGGCTGTGACCTCCAGGCTCTTCACGCCGGGCAGGGTAGAGGCCAGGGTCTGCGGATCCTGCAGAGCTGCCCAAACCCTGTTCCGCTCAGCGCTGAAGCTGTGGTCGCCGGTGACCTTCATCTCTGGCGCCGGTGCCGGCTCAGTTCAGCTCGCGAGGCAGGTCGGTGACGAACATGAAGCCCGGCTCGTGCGTGACCATCAGCTCGGGCGCACTCTTGAGGGCCACTGCCTGCGGGGTCACGCCACAGGCCCAGAAGACAGGCACTTCACCCGTTCGGAGCTGGACCGGGTCGCCATAGTCCGGGCGGCCCAGGTCGCGAATGCCGATCTCGGCCGGATCACCGACATGCACCGGGCTGCCATGGGCGAGCGGATAGCGCGCCGAGAGCGTCAGCACGTCGCTCAGCCGGTCGGCCGGCATCGGTCGGAACGTGACCACCATCGGGCCCTGAGAAGAGCCCGCTGGCAGGCACTGGATCGAGCTCTTGAACATCGGCACCGTCGTGCCCTGCTCCAAGTGGCGCAGCGGCAGGCCCGCCTCGGCCAGGGCGTGCTCGAACGTGAAGCTGCAGCCGAGGAGGAAGCTGACGAGGTCGTTGCGCCAGATGTCGCGCAGGTCGGGGCGCTTCTCGGCCAGCTGACCCTCCCGGTAGACGCGGTAGCCGGGGACGTCGGTGCGGAGATCGGCGCCCCTCGCGCAGCGGGTCGGAGAGTATTCCCCCGGCGGCAGGATCTCCAGCACCGGACAGGGCTTCGGATTGCGGGAGCAAAACGCCGCAAACTCGGCGGCACCCGCCGCCGGCAGGACCACCAAGTTGGCCTGGTGGTAGGCAGGGCAGTGCCCAGCCGTGGTGCGCCGGAAGTGGCCGGCCCGAATCTGCTCCCGTAGTTGGGCAGGGGACTGGATTCGCTCGTCCCTGCTGGCTGCGGCCGCCTGAAGAACTGACTCCGGTCCTTGGCTGATCGCCATCACCCCGAGATTAGCGCTGCTTGCCGCCAGCCGCCCTGAGCAGCGGGAAAGCGCAGGCCACGCTAGTGTCCTGGGACTGAGGTCCGCGGCATATTCCCGGGATCCGGGGGCCGAAGCCAACCGGGTGGAAGGAAAGGGTGCTGCATGGAGGAGCGCACTTCCAGCCGGGGCCCCGCGCAGCGGGGGCGTGCGACGCCGCGCCGGGCCCCGTGCTTAGGGGGCCCCGCGAAGCGGGGAATGCTGCGCCGGCATCAGCGCCGCAGGCGCCCGGGCCGCCTAGCCCGGGAAGATGCAAGGAACTTCGGTTCCAGTACACTAGAGGCCTGTACCAGTCATTTCTTTAGTGGATGTGCGATAATGAAGCATGTTCGCCTCAACCTCACCAATCCTTCTCAGTGAAGCCGAGCGTATGGAGCTGGAAACCCGCGCTCGATCTCGCACTTTGAGAGCTGCTGACGTGATGAGAGCTCGTCTCGTCCTCGCCCTGGCTGAGGGCTTGAGGTACCGCGAGATCAGCCAGCGCCTCGGCTGCACTGCTCCCGTCATCAGTCTCTGGCGGCGACGTTTCACGGAGCAGCGTTTGGACGGCCTGTTCGCTCGCCACCAGGGCAAACTGCCGGCTCCGGAGAGCACTGGCCTGGAGGCAAGAATATTGGAGGCGACTCGCAAGCCGCCGCCGGATGGGAGTACGCATTGGAGCACGCGCAAGCTGGCTAAGCAGCTGGGCGTGGCCCACATGCGAGTGGCCCGGGTTTGGAACCGGGCCGGCCTGAAACCACATCGCTTCGAGCGCTACATGGCTTCCGACGATCCCGACTTCGAGGCCAAAGCGGCCGACGTGATCGGGCTCTACATCAATCCGCCTCAGCATGCGGTCGTATTCAGCCTGGATGAGAAGACCGCCATCCAAGCCCTCGACCGCCGCGATCCCGTGCTGCCCCTGTCGCCCGGTCGGGCTGAGCGCCACGGCTTCGAGTACATCCGCCGGGGGACACTGTCCCTCTACGCCGCGCTCAACACCCGGACTGGTCAAGTGCTCGGCCAGACGGCTTCTCACCACACCAGCGCTGAGTTCGTCGCCTTCCTTGGCTCGCTGGTCGCCAGCCAGCCGCGCGAGTTCGAGATTCACGTCATTCTTGACAACCTCTCGACTCACAAGACCAAGCGTGTCCAGGAGTTTCTGGCCGACCACCCCAACGTCAGTTTCCATTTCACGCCCACCTACTCGTCCTGGCTCAACCAGGTCGAGCTCTGGTTCGCCAAGATCGAGCGCGAGCTCATCCACCGCGGCATCTTCACCTCCACCACCGACCTCAGTCGCAAGCTCCTCCACTACATTCAGGCCCACAATCGCACCGCAAGGCCGATCAAGTGGAAGTACACGGACGTCGGCCGCCGGACGCACGCTAAACATTCATCTGGTACAGGCAACTAGAACCTATTGACCGTCTCCAGGCACCACCAGGCCGCTCTCGTACGCGGCCACCACCAGCTGGGCCCGATCCCGCGCGTAGAGCTTCGACAGCACGCGACCGATGTGCGTCTTCACAGTGGCCGGGCTGACGAAGAGCTGGCTGGCGATTTCGTCGTTGCTCTTGCCGGCGCCGACCAGGGCCAGGACCTCCCGCTCCCTCTCGGTCAGCCCTGACAAATCGCCGCCTGACACACGGCGTCTGGCCGGTCGGCCGGCGTACTGGGAGATGAGACGGCGAGTGACGGTGGGAGAGAGGAGAGCCTCACCCGAGGCCACCACACGGATTGCCTGCAACAGATCGGGGGGTTCGATGTCCTTCAGCACGAAGCCGCTGGCGCCGGCCCGAAGCGACTCGAAGATGTACTCGTCGGCTTCGAAGGTGGTCAGGATCAGCACGCGGACCGCTGCCAGCTCGGGATTGGCGACTATCCGCCGAGTCGCCTCGATCCCGTCCAGCAAGGGCATGCGGATGTCCATAAGGACCACGTCCGGCTTTGTCTGGCCGGCCAGAACCACCGCCTCCTCGCCGTTGGCCGCCTCGCCCGCCACTGCGATTCCAGCTGCGCTCTCGAGAAGGACCCGAAAGCCTGCACGCACGAGTGCCTGGTCGTCCGCCAGCAGGACGCGTGTCACTCAGCGGCTCCGATCGGCAGCCAGGCGCTGACCTCGAAGCCTCCACCGGCCAACCTGCCCGTCTCCAGTGAACCGCCTACGGCGCGCACCCTCTCGCGCATGCCGGACAGCCCGTGGCCTGCTCCCTGGCGGCCGTCGGCGGCCGAGCCCAGTGTACTGCCGCCGTCGTCCTTCACCCGGACGGTGACCGCCTCCGGGTGGCGCCTCACTGTCACGCTGGCCCCGGCCCCAGGGGCGTGGCGCACCACGTTGGTGAGTGCCTCCTGGATGATGCGGTAAGCAGTCAGATCCACTGAGGCTGGCAGCGCGCCGGGCTCTGCGTCGAGGCTCAGCTCGACCTGGACGCCGGCACGCCGGACCGACTCGACGAGCGAGGAGAGCTGGTGCAGGCCTACAGCCGGCGCCAGCGGTTCCGCCTCGTCTGTCTGCCTGAGCAGACCCAGGATTCCCCTCAGGTCGCGCAGCGCATCCCCGCTGGCGGCTCGGATGGCGAGCAGCGCGGTTCGCGCCTCCTGCGGACGCTGGTCCATCACGTGCACGGCCACCCCTGCCTGGACGTTGATCATCGCGATGCTGTGCGAGACCACATCATGGAGATCCCGGGCGATCCGCAACCGCTCCTCGGCGATCCGGCGCAGCGCCTCCGCCTCCCGCGTCTCTTCGGCGCGGCTGTCTGCTCGCGCCCGCCACTCAGCCGCCGCTTGGCCCGCTGCCAGGCAAGCGACAGCGCCGAGAGCGATGAACAGCTCCGAGGTGCGATCGACAGGACGGCGGAGCAATGCGCCGGCCGGAAACAGGGTGACGATGGCCGCGGCGAAGAGAAGAAACCTCAGCCGCGCGCCGGCCGTGCCTGAAAGGTAGGCAGTCACCCACAAGCCCACGAAGTAGGAGCTATCGGTCGGGTAGCCCAGCCAGTAATAGGTGAGGGTGCAAAAGAGCGAGGTCGCGAGCGCGGGCACCGGCCAGCGCCTGGCGAGGGCGCCCCCTGCCGCGGCTACCACCACCAGGCTGATCGCGAAGGCGTCGAGTGGCCGGCCCAGGTGAGTGGGGCCCAAGGCCGTGCCCAGGACCGTGACGAGAAGCGCGACAGCCGCGGCCGCGCCCGGCCTCAGCCACCGCGATGCCGCCGCCGCGGACCAGGCGTTGACGGCCGCGATCGTACCGCCGCCCTCGATCGACGTCGTCCTCCCAGGGTCCGATCCAACTACTACCCAGGGAGTACACGAACAACCATCCCCCAGGAGGACGACGGTTACAGCGGTCGGCACTGATGCTCGGGTTGCGGCGCCATGCCGACAACACCCAATCAGGAGGAACCACTGTTGAGAGAGATCTTTAGCAACCTGCTCCGTCGCAAACTGCGCTCCACACTCACCGTCTCAGGAATAGTCATCGGCATCTTCGCGCTGACGACCATGGGCTCTTTGGCCGAGCACTTCAACTCGTTGCTCGACATTGGTGTTCGCTACGCGGGCGCCGCCATCCCGGTTCAGGCGCCGCCCGAGCAGCAGGGTGCCCTGCTGCCGCTCAGCAAGCAGGCTGAGCTCGCCCGGGTCCAGGGCGTGTCCGCCGTCTACCCGGGGTACACGGTTCAGGCCAGACCGGGCGGCTCGGCGATCCAGCTGGGCGCGCCTGACCTTATCGTCAACCAGCAGGCCGGAGCCGAGCAGTACGGTCTGCCCGGACCCAAGTTCGCTGCTGGCCGCAACCTTGCTCCGGGGCAGCAGGGCGAGATCATCCTGGGTCCAACGATTGCCGGAGACCTGGGCAAGCGGACGGGCGATACTGTCAACCTTCCTGTCAAGCCGCCGGGCGCCCGGGAGGACTTTGTCAGCCATCCCTTCAAAGTCGCCGGCGTCCTGACCAAGAACGGCCAGACCGACACCTTCGCATACGTCAGCGACGCTGACGCCCGGATGCTGCTGGCGGACACCCTCTCGCCGACCGTGCGCTCGGCCATCGACGTGAACACAGTGGCCCAGAGCTTCACGGTTTTCCCGACCAAAGGCACCTCGCTCAATGAGATGGACGCCATCGCCGCTCGGGTGAACGAGCAGGTCCCAGGCGTCCACGCGCAGAAACCGTCCGAGCTGGTCGCGAACTTCAAGAGCGCGGGCAGCACCTTCACAGCGATCTTCACAGGGGCCGCCATCCTGGCGCTGATCATCGGTGGACTCTCGGTCGTGAACACGATGATCATGGCGGTCAGCGAACGGATCCGCGAGATTGGGCTGAAGAAGGCTGTGGGCGCTCACACCGGCCAGATCCTGCGCGAGTACATGCTCGAGGCGGCAGTTATCGGTGCCCTGGGCGGATTGATCGGCTACGGCATCGGACTCGGCCTGACCACACTGCTCGACGTGCTGGGCGCGTCCAGCAACCTCGACATCTTCCTGGTCACGCCTCGCCTAACCGCTATTGCCCTCGGGTTCGCAATTGGAATGGCCACGCTGGCCGGCATCGTGCCCGCATTGCGGGCAGCTCGGCTCGATCCAGTCACTGCTCTGCGCAGCCTCTAACCATCCGCATTCAGACATTCAGACAAAGGAGAGCACTGAAATGGCCACCATCGAGCTCGTCAACCTGACCAAGCGCTACCGGCAGGGACCGCATACCATCACCGCGCTGGACGGGGTCGATCTCCGGATCGAGAGCGGTGATTTCGTCTCCATCGTGGGGCGGTCGGGGAGTGGGAAGACCACGCTGCTCGATCTCACTGGGCTGCTCCTCCGACCGAGCTCCGGCACCGTCCTGCTGGACGGTGCGGAAACCGCCGGGCTGAGCGATGGGCGGCGTGCCGACCTCCGCGGGCGGCGACTCGGTTTCATCTTCCAGGAGTACAACCTGCTGCCTGCGCTGAATGTGCTGGAGAACGTAACGCTTGCTTGCAGGTACGCCGGCCTCGACCGTAGGGAGGGCCGGCAGCGGGCGCGGCAGCTGCTTGATTTGGTCGGGCTGGCGGAGCGCCTCAACCATGGCCCTGACCAGCTATCGGGCGGGCAGCAGCAGCGGGTAGCCATCGCCCGGGCCCTGGTGAACCGGCCGGCTCTGGTGCTGGCAGACGAGCCCACGGGGGCTGTCGACACCCAGACTGCCGACGAGCTGCTTGGGCTCATGCGGCGGCTGAACCGCGAGGAAGGCGTCACCTTTGTGGTAGTGACCCACGACCTCGATCTGGCTGGCCGCACAGACCGCATGGTGCGCCTGCAGGATGGCGTGGTGGTGTCTGACGAGCGGCTCAACGCCGCATAGGTGCAGCGCTGGTCCTCACGCGGAGGCCAGCCGCAGGAGGGCCCAGCAGCACCACGGCGCCGCTGAGCCGCCGATAACATCCGGCAGCATCCGAGAACCGCAATCAGGCTATTCGCGCGAGAATAAGTGGCGGAGCCATGGACAAGTCCGAAAAGCGGCCGGCGGGCTTTCTTCTCCGCCTCGTGTTCGGTTCTGATGTAGCAGATACCGATCGGGAGCACGTCCTGAGAAGCCTGGCTGATCTCCCGGTTGAGATCCGAACGGAGACTGGCCCTGGCATTGCCCTCATCGCCGGTGACAGTCTCGAGGAATTGAAGGCAGATCCCGAGACAAGGGCTCGCATTCTCGGGGCTGCCCTCCTCCAGGTGATGATTGGTCTCCGAAACCGCCACTGCACGAAGCATCTGTGGCTTGACTTGCGGGTCGTGGGCCAGGAGGTCGATCTCCTTTACAGCTTTCCGCCACCCTTTGACCTCAAGGCGGCGCGAGCCGTTGCCGCAGACTTGATCCGGTGGGAGGAGCCGGCAGACACCTCCAGGTGGTGGTTCCGCGACGGCTGGGTCGGGATGGACCATCTGTGGCGCCAGACGACAGCGGAGCTCGCCGCGAGACCTCTGACCGCAGGGCGAGTGCTCGCTCTTCTGGAGGGTCGCGAATACCCTGACTGGCGCCCCGTCCAGCACTTCATCGAGCGTCATGCGTCATGCGTGATCCTCTCGGCCGCCTTCACCTAGGCCCGCACCGAAAAGCAGAAGTGGCGTCTGTGCTACGCGACTCAGCGCAGACCCAACCCGTGCAAGACGGTCGTGGAGTCGCTGATCGCTCTCCTGCGAGACGAGTCCTCGACGGTCCGCCAGGAGGCAGCCAACGCGTTAGGAGCCGTGTTCTGGCGGGACCGCTCCGCGTCCAGGCGCGGCGCCCATCACGCAGCCAAAGCGCTCGCCCAGTACTTGGACGAGCATCCGGACGACTGTCACTACTTCACTCTGACTGCGTTGGGAGCAACCGGTGACCGGGTGGCTAAGCCCGTCCTTGAGACGGCGGCTCAGGTCCCAGAGGAAAGGCTTAGGAAAGCCGCCGAACGAGGCCTGGCAAACCTGTCGAGGTAAGGTCGGCGCTGCGGCGGCCCTCCGAAAGGGAAGTTAAGAGCGTCGGGGATCGCGCCTGCCGAACACCAAGCGGAGGATGGCCAGCAGGAGTACGGCGCCGAGCAGCGCCACCACCAAACTGCCCACAAAGCCGTAGGTCTGATCTCCGGGCAGGAAGAGGTTGACCAGGAAGCCGCCGATGGCGGCGCCGATGACACCGACTATCACGTCCAGCAGGCAGCCGAAGCCGCGGCCCCTGACCAGCCGGCCGGCGATGGCGCCGGCCAAGAGCCCGATCACTAGCCAACCCAGGATGCCAAGCGGGGGCGACAGCACCAGCGCGGCGGGAGCGGCGACGGCGGGGGGCATCAGACGCTAGTTTCCCGCGACGCTATGAAACCAGCCGCGGTTCGACCTTAGGTCCGAACTCGGGGTGGGCGGTGACGAGCGAGTCGATGTAGCGGAACCGCTCGTAGCGGTGCTGCAGGAGATCCCCCGGCCGCTGCTTCAGCAGCGGCTCCAAGTTGCGCCAGATCGCCTCCCCCAAAACCCGGGCGGTGGCATTGTGGTCGCTGTGGGCGGCGCCGACAGGCTCAGGAACTATCTCCTCCACGACGCCCATGGCGATCAGATCGCGGGAGGTGATCTGGAGCTGTTCGGCCGCCTCCACCTTGAGTGAGTTATCTCGCCAGACGATTGAGGCCGCGGATTCCGGCGAGGCGACCGAGTAGATCGCGTTCTCCAGCATCAGCACTCGGTCGGCGACCGCCAGGCCCAGAGCTCCACCGGAACCACCCTCGCCGATGACAGCGCAAACGACCGGTACGGGGATCTGGAACCACTCCTGGATGGCAGTTCCGATCGCCGATGCTATGCCGCGCTCCTCGGCGCTGGCGCCCGGGTAGGCGCCCGGAGTGTCGATCAGGGTCACTATGGGAAAGCCGAACTTCACGGCCTGGCGGGCGAGCCGCAGCGCCTTGCGATAGCCCTCTGGATGCATCATCCCCCAGTTCCGGCTGACCCGATCAGCCAGCGAGCGGCCCTTCTGATGGCCCATGAACATCACAGTCCTGTCGTGCCAGGTGCCGACCCCTGCCACCAGGGCGGGATCGTCGCCCGTCAGCCGGTCGCCGTGCAGCTCGATGAAGTCAGGTGCCCAGCGCTGCAGGAAGTCGAGTGAATAGGGGCGGTTGGCATGGCGCGCCAGCTCCACCACCTCCCAGACACTGAGGAGCGAGCGATTGCTCCTCTCTTCAACCTCCTGCTCTCGGTGCGGCTGCCCCACGCTCACCTTCTCCCTGCATCCGAATACAACCCCAGCAAACGGGCGAGACGGCCTCGCAACTCGGTGCGCGGCACCACCTGGTCGATCTGGCCCGAGCGTAGCTGGAAGGCCGCGCTCTGAAAGCCCTCTGGAAGATCAGCGTACGTCGCCTGCTTGATCACCCGGGCCCCTGTAAAGCCAATGGCAGCGGAGGGCTCGGCCAGGTTCACGTCGCCCAGCAGCGCCAGCGAGGCGCTCACGCCGCCGAACGTGGGATCGGTGAGCACAACGAAGTAGGGCACGCCTGCCTGGTGGAGACGTCCCACCGCCGCGTTCACCTTCGCCATCTGCATCAGTGCCAGCACACCCTCCTGCATGCGCGCACCGCCCGAGGCGGTGACGAGGAGGTAGGGCAGCCCGCTCTGGGCGGCCTGCTCCAGCCCGCGGGCCAGTCGCTCCCCGGCCACGATCGAGAGAGTGCCGCCGACGAAGCGGAAGTCGAAGACGCTGAGCCAGAGCGGGTGACCTGCCAGCTTGGCCGTGCCTGTCCTGACCGATTCGTTGAGGCCCTGCTGCAGGGCCTGGTCGATGGTCTGCTGGTAGGACTTCGGCAGCCGCCATTCGAGCAGGTCGTGGCCGCGGACATCGGCCCAGCGCTCCTGCCAGGTGCCGGCATCCGCCAGCAACGCCAGCCAAGCCTCGGCATGCAGCCGGAAGTGATGGCCACAGTGGCAGACATAGACCTGCTTTCGCAGCTCCCTGGCATTGAGCCCCACGCCGCAGCTCGGGCAGTTGGTGCCAACCGCCATCGAGGGCAGCCTGCCGCCCGCCGCGGGCACCTCGCGGAGAAGCTTGTCGGCAGGTGTGGGCAACTAGACCGACAGCCCTCCGTCCACCACGAGCACGTGACCGGTGATGAACGCTGCCCGCGCCGAGCAGAGGAAGGCCACGGCGGCTGCGACGTCTTCGGCCGTTCCCTCACGCTTGAGGGGCGTCTGCTCGACCAGCGCTTTCAGCATCTCCGCAGTGACTGAGCCCTGCGTCAGCTCAGTGCTCACGAAGCCGGGCGCCACAGCGTTGACTGTTATGCCGCGAGAGCCGATCTCCTTGGCGATGGATTTCGTGAAGCCGATCAGGCCCGCCTTCGCCGCCGCATAGTTGGCCTGGCCCGCGTTTCCGGTCATGCCCACTATGCTGGTCATGTTGACCATGCGCCCCCAACGGGCCCGAAGCATCTTGGACATCACGGCTTTGGTGGTGTGAAAGGCGCTGGTCAGGTCGGTCTGGATGATGTGGTCCCAGTCCTCCTGCTTCATCCGCAGCAACAGGTTGTCCCGCACTGCGCCGGCGTTGTTGACCAGGACGTCAACCTGGCCCAGGCCGTTCACCATCGCTTGGACGGCCGCTGGGTCGGAGACGTCGCACTGCACTGCGATGCCTCCAACCTCGTCTGCCGTCTTCTCGGCGGCGGCCTTGTCGGAGCGGTAGTTGACGACCACGCGGGCGCCCATGGCCGCCAGCTCGCGCGAAACTGCCGCTCCGATTCCCTTGCCCCCGCCGGTGACGAGCGCGGTCCTGCCTTCCAGATCTGCCTTGCGGCCTCGCTCTGGTTCGCTCACAGCAGGGATTCGCGGCGCACTTAGGTGGGGACGCCGTCCACGAAGTCGACGAACAGCTCATCGGCGTTCCACGTCTCGACGCCGGCGATGTGCTTGGCGGCCAGGCTGGCGAGCACTCGACCGGGACCAAGTTCGACCACCGTCTTGACCTTCATCTGATGCATTGACACCATTGTCCGCGCCCAGTCCACCGGGCGCAGGAGGTGGTTGGCGAGTTCCAGCTTGAGCTCCTGCAATGACGCGATTGCCTGGCCTGTCGCGTTGGCGAGGATGGGGAAGCTGGGCATCTGCACAGGCAGCCGGTCCAGCACTGCTTTGAAGGCCGCTCCCGCCTGCTCCATCAGTGGCGAGTGGGCGGGAAGCGGGATCGTCAAGATGAGCGCCCGCCGGGCGCCGGCAGCGACAGCCAGCGGTTCGGCGCGCTCCACGGCGGCCATCTCACCGGAGAGCACAAATTGCACATCGGCATTGCGGTTGGCCATGTAGAGGGACCCCAGCTGAGAGGCCTCCTGCCGGATCGCCTCGACTCGCTCTTCGGCCAGCCCAACAATCGCAAGCATGCCCCCGGTGCTGTGAGCTGTGGCGTCGGCCATGATCCGGCCCCGCTCTCGGACCAGGACCAGCGCAGTCTCCCAGGAGATGGCGCCGCCGGCGGCGAGGGCCGTGAACTCGCCTAGGGAGTGGCCGGCCATCACCTGGACCTCCTCCATGCCGTAGCTCTCGCGCCAGATCTCATAGGCGGCCCAGCACACTGTCATCACGCAGGGCTGAAGCACGTCGGTGCGGTTCAATTCGTCCGCCGGCCCTTCGAAGCAGAGCCGCCGGATGGGCATGTCAAGGACCTGCTCGGCTCGCGCGAAGACACGCCGTGCCGCCGGGTAGCGGTCGTACAGCTTTCGCCCCATGCCCGGACGCTGCACGCCCTGGCCGGGGAAGAGCAGGGCCACCGGCCCCGCCAGCTTCACTCCCACTCGAGCAGGCAGGCGCCCCAGGTGAGGCCCGAACCAAATCCGGCGAGAAGTACCTGGTCGCCACTCTTGATCCGGTTGCTCTTCAGCGCGTCACCCAGCGCCAGCGGGATGCTGGCCGTAGAGGTGTTGCCGTACTCGTCAAGGTTGACCTGCACCCTCTCCATGGGCAGCCCCACTCGCCTGGCCGCCGCCTCGATGATGCGCCGGTTGGCTTGATGCGGTACGAAGAGGTCGATGTCCTCGATCGCCGCGCCGGCGGCGTCCGCCACAGCGTAGGCCTGGCGGATGAAGATGTCGGTGGCAAACTTGAACACATCAGGTCCCTTCTGAGCAATCAGGGGTTGGGCCTGATGTGCGGCATAGGCGCCGCGTGGGATATCGCCGGCGGTCACCTTGTCATAGCCACGCCCGTCGGAGCCCAGGCACCAGGCTCGGAACCCGGCCCCCCGCCGGGCTGCCCGCACGACTGCCGCGCCGGCCCCGTCGCCGAAGATGATGGAGGTCGCTCGGTCCTGCCAGTCGAGCATGCGCGAGAGCACCTCAGCCCCGATCACCAGCACAGTGTCGGCCCTGCCGCTGGCGATGAAGGCGTCCGCCAACGAGAGACCGTAGACAAAGCCGGTGCAGGCGGCCAGCACGTCGAAAGCGCAGGCGCCGGGGACGCCCAACTCGTTCTGCACCCGGCAGGCGACGCTCGGGAAGGGTCCGTCCGGCGAGGAGGTGGCGACCACAATGAGGTCCAGCTCTTCGGCTGACACCTCCGCGTTCTGCAGGGCTTCGCGAGCGGCGCGCGTGGCCAGCTCGAAAGTGGTGGTGCCCGGCTCGGCGAGGTGCCGGCGGCGGATCCCTGTACGTTCGACTATCCACTCGTCGGATGTCTCGACGATCTTGGCCAGATCCGCATTGGTCATCACCCTGTCGGGCGCGTAAGTGCCGACGCCGGCGATGGCGGAGGGGCGGCCCTTGGAGCGGAAGGCGCGCAGCGGCACTGCGTCAGAACGGACCCGGGGAGCGGTCCTGAGAGCCATCGCTCAGGCCCCCGCTCGCTCGGCGTGGCGGGCCTCCAGGAACTGCCAGAGGTCGCCGACGTTCTTCATCGCCTCCAGCTTCTCCTCTGGCAGCTCCACGTCGTACTTGTCCTCAACGGCGGAGATCAGCTCGACCAGATCCAGCGAATCGGCCGCCAGGTCGCGCTGGAAGCTGACGTTCATCTGCACCTGCTCGGGCTGGACGCCGAGGATCTCGGCAGCCAGTTCCTGCAACTCCTTGAAGTCCATTGCTTCGGTCATGGGCAGATCTCCTAGTTCAGGCCAGGCCGGCTCAGGACCAGCGTGGCGTTGTGACCGCCGAATCCGAAGGAGTTGGAGATGGCGACATCGACCTTGGCCCGGCGCGCTTCGTTGGCCACGTAGTCGAGGTCGCACTCCGGGTCCTGCTGGTCCAGGTTGATGGTGGGCGGCACCACGCCGCGCTCGATCGCCAGCACGCAGGCAGCCGCCTCGATCGCACCGGCCGCGCCCAACAGGTGCGCGTGCACCGACTTGGTCGAGCTCACCAGCAGTTTCTCCGCGTGATCGCCGAACACCTCCTTGATCGCCTTCGTCTCGGCGATGTCGCCCAGCTTGGTGGAGGTCCCGTGAGCGTTCACGTACTGCACCTGCTGCGGCGCGACGCCTGCCTTCTGGAGCGCCTTGCGCATCGCGCGCTTGGCACCCGCGCCCTCCGGGTGCGGCGCAGTGTAGTGGTAGCAATCGGCGCTGGCACCGTAGCCGGTGATCTCGGCATACACCTGAGCCCCACGCTTCTGAGCGAACTCCAGGTCCTCCAGCACGAAGACGACAGCTCCCTCGCCCATGACGAAGCCGTCGCGACCCAAATCCCAGGGTCGGCAAGCCCGCTCAGGATCGTCGTTGCGCTCACTGACCGCCTTGATCTGGCAGAACGCGCCCATGGTGAGCGGCGTGATGGTCGCTTCCGCGCCGCCCGCGAGCATCGCCTTGGCGTCGCCGCGCTTGATGATCTCAGCCGCTTCGCCCAGCGCATGACCGGATGAGGCGCAGGCGCTGACGATGGCGTAGTTGGGGCCACCCGCACCGGTCTGCATGGCGACCACGCCAGCCGCCATGTCGGCGATCATCATCGGCGTCGTGAACGGCGAGATTCGGCGGACACCGCGCTCGAGCAAGGCAGTGTGGTTCTTCTCGATCTCCTGCATGCCGCCGATGGCGCTGGAAAGAATCACACCCACATCGTCAGGATCCATGTCTCGCGGGTTGAGGCGGGCGTCCTGAAGGGCGTCCTTGGCAGCCGCCAGGCCGAACTGGCAGTAGCGACCCAGGTGGTGGGCTGTCTTCTTGTCCATGTACTGCTCAGGCTCGAAGTGCTTGACCTCGGCGGCGATCTTGGTCGAGTAGGCGGCTGTGTCGAAACGGGTGATGCGGCCGACGCCCGAAACGCCCTCCACCAGGTTCGACCAGACGGTGTCCAGGTCGTTCCCGATGGGGGTGATGAAGCCGAGCCCGGTGACAGCCACCCGGCGACCATTGCTTGTGCTCATGTGACCTTCAGGCTACGGACCGAAAGTCCAAAGAGCACGCGCTCCCTGTAGCAAAAAGATGCCTAAAGATTGGACCTCGTGTAGAGATGGTGGCGAGCGCTGAGGCTGCCCTAGCGGCGCCTCAACCGGCGCTTCTGGCGCGAACCCACCACACGGTGAAGCCCAGCAGCAGGACCACCAGGCTCAGAAAGATTGCCGCCTCGATTCCTTGGAAGGTCCAGAACCGGTTTGCCGGCTGAAAGTCGACATAGCTGAGATAGCCGTGCGCCTGGATGTACGCGTCGGCGCCGCCTTTGGTATTGGCCGCGCCGTTCGACGCAGCGCTGTAGAGCTGAGACAGCTCCCCGTTGCTCAGCCGATGGTGTGTGCTGTCCATCAGGCCACCCTGGAGAATCCAGTCGCCCCGGCCATCGGCACGGGGATCCGATCCCGCCGTCGCAGAGAAGCCTGAGACGGTGGTCACGGGCGCCATGTAGTTCGGGCGGAGCAGAAATTCGACTGGGAAACGGACCGCCAGGAACCCGAGCAGCGTGATGGCTATGGCCGGCACAGTCCTGCGGACGACGGTCCCGACCGCAGCGCCGAGCGCGAACGCAAACAAGGCGTACGCCGTCGGCGTCAAGCCCTCGAAGTCAAAGCCCACCGGGAGGAGACGTCCCTGGACCTGGTCGATAGGGAAGCGCCACCATGTCATCACAGCGGTGAAGGCGACGGCGACGATCGCGCAACCGAGGACGAGGAGGAAGAGCTTGATGGACACCCACCGGAGACGGGTGATGCCTTGAGTCCAGACCAGTCGGTGGGTGCCGCGTTCGAGCTCCCGGGCGACGAGAGGGGCGCCGACGAAGAGGCCGGCCAGCGCCGGCAGGAAGTTGAAGTAGGCGATGAGGCCATCGAACGTCGCCTGATTTTCGAAGCCGCGGAGTAGGCCCTGGCAGCTGTGCTGGCGGAACGCGTCCCCGGTCAGGCTGAGGCACTCATGAACCTGGCCATTGAAAGCGGCCCTCATGGGCAGTCCGGTGAGCGCGAGAAAGCCGCCGACGAGGCTGAGCGCAACGACTGCGCCGACGGCCTCCATCCGGTGCTGGCGCCACGTCAGCCAGGTCACGGGACCCACTCGGAATCGCTGACGACCTGAGGTTTGGGCAAGGCGTGAACGCCGGGGGCGCGAAGGTAGCCCAGCACCACGTCCTCCAGGAGAACGTCTGAGACAGTCCAGGAGGGGTCGTAGATGTGGCCGTTGGTGCGGACCAGCAACGTGGTCTGGCGATCCGTGTGGAGGGCCTGCACGACGGAGTGCACCCTGCCGATGGACTCACCGTCGCAGCGGGGACCGGTCAGCCGCTTGTGACGGGCCACCATTTCGTCAGTGTCCCCGGCCAGCTGGACGTGTGCCGCCGAGAGGATGACCAGGTAGTCGCAGACGCGCTCCAGATCGGCCAGAACGTGGGAGGAGAAGACAACCGTGAGTCCATCCTCGGCGACTGCCTCCATCAGGCCCTCCATGAATTCCCGCCGAGCCAGGGGATCGAGGCTAGCCGCGGGCTCATCGAGGAGCAGGAGCTCAGGACGCTTCGCGAGGGCAAGAGCCAATGCGACCTGGGCCTGCTGACCACCGGAGAGCTTGTCGGTGCGTCGACGCAGGGGAACGCCCACGGCGCTCAGGCGTCGGCGAGCGAGGGCGTCGTCCCAGCGTGGATTGAGCCGCCGGCCGAGGGCGAGCATCTCTTCCACTGTGAAGCGGTAGAGCGGGCGATCCTGGGCGAGGAAGCCGACCCGAGCCAGGACGACGGTCGGTTGCCGTCGCGGTGACCAGCCGAACACCTCCACGTCTCCGGCGGTTGGCGCGATCAGGCCCACCGCCAAGTGCAAGAGGGTGGTCTTGCCGGCGCCGTTGGGACCTACCAACGCCGCGACCCGACCCGGTGGGATGTTCAGCGTGCAGTCTCGGAGCGCCCAGGCATGCCCGTAGCGCTTGCTGAGGCGCTGGGCTTGGAGCGCCGAGATCATGCAATCTCCTCGCGGCTGTGGCTGCGCAGACAGACGGCGATGAAAGCTTCGATCGCTTGGCTGTCCATGCCAGCGCCGCGGGCCTCATCCAGCCAGCCGTCAAGTTTTGCCCGGAGTGCTCTCTGATCAGCCGCCGTGGGACCGGCAAGGGCGCGGAGCACGAAGGTGCCCTGACCAGGGCGGCTGGCAACCAGCCCTTCTCGTTCCAGCTCGCGGTACGCCTTCAAGACGGTATTGGGATTGATGGCCAGGTGGGAGACGACTTGGCGCACAGTCGGCAGCTGATCACCGGTCCGGAGCATCCCCAGGCGAAGGGCATGCTGCACCTGACGAACCAGCTGGATGTACGGGGCCACGCCGGACCGAGGCTCGAGGTAGAAGATGATGGTCTGTGGCACTTGTGCTATGTCCATAGCACGATAGCACATGGCGCGGCGCTGACCATGCCGCGATCTGCATCGAGGCTAGGGGAACAGGAAGCTGCGCTTCAGCCCCCACCCAGCCTGATGGCTAGGTTGTCAGCCGATCCAGGTCCACAGCCAGCTGCAGCCGGTGGCGCAGGGACGGTTCCAGGGGGTCGCCATGAAGGACCTGACGCAGCTTCTCGAGACGGTAGAGGACTGTGTGACGGTGCAGCCCCAAAGCCAACGCAGCCTCCTTGACCGAGCTGTGGCTGAGCAGCGCCACCAGCGTCTCCTGCAAGGTCCCTCTGCCATCCTCCGCCTGGAGGCGGCCCAGCACATGTTCGACGTAGCGCTCCGCGACGAGCGGGTTCTGGGCCAGGACCAAGTAGGGCGCCAGCTCCTCGTGTTGATGCAGCCGGCCCGCCGGATGCAGCTTGCGCCCCAGATCCACTGCCTGCTGCGCCTCCAGATAGGAACGGGAGATGCCTCGCAGGCCTGCATGCTCGCCGCCCAATCCGGCCCGCACCCTTGATCGCGTCCCCAGCCGCGTCAGCAGGTCCTCGATCGCGCTCACGTAGTCCTCGTTGCGGGGCCAGAGGACCACTAAGGTGTGCTGGTCGGTGGCGTCGGAGAGAGCGCCGTCCGGCAGTTCCAGCTCAGGCAGGATCCGATCGACGCCGTCGTCGGCCTTGATGACCAGGGCGGCATAGGCTTGGGCCAGCCGTAGGTTCAGGGTGAGGGCCTGCTTCTGAATCGACATGTCATTGTCGAACGTCTCACTAATGAGCGAGTGGAGAAGACGGGTTCGAGCGCGCGTTCCGCGCAGAAAGTGCTGTTCGTGCGCGTGGAGATAGGTCTTCGTCACCTCGGCCGCCACCTGGTCAAGGGCCGCAAAGACGTAGTTAGCGGTGGCTACCATCGCCTCGGGGTTGGCTTCCGGGTGGTCCCGCCAGGCGGAGAGGATGGCGTCCCAGGCTACCCGAGCTGCCACCCGGTAGGCAGCCAGGACCGGTTCCACAGACTGCGATCCCCGGGCCTGAAGGATGCCCAGCTGCGCCACATCGCGCAGCTCCCGGTGAGTTGCGGGCCGATGCTCGCGGGCAGTGGCCAGGAAGAGGTCGATGCCAGCGGCGCAGGCGCGGGCGATCGCCTCCCGCCGCGGCGGCGCTCCCGTCGACGAATCCCAACGCACCAGCGCCACCACAGCCCGCGCCATGTGGCGGGCCAAACCCTCCCGGCGGCGGAAGATCTCCTCGATCAGCGGCTCAGGCAGGGAGGTGCTGACTTTCGCCCTGGTGGCGACAGTGGACATATGCGCCGAGTTTAGGTGAGGCCGATCGGCTTGTACCTCAGGTCCAGGGAGCGGTTCTGGGCACGGCTTGGCCGTGGCTGCAGTTGCCAAGCTAGGCAGTTGCCAAGTCTGAGGGACGGAGCCGATACAGGACGTGGCCCCTGAGCGGGTGGCCGACGGGCACCAGGGGATGCTCGAAGTCCGCATTCGGGTCGTGCTTCATGCCGAGACGTTCCATCACCCGTCGCGAGCGGATGTTGCCGGGCACCGTGAACGAAACGATCTCAACCAGCTTCAGTTGATCGAAGCCAAAGCTCACAACGGCCCGTGCTGCCTCGGTGGCATAACCCTGCCCCCAGTGCGGCCGAGCCAGCCTCCAGCCGACTTCAACAGCCGGCATGAAGTGGGCGTCGAAGGTCGGGAGCCAGAGGCCGACGAAGCCAATAAAGACCTCGGATGCGAGCAGCTCCGTGGCCCAAAGGCCGAAGCCGTGCTTCGCAAAGTTGGCCTCGATCCTGTCGATGGAGGCCTCGGACTCCCGCCGGCTGAGCGTCCGCGGGAAGTGCGCCATGACCACCGGATCAGCGTTGAGGGCGGCGAATGGAAGGCGATCACTCTCGCGCCAGCGGCGAAGCAGCAACCGTTGGGTGCGGAGCTCAGGCTGGGCGCTCAATCGGAATGACCGCTGCCGGGCTCACCGATCAATGCTTGTTTGTCGCCGGTGGACTTGAGAGCCTGCCTTCCTCGCGGATGAAGCGCAGCATCTGCTCCCAGGCGTCGTCGCAGGCCTCCCGATGCTCCGCCCAGGTTCTGTCGAAGAACGAGTGGGGCGCGCCGGGGTAGGTGACCATTCGGTGCGGCACGCCGGCCGCCGTCAACTCCTGGTCGAAGCGCTGGAACTCGTCCTGGGGTGTGACGTCGGCTCCGGCGACCAGGAGGAGCAGCGGCGCCTGCATTCCGCCCAGCACCTCGCGCGCCGCCTGAGGCCTGCCGTAGAAGCCAATGCAGCCGGCCAGGCCGTGGCCGGCGGCTGACTGGCGCCATGAGTGAGCGCCGCCGAAGCAGAAGCCGACTGTGAAGATGGCGCCCGGGCTGCCCATCTCCTCGGAACGCAGATGTTGGACGGCCGCCAGCACGTCAGCATTGATCCCGCTGGACTTGACGCGTTCCAGGTGAGCCCGGAAGTCGAAGCCCTCGTCGCGGGCGTTCTCAGTTGCCGTTCGACCGAAATAGTCGATCGCCACCGCGTCAACGCCGGTCTCCGCAAAGCGCTGCGCGAGCTCCTTGTAGAAGCCGTGCAGGCCCCTCGCGTCGGGCATGATCACTATCCCCGCTGCTCTCGGCCGGGCAGCACGAGCGAAGTAAGCCAGGAAACGATTGCCGTCCGCCGAGGTCAGGCGAACCTCACCCTGGTCGGCGGCAGCCCCGGAAACTCTCGGCAGCGGGGGTCGGGCATCGTCCGTGTAACACATGGTTAGAGTCTGATCGAGTTAGCGGCGGCATCGGGGCGGCGGGATCGTGCCCGAACTATTTGAATCGGGCGTTTCCGGATGCTTCCCAACGGGCACCAGCACAGGCCCCGGAAAGCTTTCCAGCACGCGTCGGCAAGGCTCATGGTTGAGTGGCAGGCTTGGGGTGGCCAGATCTATTCGCCCTCCACCTGCTCGGCTAGCGGAAGACGCCTCGGCGATCAACACCCTGGCGTGGCGAGGCTCAGGATGCTCGCGAAAGAGTGCTGTCTTGATCATGGCGCCGTCCCAGGGCAGCACGCCTGCGTGGTTCGAGACAAGCAGGGCACGGCCGCTCGCGGGAACCTCCTCTACGCCGCTCGATTCCACTCGCCACCGGCGCTCGTAGATGAGTTGGAACAGCGGCAGCAGGGTTCCGTCCACTCAGCGTCAAAGCGGAACTCGTCGACCTCATACCCGGCGCCGCGTTGAGCCAGCTCCTGCTGCCGGTAGACGAATTCGGCGATCTGCATCATGGCAGCCAGATCGATCAACTCTCGTCCGGTCGTCGGTGTAGACGAAGTCGAGCCGCTCAAAGCCCGCCCGAGGATCCACCAGGTCCAGACCGAAGATTGCCGCGACTTCCTCTCGCTGCTCCACCCGGCGACCCAGCGCCGCGCCCAGTGGGCTGGCCGCTCCGGTCACCAGCACCCGCGAATTCATTGCCCGCAGGACACCAGATCGACTACGGGTAGATGCCGCGCACCGAGTTGGCGTTCGCCACCCGCTGCACTGCGAGGGCGTAAGCCGCTGTGCGCATGTTCAATCGCTTGTTCACGCTGAGGTGGAGCACCTCATAGAAAGCGCGTGTGATCACGTGGTGGAGCTTGGTGTTAATCTCCTCCTCTTCCCAGAAGAAGGCCTGTAGATCCTGGACCCACTCGAAGTAGGAGACAACCACGCCGCCGGAGTTGGCCAAGATGTCGGGCAGCACGAAGATGCCCTTGTCGTGGAGGATATCGTCGGCATCCGGCGCGATGGCTGCGTTGGCAGCTTCCGTGATCAGCCGGGCCTGGAGGCGGCTAGCGTTCTCGGCAGTTATCTGATTCTCCCGGGCGGCTGGAACCAGCACAGTAACAGGCAGTTCGAGAAGCTCGCGAGGGCTGAGGTCATCGGCTTTCTTGAAGCCTGAGACGCCACCGCGGTATTGGCGGTGCTCCCGAAGGGCAGCTAGATCAAGGCCCTTCGAGTTGTAGACGGCGCCCTTTGAGTCGCCCACCGCTACCACTCGCAAGCCGGCGTCCTGGAGCAGGCGGGCGGTCGAGGCGCCGACATGGCCGAAGCCCTGCACGGCGACAGTGGGCGTCTCGTCGTCGATCCGCAGGTACTTCAAGCCTTCCAGGGTCAGGTAGGTGATGCCGCGGCCAGGTGATTCATGGCGACCTTGAGAACCGCCCACATCGACAGGCTTGCCAGTCACCGAAGCGGTGACCGAGTGCCCGGTGTGCATCGAGATGGTGTCCATGATCCAGGCCATCACCTGAGCGTTGGTGCCGAGGTCCGGTGCAGGCACGTCCCGCTCGGGGCCGATGAGAAGCGCTATCTCAGTCGCGTAGCGGCGGGTCAGGTGCTCAAGCTCGTTCTTAGACAGCGCTTTGGGATCGACAGTCACGCCACCTTTGGCGCCGCCGTAGGGGATGCCCACCACCGCGCACTTCCAGGTCATGAGCATGGCCAGCGCTTTCACCATGTCGAGAGTGAGATCGGCGGCATAGCGCAGCCCACCTTTGGCCGGGCCGCGGCTGATGTTGTGCTGCACGCGATAGCCGGTGTACACGTGGACCGAGCCATTGTCGAGCTGGACGGGAAAGTGAACAGTGAGCTCCCGCTTGACCTCCTTCAGCATCCGAAGCGAGTCGTCAGGCAGGTTCATCACTTGGGCAGCCCGCTCCAACCGCTGCTGCGCCACGGCAAAGGCCGATTGCGGCTTCAAGTCGATCGCCATCTCCACCTCTTCACTTGGACTATCGATCCCGCGGACCGTTCCGACCGTGGGCCAGATGGTACCGCGTCAGCTTGAGTCTGACCGACCCGATAATCCCAATGGCATGCACCCTTCAGCCAATCGGCGGGGCAGCATCCTGCTGATCGCGCTCACCGCGCTAGCGTTCGGCTTCTTCGCCGCCGGACAACTGAGGGCTGGCCTGATCAATCCCAGCAACCGGCTGGAGCGGAACGAGGCCCTGGTGCGCAGCGTCCAGGACTTGGAGAAGGAGAACGCCGCGGACCGCCAGAACCTCACGGCACTCCGGCAGGAGATCGCTGACATCGAGAAGGGCGAGGCGCAGCGTTCAACCGCCGCCGGCCAGCTGCAGCGAGAGGTGGATGATCTGCGAGCGCACGCCGGCTTGAAGCCGCTGCGCGGGCCGGGCGTCACCGTCCAGATCGGAAACGGCCCCCCGCGACCCTCCAGCGGGGGCAGCGTCGACTACCTCGTCACCTTCCAGGACGTGCAGGACGTCGCCTTCCTACTCTTCGCCGGCGGCGCCGAGGGAGTCGCTGTGAACGGTCGGCGCCTCTCGCCCCTCAGCTTCTATCAGGGTCAGGCGGGCACTGTGGTGATCGATCAAGGGCCGCCGGTGCTGGCTCCCTTCAAGATCCAGGCAGTGGGCGACCGCAACCAGATGGAGAGGCTGCTGGGAGAATCCTCCTCCCTCGGCGACCTGCGCCTCCGGCGCGATCGCTACGGCCTGTCTCTCGGCTGGTCAGCTGAAGGCGAGATCTCGCTGCCGGCCTATGACTCCAGCCTCCAGGTGCGCTATGCCCACCCGGGCTAGCCGCCGCAGGCGCGGCGCAGTCACTGTCGCCCTGTTGAGCGGCATCATCGCACTGGTCACAGTCCTCCAGCTACGCAGCCAGGCTGAGGTGCAGCGCAGTCTCGCCGGTCAGGACGACGTTGGCCTCGCCTTTCTCATCGACGACCTGCATCGAGCCAACGATCAACTCGAGGCGGAGGCGGCCAATCTGACAGTCCAGCGAGATCGCCTAAAGAGCGGCAGTGGTCAGACTGACGCCGCGCTTCAGGACGAGCGAATTCGCCTCCGCCTGATCGAGGGCCTGGACGCCGCTCACGGGCCCGGGGTGGTCATCACCGCCGACGCGCCACTGTCGGCGCTGGATCTGCAGGACGGCGTGAACAACCTGCGCCTGGGGGGTGCCGAGGAGATAGCTGTCAACGACCGCCGGGTGGTGACCGGGAGCTCCATCGAGCAGCGCAACGGCGAGATCGCCATTGATGACGTCTTGGTGAGCGGTCCCTGGACGATTCAGGCGATCGGCGATCCGACCAGGCTCGCTGAGGCCGCCGGCAGCATGACACGCCAACTGCAGACCAGTAATCGGGTGCGCTCGGCGACCTACCGCTTCGAGCCGGATCTGCAGATCCGCGCTACCGTTGCGCCGCGGCCCTACGTGTACGGGTCGCCCTGACAGGCGGCCTAGGGGTGGCCGGTTCAAGTGCGTCGAGCCGCGCGGCCAAGCCGTCCAGCCGTGTCTCCAACCGCTCGTAGTCGCGCCGGGTCGGAATCGAAAGCCGGCTCAAAGCCCGCGCCACTGCTACATCGACCAGGTCCTCGGCCTCGTCCAGCCGGCGCTCCACTTCGCTGCTGACTGCACTCGCAGGAGCGCTCAGGGTGCGACGGACGTAACCGAGCAGCGCCTGCCCACGCTCGTGCAGGGTCTCCGCACCATTGCCCGGCTGCCGCTTTTCCTCTCCCATCACGATTTGCGAGAGAACCAGGCTGGTCAAGTCTCGACCCGTGTCACGGTCCACTACCTTGATCTCCGCACCCTCGCGAACGAGGGCTGAGATCCGGTCCAGCGTGACGTAGCGGCTGGTGCTGGTGTCGTAGAGCTTCCGATTGGCGTACTTCTTGATCAGATGCTCGGTCGCCACTTGTGGCGCAGTATAACGCAGCGCGTTATCATCTTCTCCAGGCCTGGTCACATCCGTTATCCGAAGGAGCCGACACCGCCATGACCAAGGGAAAGACACCACCGCCGCTCGATCCGGAAGCAGACTCTGGACGCCTGATCCGACAAGCTCGACAAGCTGCCCGCGGCGCCGTGCAGGACATCCAAAAGCGGCTTCCGCCACAGCTTGCCGAACGCGTCGATCGGAGCCAGCGCCGGCTGCAGGAGCGGCTGGGCGGTGCGGGTATTCGAACAGAGCTTGATGCGCTGACCCAGCGGCTTGACGCACTGACCTTGAAGGTCGAGGGGTTGGAAAAGCTCGTGGCGCCGGCTTCCCGGTCTGCTGCGCGCGGCCCACTGGGCCCAGCCGCAGCCGGAATGGAGCCGCCGCTTGCCGCTCAGCCGCGACGCCCCCGGTCGGCCCCCATCAGCAGTGCCCCCGTCAGGGGCGGCGGGAGGGCTGGGGAAGGCGCGGGGGCGTTGGCACGCCGACCTCGCCGGCGACCTGAGCAGCTGGAAACACCCACGGAGAATCAGGTGGTTCGACCGCCTGCCTCGCGCCGCGAGCCGGCCGGAACGCCGCCGAGCGCCAGTGCTGAGACGAGCGCCGAGAGCCAGAGCAGCAGAGCGGTCGACGCCAGCTTGGAGGCCGGCCCGAGCGAGTCCCAAGAGTCCTGCTGAAGCTCCGCGCTTCCCTCGCACGCAGTGTGTGACCACATCGATGAGCAGGGCCGTTGGAGGAGGTCATTCGGCGCCTGCTGCGCGCCCGCGATGCGATGGACCGAGCCTACGCGAAACCACTTGACGTCGCCATCCTTGCGAAGATCGCGTGCGTGTCCGAGGCGCGCTTCATTCGGATCTTCCAGGCGACGTTTGGCGAAACACCGCACCGCTACCTGCAGCGCCGCCGCGTCGAGCGCGCGATGTACTTGCTCCGTCAGTCCGACCGCCGCGCTACCGACGTGTGCTACGACGTCGGCTTCACCAGCCTCGGGACGTTCAGCCGCACCTTTCGCGACATCGTCGGTGAGGCGCCGACGGTATAACCGCAAGCGAGCACAGCTGATGACTGTGCCGACCTGCTTCGCGATGGCCTTGCTGCGACCGAGCAGTTTCGGAGAGGCGGGCCCGGACCGCGGCTCGCTAGCGTCCTGCCCATGCTGAAATCAATAGGCCAATCGCGGATCTTCGTTCTCGGCCAAGACGAAGCCCTTTGACGTCTACGTGGGCAAGCTCGGCCTCGAGGTGAACACCGATGCCGACTTACGCTTCATGCGCTTGTAGAGATCCTGCGTGGCGACCTGACCACTATCCTGCACCAGGCCACCAGGCATTCCAACGAGTACCTCGTCGGCGACTCGATTCAGGCTCTGGAGCAGGACGAGACATGCGTTCGCGTCCAGTTCGAGCACGGTCAGCCGCGCACCTTTGACCTAGTGGTCGGCGCCGACGGAGTGCAATCCAATGTCCGGCGACTGGTCTTTGGCGATGACACCCGCTTCCGGCGGGATCTCGGCCTCTCCGTTTCCGTCTTCAGTCTGCCCAACTTCCTCGACCTCGATCGGACCGGACTGCTCTATGGCGTTCCGGGGAAGACGGCAAGCATCTACAGCGCTCGGGGCAACCGGGAGGCGATCGCCATGCTCTTCTTCACCGCCTCGCCGGGAGCGGGTGACCGCTACGGCGGCGTCAAACCAGGAAGGGAGATCGTCGCCGACGTGTTCGGCGGCGAGGCCTGGTATGTGCCCCGGCTTCTCCAGGAGATGTGGCAGGCCATGGACTTCTACTTCGACACGGCCAGCCAGGTGCATATGGACCGCTGGTCCGACGGCCGAGTCGTCCTCATCGGCGACGCCGGTTACGCCGGGGGACCGGGAGGCAACGGAACCGGGGGCGCGGTGGTCGCGGCGTACATCCTGGCCGGCGAGCTGGCCGCAGCAGGTGGTGACTACGGCACCGCGTTTGCCCGTTATGAACGGCTGCTGCGTCACTACGTGGCTGCCAGCCAGAAGCAGGCGGCGAGTGCTGCGAACTTCCTGGCGCCGGCGACCTGGAAGAAGATTCATCAGCGCAACCGGTTCTTCAAGCTCCTGCCCTACCTACCTATCCAGGGCTTGATCCGGAAGCTGGAGAACCGAACCGCTTCTGCGATCAAGCTGCCCGAATATCTTGTGCCGCCGGCGCTGAATGCGGCCGATTCGACCGCAGCCATCGAGCCCCTGTGACTCACCTGCCACGAAACCTTCCCCGGACCAGCCGCGTCGACCAGCGGGCGCAGGTCGGTGGCTTCGGCGCAGGGTGGCTTAGCGTAGTCTTGCTCAGCGCTCCGTCAGCACCCGGGAGGCCAGAACCAATGCCCTACGTGGAGCCGCCCCCGCGCTTATCTCCAGTGTTGATAGCTCTCATAGGCTTTCTGCGTTCAGCTGCACCAGCAGGGCGGGGTCGATGTTCCCGCCACTGACGACCGCCACGGTTGGCGGCCGGCTCTCCAGAAAGTCCAGCGCGGCGTAGGCCAGCGCTCCCGCGCCTTCCGCCACCACCTTGCCTTCGGCCGCAAGCCGCCACACCGACCCTCGCAGAACCGGCTCCGGCACGGTGACCCAGGAATCCACGCACGCTGCCAAGCGCGGCTGGAGCCGGGAATCGTACGGCGCTGTGGTGCCGTCGGCGATCGTCTCCGGCTTGAGGGTCGCAGCGAGCGATTCCCCGCGCATGATGCGCGGCCACATCTCATAGCCGGCGGCCACGGCGCCCACCATCTCCACCGCCGGCCGGGTCTGTTTGATCGCCTCAGCCACTCCCACCATCAGCCCGCCGCCGCCGACCGGCACCACCACCCGATGCACGCCCGGCACGTCTGCGAGGATCTCCAGACCGATGCCGCCATGTCCCGCCTGCACCAGATCGTCGGCGAAGGGATGGATGAACGTCTCGGGTTCGGCCTCCCAGCCATGGCGACTCAGCCACGCCAGCAGATCCGCCCGCGGCAGCAATGTCACGCCGGCGCCGAGGGCTCGGAGCCCCTCTAGCTTGGTCTTGGGCGCGGTGTCGAAGCTGAAGACACGGCAGGGCACATCGAGCGCATGAGCGGCATAGGCGCAAGCAAGCGCCGCGTTGCCGGCGCTGACGGTGAGGAGTCCCCGCGCTCGTTCGTCGGGGGACAGAGCCAGCGCCGCTGCCAGGAAACCGCGCACCTTGAAGCTGCCGGTCGGCTGCAAAGACTCGAGCTTCAGCCAGCGTCCTCGATCGAGTGGCAGCAACGGCGTTCGGCGCACGTACGGCTGCGCTGCTGCCACCGCCGCACCGATCGTTTGGAGATCATTCACGGGCCAGCACCTCTTCCGCCGCCCGGCTAAGCTCGGCGCGCGCCGAGGGGTCCTTGGCGAAGATGCGGAAGATCGCCATGCGGACGGGCAGGCGCCGGAAGAGATCGAGCACCCGCGACTCCTCGAAGGTCCCCTGGAGGGCGTCATAAAAGATGATGCCCTGGCCTTCCGGAATCGGACTGAAGGCCCTCGACGCCTGCGCCGCAACGTCAACCTCGAACTCGAGCTGCCGCAGCGCGGTTGGCAGACGGTCTCTGATCCCCTCGGCGAATTCCGACCTGCCCAACTCCAGCGCGGCCTGCGGCATCTCGCGTGCCTCCAGATAGCTGGAATAGACCAGCTGCCAGCTGAGCTTCCGCGCCACGATGTCTGCCCAGGCTCGGCCCAGCTCGCGCCGGCGGAGGCTCCGAGCGCCGTGGTTCCAGCGCTCCACCTCGCTCAACAGCGCCCACTCATTGATTCGCTGATAGCCGGCCAGGTCGTCCAGGGGATTGCCGCCCAGAAGCTCCTCCATGGTTGGAGCGAAGATGTCGCGCAGCTGCAGATCGATGCGGCGCACAGTGCGGTGGAAGTACACCTGGTGATACAGGTAGAGCCGCGAGGTGAGAAACATGAACAGCGCCTCTGCTGCATGGTTGTGCAGCGTCAGCCCATGCGGCGAGATGAACGAGTAATGAATGATCCGGGTCACGTCCACAGCGCCGCTCGGAACCCCGCAGACGTAGGCGTCGCGGGGCACGTAGTCCATGTTGTCGGCTGAAAAGGAGCCGACCATGACCGGCTTCAGGGCGCTCACCCATTGCGGTGGCTCGAAGTCGGGCAGCTCACCGGCGGAGATGAGCTCCGCGATCCAGCGCGGATCGATCCGCTCCCCAGGCGCAAAGTCCGCCTCCGGCGAAGCCCGCACCTGGTCGATCAGCGGCGCCAGGTCGCCGGTGATCAAATAGCGGCCGATGCCCTCGTGGTCCAGGTTCCAGCGGGAGAGGTAGGTCTCGTCGAAGAAGTGGCCGAAGGGGCCGTGACCCACATCGTGCAGCAGCCCGGCCAGGCGCAGTGTCTCGCTGACCACTGCCGCTGAAGGGGTGTCCGGATGCTGCTCGGCGAGCGAGGGGTAGAGATGGCGAGCCCATTCGCCGGCCAGGTGCATGGCGCCGAGCGAATGCTGAAAGCGCGAGTGCTCGGCGGTGGGGAATACCCACCAGGCGCTCTGCAGCTGATGGATGCGGCGCAGGCGCTGCAGCCAAGGGTGGTCGATCAGTTCCTGCTCGGAGGTTCCCGGCACAGCGCCGGGCTTGGTCACCTGGACATAGCGATAGATGGGGTCGCTCGAGAGGTTGACTCGGCTGTATTCCTCGAGGGCGCCGGGCACTGTGCGATTCTAGGTCTCAGCCTTTCCCGTTCGGCCTCCGGCAGGTGCCGCAGCGCTGGCACGAGCAGCCGATCCAGCCGTCTGGTCGGCACGATATAAAACAAATTGCAACAGCGCCGACTATGGCGAAGCCACACTCCGGGCTGACGAGGGCGACCAGCAGTGCCGTGCCGAAGCCAGGGGAACCAAGCAGGTAGCGGCGGGTGCGGGGCGTGATCAACGCTCTGCGGCTCGCTTCCAGCACTCCTGCAGGATGGTTCCCTGGACCGGCTCCATAAAGCCGTTGGAGCCGCTCCAAGCAGACGTTGGCTTTTTAGGCGGCCGGCGGGGATGAATTGTGCTTGACCTGGCTGCCCGCGGCCGATCTGAGATAAAGAAACCGGCGGTCGGTCTGTTATTATGGGATTATGCCGCGAACTGTGAACGTGGAGGTCCACAAAGTGCGCCGCGATGCCTTCCTGGACGTCGCCCAGCGGCTTATCCAGACCAAGGGCTACGAGCGCATGAGCATCCAGGACGTGCTGGACGACCTTGAAACCTCGCGAGGGGCGCTGTACCACTACTTCGACTCCAAGCAGGCGCTCCTCGAGGGCGTGGTCGAGCGCTTCGCCGACGGCGCGATGGCGGCCGTGGCCCCCATCCTGACGGACCCCCATCTGCCCGCCCTCCGAAGGTTGGAGCGCGTCTTCGGGAGCATCGCCCAGTTCAAGGCCGAACAGAAGGAGTTGGTGCTGGCGATCCTCGAGGTCTGGAACTCAGACGGCAATGCGCTGGTCCGCGAAAGACTGCGCCGCCTGACCGCGAGCCGGATGGGGCCGATCCTCTCACTGGTCATCCGTCAGGGCATTGATGAGGGGCTCGTCACTTCCCGATCACCGGACGAAACGGCTCGGGTGATCTTCTTTCTATTGCAGGGCTATCAGGAGCTGGCCAGCGAGCACTTCCTCGCCCGACAGGCCGGCACCATCACCTTCGCGGCTGTGGAGCGAACCCATGCCGCCTTCACCGAGGCGTTCGAACGGATCCTGGGCATCCCCCCCGGGTCGGTGACGCTCGCGGACGAGGCGACCTTGCGCTTTTGGTTTGGCTGACTGCGTGGTCAAGGAGGCGAACGCGATGACGGCGGCAATCAAGACCCAGAGTCTGACCAAGGACTACGGCGGCGGCAGAGGTCTTTTCGCTCTCGACCTGGAAGTGTCCGAGGGAGAGGTGTTCGGTTACCTCGGGCCCAACGGCGCGGGGAAGAGCACGACCATCCGCCTGCTCATGGGCATGATCCACCCAAGCCGAGGGGCAGCCTCGATCCTCGGCCTCGACAGCATGCGGCGCTCGGTCGAGGTCAAGCGGCTGATCGGCTATATGCCGGGCGAGTTGCCGCAGTTCGGGGGCCTGCGCGGCCGCGACATCGCGGGTCACTTCGGCGCCTTGCGCGGTGGCGTCGACCAGGCGCGGGTAAAGGAGATCACCGAGCGGCTGGACCTCGATCTCGGTCTCAAGTTCCGCCAGTATTCGACCGGCAACAAGCGCAAGCTGGGGATCCTGCTCGCGTTCATGCACCGGCCGAAGGTGCTGATTCTCGACGAGCCGTCGAGCGGGCTGGACCCGCTCAACCAGCAGGAGCTCTTCAAGCTGGTCCGTGAGGCCAAGGCGGCCGGGGCCACGGTTTTCCTCTCTTCCCACGTGCTGTCGGAGGTCGAGCACGTCTGTGAGCGGGTGGGGATCATCCGTCGCGGCAGGCTGGTGAGGGTCGCACGGCTGGATGAGCTGCACGAGATGCGCGTGCGCCGCGTCGAGGTCGAGTTCGCGGGTGACGCGCAGCCGCAGCTCTTCGAGGGCCTGCCCGGGATCGAGAACCTGGAGTCGAACCGCCACCGCGTCACCTTCACCGCGCGCGGGTCGTTCGAGCCCGTCGCCGACGCGCTCGCCGGGAACCACGTGGTCAATCTGGCCAGCCACGAGCCGACTCTGGAGGACGTGTTCCTCACCTACTACGAAGACCAGCCGGATGAGGTCCCCGCATGATCGGCTGGTCGGCCTGGCGCCTGCATCGCCGAGGTCTGATCGGGTTCAGCGTCGGCGGCTTCCTGATCTCCTTCTTCTACGGAGCCGCCTTCCAACAGGCGGCCGGGACTTCCGCGTCATCCCAGGCTGCCTTCGGCCGCTCTATCAGCCTGGTCGCCAAGCAGTTCGCCTTCCTCATCCCGCTGCCGGTACATCCGGAGACGCTGGGCGGATACGAGCAGTACAAGTGGCTGTCCGGAGCGATCGTGGTCATGATGCTCTGGGCCGGGCTCGCCGGTGTGGGCATCGGCCGCGGCGACGAGGATCGCGGGCTCACCGCAGAGTGGATCGCCAGCGGCGTCTCGCGGACGCGGCTGGTGCTCGCGCGCAGCGCGGCCTTCGGCCTGGTGCTGCTGATCGCTTGCATCGCGTCCGTGCTAGGCATCGTCGCCATCGCGCCGGCCGTGCACCAGGATCCCAATGTCGCGGGCGAGATCCTGAAAGCCTTGTCAATGGCGGCGGGGCTCTTCGCCGGCTACGCCATCGCGCTCCTGATCTCGCAGGTGCCCGCGGAGCGCCAGACGGCGACCGCGCTGGGCGTCGGGGCCCTGGTGCTGTTGCTCATGGTCAACGGGATCGCGGATACGATCGATTCGGCTTCCTGGATCGGAGTCGTCTCCCCCTTCCACTGGATGGAACGGACGAGCTCGGCCGCACCCGGCGGCACCTTCGACCTCGGCGCGACAGTCGGCCTGGCCGTGGCCGCGGCGGCACTGATCGGCGCCGCGATCCCCGCCTTCCGGCTCCGCGACCTCGGCAGTGGGCTGTTCACGTGGGGCCGGCGCACCAGAGCCTCCGTTCGGGTGGCTTCGCGCAACCTCATGCTGCACCTGCCGTCCACCGAGGGCCTGTGGGAGCAGCGAGTGGGACTGGCGGTGTGGGTCTTCGCGACCCTGCTTCTAGGTGCGCTGATGGTTTCGGTCACTAAGTCGGTGGCCGACGCGCTCTTTACCGACCCGGCACTCGCCGCCGTCTTCCAGAACGCGAAGCCGGGCCCGGTCTACGCGTCGCTGCTGGGCTTCATCTGGTTCGGGATCGCCTTGCTGCTGTTGGCCGGCTACGCCGTCGTGCAGGTCTCGCGCTGGTCGGCACAGGACCAGGATGGGCGCGTCGAGATGCTCCTGAGCGCCCCTGTCTCGCGCACTCGGGTCGTCATCGAGCGTGCTCTCGAGTTTGCCGTCGCCAGCCTGCTCATCGTTCTCGGCGGCTACATCGGGGTGGCGGCCAAGCTCCCCACCGCCGGGCTCAACCTCGACGCGGGCCACGTGTTCACCGCCTCGGCACTGTTGTGGCCTTTCGCTCTCGCTTTCGGCGGCCTCGGTGTTGCCGTGGCAAGTCGCTGGCCAAGGATCGCAGTCCCGTTGCTGGCCGCCTTCGCGGTCGTCGAGTACTTCCTGGGAGACCTGGCGCCACTGTTCAGGCTTCCGGACTGGGTGGCGAACCTATCGGTCTTCCACCTCTACGGGACCCCGGTCACCGGCAGCATCTCGTGGACCCCGGCGCTATCGATGACGCTGGTCTTCCTGGTCGGGTTCGGGGCCGCACTCGTCCTAGTGCGGCGGAGAGACGTGTCGAGCGCCTAGACCGCCCCTCTCCGCGAGAGGTAGCGTCGGCCCTGGTGTACACGGGCGGTGTTGTAGATGTGCAACTCACGGACCAAGTCGCGCTGCAGGCCGGTGTGCTTAGGCGTCAGGTAGCGGGCGAAGGCGGCCTTCCAACACTCCCCGAGCAGGGTCTGTTGAACCCGCTCGACGCAGCCGTTGGATCCGGGCCGGCTGGCCCGGATCTTGATGTGCTTGACGCCGAGCAGGGCGAGCGCGTGGTTGAACGCCTGAGCCGGGAACTCGGAGGCATTGTCGGTCATGGCTGCCTCCAGCTTCCGACCCCGCTCGGAGAGCTCATGGGCGACCCGCTGAGATAAGGCTGAGGTCCAGCGGGCGGACGGGTGACGTCATCATTGCTCATGGCGGTGCCTCGTCTGCAGGTTGGTCAACCACCTACAGAATGGCGCCGCCGCTGCCTACCTGGAAGAGCCTCCAGGTGTCGGGTCGACTGGAGCAGAGGACAGCCTAAGCGAGGCTGTCGACGCTCCTCACAGGTGCTGGGCGGAGCATGATCCAGCGCGGCGTGGCACTCTTCAACGCCGAGCAGTTCTGGGAGGCGCATGAAGCCTGGGAGGAAGCCTGGCTGCCGGATCGCCACGGTCCTGAGCGGGGCTTCTACAAAGGCCTGATCCAGATCGCGGCGGGCTGCCTTCACTACGTCCGACGCAACCGGCGGGGGGCTGTCAACAAGTGGACCTCTGGTCGCCAATACCTGCTGCCCTATCTACCGGTACATCATGGACTCGAGTTGGAGCGGCTCGTCCAAGACGTCGACAGGCTCCTGCTCGCGCTGGCCGAACCGACCTGGCGGGAAGGTCTCGCGATGCCCCAGATCCAGCGGCGACCTGACAGCACTCAGCCGTAGCCGGTACCCGGTAGTCCTCGGCTAGTCAGGCCTCTCGGGGTCTCCGTCGCGGCTCAACGCGATGAGCGGGATCTCCCTGGTGGTCTTCTGCTGGTAGGCCGCGAAGCCTGGTGCTCGTGAGGTCAGCTTCCCCCAGAGTCGCCGGCGCTCCTCGCCCGCCAGCAGCTCCGCCCTCACCGGCAACTCTTCAGTACCGACCTCCACCAGCGCCCGCCCCTTCGCCATCAGGTTGTGAAACCACGCGGGATGGGTGTCGGCGCCAGCGGCCGAGCCGATTACGATCATCCGCTCTCCGTCCGCCATGTACATGAGCGGCGTCGTCCGCGGTTCTCCGCTTTTCTTTCCGGTGGTCTTGAGTAGGAGCAAGGTCGAGCCCTGGAAGTTGCCACCGACCCGGCCGGCGTTGGCCCGGAACTCTTCGATGATCAGTTGGTTGAAGTTGCTTGCCATAGCGGTTCAGTCTGGCAGCGGAGGTCGCTAGGAATAAGGCGGGAAGCGGCGTCCGGCGGCCTTCTCGATCAGCCCGCCATAGCCGAGCTGCGCGAAGTCGAGCTCGTCGATGCTGCCGTAGGCGAAGACGAACGGCAGGACCAGATCCAGCGAAGTGTCCTTGCCAAAGCCTGCGCAGGAGGCCACCCCCAGAACCGTCGCCTCCTGCAGTCGGCCCACCCAGAGCATGCTGCCGGGGTGGGCCGGAGCTCCCTGGCGGATCAAATGACCGCCCGCAGCCCGAAGCTCGCTGTAGGCGGGGTCGAGCGGGTCGATCGAAGAGGCGCCCGCAAACACTATGAGCTCGGCACCGGTCCTCCCAGCTTCGTCATACGCCGCCCGCACGGCCGCCTGGTCGCGCGCCACCTCGCGTAGGCCGATCAGATCGGCCCCGAACCAGCCCAGCTTGCGGGAGACGGCGGCGAAGAAGAGGTCGCGCGCCTTCGGCTTGAGTCGCTCAGTCACGACTACCAAGGTCCGCAGCCGCCCGAAGGGCAGCAGGCGGACCAGCCCTTGGTCGCCGGCCTGGGCCGCAAGCTGCTCGGCCTCGACCACGAGCCGGGCGCTGACCGCAACCGGGGTGACCTTGGCTCCGGCCACGTCCTCGCCCGCCTCCACCGCCTGGCCGTCGACCAGCGTGAAGATACTCAGGGCGGAAAGCCGGTTGAGCCTCACGACCGCCTCACGATCCACCCGCAGCAGTCCCCGGCTCTCAGCCACCAGGCGAGCCTGACTCTGGACCGGGCCCTCCAGCCGCAGGCCGGGCCCCGCAACCGCGCACGCCAGCCGCCGCCCGGCCTCGTCCTCGTGCAGGTCACCCGGCTCGAGTTCGACCACGTGCAGTTCGGGGAAGTGGCGCAGAGCAGGCACGTGCTCGGCTCCCAGCCGCGTGCCCTTGCGCAGTCCGGGTCCGAGATCGTGGCTCAGGATGTGACCGGTCACGGCAGTCTCGCTGATCGCCTCGCCTCTGAGGCGCAGCACCTTCATCCGGTCTGCCGGAGACCGCTCAGGTACTGAGCAGCTACGTCGATGACGGCTGGAACGCAGCTCTCCCGCAAGCTGGCGACCGCCCGCACCAAGTCGTAGTCCACGCGCCGGTGGCTGCAGCGGCCGTCTTCGACCAGCAGGTAGGAGGCGCGCGGATCACCGTCGTCTGGCAGGCCCACGCTGCCCGTGTTGGCTACCGTGAGCTTCCCGATCTGCCTGACATAGCCGCGGTGGATGTGGCAGTAGACCGCCACCGCACGTCGAGCGGGCCATAGATCGCCTCCAATTCGGCATCGTCCGCCTCGGGCCAGACTATGCGGTAGAGGTCGTCGGGCGTCGCGTGAACCAGGGCGATCCGATCCGCTTGACGCCAGCCCAGGGGCAAGCGGCGCAGCCAAGCCAAGCGCTCCTCGCCCAACCGCTCGGCGGCCCAGCTGACCGCCGGCTCGTCAAGCCGTCGCGCAACTGCCTCGTCGGTGTTGCCGAGCACGCCCGGCCAACCAAGCTCGCGGATGCGATCGACGCACTCGCTCGGTTGGGGTCCGTTGAAGACCAGATCGCCGCCGTGCACCACCAGGTTCGGCTGGACGCGTTCCAAGTCGGCGATCACCGCCTCCAGGGCCGTCAGGTTCCCGTGCACATCCGCGACCAGGGCGACTTTCATGGCTGGACTGTACTCGCGAGCCTGCCCGGTCCATGGGCACGGCTGAGCACGGCGATCAGCCGGCACTGGCAGACGATCAGTCGGGCTTCGTCGCGGAGATGACCGCCTCCAGCGCCGCGACGTGGCGCTCGAGCGCCGCTCGGCCCTCGGCGGTCGGTGCGTAGAACGTGGTGCGCCGGCGTCCACGCCAAGAGTGGCTGGGCTCGATGTACCCGGCCTCGACCAGGACCTTCAGGTGCATGCCGAGGTTGCCGTCGGTGAGCCCCAACAACCGGCGCAGGCCCCGTGAAGTTGATCGCGCCGCCGGCGGGCAGGCCCTGCAGCGCGGCCTGTAGGCGGAGCCGGACGCCGTCCGTGAGCAGCGGGTCGAAGGGCGATCGGAGCAGTTCGGCGATCGTCGGGCCCTCCGTGTCTGGCCTCACGCCGGGCGCAGCAGCCTCACCGAGCCGAGGATCGCCATCGCCCCCCCACCGACGACTCCGAAGCAGAGCAGGGGCCAACCGCCGGCGAGAACGTGACTGGCGGCGGCCCCGCCTACTATCGTCACGCCCACCATGCCCAGCGCCCAATCGGTGATCGCGACCGCGTAGAGAAGCAACGCGACGCCCCAGAGCGCGCCCAAGAGCAGCAGCAACGTCGGCAGCGGGGTCGGCTCGATGATCAGACCGAGCAGCGGCGTGACGCCGATCAGGGCCCACCAGCAGCGGCGGAACTGGGCCTCCCAGCCGGTTTGTAGCTCGGGTGTAGCGACACGGCGGGTCAGCGTCAGCGCGGCGACTCCGAGCACGCTGAAGGCGCCGAGACCGATCCACGGGGGCAACAGCTGGACCGCTGCATAGCCGAGCACCCAGGCGACTCCCCAAGCGACAAGTGGCAGGCGCGTGAACTCTTGGACCGCCAGCCTCCAGGTCCGGGACGGCAGCGGGCGGATGGCTGCCAGCAGATGCGCGGCCTCTAACGGGACCGCGTCGCCTGGGGCCTGTTCGGGGTCGTCCATCCGGTCACTCTAGGGCGCTCGAAACTCTGAATGCCAGAGTATCTTTGGAACACTCCCTCGCACGCTCGGATTCCCTTCTGCGATCCGTGTGTGCGGCCCCCTCAGCTTGACTCGACGCTACGACCTAGGAGGTGTCCAATGTCTTGCCCGGCGGCCCCATACGGCGAGCGTAAGCTGCCCGCGCGCAGGGCGTGGCGGAATGCGATCGGCGTTGTCCTGCTGCTCTGGATCGTGCTCGGGCTCGGTTGTTTCCGCTGGCTGGCGCAGTTGATCGCGACGAGCTACCGGCACGACCTGCTGTTCGGCTCGTTCCTGCTCGACCTAGGTTTCGCGGTAGGCATCGCGATCATCGTCGCTGCTATCGTGGGGTGGCAGCGACTGCACGGCGAGACGATCCGCGATCTCGGCTAGGCTCAGCCCACCCGGAAGGTGGCGATCGCGATCGGAATCGTGTTCGGACTGCTCTGGACCGCCTTGAGCTACGGGCGTGGTGGGAACGCGCTCGCGATGAGCTGGGAGCGCCCGGTGATGGCGGTGATCGGGATCTGGCTCGCTTTCGGCGAGGAGCTGGCGGTCCGAGGCTTCCTTATGGAAAACCTTCGCCGCGGCGGGGTGCCAGCCTGGGTCCAGGTCGTCGTCAGCGCCCTCGTGATGGGCTTCTACCACGGCATTCTGGGCTTCACCTACTCGGTGCAGTACGCGATCGCCTCGGCTGTGCTGTTCGGGATCGTCTCCCTGATCTTCCTAATCGGCCGGCGGAGCCTGACACCCGGCCTGCTCTCGCACGCAATGCCCCACGTGCTCGGCGATCCGACGCTCACGGAGGGTATTCTCCGCGGCGTGCTGGCGGCTGGCTGAACTGAGCTGGCGAGGGCCGCAAGCACGCAGCCGTCCCAGCTCGAGGGCGCGTCAGACGACCACTCAGCGACCGGCTGAAAGGCTTCGGCTTGACCATCGAACACATGTTCGTTTAGCATGACTGTCGCAGCACCGCCATGCCCAACGTCCCAGCCTTCGACCCCAGCGCATTCTCGGGCGAGGTCACCCTCGACCACGTCACCCCTGCCCGTGCCGCGGAATTCGCGCCTCTGCCGGGTGACTTAGAGCCCAGCCTTCGCGTGGCGCTCGGGCGGTGCGGCATCACGCAGCTGTACTCGCATCAGGCAGACGCTTACCGCCACGTCCGGGCCGGCCGCCACCTGGTGGTGGTAACGCCGACGGCCAGCGGTAAGACGCTGTGCTACAACCTGCCGGTCCTGCAGCGCATTTTGGAGCGGCCGGCGGCGCGAGCGCTCTACCTCTTTCCGACCAAGGCGCTGGCTCAGGATCAGCTGGCCGAGCTTGGCCAGCTCGGCGCAGGGCTTTCGGTCGAGATCAAGGTCGACGTTTACGACGGCGACACCCCTGCCGGTCAGCGCAAAGCCATCCGCGACGGCGGCCACGTGGTTCTGACCAACCCTGAGATGCTCCACACCGGGATCCTGCCTCACCACACTGGCTGGCGGCGGCTCTTTTCCAGCCTGGAATACGTCGTCATCGACGAGCTGCACACTTATCGCGGCCTGTTCGGCAGCCAGGTCGCGAATGTGATCCGGCGGCTGAAGCGGATCTGCGAGTTCTACGGCGCCTCGCCCCAGTTCGTCTGCGCCTCGGCCACCATCGCCAACCCCAGCGAGCTGGCGGGACGGCTGCTGGAGGAAGAGAACCTGGCACTGGTGGCGCGAAGCGGCGCTCCCCAGGGCGAGCGGCGCCTGATCTTCTACAACCCTCCGCTCACCAACCGCGCGCTCGGCGTCAGGCGGAGCTCTCTGCTGGAAGCCAGACGGATCGCCGCCGGCTGGATCGGGCGGCAGGTGCAGACGATAGTCTTCTGCCGTTCGCGACTGCAGGTGGAGGTCATGACCAGCTACCTGCAGGAGGCTCTCCTACCGCGAACCGATGCGAAGCGGCGCGTCCGCGGCTACCGCTCAGGCTATCTGCCGCTGCGCCGGCGAGAGATCGAAGCGGGGCTGCGCTCGGGTGAGGTGTGGGGAGTGGTGAGCACCAACGCGCTGGAGCTCGGCATCGACATCGGCTCGCTGCAAGCGGCGGTGATAGTGGGCTACCCGGGCACCATCGCCTCCACCTGGCAGCAGCTGGGCAGGGCCGGGCGCCGGAGTGGGTCGGTCGCCGTCTTCGTGGCGTCGGGCGCGCCGCTTGATCAGTTCATAGTGCGTCACCCGGAGTACTTCCTGGAAGCAGCTCCTGAGGAGGGGCTGATCGACCCCGACAACCCGCTCGTACTGGCCGGCCATCTCCAGGCGGGATTGTTCGAACTGCCCTTCTCAGAGGGGGAAAAGCTGGGCCGCGGCCAGGTGGCGGAGATGCTCGAGCTGTTCCAGGAGGACGGTGTCGTCAGCCGGTCTGGAGGGCGCTGGTTCTGGTCTGCAGACGCCTTTCCGGCGGAGGGCATCTCGCTCCGCCGACTGGCGGCCGACAACGTGGTGATAGTCGACACCTCGCCGGCCCGGCCGCAGGTGATTGGCGAGATGGACCAGTTCAGCGCCCAGGTCATGCTCCACGAAGAGGCGATCTACCTGCAGGAGGGCGCTCAGTACCACGTCGACCGGCTCGACTGGGATGAGAAGAAGGCCTATCTGCGGCCGGTCGAGGTCGATTATTACACCGACGCCCTGCTGGCGGTAAGTGTCAACGTGCTGGATTGCTTCGAGAGCGGCTCGCCGGCGCCGCTGGACCGCAGTCACGGGGAGGTGAAGCTCACCGCGCTGGCCACGCTCTTCAAGAAGATCCGTTTCCACACCCACGAGAACATCGGCTCAGGTCCGATCCGCCTGCCTGAACAGACGCTGCACACCACCGCCTACTGGACCTCGCTCGAACCTGACTACTGGCTTCGGCTCGGCCGAGAATGTCTCGAGGCCGGGCTGCAGGGGATGGCCCACGCCATGCGCACTGTGGCCGCCGTCCGCCTCATGTGCGATCCGCGTGACTTGGGCTCCACGGCGGAGGTCAAGGCGATTTCGACGCTGCGCCCAACCGTGACCATCTACGAGGTCTATCCGGGCGGGGTTGGCTACGCCAAACGCCTCTTCGAGCTGCATGAGCAGCTGCTGGCGGACGCCGCGCAACTGGTCGAAGAATGCCCCTGTCCGCACGGCTGTCCCTCCTGCATAGGCCCGCTCTGGCAGGTCGAGGGCGCCAAGCAAGCGTGCCTACAACTGCTCTCCGCGCACGTCTCGCTGGTCTCCTAGGCCCGGCGGGCGGCCGCTCGACAGCGGTCCGGCCGGCGGCTGAGCGAGCGCGGCCGCCGGTGCAGCGGCTGCCACCCCGCGGCTTCGAGCCTGCCGATACGCCCTACGGCGTGGCCTGGCGGTACCTGGATGTGCTGCCGGTGGGCCGCTTCGTGGGAGTTGTGCCGCCGGTGCCACACGCGTACCTGGACACGGAGACGACAGGCCTGGCCGGTGGCACCGGGACGCAGGTGTTTGCCGCCGCGTTCTGCCGGCCGACAGCGGCCGGCTTGGAGCTCTGCCAGCTGTTCCTGCCGGAGCCCTCGGCCGAGGCGGCCTTTCTCCATCTGATCCAGCACGAGCTGCTCCGCTCAGTCGCTGTCGCTACCTACAACGGCAGCCGCTTTGATCTGCCCCTGGTCCGCACACGTTGGGTGATGGCACGCCTGCCAGGAGAACTGGAGCACCCCGAGCACCTTGACCTGCTCACTCTCACCCGGGCCCTGCTGAAGCCCCGGCTGGAGAGCTGCACTCTCCGAACGGTGGAGGAGCGCTGGCTTGGCTATGAACGGGAGGACGACATACCCGGAGCTCTGGTTCCGGAGGCGTACTTCGATTACCTCCGCCATGGCCTGAGCCCGCGTCTGGAAGTGGCGCTGGAGCATAACCGCCTTGACGTAATGAGCCTCTACCACCTGCACGGTCGGCTGCTGCGGCGGCTGGCCGGCGCCGACCCCCACATGGAGGCTGACGACTGGCTGGCGCTGGGCCGTCACCTGAACCGAGCTGGCCGCCGGGCCGATGGCTGGCGCGCGCTCCGCCGGGCGGCGGAGATGGCGCAGGGACCTGCCTCAGCGATTGCCGGGGCGCTTCTGGCGCGTAAGTTGGCGAGGCGCAATGAAGCCGATGCCGCCGAACGCCTGCTGGCCCGGCTCAGCGAGCAGCTGCCCTGCGAACCGGCCCTCGCAATCGTGCGAGCGCAGCTTCTGGAGTGGCGGCTCCGCCGCTTGGAGGGGGCCCGCGAGGTGGTGGTGCAGGCGCTCTCGCACCAAGGCGCGGCCGGCGTCCACCGGCGCGGCCTGGAGCGGCGCCTGAGCCGGTTGGAGCGGCGGCTGCAACGGGGCGCCGCGGGTGGGCTCCGGAGTCGCCGGGCGGCTTCCCCGGCCGGACCAGCGGCCGACGATAGACTCACCGGCTTGTGAGAGTCCTCGTCACGGGCGGCGCCGGCTTCATAGGCTCCCATCTCAGCGACGCGCTGATCGAGCGCGGTGACGAAGTGATGGTCGTCGACGATCTCTCCGGCGCCGGCCGCGAATACCTGAACCCGAAAGCTGACTTCGTGCAGTTCGACATCCGCTCGGAGGACGTAGCTGAGCTGATCCGGCAACGGCGGCCGGACGCCATCTCCCACCATGCCGCCCAGATGAGCGTCAGCCGTTCGGTCCGGGAACCGCTTTTCGATGAGGACGTGAACGTCAAGGGCTCGCTCAACCTGCTGGAAGCAGCGCGGCAGGTGGGTGCGCGCTTCATCTTCGCCTCGACCGGGGGCGCACTCTACGGGGAGACCGGCAACCGGCCCACGCCGGAGAGTCATCGCGCCTGGCCGGTCTCCCCATACGGGGTCAGCAAGCTTGCCTTCGAGCATTACCTGCACTGCTACCGGGTGGAGCACCAGCTCAGCTTTGCCGCGCTTCGCTACGCCAACGTCTACGGGCCCCGCCAGAATCCGCACGGCGAGGCCGGCGTGGTAGCGATCTTCTGCCTCAAGCTGCTGGCCGGCCAAGACGCGGTGATCAACGGTGACGGGCTGTATTACCGCGACTACGTTCACGTGGACGATGTGGTGACTGCGAACCTGATGGCGCTGGACAGCGAGGTGGTGGGCCACTTCAATGTGGGCACCGGCCAGGAAGCCTCGGTGAATGAGGTTTTCGCGGCGCTTGTCAGCGAGCTCAAGGTTGACGCTCATGCAAAGCACGGGCCGGCCCGCTCCGGCGACCTTCGCGCCGCCTCACTCGATTCGAGCCTGTTCCAAAGAACTGTGGGCTGGCAGCCTCAGATCAGCTTGGTGAAGGGCCTGGCAGACACTGCCCGTTGGTTCCAGGAGCGCCACCAAAACGCGGGTTGAGGCCGTCGTTGGGGTGGGGCCTCCGTGGGCAGCCGAATCAGCCGCTGCGAACAGTCAAGACACCAAGCGTTTCTCTGGACCGCGGCCGTCCGAATTCGATTCGGGTTCCTTAAAAGGGCGCACAAGCGCCGGAAGCAGCTTCCCGTCCCTACGCGAAGAGCTGCCTGCGGTCGCGATGACGGTTTCAAAGACAAGTCGTGGTGGTCAGGTCCATTCGCTGCTGGGGGCTGGTACCTCCGGTCGGCCGCTACCGGCCAGCGGCCGCACCTCGTAGCCCAGGGATCCCAGCGCCTCGTTCAGCCACTGCAGAGCCATGACCTCGGTGCTCGCCCACACTTCAGGCTGGGCGTTGGGGGCCGCGGTGTCGATGACCACCCTGCCCACCACCCTGAGCAGCGTGCGGGCGAAGGGCGCTGCCTCGGCCACCGAGCAGCTGAGCTCGTCCATCGTGCGCGAGAGCTGGAAGCAGGCAAGGTTCACCTGCTCGGCCGAGCGGGGCGCGTCAGGCGAGCTCATCGCTCTTCACCAAATGGGCGCCGGCTGCCACCAGCTCCGCCAGCGCGCGCTCCCCGTCTCCCGGCTTCACGTCGACCGCGCCGACCGCGTCCTCCAACACGCCGACTTGGAAGCCCTCGCGCCGAGCATCCAGGACCGACGCCCTGACGCAGTAGTCGGTGGCCAGTCCGCCCACCAGCAGTCTGTGCACCTCGCGCTCCCTCAGCCAGTCGGCCAAGCCGGTTCCGTCGAACGCCGAGTAAGCCTCGACCTCGGGGTCGGTGCCCTTCGAAACTACATGGTCGATGGCACTGAGATCGAGCGCTGGATGAAAGTCCGCTCCTGGGGTGTCCGCTTGGCAGTGGACAGGCCAGATGCCTCCCCGTTTGGAGTAGGAGCAGTGGTCCGCCGGGTGCCAGTCCCGGCTCGCCACCACCAGCGGCACTTCTCGGCCGGCGTGGTTCAAGGCCGGAAAAATGCGGTCCCCCTCGGGCACGGGGAGCGCGCCGCCAGGGCAGAAGTCAACCTGTGGATCGACTATCAGGAGGGCGTCGAAGGAAGGTGGAGCAGTCGACATCGAGAGTATTATTCGCCTCCTGATGGACCTCACACAGCCTGTCCTGCTGACCGCCGAAGGGTTGGAGAAGCTGAAGCAAGAGCTCGAGCAAGCGCGTCAGCGCCGGATCGAGGCCGCTGACCGCATGAAGGAGGCCGCCCAGCCCGGAGACATCGAGGACAACCCTGAATACGAGCAGGCCAAAGAAGAGGTGCAGCGGATCGACGATCGCATCTACGAGCTGAACGAGATGATCGGGCGGGCCCAGATCATCCGGGAACGCCACTCCAGCACTGTGGATGCGGGCTCCACCATCGAACTCGAGGACGACCAAGGCGAGAAGGTGGTCTATCACCTCGTGGGAGCTGTCGAAGCTGATCCGGGCGCGGGCCGTATCTCCTTGGAATCGCCCCTTGGGCGAGCCCTGTTGGGCAGGAAGAAGGGCGACAGAGTCTCGGTCGCGGCTCCGGCGGGAACGCTCGAGATGAGGATCCTCGCAGTCAACTGAAGCGCGGATACGCGGACAGCCGGGGCCGCAGCCAGAGCCGCGGCGATTATGCTTCCCGCGTGAATGCTCAGCAGGTGGCTGACCGCACCACTGTCGGCCTGTTCCTCCGCCAGGCGGAACGCCTGGGCAGCCGCACCCTCTTCCACTATCACAATGGCGGGCAATGGCGTGTGATCAGCTGGACGGATAGCCGCGAGCTGGTCCTGCGCTTGGCCGACCGGTTGATCCGAGAGGGCATTGCTCCCGGCGACCGTGTTGCCATCATGGCGCCCAACAGTCTCGAGTGGCTCATCGCCGACTTGGGCATTCAGGCGGCCGGCGGGGTGACTGTGCCGATCTACCCCAACAGTACTGTCAAGATGACTGCCCAGATAGTTGCCAACTCGGAGGCGCGGCTCGCTTTCGTCGCCGACGACCGCCTGGCGGCCATGGTCGCGCCCTGCCGGGCAGTGAGGTTCAATCTTGACTTCCGCACTTGGCTGCAGGGCGGCATCCAGAACGCCTCCGCCCTTGCGCGGCGCTTGGAGGCGCTCGATCCCCAAGCTCTCTGCACGATCTGCTATACCTCCGGCACGACCGGAGAGCCCAAGGGCGTGATGCTGGCTCACCGCTGCATAGTCGATCAGTCCCGTTGCAACCTGGGCGAGAGTGGCTTCCGGCTCAGGGCTGATGACGAGTCGCTCAGCTTTCTCCCCTATGCCCACGTATTCGGTCGCATCAACGACTTCTACGTGAACCTCACAGCGGGCGGCACGCTGTGGATATCTCGCGGCCTGGAACATCTGGCCCAGGACATCCAGACGGCGAGGCCGACGGTAATGGTTTCGGTGCCGCGCCTCTATGAGAAGATGCAGCAACGGGTGTACCAGACGGTGGCCGAGGCCAGCCCGCGCCGGCAGCAGCTCTTCCATTGGGCCCTGGAGCAGGGTCGGCGCCGGCTTCGTGGCGAGCCGACTCCCCTGCTGCCGCTGGCCGACCGTCTGGTGCTGGCTCCGCTTCGGGCGCGGCTGACAGGTGGCCGGCTGCGCTTCTTCGTTAGCGGCGGGGCGCCTCTCAGCCACGATGTCGAGGAGTTCTTCTGGACCATCGGGATAGTGATCCTGAACGGCTGGGGTATGTCAGAGACCGCCAGCGGCGTGGTCTCCAACACCGAGGACCGCCACCGCTTCGAGACGGTGGGGCACGCCCTGCCGGCGGTCAGGCTCAAGCTCGCTAAGGACGGCGAGATCCTCGCCCACGCGCCTGGCAACATGCTCGGCTACTACCGCAATCCGAGCGCCAGCGCCGAGACGCTGGTGGACGGCTGGGTGAAGACCGGGGACATCGGCGAGCTCAGCCAGGATGGCTTCCTCAAGATCACCGATCGCAAAAAGGATCTGATCAAGACTGCCGGCGGCAAGTTTGTGGTGCCGCAGCCGCTGGAGAGCGGTCTCTGCGCCAACGCCGTGATCGACCGCGCGGTGGTGGTAGGCGACGAGCGGCCCTACGTGGTGGCGTTGATAGTGCCTGACTGGACCGAGCTGCGCCGGCGGACGGGGCTGACGGGCGAGCCGGAATCACTGGTTCAAGATGAGCAGGCGCGGGCAGAGGTACAGCGCTGCGTCGACGAGCTCAACCGTGACCTCGGCCGCTGGGAGACTGTCAAGGACTTCACGCTGCTGGCGGACGACTTCAGCGAGGCCGCCGGCGAGCTCACTCCCACGCTGAAGGTGAAGCGCCGCGTGGTCCAGGAACGTTATGCGCAGGCGATCGAAGCCATGTACGCCGGGCAGCGGGCGGGCGCTACAGTCCACTGATGCCCGAGCCGGTCGATCTCTCGCCGCTGCACGCCGCGCTGGACGGTCTTCGCCGGCAGCTCTGCCACTGCGGCTTCCGCGATGAATGCCTCGGCTGCAAGGGCGTGGAGATGCTCCGGGCGCAGGCCGAGGCGGTCGCCTCAGCCGCCAGCCAGCCAGTGCTCCTCCAGGTGGCTCAGGAGGCCGCCATGAAGGACATGGCCAGCCGCTTCCAGGGCATGGCCGAGCGCCTCATGAACGACCCCGAGCTGCGCCAGGCGGCGGAGGCTATGCAGGAGAAGGTCATGTCCGATCCCGAAACGCGGCAGCTGCTGGAAGAGCTGATGAAGCGCATCCAGCCGCCCGACGAATTGGGCCAGCGCTAGCCCAACCGTGGCCGGCTTCATCTGCCGAACCTGCGGCGTTCAGTTCGCGGAATCCACTGAGCCACCGGAGGAGTGTCCTGTGTGCCTGGACGAGCGCCAGTACGTCGGCTCGGAGGGGCAGATCTGGACCACCCCAGACGAGCTCCGGCAGCAACATCAGGCGGACATCCGGGAGGAGGAGCCCGGGCTGACCGGCATCGGCATGAAACCGAGCTTCGCGATCGGCCAGCGCGCGTTGCTGCTGGAGACGCCAGACGGCAACGTGCTCTGGGATTGCATCCCGCTCTTGGCGGAGGAGATGGTCAGCTTCGTGCGCAGTCGAGGCGGTCTCGCCGCCATCGCGATCTCCCATCCTCATTACTACGCCTCACTTGTCGAGTGGGGCAGCACCTTCGGCGCGCGCGTCTATCTGCACCAGGCGGACAGCCGCTGGGTTATGCGCCAGGATCCCTGCATTCATTTCTGGAGCGGTGAGGAGTGTGAGCTGCTACCGGATGTGAACCTGCTCAGGCTGGGCGGTCACTTCGCGGGGGGCACGGTCCTGCACTGGCGAGGCGGGGAGAAGGAGGGCACGCTGCTCAGCGGGGACGTCGTCCAGGTCGTCGCCGACCGCCGCTGGCTGAGCTTCATGCGCAGCTATCCCAACTACATCCCTCTTTCGAGCGCTGAGGTGCAGGCGATAAGGGATCGACTCGAACCCCTCAAATTCGATCGCATCTACGGCGCCTGGTACGACAGGGTAGTGGCGAGCCAGGGCAAGGAGGCTTTCCGCCGCTCGGCTGAGCGCTACCTGGCTGCCCTAAGAGGCCTCCACGCCGGTGACTGAACCCCGTCTGGCCGCGCAGGTCAGAGCGATGGGCTGCAGTCACGACCCGGCGCGGGACACTAGCATGAGGTGCCTCGATGGCCACAGGAAATCGGCGTCTTGCGGTGTCAGGTCCCTTTCGGCGCAAGCCGATCGCGACTGAGGAAGAAGAGCAGGGCGGTCTCCAGCGCAGCATTGGCCTCTGGCAGCTGACAGCCATCGGGTTGGGCGCCATCATCGGCGCCGGCATTTTCACCCTGGCCGGCGGCGTGGCGAAGTCAGACGCCGGACCCGGAGTGACCATCTCCTTCCTGCTGGCCGGCGTGGCCAGCGCCTGCGCCGCCCTGAGCTATGCCGAGTTCGGCGGGCTCATCCCAGAGGCGGGCTCCGCCTACACCTACGGTTACGCAGTGCTCGGCGAGGTGGTCGGCTGGTTCATCGGTTGGGACCTGCTGCTCGAGTACACGGCGATTGTGGGAGTCGTGGCAATAGCTGTATCCGGCTACCTGACCTTCCTGCTCCAGAACTTCGGCCTCCAGCTGCCTGCGTGGATGCTGGGCGCCCCTGGCACCGGGTCGGGCCACGTCATCGATCTCGCCGCCGTTTTTCTCTGCCTATTTGTCGCGTTCCTGCTCAATCGTGGAATTCGCTCCTCGGCGCGGATCGAGACGGCTCTGGTCTTCGTGAAGATTGCCATAGTGGTCGCCGTCATAGTGGTCGGCGCCTTTTACATCAGGACCGGCAACTTCCAGCCGTATCTGCCATTCGGCTTTGGTGGCGCGGTGACGGGTGCGGCAACTGTGTTCTTCGCAGTCTTCGGGTATGACGCGATGAGCACTGCCGCCGAAGAGTCCAAGGACGCCCAGCACATTCTGCCCAAGGCGATCATCCTCTCTCTGGCCATCGCGATGGTGCTCTACCTGTTGGCCGCGACGGTGCTCACTGGAATGCAGCCGTACGCCAAGCTGGACGCGACCAGAGCGTTTTCAGTGGCCTTCCAGAACGTTGGTCTGAGCGCATTTGCGCAGCTCGTCGCGGTTGGCGCCATCATCGGCATTGTCACCGTGCTGTTTTCCTTCACCCTAGGCGCATCGCGCGTCTGGTACGCCATCAGCCGCGACGGCCTGTTGCCCGAGTGGTTTGCGAAGACCAACCGCAACGCGTCACCGTACCGGCCTACCTGGATCATCGGCATAGTGGCCGCCGGCATAGCCGGCTTCACGCCCATCCTGCAGGCCGCCGAATTGACCAACATCGGCATCCTCTTGGCGTTCGTGGTCGTCTGTGCTGCTGTGATCGTCCTGCATTACCGATCGCCGGAGCTGCCTCGCACCTTCCGCTGTCCGGCCATGCCCGTCATCCCCCTGCTCGGCATCCTCTTCTCGCTAGCGCTCATCACCAAGCTGCAGCCGGTGACCTGGCTGCGCTTCATAGTCTGGTTCACCATAGGGCTGGTCATCTACTGGCTCTACGGCTACCGGCACAGCCGGCTGGGCCACGGCGAGGTGGTTGAAACGCCAGGCGCCTAGCGAGCGTCGAGGCAGACCTAGACTCGCCGGATGGAACCACCCTACGAGCGGCCGCCTCGGGCCGAGGCGGGTTGGGCGCAAAGGCATGCAGTCGAGCTGTATGTCCGGACCTACACGACCATGCTGCAGAGCTCGGGCGAGATCAGGATCGATTCCCTCCAGCAAGCCCACCTCGCCATGCGCTCGGCGCTTCATCCTCTGGCCGCGGACAGGGAGATGGACATGGGCGCCTTTCTCTACGCCATCCGGCGGCTCCCAGCCACGCTCGCGCGGTCACGCCGAGTCGTGCTGGGCCAGAGCCGCCAGGGTTTCGAGAAGACGCTGGGCCTCGACATCTCCGACTGGGAGCGGGTGCAGGCGCCCGCCCGGCGTCGCTCCTGGTACTACGACGGCGGGGACACACTGGCCGTGCTGCTGGCGTCGCCCTCTGACGTCGACGACGTGGTACCCGTGCTGGTCGCGTTCCAAATCGAATGGAACAAGCTGCACCACCTGCTCTCGGCGGAGGGCGTCGCGGTTGGAGCGGCGCGGGAGGCGGCACACGTCGCCGCCGAAGATTGGTCGCGCCTGCTGGAGGCCTGGTCGGACGACGTGGAGGAGAATCTGGCCCGAGTGGTGGCGGAGGAGTGCCACATCATCCTGCGGCTGATTGGCGGTTCGCACGTCGGCTACGCGCGCACAGCGGCCCGCTGGTGGCAGCCGGTCCGTGTCGTGATGAGCGAGTTGGACGTCGCGGAAGCGCCCGTCTACTTCGTTTCCTCGAATGTGCACAGCCTCGTCAACGTTCTGAGCGGCGTGGCTTTTCAGCTGGAGCCTGAGATCACCGAGCACGCCCGCAAGGTGAGTCCCGGTCTGGCCGCGGAGCTTGACAAGCTGGAAAGCGGCCGCGTGTCCGCCTCCCGCGCCAACTGGCTGTACTTCGCCGCGCGCGACCTCTTCGACTGTCATCCCGACGCGACCTACTTCCGGGGCCGCCGAATCGAGCTGGAGGCCGAGGTGGGCATCCGGCACGTCGCCGCTGAGGCGACGGGCATAGATTCAGCCGTGCAGATCGTCAGGCTTGCCTCGCTACAGGCCGATCGGTTGGATCCCCGCGTGGGCCGGATCGACGCTGAACGGCTGCGCCAGAGCCGGGCGGCGATTGTCAACATCGACTATCCGCTGGGGCTGGCGGCGTACCACCTGCTGCGTCAGGTGGCTGAATCGATGCCCTGGCTGCTGGGTGTGTACGTGATGGGCAAGGCGGCCACGCTCAACGCCGACGTGGGCGACATCTTGATCCCGAATGCCGTTCACAACGAGCATTCGGGCAACACCTACTGGCTTGACAACTGCTTCACCGCCGCCGACGTGCAGCCGCACCTGGTCTTCGGTTCGGTGCTGGACAACCAGCGCGCCGTGACTGTGCGCGGTACCTTTCTGCAGAATCTCGACTACCTTGAGTTCTATTACCGGGGCCGCTACACAGTTGTCGAGATGGAGGCCGGCCCGTATCTGGATGCCTGCTACGAGGTCACGATGCCCGGTCGGCACCCACTGCAGGAGCAGGTCAACATGTCCCAGCCCGGCTTCGACCTGGGCATAGTTCATTACGCGTCTGACACGCCGTACACGCAGGCGCGAACGCTGGGGGCGCGCGGCCTCAGTTATCACGGCATGGACGCCACCTATGCCGCGGCGATCGCGGTGGCTCGCCGCATTCTGGCCCAGGAGGGCGCACTGCAGACCGCTGATCAGGCCTAGTGTCCTGGAACCGAAGTTCCTTGCATCTTCCCGGGCTAGGCGGACGGGCGCCTGCGGCGCTGAAGCCGGCGTCAAGCGGCCCGGGCGGCGTCCCACGCCCCGCTGCGCGGGGCGACCGGCTGGAAGTGCGCACCTCCTCGCACCACCCTTTCCTTCCACCCCCGGTTGGCCGGTCCCCGATCTCGGCAATATGCGCCGACCTCAGTGCCAGGACCCTGGGAAGGGTTGCCGAACCCGTCCCGGTCGCTTGGATGGAATTGGTTGACATTAACCCAGTGATAAGTACTGGAGCGCTTGAACTTCCAAATCGGGATACTTAGGCACTGTGAAGCTGAGCTTGGTGCCACGCGAGCGGCGCTTTTACGAGCTGTTCAAGCAGCAGGGGCAGCTGGTCAGCGAGACCCTGACCGAACTCTCGAAGAGCCTCTTGGAGGGCCGGTCCCGGCATCCCCGGTTGCGTGACCTGGAGCACCGCTGCGACGACGTCACGCACGAGATCTACGAGCTGGTGAACCGCACCTTCGTGGCTCCCATGGAAAGTGAGGACATCCTGCTTCTCGCCTCCACCGTTGACGACGTCGTGGACTTGGCTGAGGAGGTGGGCGACAAGATGGAGCTCTACCGGGTGACGGAGGTCACCGAGCCGGCCAAGGCTTTTGGTGAATGCCTGGCCGAGGCCGGCATCGAGCTGGCTCGGGCACTGGAGGATCTGGAGAGCTTCAACGAACTCGAGGCGCGACGGCTGGAGATCCACAGACTGGAGAACGAGGGCGATCGCATCAGTCGGGAGGCTCTTGGCGCGATGTTCGAAGGCAACGGCCTTTCCGCCGCCCATCTGATCAAGTGGAAGGACCTGTACGACTTGCTGGAAGAGACCATGGACACCTGCGAGCACGTGGCCAACGTGCTGGAGACGATCTCCATCAAGAATGCCTGACGTCCTGCTCGTCGTCACCATCCTGGTGGCGCTGGGCTTCGACTTCACCAACGGTTTTCACGACACCGCCAATGCGATCGCAACCTCCGTCTCGACGCGAGCGCTGACCCCCCGGCTGGCCGTCCTGCTGTCAGCGACTTTCAACCTGATCGGCGCCCTGGTGACGGTTCTGGTATTCGGCGGCGCCGTGAGCAACACCATCGCCAAGCTGCTCATGCAGCCAACCCTGATAGTGATCCTGGCGGGGCTGCTGGGGGCCATCGTGTGGAACCTCGTCACCTGGTACCTGGGCCTGCCCAGCAGCTCGACCCACGCTTTCGTCGGTGCCCTGCTGGGTGCGGGCGTGGCTGCTGGGGGTAGCTTCACGGCGATCCGTTGGTCCGAGGTCGGGAAAGTACTGACCTGGCTGGTGCTCTCGCCGCCGATCGGGTTCCTGGTCGCTGCACTGCTGATGGTGGGCGTTTACTGGGCCTTCCGGCATGCGCGACCAGTGCGCGCCAACCGCTACTTCCGCTACGGACAGGTGGTCACCGCGGCGTTTGTCTCCTACTCCCACGGCGGCAACGATGCTCAAAAATCCATGGCCGCCATGGGCATGGCGCTGCTGGCCACCGGCCACCTGCACAAATTCATGATCCCTGCCTGGGTGGTCCTGCTGGCGGCTGCGGCGATCGGCTTCGGCACTTATGCGGGTGGCTGGCGGATCATACGCACTCTGGGCTGGCGGATCTACAAGCTGGAGCCGGCCACCGGCATGGGCGCCCAGCTGTCCGGCGCCGGTACCATCCTGCTGGCCACTGTGTTCGGCGCTCCGGTGAGCACCACCCATGTGGTGACAGGTTCAGTGATGGGAGCGGGCGCGCCCCGGCGCCTGACGGCGGCCGGCTGGGGCGTGGGGGCGAACATCGTGGCCGCCTGGCTCCTTACCATTCCCGCGTCCGCCACTATCGGCTGGGTGCTCTACGCCATCCTCCACACGGCCGGCGTGTAGCCCGAAGGGAGCTAGCTGCTCGATTTCACTCCGGCCACAGTACCTCGCGCTTTGGACCCGCGAAAGCAGGTCACTGCCAAAAGGCCGGTCTATGTCCACAGCGGGAGGGAGAGTAGAGCTGCTACTGCATCGGTACTAGGGACTGTCATGAGCAGCGAAGGACCGAGCGATCACGAAGACGGCCAAGGCCAACAGCACCCGCACGAGCCGCTCGCCAGCCGGCCTTGGATGCCGGGCTACGGAATCGTGTGCCCGGCCGAAGGCAGTGGGCTCTGCCCTGGTCCTCGGCCGGGGGAGCGCCTCAGCTCCTTGCCTCACTACTGGACGGTGACCGTCTGGCCCGATGGAAGGCCGCACTCGATGCCGGTCTGGGCCGTATGGGACAGGCAGGACCGGTGCCTGTGGTTCATCAGCAGCCTTGCCTCGCGGAAAGCGCGCAACGTCGCGGCGCTCCACGCTGCGTCGTCACCATCGAGGATGCCGCGGATCCGGTGAGTAATGGAGGGCACCGCCGAGATCGTCAAGGACCCGGCGCCCATCGCAAAAGTGATCCCGCTCGTCAACGCCAAGTACTCGACCGATTACAACGTCGACTTCCTGGACCCCGACACTCAGGCCACGATCAGAGTGCGGCCGCGGTGGGTATTCGCACTGGTCCAAGCCGACTTCTCAGGCTCGCCCACCCGCTGGGACTTCTTCGAGAAGACATGACGGATGGTGCGGCCCCGGCTGTCGTCGGAGGGTAAGAGCCCCTCGAGCAGGGCCGTCGCCCGACGGTCCGATAACCTGCGGCGAGAGCTGTCGACTCAGGCAGGTGGGCTGTCCGCGACGCCAACCTCCGCTGCGGAAACATAGCCGTTGTGGGCGCTCGTCGCTGTGAGTCGGATGTATCGCGCAGCCGTCGCACCAAACCCGGCAGACTTGATCGAGCTGTCGTCCGCCCAGGTGCCTGAGGCGGCCGGCGTGAAATTGATCCCATCCACGCTCAGCGAGATCGTGTAGGTGGTGATAATGCCAGTGCTGTCCCCGTCCAGGCGCGCCTGGTAGGTCAGTCCTGTCAGGATGTGCGGTGCGCCGGTGTCGATCGTGAGAGAGATCGGAAGCGGGTCATGGACCGGGCTGAACCTGGAATGCCAGAGGGTCGTGAGCTTGCCGTCGATGGCGTTGCTGGCAGGGTAGCCGTTGTTGGCGCTGGTCGCGGTGGCGGTTTCGCTCGAGTTGGGCACGAAATGCGGCCAGGGCCCGTGTGGCACTGTTGCCGGCGGGGCGCCACAGCTCGCCCGCAGGTTCGCCCAATCGGCGCGATCGTTGTAGCCTCCGTCTCCGGCGTCCCCGACCACGAGGCTGAGTACGCTGGCCCCGCTCACGTCAACGTTGACTTCCTTGGTGACGTTCTGCGTGACCAAGCCGCTGTCGAAGAGCTTGCGGCCGTCGGCGAACACCTGGAAAACAGCCGTGGCCCCAGCGGTGGTGAATCGGGCGGAATCATCGATGCCGACAGTGGCGGTCACGCCCGTGCAGTTGCCTCCCAGGTAGTACTCGACCTGGGACGGGGAGGCGGTGCCGATCCCCTTGTCATACGTCTTGCCCAGAAGGCTGATTTTCGTGCTGGCGCAGCATTGAGTGTCGAGCTTCGGCACGAGGTACCCGCTGCTCGCGTCCAGCCAGGTGTGATCACTCAGGTAGCCCATGCCGGAGGGGGGCGCTGGCGGCACGAGCACGCTGGTCTCCGCGGTCAGCTTGGTCGACGAGCTGTCACTGCCGTTTTGGCTGCCCGAGCCGCCGTCACTGCCCGTCTGGTCTCCCGAGCCGTTGTCACCGTAACGGTAGGTGACCGTCGCCTGCAGTAGATTGCTGCCGGGCAGCGTGCCTGCGGGTGGCGTGATCGACCAATGGCCGGTGTAGCTCCGACCGCTGACTAGCGTGCCCCCGTTCAATGGACCTGAAGGTTGGATCGTCCAGCCGGGAGGGCCGAACAGGCGCAGCTGGACATTCTTCACGGGCGTTCGGCCGTAGTTGGTGAAGGTCACCGAGACAGGCAGGGCTTGGGCCGGAACGGCGAGGCGCAGGTCGGAGCCGGAGTAAGGCGCTGGCGTGGCCGGCGGCGACAGCAGCACCGCGGGTGGAACCGAGTCGCCGTGACCCGGAGAGACTCGGTACAGCACGACGCTGTGCCCCGGCACCGACGCAGCTATTGTGCCCGCGCTCTCGGTAGTGGCGTGGTGCCAGACGTCACGCAGGTCGTAGCGGGAGGCATGCTTTATTCCGATCGCCTTGGCGTCCGTGCTGATCGTGGTTGGCAGCGTGCCGCGGTTGAGGAGGGCAACCGCGCGGTCGCCGTTGGCCAAAGGCCTCACCCAGACCTGGCCGTTGCCCTGGGTGGAGATCGGTTTACCTTGAACGCCCAGCGGGTCCTGGGAGACATCGAGGACCTCATCGTTGGTGAGCATGTGCACCGCGCTCTGCGAAAGGGCTGACACGTCGCTGCCGATGATCAGCGGAGCCGCTACCACAGCCCACAGGCTGAACTGCGCCTGCGACTCGTTGCTGGTCATGCCGAGCTCAGGGCCGAGATAGTCGGGGTCGTTCCAGTGTCCGGGGCCCGCCGCCTCCGGATGCGCGGCGTTATGGTCGAGGTTGCGAAGAACGTCCTTGAACTGAATGTTTCGTACGAAACCGATGTCCGTGTCGGTCCGCCAGGAGTTGCCGGTTCTGGGACCGAAACTGAAGGAGTTGTAGGCGGAGCGATCGTAGGGCGGATAGTTGGGAGTCCAGGGCGAGGTGCCTGGCGGGAAGGGGTTGCAGATGTTGAAGAGCATCGGGCGCCGCGGGGTGTCGTTCAGGATTGCGTCCCGGAACTGACCGTACTGTGTTGCCGGGTCGAGATTCTGCTTGGTACCGCCGCAGTAGTCGACCTTGACGGCGTCGAAACCCCAGGCGGCGAACTGGTTGACGTCTTGCTGGTAATGCCCATAGCTGCCCTGATTGGCACCACCGCAGCCATCGCTGCCGGCGTCGGTGTAGATCCCGGCCCGCAGGCCGCGGGCATGGATGTGGTTAGCGACACCCTTCATCCCCTCGGGCCACTGTGTCGCGTCAACTGTGATATTGCCGTTGGCATCGCGAGTGCCGGACCACCAGCCCCCATCGAGCCAGACGTATCGATAGCCGGCCGCTGTCAGCCCACGGCTGACCATCGCATCGGCTTCAACCCTGATTTTTGCGTCGTTGTAGGTGGAGCCGAGTCCGTAATAGGTGTTCCAGCCCAGATAGGGCGTCCGGGCCAGCCCGTTGTCCAGGGCCAGCGCTGGCAGGGCCCCGACCACCAGCAGCGCCGGTACTAGACCAAGGCCGAGCGCGGCTGTGAACAGGCAGGAGGCGACCCGGCGCCAAGTGACGCGCGATGCGCTCAGCTGTGTCGGGCGCGGTGCGGCGGAGTGGCCTTGCGACACGGTTCTTCTCCCTGGTCCCGAATGGACAATCTCACTGCATGAAACAAGCAGGTGCAAATATGAGATTATCACTTGGCGTCACCGGCGTCAACAAGTCGCCACCAGGACCGCAGGTTCCCCGTGACTGAAGTGCTCTCAGCCGGTGCGAGTTCGCGCGCGTTCGGCTCGCGCCGCCCGATACTGTCCGATCGCGACAGCGGTGATCAGGAGAAGCCCCTGGGCTACGTCCTGATAGAACGTCTGGATGCCGAGCAGGTTCATGCCGTCTGTGAGGGTGCCAACCAGGAGAACTGCAAGCATGGTGGCGATCACGCTGCCCTTGCCGCCGGTCAGAGCTGCCCCGCCCAGGAGCACAGCGGTGATCGCCTGCAGCTCGAGGCCCTGGGTGCCTGAGGCGGGCTCGCCGGCGGTGACTCGGGCGGTGACGACAATGCCGGCGAGCCCGGCCAAAGCTCCGGAGATGCCGTAGATGGCGATCCTCATCCGGTTCAGGCTGATGCCGGCCAAGCGCGCCGCCGCTGGATTGCCGCCCATCGCGTAAATGGAGCGTCCGAAGTCCGTGTAGCGCAGCATCACCTCAACCGCGGCGGCGACGCCGATCAAGAGCAGGAGCGAAACGGGGATGCCTGGGAACGTGTCGGTATCGAAGATGCGGCCGACGCCGATATTGATGAACCCCTCATTGGAGACTCCTACCGGTTTGCCCCCCGGAGCGAGCAGGAAGGCGATTCCCCGAAAAGCCGCGAATGTGGCCAGCGTGGCTATGACCGGGTTGACCCGCAGCACTGTGACGACAAGCCCGTTGGCGACTCCAAAAGCCAGGCCGATCATCAGTCCGGCGGCCACTCCCCCGCCCGCGAGCGACGTGTGCTGGAGGGCGATCGCTGCCGTCACCGAGGCGACACCGGCGATTGAGCCGACTGAGATGTCGAGGGCGCCCGCGAGAATTACTATCGTCTCGCCAACCGCCACCAGCCCGAGGACAGAGACGTTCTGGCCGATGTTGAGCAGATTCCTGGGCAGGAAGAACTTATCAGTCTGGCTGGCGATGGCGATCACCAAGAGGGCGAGTGCGATGATCAGGGACAGGCTCTCGGTGTCAACCCTGGAAAAGACACGGCGGACAGTCCCGGGAATCTCAGGTCTGCGAGATCTGCCGCCTGCCTTTGCCCCGCGGCTCTCCGGTCCGTTCACGGACACTAGGCGGTCTCGCTTTCAACGGTCAGTTGATCAAGCATGGCCAGTTCGAGGACCTTTTCCTCGGTCGCTTCAGCGGCCGACAGCTCACCCGTGATGCGGCCTTTCTGCATCACCAGCACGCGATCAGCAAGGCCCAGGATCTCGGGCAGCTCGGAGGAGATCAGCATGATGCCGATGCCTTCATTGGCGAGCTCGTTGATCAACCTGTAGATCTCCGCCTTGGCGCCGACATCGATGCCCCGCGTGGGCTCGTCCAGGATCAGCACCTTGGGGTGCGCTGCCAGCCATCGCGCCAGCACAACCTTCTGCTGGTTGCCGCCCGACAGTTTGGCGACCTGCTGGCCAATGGACGGAGTCCTGATCCGAAGCCGGTCGACATACTCCCTGACCACCCTCCGCTCCAGAGCCGCACGGATGAACCTGAAGCGCGACAACCGTCGAAGGATTGCGAGGGCCACGTTCTCCTGGACACTACGGATCAGCACCAACCCGTCGCCCTTTCGGTCCTCCGGCGCCAGTCCGATACCTGCTGCGATCGCGTGCGAGGGATGCCGAATGTCAACCGCTCGGCCATCCACCTCGATGGTGCCCGAGTTACGCCGGTAGTCGCCAAACACGACCTTGGCCAGTTCAGTCCGACCGGCTCCCACCAGGCCGGCGAATCCCAGAACCTCGCCTGCCTTGATCTCGAAGCTGATTCCACGGTGCCAATCGCTGTTCAAGTCTCGGACTCGCAGCACTATTCGGCTGCTGGCGGACGGTGTCCGCTCAAGCACATCGGTCAGGTCCCGTCCGACCATCAGCCTGACGATCTCGCCCTCGCTGGTCTCTTTCACCGGCCGCACGGCTACCAATCTGCCATCACGCAAGACAGCTATCCGGTCGGCGATTTGCAACATCTCCCGCATGCGGTGGGAGACATAGATGATGGCAACCCCCTCGGAGCGCAGGCGGCGGATCAGCACAAAGAGCGACTCAACTTGCTCGTCGGTCAGCGATGAGGTCGGTTCGTCGAGAGCGAGGACCTTGACCCCCGACTTGAGCGCTCGCAGTATCTCGACCAGCTGTCGCTGAGCCGGTGAGAGCTTGTCACCATCCGCATGCGCGGGCAGCACCGTGCCGAAGCCGTACTCCTTGATTGCCTCCCGCACCAGAGCAGCCAGACGTCCCCGATCGACAAACGGGCCCCGGCGCGGCAGCTCCCCCGCGTAGATGTTCTCCGCGACGTCCACCCCAGGTATTATCTCGGCCTCCTGGTAGATCACCCGGATCCCTGACTGTCGAGCCTGCCTTGGCGAGGCAAACGTGAGGCGCTGTCCGGCCAAAGTGAGCCAGCCCTGGTCGGGCTGGTAGTCGCCGCTCAGGATCCTGAGAAGCGTTGACTTGCCCGCGCCGTTCTCGCCCATAAGCGCCAAGACTTCACCCGGGCGGACCTCGAGTGAGACGTCACTCAAGGCCTGCACGTTGGCGAAGCCTTTGCTGACCTTCTCTATGAGAAGAGCGTCACCGGCTCCGGCTCCGCCGCCGGCCGACCCTGGGGAAGGAGGGCTACTGAGTGCAGGCAACCCCGACCTGTTTGTAGTTGTCCTTGTTCACAATGGTGGTCTTGGCAATGGTCTTGGCAGGCAGTTTGGTGTTGTTCTTGACGTTGTCATAGAGCACCTTGGCGGCGGCCTGGCCGACATCCTTGCCTGAGATGTAGAGCGCCGACTTGAAACCGCTGGGCTGGCTGGCGGCCCAGGGCTTGCACGCCTCGTAGGCGCCGAGTCCCACGCCGATCACATTGTCTGGTTTGATGCCGGCGTTTTGAAGCGCAAGCAGCGTACCCTTGACGCCTTCATCGTTGCCCCCGACGACCACCCAGTTGGTGATTTGAGGATGGGCAGTGAGCACGGGACCCGCCGCCTGAAGAGCCGAGTCGGTCTCACCCGAGTAAGGAACTGTGATGAGCTGGTCGGCGGTCATGCCAGCCTTCTTGAGCTGCTCCCTTTCGGCAGTGGTGCGGTCAACGATGACGCTCACCGTCGGAGCCTCGACCACAAGTGCGGCCACCTTCTTCGACGAATCCTTCAACCAACCGTCCGTCGCAAGCTCTTTGCCTGCTTCCTGGCCGACTTTGGTACCCATGTCGCGACCGTCAAAGCCGACGAATGGCACCGGAGCGCCAGAGCTGTCGCTGATGGCGTCGTCGGTCGCAACCAGCGGAATCTTGGCGTCCTTGGCGGCGCGAGCTACCGCGGGCCCGATCTTCTGGTCAGGGACGGTGATGCCAATCCCGCTGGCTCCGGCCGCAATGGCGTCATTGACTGTGTTGACTGCCTTGTTGCCGTCCAGCGCCACGTCATAAACCTTGGTATCCGCGCCGAGTTGCGTGGCCTGAGCCTTGAAGCCGGTGGCCTGATCGATGAAGTACTGCTGGGTGCCGCTCTTGTAAATCGCTACCAGCAATGGTTTCTTGGCGCTCGAGGAGCTGCCGCTACCGCTGCCGCCGCAGGCAAGGAGAACCAGCCCGGCCAGCGACGCCACGACTCGGAGCTGTAAGCCCCTACCCGGATGTGAATGACTCATCGAAATCCGCCTCCTCCAAGATTGCTCTGGTTGCTATTGGTGTGTCTCAGTAGCCGAGATAAGACTCTTGCGGCTTGAGCATACAAGCGGCAAATGGTAGTGTCAACGTGGCCGTGGAAGCAGACCCGAGGCGCTCGTTGAACGCCGCCCGGCAGCCAGTTCGAGCGGCCGCCCACCTCAAGGCAGTCGCTTCGTCCAGGCCTTTAGTACCCCTTCCGATACTGGAGACCCGAGTGATCGCGATCGGTCGCGGCCTGGAGCCCGACAGCGTGCAGGCGGTCGCGCAGGCACTCGTAGCGGGTGGGATCCGGGCGTTTGAGCTCACCCTCAACAGCCAGGACGTTCTCCCAGCCATTGAGTCTCTTCGCAAGCGGTATGGCGAGGCGGAGCTCCTGATCGGCGCCGGCACCGTGCTCGACCTTCCGACGGCAGCGAGGGCAGTCGCCTCCGGCGCTTCGTTCTTGGTGATGCCGCACGTGGATGAAGAGCTGATCGGCTGGTGCCTTGACCGCGGTATTCCCGCCTTTCCAGGTGGCTGTACTCCAACCGAAATCATCCAAGCCTGGCGGGCCGGAGCGGCTGCGGTCAAGCTGTTTCCCGCCTCCACAACTGGTCAGGACTTCGTGCGCGAGATGAGGGGTCCTCTGCCTGAGATCCCCCTCATCCCAACCGGGGGCGTCACACTGGAGACCGCGGGGGAGCTGATCGCGGCAGGCGCAGTGGCTGTAGCAATGGGCGGCTGGCTCACGGGAGCCCGCGACCCTGAAGTGATCCGCCGGCGGGCGACCGAGCTCGTAGAGAGCTTGCAGGCGCTGCCCCGATGAATCAGGCGCTGAGATCGTCGATCGCCAAGCGGCATCGTTAGTAGCCAGGCGGTGAAAGACCTCGAGCTCGTCCTTTGGCCGCCCATTCGTCGCCCCAGCTGCCGATCCCGCGAGATGCCGCGAATCTGATGGTCCACCGACACTAGACTCTCGGTGGATGAAGCGCCGTTCCACTACCGGAGAACCGCCGTCGTCCCGGTACCGGGTTCAGGCAGCCCGTAAGGTACTCGAGTTGTTGGAGGCGCTGGCGGATGGCGACCGATCAAAATCGCTGGCCGAACTGACCGCCGCGACCGGCGTACCCCGCGCCACTGCCTTCCGGCTGGTCCGCACGCTGGAGGAGATGGGCTACGTGCACAAGTCCGGCAACGGATACTCGTTGGGCTACAAGTGCTTCATTCTCGGCGCCGCCGCACGAGACAGCGTCGACTTGCGCACGGAGGCGCTGCCGCACTTAGAGTGGCTGCGGGATGTGACCGGCGAGACCACTCAGATCGCGGTCCTGGACGAATGGCAGGTGGTGTACTTGGAGCGTGTGCTCTCACGACAGCCAGTGGGGTACATGAAGTCACGGGCGGGGGCGATCCTCCCCGCCTACTGCACTGGTCTGGGGAAGGCCCAGCTTGCCTTCCGTCCTCGCGAGCTGGTCGGGGCCTGGGCCTCGATGCAGACGTTCCCGCGCCTGACGCCACACACCATCACGACCGCTGCGAGTTTGATGGACGAGCTGGGAAGGATTCGCCGCCGCGGCTACGCGCTGGACGATGAGGAGCGGGAGGCGGGGGTTCGCTGCATCGCCGCGCCGGTTCGCGACCACGACGGTGAGGTGGTGGCGGCTATCAGTGTCGCCGGCCCGAGCGACCGGATGCCTCAGGAGCTGGCGGACAGCGACATGGCCAGTCATGTGCTCTCGGCGGCGGCCAACATCTCGCGCCGGCTGGGTTATCGGGGCGCCCCACTTGACGAAGCACTACCCGCCGCCGCCGTCGGCAAGTCATGACGGCCGGCCGGCTGGTCCGCCAGGTTGCGGTCGTGACCGGCGGCGCCCAGGGAATCGGGCGTGCAATCGTCGAGAAACTTGCCGCTGAAGGCGCCAGGGTGGCGGTGTGGGACCTCCGCCCAGTTTCGGCTAAGGACTACGATGCGCCCGCGGACAGCGTCGAATGCCTGCGCTGCGATGTCTCGCTAGAGACCGATGTGGCGGCTGCCAGTGACGCCACGACTGAACGCCTCGGTCTGGTCAGCGTGCTGGTCAACAATGCAGGCGTCAACGCCTACTTCGATGCTGTGCAGATGGCGGAAACCGATTGGGATGGCTTCATGGGCGTCGACCTGAAGGGCTCCTGGCTTTGCTGCAAGCACCTGCTACCGGGCATGCAAAATCGAGGTGGCGTGATAGTCAACATAGCTTCCATCCACGCCTTCATGACGACGCCTGGCATGTTTCCGTACGCCGCTGCTAAGTCAGGGCTGCTCGGCCTGACACGTAGTCTGGCGCTCGACTACGGACCTGCCGGGGTGCGGGCGGTGGCGGTCTGTCCAGGCTGGATTCACACTCATCTTGTGGATGAATGGCTCGAGCGACAGGAGAATCCGGAGGCCGCTCTGGCCGCAGTGGTGGCCAGGCATCCGCGGGGCAGGATCGGGTCGCCGGCGGATGTCGCCAACCTGGTCGCCTTCCTGGCCTCAGACGAAGCGGGCTTCATCACCGGCACCGCTCATCTTGTCGATGGTGGCCTGAGCGCGCAGTTCAGCAATTGAGCGGGTACGAAGTTGAGCTTGTCCTGGACGCCCATGCCGAGCTGGGAGAGGGGCCGATCTGGGACCATCGCTCCTCAGAGCTGATCTGGCTGGACATCCTTGCGAGTGAGGTCCATCGTTTCGATCCAGCGACCGGCCGCGATAGTGCTGTCGACGTCGGCAGCCACGTCGGGGCTGCTGCGCTGCGGGCAGAGGGCGGGGCGGTGCTGGCGGTCCGGGACGGCTTTGCCACACTCGAAGCCGGATCCGGGGCGGCTCGGCCGCTCAGCAAGGTTGGCGACAACGCGAACCGGCTGCGCTTCAACGACGGCCGTTGCGACAGCCGGGGCAGGTTCTGGGCGGGCACCATGGCCTATGACGGCAGGCGGGGCGCGGGGACCCTCTACCGGCTCGAGCGAGACCATCAGGTCGCCGCCATGCTGGCCGGAGTGACGATCTCGAACGGTATCGGCTGGAGCCCTGACGACCGGACCCTCTACTACATCGACACGCCGACAGGCTGCGTCGACGCATTCGATTACGAGCCTGAGGCAGGTGAGTTGGGCAGGCGCCGGCGTCTCGTACGGGTGGAGGCTGCCGAAGGCTTACCGGACGGGATGGCGGTTGACGCTGAGGGCTTCCTCTGGGTAGCAGTCTGGGGGGGTTGGGCGGTTCACCGGTATGACGGCGAGGGCCGGCTGGATCGGACAGTGCGCATGCCTGTGAGCAAAGTCACGAGCTGTGCGTTCGGCGGCCCGGATCTGGACGAGCTCTTCATAACGAGCGCGAGCACCGGTCTCACAGCCGAGGAGCTCGCGCGGCAGCCGCACGCGGGAGCTCTGTTTCGCCATCGAGCTCGGGTGCATGGCCGACCCGAGCACATGTACCGGGGCTGACCGGGATGGTCATCAAAGCGATCAGCACTGTCGTCGTCAACGCCGAGATGCGCAACTGGGTCTTCGTCAAGGTTGAAACCGACGAGGCAATCACAGGTTGGGGCGAAGCTTCGTTGGAGTGGCACACCCTCGGCGTCGTGGGTGCCGTCGAGGACCTCTCGCACTTCCTGGTCGGAGAGGATCCGTGCCGGATCGAGCATCTCTATCAGGTGATGACGCGTCAGGGTTTCTGGCGGTCTGGCGTGATTGGGATGAGCGCGATCAGCGGGATCGAGATGGCCTGCTGGGACATCCTCGGCAAGTGTCTCGGGACGCCTGTCCATCAACTGTTGGGAGGCCGCGTCCGTGAGCGTGTCCGCATGTACGACCACCTGGGTGGCGGCGAGATGGCGAGTCTTTACCTGAACACGACTATCGACCAGTTCACCGAGCGTGCTCGCAGGAGCATCGCCGATGGCTATACAGCCGTGAAGGTCCTGATAGTCCCGGTCGGTGAGCCGCTCGAGCACGCCAGCACCATCCGCCAGGCCGCCAAGCTGATGGAGGCCTTGCGGCTCGCGCTGGGGGAGGAGGTGGACATCATGGTCGACCTCCATGGCCGCACCACCCCCGCGGGTGCGATCCGATACATAGAGGCTTTGGCCCCCTTCGCTCCCTACTTCATCGAAGAGCCGTGCCCGCCCGAAAACGTGGCTGGCATGGCCCAGGTGGCACGGGCTACCACCGTGCCGATTGCAACCGGGGAAAGGCTCGTAACCCGGTTCCAGTTCAGGGAGCTTTTCGAGAGCGCGGCCTGCGCCGTGGCTCAACCCGACATCTGCCACGCGGGCGGCCTCTGGGAGGTGCGCAAGATCGCCGCCCTGGCGGAGAGCCACTATGTGTCAATCGCCCCGCACAACCCTCTCGGTCCGATCGCTACTGCGGCTGCGGTTCAGCTCGACCTGGTGCTGCCCAACTTCCTGATCCAGGAGGCGATCCGCTCTGACGTGCCCTGGCGCGACGAAGTCGTGACCAACACGCTTCACGCCAGCCGCGGCTACATCGAACCACCCCACCTCCCAGGCCTGGGCGTGGAGGTCAACGAGCAGGCAGCCGCCCGGCACCCCTACCTGCCCGAGAAGCAGATGCGTTACTTCCACGAGGACGGAGCGGTGGCTGACTGGTGACCGTCCCCGGTCTGCCACCAACTGTCGTGACCCTGGGCGAGACGATGGTGCTGCTGCACCCGGCAGACCCGAACGTGGCACTGGCGGAGGCGCGGCTGCTGACCATGGACATGGCCGGCGCCGACTCCAACTTCGCCATCGCGATCGGTCGACTTGGGGTCCGCTCCGGCTGGATCAGTCGGGTCGGGGCTGACCCGCTCGGCGACTTCGTCCTGGCCGCCATCGGGGGTGAGGGGGTTGACGTGTCGCAGGTGAAGCGTGACCCTCACCCAACCGGCGTCTTCTTCAAGCACCGCGATCCGGCGAGCAGCACCACTCAGGTGCTGTATTACCGCCAGGGCTCCGCGGCGAGTCACCTGTCACCTGACGACCTGGACCCGAACTACCTCGCCGGGGCGCTGCTGGTGCACCTGAACGGAATGACCTGTGCGCTGAGCGTCGGCTGCGCCGCTGCTGCCATGACAGCCTTCGAGCTGGCGCCGCCCGGCTCCATTCGTTCTCTCGACTTGAACCTCCGACTTCAGCTTTGGGATGTCGCGCGTGCGCGTGATGCGCTGAGCCCGCTGATCCGCAAAGCGGATGTGCTGCTCGGGACTGTCGAGGAGTTCGAAGCCTTCTTTGAATCGGACGTTGCGGGCGAAGCGATGGTCGCCGCCGCGGCGATGGGCCCGACGACAGTGGTCGCAAAGCGAGGATCGCGGGGGGCGATCGGCCTGATCGGTGGGGTCCCCGTCAGCCACCCCGGGTTCGTGCCACCGAAGGTGGTTGACGAGGTCGGCGCCGGCGACGGCTTCGACGCAGGCTTCCTGACGGCGCTTCTTGAGGGGTGTTCGCCGCAGACGGCCCTCCGCTGGGCCAACTTGGTAGGCGCGTCCTCGGTGAGCGTCCCGGGGGACATTCAGGGCTACCCGACCAGGGTGCAACTGGAGGAGCGACTGGCCACATGGCCCGAAAACGAAGCCTTCACTTCGTGAGATTGGCAGCGGGCTGGGTGAGTCCGATTGAGCAATACGACGGGCGCTGAATCGTGCTGACCACGCCCTGGCTTTTGGGGTTGAGCGCTAGGGTATACTCGGCCAGCAATATCACTAAGGGGTTGATAGGAGACCACGCATGGCTGCATCGATTTCTCCCGGTTTCCGGCAACTCCTGCGCGAAAAGGCGTATTGCGAGATTGCAACGCTGATGCCAGATGGTTCGCCCCAACTCACTCAGGTTTGGGTCGATACCGACGGCGAACATATTCTGGTCAACACCTCCGAGGGACGCCAGAAAGTGCGCAATGTGCGCCGCGACCCACGGGTGGCCGTCAATATCGTCGATCCGGCCAACGCCTGGCGAATCGCGTCAGTGCGCGGCAGGGTGGTCGACGTGACAACTGAGGGTGCGGACGAGCTGATCGACAATCTTGCCTACAAATACCTTGGTCGGGAGAAATACCCGTTTCGACGACCGGGCGAAGTTCGTGTGATCTTGAAGATCGCGCCTGAAACAATCAGCGCCCAGGGCCTGGACGACACCGCCTGACAGTACCCTGAGCGCCACGCCACCGTGACACCTTCACGCGTAGGCGCTCATCTCGGTGCCATAGAGCCTCGCGCTGAGATCCCACAACTGCTCAGCAGCCGCTTCATCGTGGGACAGACGGGATGACGAACCAGGCCGGCCCTTTGTAAAGTAGCGGCCGCTGACGCCTTGCACCTCCGGTGAGCTGGCCAGATAGATAGAGGTGCGAGCCCCTTTCTCCGCGGACGACGCCAGGAGCTTCGTAAGCCGATCAAAGAGGCCGGCACTGCCGTGCTCTTCTCGACCCAGGTCCGTCCTCAGCGGCCAGCCAGGATGCAGGCAGTTGGCGCTGACGCCGTCACTGTGCCAACGCTTGGCTAGCTGGTAGGTGAACATCACGTTCATCAACTTGGTGAGGTTATAGACGGCGTGGCTTCTGTACTGCCGTTCGGACTGGAGGTCGTCCCAGGGGATCGTCCTAACCATCTTGTGGAGGTAGGAGGAGACGGTGACGACGCGCGAGGGTGCTGCCGCTGTCAAGGGCCCGCGCAGCAGATTGGTCAGGAGGAACGGAGCCAGGTGGTTGGTTGCGATGGTGGATTCGACGCCTTCTCCGGTCACCCGACGCACCGCGTTCACAGTGCCGGCGTTGTTGACCAGGACATCGAGCCGTGGATGACGGGTGCCAATCTCGGCGGCCAGCCGACGGACCTCGCGTTGGGATGAAAGATCGCCCAGCAGCACTTCGAGGCGGGCTGCCGGCTCAGCCGCGCGGATCTCGAACGCAGCGGTCTCAGTGCGATAGGGGTCCCGACCGACGATCAGCACGGTTGCACCCATCCGCGCCAGAGCGCGAGCCGTCTCCTTGCCGATCCCGGCGCTGGCGCCAGTCACCAGGCACGTCTTTCCTCCCATCGTCCCTTGCTGGGTGATCACCGACCACTCTCCTTATGCATGAGGCATCAACGGTTGCGTACTCCACTATAGAGCTATCCATAATAGAGTGCTAAACTGAGTGCGTGGTTCACAACCGGTCAGTGTCTTCGAGCGCTCGCCCGGCCGCGGCCCAGCAAGGGTCCGGCCAAGTCGAGAAGATCGTCGGCCTGCTGTTTCAGGCCGTCGGCTTGCTCCAGGACCACTTCGCCTCGTGCGCTGCGAGCTGCGGGCTTTCAGTGGCCCAAGCCGCGGCCATCCAGCAGATGCGCGGTCCCTTGACGATGCGGGAGCTGGCTGATCGGATCGGCTGCGACCCATCCAATGTCACTGGCATCACCGACCGTTTGGAGGCTAGGGCTCTGGTCGTGCGGCAGCTTGATCCGGCGGACCGAAGGATCAAGATGCTCGTGCTCACCTCGGCGGGTGCGGAGTTGAGGGGTCGCCTCCAGGAGCAGCTCCTGAACCGCCCGGCTCCGATCACAGGGCTGAACGGGGAAGAGCAGGATCAACTGCACGATCTCCTGCAGCGCGCGCTCCCCACGGTCCGCGAGCAGCCGGGATCGTGACTCAGGTGCATTCCCTCATCACCACGCTCAGAGAGCTCCCCGGAGATTCCGATTTGGCAGCGATCGCTACCTACGTCGGGCACTACATCGACGACAGTTGGCAACCGGTGTTGCGAGACAATCGAGTCAGGTTGCTTCATACGTTTGAGGTGGCTGGAGAAGCCGCCTATGCGGCCTACTGGGGGCTGTTGACCAAGCCGCTGCGCAACGAATTCGCCAGAGCGGGACTGAGCACACTTCCGGCTTTTCCGGGCGATCTCAATCACTCGGTCGAGGCAGACGGCCCGCCGGCAAGCAGGAACCGTAGTATGTGGTACGTAGTTCGGCGCACGGAAGGGGACCTGTCACTGGGAACGCTCGTCCTCAACTTGGTCCACGATCACAAACGCTTTCGCGTGCCGCGAGTTCCTCAAGTGATGTCGCTCACCGTGACCAGCAGGCCAGCGATCTTGCGGGCGCTGTTCGCCGATTGACTACAGGCCAGTCAGTTAGCCCTGCGACCCACCTGGCGCAGATGTGGGCCCCCCAGAACGAGCAGGTCGACTGCTCTCTGAGCAGTCCCGCCAGCACCAGCCAGAGCAGGAACGCCCTTCAGGATCCGCGCGGCGCCCCGCTACCGCCACCAGTTCTCCCCGCTTTCGAGATAGGCAAGCAACATGCCATGCCGAATCCCCTCGTGGCTGACATGCAAAAGCTTGAGCTCGTAACGGTCCAAGAGAAGCAGGAGAACCTCCACCCCAGCCCGCAGGGCGATGACGCGGGAAGCCGGCAGACCCAGCTCGCCGGTCAGTTGAGCCGCTGGTCCAGCGTCGAGCCGCAGGCGAGCCTCTGCGATGTCCCGGACCGAGAGCTTCACGGCCGGGTTACCGCTGTCCAGGACCAGCGGTAGGTTGGACGCCGTTCCGCCGGTCATGACCAGGCGCTCCGGGCGGCAGTCGGGAGCTCCCCTGGCCAGGGTCTGGGCGGCATCTCGGCGCAGGTTGTCCCGCTCCCCTGACCGGGGCGGGTCGGCCAGATACCGGCCGGCCAGCGTGCCGGAGCCAACCGGCAGGGAGACCCAGGCCAACATGTCCCGGTTTTGGGCCCTGACCAGCTCGGTGCTCCCTCCGCCCATGTCGCCCATCAGCCACTCCCCCACGCTGGCGTGCACGCTGGCCACACCCTGGAAGCTGAGCTGCGCCTCTCGCTCGGAACTGATGAGCCTGACCGGAACGCCGGCTGCTGCAGCCGCCTCGGCCAGGAATGAGTCGCGATCGCGCGCCTGCCTGACTGCCTCGGTCCCGCCCGCTATCAGGTGCTGGTAGTGATGCCGGGAGGCTTCCTTCAATACGCTTTCGACATCGGCGATCGCCTCCGCCCTCTTGGTCTCGCCGATCTCGCCAGTCTTGGCGACCGCAGCGCCCAGCGACGGCATCGCCACCTCGTGTGCGACCTCCTGCAGCCTGGCGTTGACGATGTCGCAGACCAGCACGTGAATCGTGTTGCTTCCGATGTCGACCGCTGCCAGGCGCTGCATTCGGGTAAATAGTGCCCGGAGGCTGGCCTCCTTGGGGAGAGGGATCGGGCGGGCGTAGGCCCTAACATCGACTCGTGACGACTCGGCACGGAGCTTCTGAGACGCGGGTCGAGCGCGATTCCATGGGGGAGATGGAGGTTCCGGGGGAAGCCCTTTACGGTGCCTCCACCAAGCGAGCGGTTCTCAACTTTCCCATCTCCGGCCAGCGTTTTCCGCGCCGCTTCATACGCGCCCTGGCACAAATCAAGGGGGCCGCCGCCGAGGTCAACGCTGAGCTGGGCCTGCTCGATCTCGACGTAGCCGCCGCCATCGCGGCCGCCGCGGCGGAGGTCGCCGAAGGACGGTGGGACGATCACTTCCCGATCGACGTCTATCAGACTGGTTCCGGCACCTCAACCAACGTCAACGCCAACGAGGTGATCGCTCACCTCGCCACCGAGCGACTGCGCGACGGCCGCTCGGTTCATCCCAACGACGACGTCAACCTCTGCCAGAGCTCGAACGACACGATTCCAACGGCGATGCAGCTGGCCGGCGCCGTGGCGATCGAAGAGCGGCTGCTGCCCGGGCTTGAGCGGCTGGAGACGGCCCTTCGGCAGAAGTCGGAGGAGTTCTGGCCGATCGTGAAGACTGGCCGCACGCACCTCCAGGACGCCACGCCCATCCGGCTTGGCCAGGAGTTCTCAGGCTATGCCGGCCAGTTGCAGGAGTCGATGAGAAGGGCGGGCGCGGGCGAGAGTGAATTGCTCAACGTGCCGCTTGGGGGCACTGCCGTGGGCACCGGGATCAACGCCCACCCCGAGTATGCCCGGCGCGCCTGCGAGCGGCTTTCCGCGATGACCGGCCTCCCAGTCCGCGAGGCCGGTAACCACTTCCACGCCCAGGCGACGCTGGACGCCGTCGTCAGCGCTCACGGGGCGCTCCGATCGGTAGCCCTCAGCCTTTGGAAGATCGGCTCCGACGTCCGACTGATGGGCATGGGGCCGAGGGCTGGCCTGGCCGAACTGTCGCTGCCTGAAACTCAGCCGGGCTCCAGCATCATGCCGGGCAAGGTCAATCCTGTAATCATCGAGTCGCTGACAATGGTGGTGGCGCGGGTGCTGGGCAATGACACCACAGTCGCCTTCGCCCAGACCGGCAGCTTCCTGGAGCTGAACGTGATGATGCCGGTCGCGGCGGTTGCTCTGCTGGAGTCAATCGAACTGCTTGGCAGCGCAGCGGCCAACTTTGCCGAGCGCTGCGTAGAGGGTCTGCGGGCGACCGAACGGGGGCCGCAGCTGGTCGAAAAGGGGCTGATGCTGGCGACAGCGCTGGCGCCGCTGCTCGGCTACGACGAGGCGGCCCGGCTGGCCAAGGAGGCCTTGAAGAGCGGCCGCACGATCCGGGAGCTGGGTCGTGAGCGGGGCCTCACCGATGAGCAGCTGGAGGAGCTGCTCACGCCTGAGCGTATGACTGAACCAGGCTTGGGCGCGGCTTCCGGCGGCGGCTGAAGACGCAGAGGCCTGAGGCGTTCCTCAATTCCGCTTCTCGAAGAGGATGAGCGTCCGCCGTTCGGCGGTCTGGTGCTGACCCGTCTCCTGGAAGCCGCAGTGATGCAGCAGCCGCCTGGCCACATGCAGGCGGGCGTCCACCTGAGCCCAGGACCGGGGGAGGGCGGCGCGACGTGCGCGGCCGAGACAGTGCTCCAAGAGCACGCGGCCGAAACCGCGATTGCGCACGTCGGGGTGAACAACAAGGTTGTCGATGTGGCAGGAGCCGGAGGGAAAGCCGCATCTAATGGCGCCCATCAGCCGGTCCTCGTAAGTGAGCCGGAACACCTCCAGGCCGCCTCGGAACCAGGCTGCAACGTCGTCGCCGCTCGGCCTGGCCCGCGCGCGCTCCTCCTCGCTGAGCGCGTCGGCCGGCTCGGCCCAGGCGGCTTCGTAGAGCAGAACCAACTGCGGCAGATCGGCCGGTACAGCATTGCCCACGCGGGGCGGAGGAGGTCTTAGAAAGCGCACGAGTCCTTTCCTGCTAGCGTATCGGCCCTCATGGACCTGATTCGGACGGCGGCCGAGCTCTACCAGAGAGGTCGCATTTACGACGCCCTCGAGGTGGCCCAGGCGGCCTGTGAGCGCTCCCCCAAAGACGCGAAGGCCTGGCGGTTGCTGGCCAGGGTGGCGCGACACTGCAACCTCCCAGCGGCGAGCGCTGATGCCCAGCAGCGCGCTGCGAGGCTCGATCCGACGCTCCGCCCTGCCCTCCGCCTAAGCGCTGCTGAGTTTCGGCAACTACTGGTCGAGATCGCCCCGGAGGCGGAGGTCCAAGTGCGCCCGCTGCCTTCCCCAGGGGAGATCCGGGCCGGACTGATGCCTGACGCGGAGGTGGCGCGTGATGCAGGCAGCGGCCGCGTCACCCTTTTCCAGGACAATCTGGAAGAGGGCAGCTCCTCATTGGCGGAACTTCGGGAGCACGTAGCCAGGAACTTGACGGAGGTGCGGCGATGATTCAGGTGCGCGAGGAACTGCGGCGCCAAACGGAGAGCGCTCGACCTGATCTGCTCCGGCTCAGCCACCGGGTCCACGCGGCCCGGGAGATCCGCTTCGAGGAGCGTCAGTCCGCCGAGATGGTCGCCGACCAACTGGCCGGCGGCGGCTTCGCAGTGGAAAAAGGCATCTGCAATCTGGAAACCGCCTTCGTCGCGACGGCCGGCAGCGGCTCGCTGACCGTCGGCATCTGCGCCGAGTACGACGCTCTGCCCGGCATCGGTCATGCCTGCGGGCACAACATCATCGCTTCCAGCGCAGTCGGCGCCGGGCTGGCGCTGGCCCGAGTGGCGGACGATCTGGACCTGACAGTACGGGTGCTCGGCACACCGGCCGAGGAGAGCGGTGGCGGCAAGATCCTCATGCTGGAGCGGGGCGCTTTCGACGGCGTTCACGCCGCGATGATGGTCCATCCCTCACCGGAAGAGAGGGTCTACATGGACTGCCTGGCGGTTTCGCACTTCCGCGTGGCTTACACGGGCAAGGAGGCCCACGCTTCCGCGTACCCCGAGCGGGGGGTGAATGCCGGCGACGCGCTGACAGTGGCGCAGGTGGCGATCGGTCTGCTCCGCCAGCACTTCAACCCTAACGATCAGGTGCACGGCATAGTGACCGACGGCGGGCTGGCCCCTAACATAGTTCCCGCGCTCTGTGAGGGGCGTTTCTACGCTCGAGCTGTCGATCTGCAGTCTTTGGACCGCCTGCACGCCCGCATCGACAAGTGCTTCCAGGCGGGTGCTCTGGCGACCGGCTGTGCGCTGGTGGAAGAAGACGAGAGCCCGCCGTATTCCGAATTCCGGCCTGACGTGGAGATCGCCGAGATCTATCAGCGAAACGCCGTCGCGGTCGGTCGCCGGTTCGAGGAGCTGCCGCCCCGGCGCGGCGGTTCGACCGACATGGCCAACATCTCGCTGGCCATGCCGACGATTCATCCCATGCTCGCCATCGAGTCCAAGGGCGCCAGCAATCACCAGCCGGAGTTCACGGCAGCCTGCGTGACTGAGTCGGCAGACCGCGCAGTGGTGGAGGGGGCGCTCGCGATGGCTTTGACTGTGGCTGACCTGGCGACGACTGATCAGGTGCGACAGAGGCTGCTCGCCGGCTCGACCAAGTATTCGCAGTAGCGCTGGTTTTGCTCTAGTAGTCGAACGGGACCCCGACCGGGGGGCGGCGGCAGGGCTGAGCCAGCGCCAAACCGCGTATAGGCTGCGATGATGGAGAGCCAAAGCCACGATCTGAGGCAATCGCTTGCCTCCCTGCACGAAAGCCTGGAACGCTTCTTCACGCCGATAGTGATCATCGCCGCGCTGGCCTCGGTGCCGCTCACAGTGCTGGAGGAGAAGGGTGGGCTAGGAGCTGACCTGAGCGGTGCTGACTGGCTCATCTGGGGAGTGTTTGCCGTCGAGTTCGTGTGCCTGCTGGCGACCGCGCCTGACAGGCGCCGCTTTGTGAAGGGCCACTGGTTGAGCCTGCTGATAGTGGTGGTCTCCTGCCCACTGCTGCCGGCGCTTGCCGGCCTGCTGCGGCTGGGTCGCCTCGTGCGGATCGTGCGGCTGTTCCGGCTGGTGAGGATGGTGGGGCTGCTCTCTCTAGCACTCCCGGCCCTGGGTCGTGTGCTGGGTCGCAGCGGTCTCCTTCATCTGGCTTCGCTCACAGTGGTGCTGATCTTTGGCGGGGGTGCCTTGATGAGCATCCTCGAACCGGGCACTGTGAAAGGTGATTTCTGGTCGGGCGTCTGGTGGGCGATAGTGACCACCACGACTGTTGGTTACGGCGACATCTCGCCGACCACGCTGGCCGGGCGGTTGGTGGCGACAGTGCTGATGTTCACAGGCATTGGATTGACCGCGACGCTGGCCGCCTCTGTCGCGGCTCACTTCGTTGGCCAGGAGCAGGGCGCGGAGCAGAAGCAGCTGGAGGCGCGCCTGGAGCACATGGAAGCTCTCCTGGAACAGCTTAATCAACAGCGGCAAGGCACTGAGGAGCGCCCAACCCAGCCCTAGGGACGCGGCCGAAAAGCCTCAACGGATCGCCGAGGTTTCCGACCGCGCCCCTAGCGGCCTATGGTTGTTATCACTATCACGGCGCAACGTAGGGGAGGCAGAGGTGGATGAGCAGCGCCGATTCTGAGCCCCAAGAAAACCCAGGTGATGACAAGCTCATTGAGGACGCGCTGGCCACCGATCGTTTGCTTCCTGGCGAAGAGGGCAACCTCGCCAGTACCCATCCTGACGACGCACAGCACTGGCGCGACGTGTATGTGCAACTGGTGGAGTTCAAGCAGGGCCTGCTGGAGGAGTTGGAGCAACAGGTAGGCAAGGTGGCCCCGGCGGGTCAACCGGAACTGCAGCGCGACCGCGAAATCATGGAGCGGGAAGCGGGGCGGCTCACCCGCCGCCTGGACTACTGGCAGCGCCGCCTTGACGATCTGACCGGCCGCGCTGGCTGAGCCCTAGACGCCCGCTGGCACTGGCCCAGGGCCGACACAGACAATTTGGCGAGCCGCTGCAGGACCTGGGAAAGTCCCCCGAGGGCCCCGTGGGAAGCGCTCAGCTGCTTACTCTTGCGCTGTGTCCGGCGGAAGATGGGGGCCTCACCCGCCTGCCCGGAGATTCGCGGGGAGCGACCGCCAGCGTGTAGTTCGGCCTCGGGAGCGTTTTATGCCAGCAAATTGTCGATCAACATTGCGCTCGTAGTGCTCACAGCCCTGCTAGACTTGGTTATGCAGGCGACTTGCGCCCAGGCACGACACATGGTTTGACATCAGAGTTCAGGAGGTAGGCGGATTTGCTTCATTTCATAGGCTTCATCATCATCGGCGGCATCGCCGGATGGCTGGCCGGAAGGTTCATGAGCGGTAGAGGGTACGGACCCCTGCTGGATATCCTGTTGGGCATTGTCGGCGGTATCGTCGGCGGTTGGATCCTGAGCATCATCACCAACACGCTCAACACCGACTCGCCCTCGGGCCTCATAGTCGATTTCATAGTCGCCTTCATCGGCGCGTGCATCCTGGTGGCGGTTATCCACCTGGTCAAGCGAGAACCCATCCGGTCCTAGTGGTCAGTGCTGTCGGCCGGCCCTTATCGCCGGGTGGGCCGGCAGCCTCGCCAGCTCCCGCGCCACGCTGAAGCTGGCCTTTGGGTACCGGGGCTTCAGGTCCCGCATGGTTTCGAGCAGCACATTGCTGATCACGTAGTTTCGGAACCACTTGCGGTCGGCCGGCACCACGTACCAGGGGGCCTCGGGAATCGAGCAGCGGCTGAGCGCCGCATCGTAGGCAACCATGTATTCATCCCACTGGGCCCGCTTGTCGACGTCGGCCGGCGAGTACTTCCAGTGCTTGGTGCGATCTTCCAACCGCGCCACCAGACGCTGGCGCTGCTCCTCGGCCGAGATGAGAAGGCAGAACTTGAGAACAGTGGTTCCTGATTTGACCAGGTTGGCCTCGAAGCGGTTGATGCGGTCGTAGCGACCCTCGATCACCTCTCGCGGCGCCAGCTGATCGACCTTGACGACCAGGACGTCCTCGTAATGAGAGCGGTTGAAGATCCCTAGCAAGCCGGGTCCTGGCAGCGCTCGCCGGATACGCCAGAGAAAGTCGTGACGCCGTTCTTCGGGAGTCGGCGCTTTGAAGGAGGTTATCGACACGCCCTGCGGGTTGATGCCTGTCATTACGTGGCTGATGGTGCCGTCCTTGCCTGAAGTGTCCATTCCCTGGAGCACCACCAACACAGAGCGCGAGCGCTCCGCGTAGAGCGGCTCCTGCAGCGCGGCAAGTTCGCTTCGGATCCCGTCGACTTCCTTCAGGGCACGTTTCTTGGACACCCCAAAAGTCTCCGCGGGATCGAAAGCGGAAGTGGTGACGCCAGTATCGCTCGCCCTTAAACGGACCAGGTCGCCGACCCCTTTGTCTGCCATCGTCACTCCGCCGGTACGCAATGGCTTGACGGCGCTTCAATGTTCGGCATCTGGCTTGCCCTCGCTAACATGTCCCCACACGGAGCCGGAGCGATCATAGCAGGCAGTCGGTGTTCAGTCTTCCAGGTGGAGGTTGCAGCGCGTGAAAGAAGCGTTCGTCAAGGAGGTACAGAGCGGCTACTCATTGACGGAGCCGAGCCTCGTTATTGGTTCAGCGCTGCTCGATGGTGAGCCGCTGAACGATCCGCGAATCCAGGTTGCACTCACAGTGCTGAACCGGCACGGCCTGGTAGCGGGCGCCACTGGTACCGGTAAGACGAAGACCTTGCAGGTGCTCGCGGGTCAGCTGTCCGACGCTGGCGTGCCGGTCTTCGTTGCTGACATCAAGGGCGATCTGACAGGTCTGGCGGCACCTGGCAATGCCAGCAGTACCAAGCTGCAGGAGCGCTGTCAGCAGATGGCCTGGGAGTTCAAGCCCGTAGGGCATGCTGTCGACTTCCTGTCCCTCACCGGCAAGCTCGGCGCCCAGGTGCGTGCCACAGTCCACAGCTTCGGACCTACGCTCTTCGGCAAGGTTCTGGGTCTCAATGAGACGCAGACCTCAATTCTGGCAATGGTCTTCAAGTACTGCGACGACAATCAGCTGCCGCTGCTCGACCTGCCCGACCTTCGCACCACTCTCCAGTACCTGACCTCTGACGCCGGGAAGCCGGAACTGGCCCAATACGGGGGCATCGCCGCGGCTTCCGTGGGCGTGCTGCTGCGCGCGCTGGCGACCTTCGAGCAGGAGGGGGCCGGTGTGTTCTTTGGCGAGCCGGAGTTCGACGTTCAGGACCTGATCCGGACCGACTCGTCTGGCAAGGGGCTGATCAGCCTCCTCGAGCTCTCCGACGTGCTGGAGAAGCCGAAGCTCTTCAGTACCTTCATGCTCTGGATGCTGGCTCAGCTGTGGCATCTCCTGCCCGAGATCGGGGACCCGCCGAAGCCCAAGCTGGTCTTCTTCTTTGACGAAGCCCATCTCCTCTTCGACGGCGCATCCAAGGCGCTGCTCGCAGAGATAGAGCGCACGGTCCGCCTGATCCGCTCCAAGGGTGTGGGCATCTATTTCGTGACACAGGTTCCCGGTGACGTACCCAGCTCGGTGCTGGCTCAGCTCGGCAACCGGGTCCAGCACGCGCTCCGCGCATTCACACCCCAGGACGCTGACGCACTTCGTAAGGCTGCCCGGACCTTCCCCAAGAGCGAGTTCTACGACACGGAGAAGCTGCTGACCTCGCTGGGCACTGGCGAGGCGGCTGTCACTGTGCTCTCGCCCAAAGGGGTTCCGACGCCGCTCGCCGCCACCCGGCTGATCCCGCCTGACTCGCTGATGGATGCGCTGGACGCTGTGACCGTGCAGCGCTTGATCTCGGTGAGCTCCCTCACCACTAAGTACGCGACAGCTATCGATCCGGAGAGCGCTCACGAGATCATCACCGCCCGAATCCAGGCAGCCCAGGAGGAAGCGGCCGCGGCAGCCGCCCAGGCCGAAACGGAGCCGGCGGTGCCGACCGCCGCTGAGCAGGTGCGGATGGAACGCCAGGCGGCCGCGGAAAGGGCTAGGGCAGAGCGGGAGCGAGTGGCGGCGGAACGGCAAAAGCAGCGGATGATGGAGACTGGCGTGCGGACCGCCGGCAGGGTGATCACATCTCGGGCGGGTCAGGACTTGATCCGGGGCGTGTTCGGAACGCTTTTCGGAGGCAAACGCTGACGTAGCGGCGGGGGCCCTAGAGGCGGATATCAAGCCGGCGGCGCAAGCTCCTTCGGCGTGAAAGGCCCCCCTTGCTGGATCGGTTGGTCCGCGTGCTGCTCCGTCGGCTTCTCGGCGGTCAGCGGGAGCTCCATTTCAAACGTCGCTCCGCCGCCCTTGGCTGGCACGTAGCGAAGGGAGCCGCCGTGTGCGTTCACGACGCCAGCGGCAATCGCCAGGCCCAAACCCGCTCCGCCGCGGTCCCGGCTGCGAGCAGGATCAGCCCGGTAGAACGGCTCGAACGCGCGCGCGGCAGCCTCTGGCGTCAAACCGGGGCCGTGGTCTCGCACCGACAGGATCGCCCGGCCCTCCAACTGCTCGAGCGAGACTTCGATCCCGCTTCCGGCACGGGTGTGATTGAGCGCGTTGCGAAGCAGGTTGCTCACAGCCTGGCGGAGGCGGGTGTCATCGCCGACTATCCGGACCGGCTCAGGCGCAGAGAGAGAGATACTCCGCTCAGGGGCCACTGTGCGGGCGTCCTGGCAGGCATCCGCAGCGATCCGGCGGAGGTCGAGGGTCGCCTCTTCCAGCGGCCGGCCCTGATCGAGCCGAGCCATGAGCAGTAGGTCTTCGACCAGCGAGCTCATCCGCAGCGACTCCTCTTCGATGCGCCGGCGGGCGATGGCAGCATCCTCAGTGGAGGCGCCAGCCCCTCGGCGGAGCAGCTCCGAATAGCCGCGGATGGAGGTAAGAGGCGTGCGCAGCTCATGCGAAGCGTCCGCGACAAACCGGCGCAGGCGTTGCTCCGACTGGCTACGTTGCTCGAGCGCGGCTTCGATCTGGCTCAGCATGCCGTTGAGAGCCAGCCCCAACCGGCCGATCTCGGTCCGGGGCGTGGCCGGTTCCACACGTCGGCCGAACTGACCGCCCGCGATGGCCTGGGCGGTCGCGCCCATTCGTTCCAGCGGTCGCAGACCAAGACCCACCACCCACCAGGCGAAAACCAGCAGCGCGATGAGCACCGCGGCGCTGATCAAGCCCTCGCTCACCAGCAGCTCGGTCAGCGTCGAGTTCACGTCCGTGAGGGGAATGGCCAGTACCAACCGGTCGCCGGTCGCCAGTGTCTGGAAGAGAGCGCGATATTCGCTGACGCCTCCGCTGCCGCTCAGAGGGCGGATCACCGGCTGGCCGCCGGCCGCGCTGGGGAGCGGGTCCGGCAGCCGAGGTTGGGCCGCTGAGTCGGCCCCCCCGAAGGAGAAGGTGCCGGCGAAGATCTGCCCGTCGGGGCTCCGCAGTTCAGCGTAAGTGCCGGTGGGAAAGGGCGGCGGAAAGGCGCTGCGGCTGGGCTCGCCGGCGCGGAGGCTGAGCATGTAACGGGAGGCCGAATCCCGTCCGGCGAGCAGCTGATCATCAACCCGCCGGAGCAGGAATGACTGCAGGGCAAGATAGGTGGCCAGGCTGCTGACGGCCAGCCCGGCAATCACGAGCAGCACGAGGCCCACCAGCAGGCGACCGCGGAGGGATCTGATCACACGCGAGGTTGCCTCAGGACGTAGCCCACACCGCGGACTGTCTGGATCAGCGGCGGTTCCACGCCGTCGACCTTGCGGCGCAGATAGCTTATGTAGGTCTCCAAGACGTTGGCCTGACCGCCGAAGTCATAGTGCCAGACGTGATCCAGCAGCTGGCTTCTGGTCAGCACGCGGCCGGCGTTGATCAGCAGGTAGCGGAGCAGCCGGTACTCGGTGGTCGTGAGCTCGATCACCCGACCGGCCCGGCGCACCTCGTGCGCATCTTCGTCAATCTCCAGATCGGCCAGCTGCAGAACGTTCGGCGATCGCTCGGAGGGATCCTCGTGGCGGCGCAGCACTGCCCTCACCCGCGCCACCAGTTCTTCGATGCTGAAGGGCTTGGTCACGTAGTCGTCGCCGCCAACTGTCAGGCCTCGTACCTTTTCCTCGGTCGCATCGCGGGCGGTGAGAAAGATGACGGGTACGCGGCGGCGCTCAGCAGTGAGCCGTTTCAGCACTTCGAAACCGTCCAGGTCCGGCAGCATCACGTCAAGGATGACCAGAGCCGGCGTGAACTCTATAACAGCTGCCAGGGCCGCACGGCCGCTGGCAGCTGTCTCAGTGGCGAACCCCTCGTAGCGAAGTGCCATGGCGATGAGTTCGGTGATGTTCGGCTCGTCGTCCACGACCAAGACCCTGGTGCGCTCTCCTGTCACCACTTCCATCCTGTGGGCTAAAGCTGTGAGATTGCTGTGAATCACGTGTGTGCTTGAAAGGACAGATGAGGGCCGGAGGCTCAAGCCTCCGGCCCCGTTACGGGAGGGTGGGAGTCGGTTTCAAAGCACCGGTGAGGGGGAACACCGGCGCTTGAAACCAGCATGGCTTCCGCGGTTTAGCGCTGCCTTAGTAATTCCTATGAATCTTATGAGAGGCGCCAGAAGACGGCTATTCTCAGGTTTCTCCCAGCGTTATCTCAGCTGGTTCTATCGCTGACGGGGTGGAATCAGAGGCATGACAAACGCATCTTCCCCGTCGCAGCACCGCGGTACTGGTAGCTCACCGGTCAAGCGGTGGCGCTCGGCGTGCAGGCTTGCCCTTGCCGGCGGCGTCGCCGCTCTTCTCTTGGGCGGCTGCTCGGCCAGCGCTTCTCTGCCGTTCGCCGGCCGTTACGGAGTGACCGTCAGCAGCGGCGTCCCTGCCACACCACCGCCGGCGACGACCGCTGCCACAGCTCCAACGTTGTCACCGCAGACCGGTTCAGCCCTCGAGCAGAGCTTCGTGCAGGTGGTCAAGACGGTGTCACCCTCGGTCGTGCAGATCGAGTCTTCCAGCGGGCTGGGTTCGGGTGTCGTCTTCGACAGGAAGGGAGACATAGTGACCAACGCGCACGTCGTGCAGGGCCACCAGAGCTTCACCGTGACCACCGCCAGCGGCGCTCAATCGAGCGGCCAGCTGGTTGGCGTCGACCCCAGCCACGACCTGGCTGTCGTCCGGATCGCGTCGACGACAGTGGCGCCGGCCACCTTTGGTGACAGCGACAAACTGCAGGTAGGGGACTTGGTGCTGGCACTCGGCAGCCCTTACGGTCTACAGGGCTCGGTGACCCAGGGCTTGGTGAGCGCCCTGCACCGCGACATCCCAGAATCACGCCAGGTAACGCTGCAGGGGTTGATCCAAACCAGCGCGCCAATCAATCCGGGCAACAGTGGCGGTGCGCTGGTCGATCTGAGCGGCGAGGTGGTGGGGATACCCACCCTGGGTGCCAGCGGCGGCGCCGGGATCGGTTTCGGCATCCCGAGCACCGATGTCGTGCGGGTCGCCAACCAGCTGATCAGCCAGGGCTAGCCGCGATGGCGCGGCCGCCGCTCACGGCGGACGTTGCGGAAATCTCGGGCTGCCTGGGTTGAACCGCTTCTAAAGGTAGCCCGAGACGCCTTGTGGTTATGGTTCCCACCGTAGCTCCAGCAGCCGAAGGTGCGCCCGGCCGGTGGGACGGAAGTCAAGGCTCTGACTAGATCAGGAAGCTCCAACCCGGACAGCGCGATCGGAGGATCGGCAGATCGTCCTCCCAAATCAGTCTGGCGGGAACCGGAGCACCCACAATGATGACCTTATGCTCGCGGATCTGGCACCGATTACCCCTTCGGCGCCACGGAGTTGAAACCTGCCTTCTAGTTGCCTGTACCAGCCGAAAGGACCGCATCTCGGGGCTCAGGCCGCCGATGCGGGCGTCAAGGGGCCCGGCCCTTCGTCGTTACGGATTTTCAAATCCGCTCCTCCTCGTTCCACCCTTTCCTTCGCCTCGACGCCC
>JAEKNQ010000040.1 GCA_016464825.1 Candidatus Dormiibacter inghamiae | reverse complement strand
GCGCAGGAGCTCGCTCCGATCATCTTGGGGAACGTCGAGGAAAGCCTTGTGGGGACGGCCGCGTTGCATAGTATGAGCCTCGTTGTGCGCGCTGTCGGCGACCCCAACATTATCTCACTTATTTCACTGACAGGACACTAGGAGAGCGGAAGGAAACAGTGAGCTACGCCGAGCCGATCGTCCGACCGCTCCGAATCATCTGGGGCCACAAGTACGTCCTGCTGCTGGCGCTTTTCGGTGGCGCCGACGTGGCCAGCAGCGGTTCGTTCATCAACGGCTTCAACGGCTATCCACGCGCGGGCAACGGCGGCCGCTCCAGCGGCGGGAATATTCAGCCCCCTGACCCCAACGCGATTGCTGCTCTCGCTGTCGCCTTCGCTGTCATCGTCGTCGCGCTCCTGCTTCTGATAGTGATCTGGTTCTTCCTGTCCTGCCTCACCCGGGGCGCTCTGACTCGCGCCATCGCCGAGCACGACGCCCAGCGGCCGTTTAATCTGAGCGACTCGCTACGAGCCGGGCTGGCCTCCTTCGGCTGGATCCTGCTGCTGAGATTGTTGGCCTTCGCGGCGGCCATCGTGCTCCTGCTGCCTTTCGCCGTCCTCGTGCTTGGGTTCAGCCAGCTCCACAACCAGCCTCCTGCCGTCGTGCTCCTCGTGGTGGCGGGCATCGCGTATTTCGGCCTCGCCCTCGGGGTCTCAATCGCCCTCGGCCTGATCCAACTCCTCGCACTCAGAGCGATTGTTCTGGAACAGCTGTCGGCCCTGGCGGCGATCAGCCGCGCGCTGGGGGTCTTCATGCGGCGACCGGGGCGAGTGCTGCTGATCTGGCTGATCCAGGTCGGCCTCGGTTTGGGAGTGGGGATTGCAGTAACCGTGGTTGTGATAGTGATCGCCCTCATATTCGGATTGGGCGGCTTAGCCATCACCAGCCTGCTCCAATTGTCACCGCTGCTGGCCTTTGGCCTAGGAGGGCTCGCTCTTCTGCTCGTCTCGCTACTGATCGGGGCGGTCACCGGCGCCTACTTCAGCGCCTACTGGACTGTGGCCTATCGGCGCCTGGAACTGGACCGCCCGCAGGTCGGCCTGGCGCCGTACGCCGCTGCCCCCTAGCCCGAGCCCCTTCCTGGGGTTTGCGGCTCCCTGCCGTGGGTACTTTTAGGTCATGAGTCGGCGCCTTGACGGCCGGACGGGCTTTGCGCTGGTCCTGATCTGTTGCGGCGCTGGGCTGGCGACCCTGGAACTCGCTCCCACGCCTTTGCGGGGAGCTGCCTGGCAGTTTGGCTGGGCGCTCAGCTTCGGGCTCGGAGCGGCGCTCCTGGTGGGGGCTGCCCTGGCCAACCGGAGGCGAGGCTGGCTCTGGATTCCGGTCGGCTGCCTCTTCTCGCTGGGATTGGTGTCCGGGGCTGTGGCGTCCATGAGGCTGGTCCATGTCTGGGCCTACGCTTGGCCACTGGTGGTCCCGGCCGGCCTCGGCCTGGGCCTCTACCTGCACGGACTGACCGGCCGGCGGCTGGGGGAACAGAGCTGGGGCCTCGGCCTGGCCAAGGTCGGCCTCCTCCTCTTTCTGGTCCTGGCGGCATTTTTTGAGGGAGTGATGCACTGGAGCCAGCACAACCAGGGTTTGGCAAGCAACGCAATCCTGGCCGCCATCGTGCTCCTGCTTGGGTTCTGGCTGCTCGTCCGCCGGTGGGTCCCAGCGCGCGAGCGCTGACGCCTCACAACGGATGGCGCGCATTTTCGTGTCTCAGCTACTAGTCAGGGCAGCCAACCAGCGGCTAGCATGACCTCAGAAACTCCCCCTCTTCGCCACGGAGCCCCCGCCGTCGAGCGCGGGGGCTCCGTTTTTTCTGTGCCGGCAGGATGCTGTTCGCACTTCGCCGCCACATAGTGGCCCCGCGGCACTTAGGAGAAGGAACGATGGCTGTCAAGATGTACTACGACGCTGACTGTCCGGCTGAGCTGGCAGAAAGGGTCGCCATCCTCGGCTACGGGTCCCAGGGCCATGCCCACGCCCAGAACCTCCGTGACAGCGGGGTCGATGTGCGCGTCGGACTGCACCAGGGCAGTCGGTCGAGGGCCAAGGCTGAGCGCCACGGCCTGCGCGTGGTGGACGTCGCCCAGGCGGTCCGGGAAGCCGACATCATCACCATGCTCACCCCTGACGTGGGCCAGGCCAAGCTCTACCGAGCGGAGATCGAGCCGCATTTGCGCCCCGGCACGCTGCTCCTGTTCGCGCACGGTTTCGCCATTCACTTCGGTCAAATCGCCCCGCCCCCAGAGGCTGACGTGGCGATGGTTGCGCCCAAGGCGCCGGGGCACCTTGTCCGCAGCACCTACGCCGAGGGCAACGGCGTTCCCATGCTGCTCGCAGTGCATCAGGACGCAACTGGCGCCGCTCGCCGGCGGGGACTGGCCTACGCGCGGGCCATCGGCGGCGGCCGCGCCGGGATTATCGAGACGACCTTCAAGGACGAGACCGAGACCGATCTCTTCGGCGAGCAGGCGGTGCTCTGCGGCGGCGTGTCAGCGCTCATCACTGCCGGCTTCGAAACCCTGGTCGAGGCCGGCTATCCCCCGGAGATGGCTTACTTCGAGGTCCTGCACGAGATGAAGTTGATAGTCGACCTCATGTACAGGGGCGGACTGGGCTTCATGCGCTACTCCGTGTCGGACACCGCCGAGTACGGCGACTACGTGTCCGGCCCCCGCGTCGTAGACGAACGGGTGAAGGACTCGATGCGGCAGGTGCTGCGCGAGATCCAGGACGGCACCTTCGCCGAGCGCTGGATCGACGAGAACGGCCAGGGTCGGAGCCGCTTTCTTCAGATGCGACAGGAGCACGCCGAGCATGAGCTGGAGACGGTTGGCGCGGAGCTGCGCGCCATGATGCCCTGGCTGCAGCCCCGCACCGCTGACGACTGAGGCGCGGGTGAGAGTCGGCTTTCAGGGTGAGGCCGGCGCCTACTCGGAAGAAGCTTTATTCGCACTCTTCCCGGCGGCGGCTGCCTGGGGCTTCCGCACCTTCGAGCAGACCTTCGACGCCCTCTTGTCAGGCGAGATCGAAGCGGCAGTGCTGCCGGTCGAGAACACGCTCGGCGGGATAGTGCAGGAGGTCAACGATCTGCTCTGGGACCGCAAGGGCCTAAAGCTCACCGGCGAGTACATCCATCCGATTCGGCACCACCTGCTCGGCCGCCGCAACGATGTTCCGCAGCGAGTCATCTCCCATCCTCAGGCGCTCGCGCAGGTACGCCGCTTCCTGGAAGCCCGCGGCTTGGCGGCCGTCCCCTTCTATGACACCGCGGGGGCGGCCCGACAGGTGGCCGAGCGGCCGGAAGCGGGCACGGCGGCAGTCGCCAGCGCGCGAGCTGGCCGGCGCTACGGACTGGACGTTCTGGCGGCCAGCATCCAGGACTCCGACAGCAACCGAACCCGGTTCGTCGTGGGCGAGCGCGGCCGGCCGGAGCGCCCAGCCGCGGGCCGACCCGGCTGGAAGACCTCGCTCTGCTTCGCCGCGGCGCATCAGCCAGGCAGTCTGTTCCGAGCGCTGGAGTGCTTCTCCGCGCGCCAGGTGAACCTCGCCCGGCTCGAATCCCGACCGCTCCTGGGCAAGCCCTTCGAATACCTGTTCTTCCTTGACTTCCAGATCGGAGATCCGGATCAGGCGGAGGCGGCGCTCTCGGCGCTGGAGAGCCGGGCAGCGGAGGTCAGACTGTTCGGAACCTTCGGGCCGCTGTCAGGCGGCCTTGACGGCGGCGAGCAGCTTGGTCAGTGAGTCCTTGGCGTCGCCGAAGAGCATCACGGTTTTGGGGTCGTAGAGCAGCTCGTTGTCGATCCCGGCAAAGCCCGGCCGCATCGACCGCTTCAGGAAGACGACTGTCTTGGCCTGGTCCACATTCAGGATCGGCATGCCGTAGATGGGGCTGCCGGGCGAGCTCTTGGCCGCCGGGTTCACCACGTCATTGGCACCCACCACCAGCACCGCGTCAGTCGACTTGAACTGGTCGTTGATCTCGTCCATCTCCTTCAGCTGTTCGTAGGGCACGTTGGCCTCCGCCAGCAGCACGTTCATGTGCCCGGGCATGCGTCCCGCCACCGGATGGATGGCGTACTGCACGTCGACGCCGCGCGCCTCAAGCTGCTCGCCCAGCTCGCGCACGGCGTGCTGGGCCTGGGCTACAGCCAGCCCGTAGCCCGGCACCACCACCACGTTCCGGGAATACGCCAGCAGGGTGCCGATGTCCTCGGAATTGCCAGTCCGCACGCTGCGCTCGCCGGCCGGGCCCGCCGCGTCGCCGGCGGCTTTCACACTGCCGAAGGCGCCGAAGAGGACGTTGGCCAGCGAGCGACCCATCGCCTCGCCCATCAGCATGGTCAGGATCGTGCCCGAGGCGCCCACCAGAGTGCCTGCGACTATCAGAGCGAAGTTGTCAAGCACGAAGCCGCTGGCCGCCACGGCGAGTCCTGTGCACGCGTTGAGCAGCGAGATGACCACCGGCATGTCAGCCCCTCCGATGGGCAGCACGAAGGCCATGCCCAACACCAGGGCCAACGCCAGCAGCGCTATGAAGATGGCCGGCTGGCCGCTCAGGGCCAGCAGCGTGACCGCCAGGGCAAGGATGGCCAGCGCCAGGAGGCCGTTCACCACCTGCTGGGCGGGGTAGGTGATGGGCCGGCCCGTCATCAGCTCCTGCAGCTTGGCGAAGGCGATCGCCGAGCCGGCGAAGGAGATTCCTCCGACGATGATGGCGAAGACGCTGGGCAGGCCCGACTGCAGCGCGGGTCGCTGGCCGCCCAGCTGCAGCAGCTCGGCCACCGCCACCAGAGCGGCGGCGCCGCCGCCCACGCCGTTGAACAGCGCCACCATCTGCGGCATGGCGGTCATTCGGACCCGGCGGGCGCCGACTGTGCCCGCGATGCCGCCCAGCAGCACCCCGAGAACGCAGATGATGATGCCCGCGGGCGTCGAGCGGCCGGCGACCAGGACGACCGTCCAACCGACCGCCAGCGCCATACCGATCGCCGCCACTGTGTTGCCCCGGCGCGCTCCTTTGGGCGAGCTGAGAAAGCGCAGGCCGACTATGAAGAGGACCGACGCCAGCAGGTAGACGAGCGGCGTGAGCAGTCCCGTCAACGCTTTTCCTCGGTACTGGGGTTGCCGCCGGCACCAAGCCGGCGGCCCTTGAACATCTCGAGCATGCGGTCGGTGACTACGAAGCCGCCCACCACATTGGTGGTGGCGAGCAGCACGGCGACGAACCCGAGGGCGATCTGCAGCGGTGTCCGTGCCCCCGCGGCGATGATGAGCGCGCCGACCAGGATGATGCCGTGGATGGCGTTGGAGCCTGACATGAGCGGCGTGTGCAGGATCGTCGGAACCTTCGAGATCACCTCGATGCCGACGAATACGGCCAGCACGAAGTAGGTGAAGTTGACGATCAGAGTCTCGTTCACGCGGGCATCCCCATCAGCTGTTTGGCGCGCTCGTTCACTATCTGGCCGGCGTGAGTCACGCAGCTGCCGCGGGTGATCTCGTCCTCGAAGTCAAGCCGGATTTCGCCCTCCCGCCACAGGTGCAGGAACAGGTTCAGCACATTGCGCGCATAGAGTTGGCTCGCGTGGTGGGCGATGGTGGAGGGCACGTTAGCGGTCCCATCGATGAAGACGCCATCGGCTTGGACCACCTCGTCGGGGCGCGTCAGCTCACAGTTGCCGCCGGTGTCAGCGGCCAGATCCACTATCACCGACCCGGGCCGCATGCCGGCCACCATCTCCCGGCTGACCAGCAGCGGCGCCCGCCGGCCAGGGATGGCAGCCGTGGTGATGACCACGTCAGCAGCTGCGATCCGCTCGCCGAGCAGCTCCCGCAGCCGAGCCTGGAACTCCTCTGACTGCTCGCCCGCGTAGCCGCCCTGGCCGGCAGCCGCCTCGACGGGCAGCTCGACGAACTTGGCGCCCAAGCTCTGAACCTCCTCCTTCACCGCCGGGCGGACGTCATAGGCTTCGACCACCGCGCCGAGCCGGCGGGCGGTGGCGATCGCCTGCAGGCCCGCCACTCCGGCGCCCAGCACCAGCACGCGGGAGGGTGCGATGGTGCCGGCGGCGCTCATCAGCATGGGGAAGTACTTGCCCAGCCGCATGGCAGCCATGAGGACCGCCTTGTAGCCGGCCAGAGAGGCCTGGGAGGAGAGGGCATCCATGCTCTGCGCGCGGCTGAGCCGCGGCAGCAGCTCGAGCGAGAAGGCTGTCACCTGCCGCGCGGCCAACGCTTCGACGACCTCGCCCTGCGTGGCTGGCTGGAGGAAACCGAGGAGCAGCGTGGCTGGGGAAAGCAGGCCTACCTCGGTCAGGCTGGGGGCCTGGACCTTGAAGACGCTTCCGGAGCTGCGCCAAAGTGCTGCCCCCTCCTCTTCAACCACAGCGCCTGCCTCGGCGTATTGCGCGTCCAGGTAGCCGGCGGCCGCGCCGGCCCCTGACTCAACCGCCACGTCCAAGCCGGCGGCGATCAGCTTGGCAGCCGTCTCGGGCGTGATTGCCACCCGGCGCTCACCCGCTTGGATCTCCCGGGGGGCGCCGACTCTCACGCCCGGAATGCTAGCGCCCCGAAGCTCGTGCGCTACTCGATCCCCTCCAACAAAGCAAAGGGTCCCGGCGCCTTGCGGCGGCGGGACCCTTGGGCTGCCCGGGGGCAGTCGGTGGCTCAGGGCTCGCCGGCCGGCTTGTTCGAGCCGCCGAGGAAGCCTTCGCCCTGCTCCCTGACGTTGTCGACCACGCCCCCCGCTTCGCCCTGGCCGCCGAAAGCGCCCTGCGCCTGTTCAGCCAGCCCACCGCTGCCCTGAGCGCCGCCGACCTTGTCCATCAGGTCCTGCGGGTTGACTCCGTGCTGCTGGAGCAGGTCGGCGTGCTGCTCGTGGTCGACCTGATCCGGCAGCTGCTGAGCCGCCTCTTGGGCCTTATCGGGACCGTGAAGGTTGTGGATGTGGTCAAGAATGGTCCGCTTGTCGAAGAACATCTAGTTACCTCCGTAAGGGTGGATGGCTCCTGGCGGTTCGGACAAGACTCTACGCTCCCACACTCCCGCCGATGGGTCAGCCCGCGCGGCGTTCTGCGACGGGTAGCATTGAGTTCGGATTCCCTTGACGCCGACTGTCAACGACCTCACTTTTCAAGCTGCCACGGTCAACGGCTCAGGCAGCCAGTCAGCCAACATGGTGCTGACGCGGGCGATCTTCTCGCTGGGTATTCCCGTGGCCCCGAAGAACGTCTTTCCTTCCAATATCGAGGGTCTGCCCACCTGGTACCAACTGCGCGTATCCACCCAGGGCTACCAGGCCCGCAAGGGCGATCCCGACGTGCTCGTGGCGCTGAACCCGGCCACCTGGCGGCAGGACCTGGACCAGGTCCGGCCGGGCGCTGCCGTGATCCATCAGCACCTTTACTCCACTGCCGACGCGCGCACAGACGTTGATTACTTTCCTGTGCCCTTCACCAAACTGGCCAAGACGGAGATCCAGAACGACACGCTGCGCAAGCAGCTGACCAACCTGATCTACGTAGGTGTGGTGGCCGGGCTGCTGGAAGTGCCCTTTGAAGCCATCCAGGAAGGCATCCGCCGGACCTTTCCCACCAAGCCGCGCGCCTGGCAGGCTAACGAGGATGCGGTCCGCATTGGATTCAAGTACTGGCAGGAGAACTTCAGCGCCCAGGAACGGCGCCATGTCCTCCGACCGCTGACCAGCGCGACTGACGGCAAGATCCTGCTCGAGGGCAACCAGGCAGCGGCCCTGGGCTGCATCATGGGCGGCTGCACAGTGGCCGCCTGGTATCCGATCACCCCCTCCTCCAGTGTCTGCGAAAACCTGGCGGCCTATGCCGACCGCTACCGCCTGGACAAGGCGACAGGCGAGCGACGCATAGCCATAGTTCAGGCGGAGGACGAGTTGGCAGCCCTCGGCATGGCCATCGGCGCCGGCTGGGCCGGGGCCCGGGCCATGACCTCCACCAGCGGCCCTGGCATCTCCCTCATGGCGGAGTTCAGCGGGCTCGCCTACTACGCCGAGATACCAGTGGTGATCTTCGACATCCAGCGCATCGGCCCCTCGACAGGCCTGCCGACGCGCACCTCGCAAGGCGACCTGGCCTTCATCTACACCCTTTCCCACGGCGACACCAAGCACCTTGTCCTGCTGCCCGGCAGCGTGGCCGAGTGCTACGAGTTCGCCCAAACAGCCTTTGATCTGGCCGACCGTTTTCAGACACCTGTGTTCGTGCTCTCGGATCTGGATCTGGGCATGAACCTCTGGATGTCGCCCCAGCTGCACTACCCCGAGCGCCCCTTCGACCGCGGCAAGGTGCTGAGCAAGGACGATCTGGACCGGCTGGAAGGCGAGTGGGGCCGCTACCAGGACGTGGATGGCGACGCGGTGACCTACCGTACTCTGCCCGGCACTGATCATGCGCGCGCGGCTTACTTCACCCGTGGCTCTGGCCATGACGAGCTGGCTCGCTACACGGAGAGCGCCGAGGCCTACGCGGCCAACATGGATCGGCTGGCTCGGAAGCTGGAGACCGCCCGGGCGGCGATGCCGCCGCCGGTGGTGGAGGTGGCCGAGTCAGCGCAGATCGGGGTCATCGCCTTCGGCAGCACGCACGCAGCCGTGGTGGAGGCGCGAGACGAGCTGAGCGAGCAGGGCCTGGGCTTCAGCTATCTGCGGGTGCGAGCGCTGCCGCTAAGTCCCACCCTGGTTGACTTCGTCGCCGCCCACGAGCGCGTCTATGTGATAGAGCAGAACCGCGACGGCCAGCTCTACGACCTGATCCGGCTGGAGCTTCCGCCCGAGCTGATCGGGCGGCTGCGCTCGATCCGGCACTACGACGGCCGCCCGATCACGGCTGAGGCACTGAGTCGGCCTCTGCTCGAACTGGAGGCAGTGCCCGTCTGATGGCAGCTCCCGCCCTGAACCACATTGGTCTGGCTCGTGACTCCTATAAAGGCGTCGCCAGCACGCTCTGCGCCGGCTGCGGCCACAACTCGATCACCAACCACGTCATCAAGGCGCTTTATGAACTGGGCGTCGAGCCTCACCTGCTGGCCAAGATGAGTGGCATCGGCTGCTCCTCCAAGACGCCCGCCTACTTCGTGGAACGCGCGCACGGCTTCAACGGTGTGCACGGGCGTATGCCCTCGCTCACGACCGGCGCCCAGCTCGCCAACCGCAAGCTCATAATGCTGGGCGTCTCCGGCGACGGGGACACCGCTTCCATAGGGCTGGGGCAGTTCATGCACATGATCCGGCGCAATGTTGACTGCACCTACATAGTCGAGGACAACGGCACCTACGGGCTGACCAAAGGCCAGTTCTCGGCCACGGCTGATGTCGGCTCTGTACAAAAGAAGGGCGCTGTCAACGCGTACTTGCCGATCGATCCCTGTGCCGTGGCGCTCACCCTCGGCTGCAGCTTCGTGGCCAGGTCCTTTTCGGGTGACGGCAAGCAGCTGGTGCCGCTGCTGAAAGCGGCGCTGGCCCATCGCGGCACTGCTGTCCTGGACATCATCTCGCCCTGTGTGACCTTCAACGATCACGACGGCTCGACCAAGAGTTACGCCTACATCAAGGACCACGAGGAGGAGCTGCAAGACGTCTCCTTCATCCCCTACTTCGAGGAAATCGAGGTGGACTACGAGCCCGGCACGACCACTGACGTGCGGCTGCACGATGGTTCGCATTTGAGGCTCCACAAGCTGGCCCAAGACCATGATCCGAGCGACAGGTTTGGCGCCATCCGGCTGCTGGAAGAAGGCAGGAGCAGGGGCCAGCTCGTCACCGGGCTGGTCTACTTGGACGAGACGATGGAGGACTTCGCCACTCGCGAGCACTTGCCCGTGCGGCCGCTGCAATCTCTCAGCGAAGCCGAACTCCGGCCTTCGCGGGAGGAGTTCGAAGCGCTGATGGGGAGCCTGGCGTAGGGGCCGCCCAGCCGGCCACCAGCGAGCAGTTTACCCGGGCCGCCCGCCTCCTGGCTCATCGCGATGCGGCGCTGGGCCGCGTGATCGAAGCGGTCGGGCCACCAGTCTTGCGGGAGCCTCAGCCTGACGCGTTCGCAGCCCTGGTCCGCTCGATAGTGTTCCAGCAGCTGGCCGGCAGGGCCGCGAGCGCGATCCACCAGCGCTTCCTGGCCACGCTGCCGAACGGCCTCTCGCCTCAGAACGTGCTGACCCTGCCGCCCGAGGTGCTGCGTGAAGCGGGGCTCTCGGGCGCCAAGGCAGCCTCCATCCTGGACCTGGCGACCAAGGTCGGGGACGGCACCGTGCCGCTCGAGGATGCCGAGGCCCTGGCCGACGAGGATCTGATCACGCGGCTGGCGACGGTCCGCGGCATCGGGCGCTGGACTGCCGAGATGTTTTTGATCTTTCACCTGCGCCGGCCGGACGTCTGGCCGGTCGACGATCTCGGCGTGCGGAAGGGCTATGCCAAGGCCCACGGTCTGGCCCTGCCGCCGCCGCCGAGAGCGCTGATGGCTCTGGGCGATCTCTATCGGCCCTGGCGGACGGTGGCCGCCTGGTACTGCTGGCGTGCGGTCGATACAGTGCTGCCGGAAGCGTGAAGCCGGCGAAGTCAGCTTTTCAGAGGACAAGGAGGTTTCCATGGAACTCAGCGCGCGCAACCAACTCAAGGGTCGTGTCATCAGCGTCAAGTCAGGAACGGTGATGGCAGAAGTCCAAGTCGGCGTCGAGGCGGGGACAGTCGTTGCGGCGATCACCGACGGGTCCCGACTAGGAATGAATCTGGCAGAAGGCGATGAGGTCACTGTGATCATCAAGGCCACTGGGGTGATGATCGGGAAGTAGGTCGGAAGCTGGCAGCGCGAGCCGCTTGCAGAAACCGGCCTGCGACCCCTTAGGAGACGAGTAGGGCAGTCCAGCTGCGGGGCCCATTCCACGCGTGAGAGAGGATGATGGGCGCTAGCGCCTGGCAATCGCTAGACTGTGTACGATGCCCGAATATCGCGTCGGCGAGGTGGCCGAACTGATGAGCGTGAGCTCTGACACCGTCCGCCGGCTGGTCGATTCAGGCCAGGTCCGCACAGTGCGGACTGCCAATGGTCAGCGGCTCGTGGATGGTGGCGACCTGGCGCGCTTTTTAGCCGAGCAGGGAGGGGCGGCAGCTCCGTCCTGGCCCGAGGCGCGAGAATCCGCCCGAAATCACTTCCCGGGCATCGTCACCCGCGTCGTCAAGGATGGCGTCATGGCCCAGGTGGACATCCAGGCGGGCCCGCACCGAATCGTCTCCCTCATGACGCGGGAGGCCGCCGACGAGCTGGCGCTCAAACCAGGTGTTAGGGCCATCGCCGCAGTCAAGTCGACCAACGTGGTGGTCGAGTTGCCGAGGTGAAGCGCGTCCTCACCGTATTGACGGCGATGTTGCTGACGGCCTGCGGTGGCAGCAGTCCCTCGACCGCTTCAACCTCAACTCCGAGTTCTGACAACGTCGCCGGGACCATCAACGTTTTCGCCGCCGCCAGCCTCACCGCTGCGTTCAAGGATGAGGGCATGGCCTTCCAAGCAAAGCACCCCAAGGCCAATGTCGTGTTCAATTTTGCGGGCAGCGCCTCCCTCGTGACCTCGATCAACAATGGAGCCCCGGCGGACGTCTTCGCCTCCGCCGACCTCCCGAACATGCAAAAGGTGGTGGCCGCCGGCAACACTGTCCGCCAACCTGTGAACTTCGCCTCGAATGAGCTCCAGATTGTCGTCCCGGCGGGCAATCCCAAGGGGATCAAGGGATTGGCTGATCTTGTCAGTCCCGGCACGGTGGTGATCCTCTGCGCACCCGCGGTGCCGTGCGGAAATTACGCGAACCAAGCGCTCGCAAAGGCTGGGGTCAAGGTGACTCCCGAGAGCCAGGAGCAGGATGTCAACGCGGTGGTCAGCAAAGTTTCGCTGGGCGAGGCCGATGCCGGCATCGTCTACGTCACCGACGTCAAAGCGGCAGGCGCCAAGGTCCAGGGGGTCCCAATCCCCGACGCTCAGAACGTGGCGGCCCTGTACCCGATCGCGACAGTGAAGGGCGGCTTCAATCAAGAAGGAGGCCAGGCCTTCATCGATTTCCTGCTGAGCGCCCCCGGGCAGTCCAAACTAGCCAACTACGGCTTCAAGAAACCCTAGGCAGGAACGCAGAGCGGGCGAGCGCCCACCCGCGCTGCTGGCCGTCGGGGCCCTGTGCGGCGCAGCGCTCTTCATACTGCCCCTGGTGGGCCTCGTGGTCAAGGCTCCTTGGCCCGAGGCTCTCGCTGACCTGAGAGCGCCTGAGTCACTCGACGCCTTTCGGCTCTCGCTGATCTGCTCACTGAGCGCGACCGCCATTGCCATCGTATTGGGCGTGCCGCTGGCCTGGGTTCAAGCCCGGATGGAGTTTCGCGGTAAGAACCTCCTCCGTGCCCTGACCACACTGCCCATGGTCCTGCCCCCCGTCGTCGGCGGCGTCGCCCTGCTTTTGGCCTTTGGCCGCCGAGGCCTCGTCGGCTCTTATCTGTTCGACGCCTACGGAATTCGCCTGCCCTTCACCACGGCGGGGGTCATCCTGGCGGAGACATTCGTCTCAATGCCATTCCTGGTCATAACCGTTGAGGCCGGGTTGCGATCCATGAACCGGGGCCTGGAGGACGCGGCTCGAACCCTCGGTGCTCACCGCTGGACCGTTTTTCGGCGCGTGACAGTACCTCTTGTCGGGCCCTCGATCTTCGCCGGGGCAGTTCTCTGCTGGTCGCGGGCGCTGGGCGAGTTCGGCGCCACCATCACCTTCGCCGGCAACTTTCCTGGCCAGACCCAAACCATGCCGCTGGCTGTCTACTTGCTCTTGGAGACACGTCCGGACGCCGCGGTAGTTCTCAGCCTCGTTCTGGTTGTGGTGTCGCTGATAGTTTTGGTGGCCCTCCGTGATCGCTTCCTGAACGTGTCGTGACGCTCAGGGCGAACGTCAATCTGCGCCTGGGCACTCTCCAACTCGCCCTCGGGCTGGTAGCAGCGCCAGGCGAGGTTCTGGCACTGCTGGGCCCCAACGGAGCGGGCAAGACGACCCTGCTTCGCGCTCTGGCAGGCCTACAGCCAATCGAGGCGGGTGGGATCGAGCTCGACGGGGTGACCCTGGATTCACCTCTTGCTGGCGCCTTCGTGCCAGCCGAAGATCGCTCAGTCGGCGTGCTCTTTCAGGACTACCTGCTCTTCCCGCACCTGTCGGTAGTCGAGAACGTCGCCTTTGGGCTTCGCTCGCGAGGAGCAGACCAGCCCCTCCAAACCGCCAGGCTATGGCTCCAGGTCATGGATCTGGACGCCTACGCTGCCGCCAAGCCTGCCCAGCTGTCAGGCGGCCAGGCCCAGCGCGTCGCCCTGGCCAGGGCGTTGGCCCCGGCGCCGCGGCTGCTGCTCCTCGACGAGCCGCTGGCGGCTCTTGACGCCTCCACCAAGGTGGCGATCCGGCGGGAGTTGAAAAAGCACCTGAGTCTCTTCGAGGGGATCTGCCTGCTGGTCACTCACGATCCAGTCGACGCCGCTGCTCTCGCAGACGCTGTTCTTGTGATCGAGGATGGTCGCGTGGTGCAGCAAGGAAAGCTGCCCCAGATCACCGCCCGACCGCGGTCCCGCTATGTCGCGGACTTAGTGGGCGTCAACCTCTGGCGGGGGCAGGCAGTGGATGGTCAGGTCAGCGTGGGCGTAGCTTCGATCAGTGCGGCGGATGCTCGGGACGGCGACGTCTTCGCATTGGTCCATCCGCGTGCAGTTTCTCTCTATGTCGAGCGACCCGATGGCAGTCCGCGAAATGTGTGGCGCGGCAGAGCGACCTCTTTGGACTTCGCTGGAGACCGAGTTCGGGTCCGGGTGGACGGTCCTGTTCCGCTCGTCGCTGAGATCACCAGCGCCGGCCTGGCCGAACTAGGTCTGGTTGGCGGGGAGGAGGTCTGGGTGTCGTTCAAAGCATCCGAGGTGGACGTCTACTCAGCTTGATCGGCGGCGTTCAGGCTGGCTCAAGGGCCTGGGCCCCGGCTCCCCTCGCCAGCGGTCCGCCGCCAGCCTTCGATCAGCCGGCCGGCTATGCTGTAAGTGGCCGGCCGGTTCTCCGGTAGGTTGCCCAGGCTGAACCAACGGGCCTCCTCGATCTCCGCTTCCTGGAGCGCTATCTCGCCGGAGCGATAACGTGCGTGAAAGCCAATCATCAGCTGGCTGGGAAAGGGCCAGGGCTGACTGCCGGCGTATCGGATCTCCTCCACCTCCAAGCCGACCTCTTCCCGCACCTCCCGGGCGACCCCCTGTTCCAGCGTTTCGCCCGGCTCGACGAAGCCCGCGACCAGGGCGAACATGCCTGAGCGATTGAGATGGTTGCGAGCCAGGAGTATCTCGCCCGGCCTGTGCACAAGGGTGATCACTGCCGGCGTGATGCGGGGGTAGTGCGCGGTGTGGCAGCGCGGACAGACCCGGGCTCTCTCGCTCTCGTGCGGCTCGGTGGGGGTGCCGCAGCGGCCGCAGAAGGCGTGGGCGTCCCACCACTCCAGAATCTGAGCGGCCCGCGCGACCATGGCAACCAACGTCTGATCGGTGACAGCAGCCATCAGCTCGCGGAGACTGAGCATGCACAGGCCGGGCGGCACTTGCGCCAGCGCCAGGTTGAGCCCCCAGCATTCCCTTCCGGCCAGGTCGCCCAGCCAGATCGGCTCGACTTCAGCGGGATAGTCCAGTTCCGCCAGCAGCGGCGGGACGCCGTCGGCCTCCCGGATCAGCACCTGCCCGGCCGAAAACGCTATGCCCAGCGCCCCCGCTCGCGGCAGAAAGGCCATGAAGCCATGATCGGGCACCCCGGCGTCTAGACTCTTGTGCAGGCACGGCTGATGGGGGCCGGGCCCGCTTGGCGTCAGGCCGGCGCCGGTAGCCTTGCTTCCAATGCAAGCGGCGGCGCGGCAGCGTGCGACCGAGCTGGCTCACTGGGAGCCGCGTCTGGAGGAGTGGCGGATGCTGGTGCCAGTGATCCGCGCCCAGACTGCGACGCCGCTGCTCCAGATCGCCGACCTTCTATCAGCGAGCACGCGCAGCTCCGGCGACGTGCTGGGCATCGTGGAGGTGCCGCGGACAAACCTGCCCAACCTTCCCCACGTCCTCGAGGAGCGTCGGCGGGATCTGCTCCGCTGGATCGCCAGCATCGACACCTCCGGCCGGGCCAGCCGCCTCAACGTGCAGACACGCGTCAGCCACGACGTGCGTCAGGGCATCAGAGAGGCCGTCTACGAGAACGGCAGCAACCTGGTGGTGGTGGAATGGCCTGGACTGACCAGCCGGCGGCCTCGGCTGCTCGCTGCGGTGTTGGAGGACCTCGTCTCCGACCCGCCGGCCAACCTGGCCCTGGTGCGACCGGATCCTGACGGTTCCAGCGGCGGTCATGGAGTCCTGGTGCCCGTCCGCGGCGGCACCAACGCCCCGCTGGCGGTCAAGCTCGGAGCGGCTCTGGCAGAGTCTCGAGAGGGTCTGCTGACCATCCTTCACGTAGTCGAGAACCGGCATCATCACCGCCTCCGAGCCGCCATGTCTGAGCGCTTTCATGAGCTGGTGGACAGCATCCATTACCGGCGGGTTGAGATCCGGGAGCGCAGCTCCGACAGCGCTGCGGCCACGATTCTGGAGTTCTCGCGGGCCTACCAGACAACCGTGCTGGGCGCGTTCGCTGAGCAGCGAAACTCATCAGTGCTGGTGCAAGCCGCTTTCGCCCGCATGGTGCGCCACCTGCGCGGCACGGTGATCCTGGCCCGGCGCGCCTGAACCGAAGCGGAAGCTTCCCTCGCTAGAATCCTGTCCATGCTGACGCGCGAGGTCGCCTGGCCCGCCCAGCGGGTCGTCTACGCCCCGGCCGTTTTCTGCTTCTAGAGCGCTCCTAAAGTGAGCGCCGCCGGTCCGTGCGGCCGGCACGTACTCCTGACCACCATTCAGAGCTGAAAGGGAGGCACGTATGGCCACGCTTCTTCGACCCGACCCCACCTTCTATCCGTCGCCACGGCTGGCCGGCGACGCGCCCGCCGAGACACTTGCCTACATGGTCACGTTCGACCCCGCCGCGCAGAGTCCCGACGCCCTGCTGACAGTTGACGTCGATCCCAGCTCGCAGAGTTACCGCCAAGTGGTGAACAAGCTCGACATGCCCAACCTGGGGGACGAACTGCATCACTTTGGCTGGAACGCCTGCAGCTCCGCCCTGTGCCCCTACGCCCCTCACCCCCACATCGAGCGCCGCTACCTGCTGGTCCCTGGGCTGCGCTCGAGCCGCATCTACGTGATCGACACCAAGCCGGATCCCCGGCGACCCCAGATCGTCAAGACCATCGAGCCCGAAGAGATTGCGAACAAGACAGGCTACAGCCGCCCGCACACCCTCCACTGCGGCCCTGACGGGGTCTATGTGAGCGCGCTCGGCGCGCCCGACGGTGGCGGGCCCGGCGGGATCTTCATCCTCGACCACGACAACTTCACCGTCAAGGGCCGCTTCGAGCTGGACCGCGGTCCGCAGTTCCTCGCCTACGACTTCTGGTGGCACCTCGGTTATGACGTCGCTCTGACCAGCGAGTGGGGCACGCCCAAGATGATCGAGGACGGTGTCAACGGCGAGCTGCTCCTGGCCGGCGAATACGGCCACCACCTTCATATTTGGGACCTGCCGCGGCGGCGCCACAAGCAGGCGCTCGACCTGGGTGCCGAGCAGCAGATGGTGCTGGAGCTGCGTCCCGCGCACGATCCCACCCGCGCCTATGGCTTCGTGGGAGTGGTGACGAGTTTGAAGGACCTCAGCGGATCTGTCTGGTTGTGGTACCTGGAAGGCTCCCGCTGGGCAGTGAAGAAGGTGATCGAGATCCCCGCCGAGCCCGCCGATCCCTCGCAGCTGCCGCCGATCCTGCAGCCGTTCAAAGCCGTGGCCCCGCTGATCACTGACATCAACCTCTCGCTGGATGACCGCTGGCTTTACGTGTCGGCCTGGGGCACCGGTGAGATCAAGCGCTATGACGTCTTGGATCCGTTCAGGCCTCGGGAGACCGGGTCGGTAAGGCTGGGCGGGATTGTGGAGCGGACTGGCTGGAACGGCTCAGGCCAGCTGAATGGGGGACCGCAGATGGTGGAGGTGAGCCGGGACGGCCGGCGGGTTTATCTCTCCAACTCGCTGTACGGGTCCTGGGACGCGCAGTTTTACCCGGAAGGAGTGGAGAGCTGGCTGGTCAAGCTGGACGCTGACGAGCACGGCGGCCTGAGAATCGATCCTGAGTTCTTCGTCCGCACCGAGCAGCGCGCTCACCAGATCCACCTGGAAGGCGGTGACGCTTCCTCGGACTCGTACTGCTATCCCTAGTTGTGCTGCTAGTACTTAGATGAGCTGGGGCGAGGCCTGGCCATGGCTGGCGCTGATCGGGTTGGGCGCCTATCACGGTGTCAACCCGGGGATGGGTTGGCTGTTCGCTGTAGGCCGCGGGCTGCAGGAGAGCAGCCGTCGCGCAGTTCTCGGCTCACTTGTGCCAATCGCTGTCGGGCACGAGATGTCGATAGTGCTGGTCCTGCTGGCGATCGGCTTGACCCAGCAGCTGGTGCCGCCGCACACTGTGCGGTTGCTGGCCGCCCTGGCCCTGGTCGGCGTGGGTCTCTGGACCTTGGCCCGGCCCCGAGCGCATCCCCGCGGCTTTGGCATGCGGGTGGGCATTCTTGGCCTCGTCGCCTGGTCGTTCCTGATGTCATCGGCACATGGCGCCGGGCTCATGCTGGCCCCAGTTCTGCTCGGGCTGCCGGTCGGGGACCACTTTTCCAATCCGAGCCAGCTGGGTCTCACGGCGGCGCTGGCAGCCACCGTCCACGTGGCCGCGATGGTCGCGGTGATGGGCGTGCTCTCGGTGGTCGTCTATGAGAAGCTCGGTCTGGGCTTCCTGCGCAGGGGCTGGCTGAACCTGGACCTGGCCTGGACTACAGTGCTCCTGCTGAGCGGGGCCATCACGCTCTTCAGCGCCTAGCTCAATTCGGGTTCGGAAGCTACCGAACGGTGAGGAGATCCTGGTAAAGGCTCAGCTGATCGGGGCTGAAGGCGACCAGCCGCGCCAGCTTGACCCGGGTTGGGGTCTCTCGCAGCGTGCTGACTGCGACCCTGGCGGCGGCCTCCTTGGGGTAGCCGTAGATCCCGGTTGAGATGGCTGGGAAGGCGACTCTTTGAACGCCCAGCTCGTCGGCCACCTCGAGCGACCGCCGGTAGCAGGAGGCGAGCAGATGGGCCTCTCCTCCCCCGCCGCCGTGCCACACAGGACCGACCGTGTGGATTACCCAGCGGGCCGGCAGGCGGAAGCCGGGAGTCGGCTTCGCCTGGCCAGCCGAGCAGCCACCGAGCGGACGGCAGGCCGCCAGCAGCTCGGGACCGGCGGCGCGGTGGATGGCGCCATCCACACCACCGCCGCCCAGCAGGCTGGAGTTGGCCGCGTTGACTATGGCATCCACCTGTTCCTGGGTGATGTCTCCCATCACGGCTTCGATCTCCATGGCTGCTGAGTATGCGGCCGAAGCTGGCGAAAACGTCCTGCACACGGTCCAGCCAGGTCAGCCGTCCGCCTGGGGCGGCCGGCTGCTCCGGTTGAGCCACAGGAAGGCTGCGAAGACGGCCACCACTGCGACCACGCCGGCACCTGTGAGCCCTGGGCCGCCGGCCACCGGCACGCTGGCCATGGCCAGCACCAACCAGCCCAGGGCTGCTCCGACCAGTCCCACCATCGCCACAGCCAGCAGTTGGGCGCGAGGCGGCGGCAGGCCCGGCGGCTGGCCGGCCAGCCAGGCCAGCTCGGCGAACCAGAGCAGAGCGGCGCCCCGTAGCGGCGCGTCGACGGCGACCGCATCACTCAGCACGGTGGCCAGGAGCTGCTCGGTGGCCAGCAGCACAAGAGCGAGCCAGAGGCCGGCAGGCCAGACCCTGCTCATCGCCAGGGCGAAGAAGAACAGCGCCGGCCCGCCGCAGAAGACAGCCACTGCGGGCGACAATGCGCCCAGAGACACCGGCAGCAGAGTCAGGGCCGCGCCCAGGAGAAGTGCGCCCGCCAGCGCCGAGAGCTGCCAGCGGCTCACCTCGGCGCCACCAGCCGCCGCTCCCGGCGGAAGCGAGAAGCGGCAAGCAGCGGCGCCGCCAGTGGCAGACCGGCGTCCCAGCGCACGACAGGCACGCCCACGCTGACAAAGCGCGTGCGCAGCGCCTGCCGCTCCATCTCCCACAGACGCCTGGCCAAAAACGCGGGTTCGTCCTGGGCAGGTGGCAGAAAGTCGAGCGGGGACACCTCCACGACCACCAGGTCGTGGCCCCGGCCACCCAGATCCAACAGCGCCCGCAGGCTTCTCTCATCCAGCAGGGGAGTGACCGCGACCACAAGCGCTCCGGGCGGCAGCGTGCGCGGCGGGATGACCTCGAGCCCCTTCCAGGCATAGCTGAAGATCACCTCGCTCTCGATCAGCGAATCGGCTATTCGATAGGCCTGCCGCTCCCCCAACCCCGGAGCCAGCCAGCGCAGCGTGCCGCCGAAGCCGATCAGGCCCACGCGATCGCGGCTGCGCAGGTAGGCGCCGGCGATCGAGCCGGCCGCTCTGACTGCGCGATCCAGGCTGTTTTCTTTTCCTAGCTCCAGCTCCGTGAAGGTGTCGAGGAAGATGACCACGTCAGCGTTTCTCTCCGGTCTGAGCTCGTTCACCTGCAGTGTTCCCCGGCGTGCAGTTGCCCGCCAGTTGACGTGCCGGACCCGGTCCCCGGGCAGAAACTGGCGGATGCCGCCGAACTCGATGCCGTCGCCCCGCAGGTTGGAAACGTCGTCGCCGGCAGACATCTGCGGCCGCGCCGCCGGGATGAGCCGCCGCAGCTTGTCGGCGGCGGGATAGATGCGAAGTCCTGGCAATCGCTGATCTGCCCAGTGGTAGCTGAACAGACCCAACCGATCCTGGGCTGAGACGTTGAGGGTGCCGCCCCGCCGGCCCCCCCAGCGCCGGCAGCTGAGCGCCCAGTGAAGATCAGCCGCCGCTCCGGGCCGCAGCTCGCTCACCGACGGGCCCAAAGGTCGGGCCGTCACCTCTCGACCTGGGCGGATCTCCAACCGGAGGCCCCACAGCGGCCGGCTGGCTTGCAGGGACACCGACAGCGCCACCTCACTGCCCTCGATCGCCCGCTCGCGCGCCTGGCCGATGGAGATGCTCAGCTCGGGCGAACCCGCTGCCGCCAGACCCAGCGCAGGTAGCAGCAACAGCGGGACCACTACAGCCACAGCTTCCGGCCGGCCGAAGAGAACGGCGGTCAGCAGGCCGGCCGCGCCGATGCCGAGGTAGACGGCCAGCCGCCGTGAAGCGACGACGCGGGCGGCCGGCCGGCTCAATCGGGAGGCGGCGCCGGCACGCTGTCCAGACACTCGCGGACCACGTCTTCCGGCTGCAGCCGCTGGACCCACAGCTCCGGCTTCAAGGTGAGCCGGTGAGCCAGGGCCGGCACCGCCAGCGCTTTCACGTCCTCCGGGACCACGAAGTCGCGCCCCCGCAGCAAAGCCAGGCCGCGGGACAGCTTCAGCAGAGCCAGGGAACCACGCGGGCTGGCCCCCACCTGCAGCCTGGGGCTGGCTCGGGTGGCGCCCACCAGCTCGACGACATAGCGGCTCAGCCCTTGGTCGATGTGCACGCGCTCGATCACGTCGCGGAGGGCCAGCACCTGAACCTGGCCGGTGATCGCGTCCAGCGGCAGCTCATCCCGGCGGCGCTCGATCCGCCTCGTCAGCACCTCCAGCTCCTCCTCCGGTGTCGGATAGCCGACGGCGACGCGGAGTAGGAAGCGATCCAGCTGGGCCTCGGGCAGCGGATAGGTTCCCTCGTACTCGATCGGGTTCTGCGTCGCCAGCACTGTGAAGAGCTCGGGCAGGGGATGCGAACGGCCGTCAACCGTGACCTGCCCCTCCTGCATCGCCTCGAGCAGAGCCGCCTGCGTCTTGGCCGGCGCCCGGTTGATCTCGTCCGCCAGCAGGATGTTGGTGAAGATTGGTCCCGGCCGGAACTCGAACTGCAGAGTCTGGGGATTGAAGATCGTGGAGCCTGTAACATCGGAGGGCATCAGGTCGGGCGTGAACTGAACGCGCTTGAATTGAACTCCGAGCACCTGGGCCAGAGAGCGCGCCATGAGCGTCTTCGCCAGTCCTGGAAAGTCCTCGATCAGCACGTGCCCGCCAGTGAGCAGTCCCAGCAGCATCAGCTCCAACGCCTGCCGCTTGCCCACGACCGACAGCTGGACTGCGTCAAGGATCCGGCTCGCCAGCTCGGTCCCCTCAAAGCTCGGGAGCCGCGCGGGCTCAGATGGCATCGAGCCGCTCCACCACTCGCCGGAGTGTGTTCAAGGGGATGCCCCGCTCACCCCGCCGGGGCGGCGGCTGCACGTCCGGCCGCAGTATCTCCCACGCCTCGTTGCCGACCAGCGCCTTGCAGGCGGCGAGCCGTGTCCGAGGATCCAGACCCTGCGCGGCGAAACGCTCTTGGGCCAGCGTCATAAGTCTCGGCCGCAGGCGGTAGTGGAAGTCGAAAGCGGTCGCGCGCGAGAACTCGATTGCGTGCTCCAGAGAGACCAGATCAGGCACCTGCTGCAGGTTCGGCCGCGGCCGGAAGAAGCGGCGCCGCGGTGGATCGGCGTAGGTCCAGCCCCCGACGGCCGCGCTCGCGAGAGCCCAGACGGCCAGGCCGCCGAGGGCTACCAGCCAGAGCCTGATCAACACCCCGCCGTAAGGAGCTCCTGCCGCTTCGGCGGCCCCTACCACGATGGTGATGAGCAGGGCCGTGGCCAGGAGGCCCCAGAGCCTCCGCATGCCGCTGTCAGACCGCCGCACTGACCAAGTCCTCCCGGATCGAGCGCAGCCCGGCCACGGCGCGGACACCCATGTCGTCACTCACGTCGTGAGTCGAGAACCGCGCCCACTCGTAAAGCTCGGCCAGCCGCTCCAGCGGCGCCGCGCTGACCCCCGCCCGCGCCGGCGCCCGGCGGGCGTATTCAAACGGCGCTTCAGAGGGCCGGCGCGGAACGCCATGGGCGCGAAAGACGGCTTCCACGCTGATCCAGGCCCGGATCACAGCTGTGCGGGGATCCGCACTCTCGGCGCCATCGTCGCTCAGCCCCAGCGCATCGCTCAGCGCCTGGTATACAGCCTCGGCTGCGCGAGGTGCGGGCACCGGGGGCGTCCTGAGGGCTCGACAGGCCAGGTAGCCGGAGACTGTTATGACGCCCGCCGCGATGAGCGCGGCAGGCCAGTCGAATCCGCCCCCTCCCTGACCGCCCAGCGCCGTTCCCGTTGACCCGCCGAACAGCCCGGCTCCGCCGGCGCCTAACAAGCCGGGCAGATGAAACAACCGGCCCGGCCGCAGCCAGAGGATGGCCACCAGAGCGAGACCGCTGAGAATCGGGAGCAACCAGTGGCGGCGTTGCCGCTCCAACTGCAGGGGCGCTTCGTCCGGCCGCGTGTAGAGCAGCCAGATGAGTCCTGCCAAGCCCAGCGGCAGAAGCACGAGCAGGAGGTAAAAGGCAGTGTCCACCACCAGGCCGCCGACGCGCGCTCCCACCGGCGCGGGGTTCAGGCCGTCCGGGCGGCTGGCCAGCCCTACCAAGAGCAGCAGCACCGCCAGACCGGCCACAGCGGGCCACCGCCGCCGCAGCTCAGAAGAGCTCACCGCGCTGAGTCTAGTTGCCTCTAACGGCTGGCAGAAGCAGTGAAGGTAGCTCGCTCAAATCGTCCACCACCATGTCCGCCTCAGCGCCCGCCAGGTCGTCGTGGCAGCCGCGGTAGCGAACTGTGATCATGCCGAGAGCGCGGGCGCCCGCCACGTCGGTACAGCGTAGATCGCCGATATGAGCAGTTTCCTCCGGCCGGGTGTCAAGTCCGGTCAGAGCGACCTGGAAGATCTTGGCCGCCGGTTTGGGCACGCCCACCTCGTCGGAGAAGGCCAGCGCCGAAGGCTGGAAATGATCCAGCAGACAATGCTCCGCCAGCAGCTGGCGCAGAGTGCTGCCCGGCGAGAACCCTGTGTCGCTCACGATGCCGAGGCGGAGCCCCGCCGCTCTGAGCTCCGCCAGAGTCTCGGCGGCATGGGGGGCCGGTCGACTGGCCGCCAGTAAGTGGGGCGCCGCGATGACCGAGCGCAGCCCCGCCGGCGAGCTGACTTGGAATTGCCGGCTCAAGTGCTGGACGAGTCCTTTGAGGCCGAACTCGCGGCCCGACCGCCACGTCTCGGTCTGCAGCACGAAGGCGTCCTCGATTGCCCCGGCGACGGCAACCTCCTCGATCCCCAAGTGCTTGGCCACCGCCGCGGCCCGAAGCTGGAGGGCAGGCACCTGCTGCATCAGCGTGTCCCAGAAGTCGAAGGTGACAGCTCGCAGGCTCCGACTGCCCGAGCCTGGCACTGGGGCCGCGTTCAAGGGCGCCCGATCAGGGACCGCAGATGCGAGGAATCTAGGTCCCGGGCCACAAAGCGAATCTAACTACTGAGTGGCGCCGCCTGAGCGCGCCGGCGGGCGCGGAACTGTCGGGCCTTGGCCCGATTGCCGCAGCTGCCCATGCTGCACCAGTGGCCTGCACGGTTTCGGGACTGGTCAAAGAACACCCACTGGCAACCTTCGTCGGCGCAGGCCTTGAGTCGCGCCCAGCTGCCGTCCGCAACAGACTGTCCGACCGCCAGCAGGATCTGCGCCAAGGTCGCGTCGAATCCCTCGGCCAGCGGCCTCAGAACCCAATCATCGCCCTCAAAGCGCAGCTGGAAACGGGCGCAAGAGTCGTCGACGTATCGGTTGAGGGCGCTGAGGTCGAGGGCCACCTCCCCGGCCCCGTTGTTCGCGAGCAGCAGTTCGCGCAGGCCTTCTCGGAGCTCAGCCGTCCGGTTGACGTCAGCAGCGCTTGTCCTCACCTCAGCGGCGAGCAAGCCCCGGGCGCGGAACCAGGCGGCCAGCTCGCGGGGGGTCGCCAGCTCGTCCCGCCCCTCCTCCCGATCAAGCGTGTTCACGAAAGCTGCCACAAAGCCGGCCGCCTCGGGTTCTACAGGTGTGGCCATTATGTCTGCCGGCAAGCTTACCACCGCACATCACCAGCCAAACCCATTTGTAGGTTATAATAACCATCGTGCCCCATACGACGGTTAGCGGAGGAACAACACAATGATCGAAGTAACACTCCCCGAGGTCATCTGGCGGCGGGCCAGCGTTGGTTTGCCGGAGCGCTTGCGCCCCGCCTTGAAGCGCTGGGTTTCGCTCGGCAGCTTCAGCGCCGATGAGGAGGCCCGCCTCTCCCGAGGGACCGGGGGCCGCATCTAGACGAGTAGGTTCCGCGCTGGTTCACCGGCGGCTCCACTGGTGTCTGCCGGCGCGTCGGCAATTGGCCGGCGTCACTGGCAGGCCCGGTTCAGCGCGGCCTACCACTACCCTCAGCCCGCCGAGCGAATCGACTGTCGTGTCGGTTCTCTCCGGGAGACCCGGCTCAGCCGCGCTGGGCGGGCGGTCGGACCTGGGCCATGACCTCCTGCAGGATCTGATCCTGGTCCGCCAGATGTTTTTGGAGCAGAAGGCACTCGCGCAGGATCGCTTCGGCATCCTTGTACGTCTGCACCGCGCGCTTGTCATTGGCCGCCCCCAGGACCTGCTGCCCAACCATGATCACGAACATCAGGAGCAGCTGCACTATGTTGCCCAGAAAGAGCAGGAAGGAGAAGGGATAGGGATCGATCGCCCGGAGCGGGCCAAACAGTGCGGCGGCCATCCAGACGGCCATGAAGAGGGCAGCGGCGTAGAAGGCCCACATCGTTCCCACCCCCTTTGTGATCAACGCCCCCAGGCGCCCGTTGAAACCCACGGCTTCGTCGGAGCTCAGCGGCGGCTTTTCGTGGTGGCGTTCAAGTAACCGGGGATGAGCATGGCTGTTGACTTGCTGCGGCGCCTGGGTTTCCACCTGCTTGCGTTCTCCTTCGCGTCTGCTCCGACTGCCTGCCCGGCCAGCCTACTCCGGAGCAGCGGGCCCGGCGCTTGGGTAAAAGGCACCGAGGCCTAGCTCACGCGCTCCGCTATCATCGCCATGCCCTGACCGCCGCCCACGCACATGGTCTCCAGACCGTACGACCGATCACGGCTGCGCAGATCGTTGAGCAGCGTGCACAGAATTCGGGCGCCGGTCATGCCGAAGGGGTGGCCGAGGGCGATGGCACCTCCCTGCGGGTTCAGCTTGGGGCTGAGGGGTCGAAGTCCAGAGCCCGCGTCGCTGGGATGACCTGGGCCGCAAAGGCACGGCCGACCCTGTCCGCCTTCAAGGCGCGCAGCAACTGAGGTGTCCGGCCTGGGCCGCTCGAGGACCAGACAGACTCATCCAGTGCCGTTGAACTCATTTCCCAAGAGCACCTGCGTCCAGCGGGCAGGCGGTCCATCCTTCACACAGAACCAGAGGGTGGAGGCACCCTGCTTGTCCCTCACCGCCATCAGCTGGCCTCCGCGGCCGCGCCTCGGAAGCGGTGGGGGCCCCTCGTCAGGCGTGACGTTGATCGCCAGCGGAGTGATCGGGGACGGCGCTTTCAGGGGACCGACGTCAGTCGGTATGAGAAACACCTGGGCCGCATGTCTTGACTGGAAAACACCCCCGTTGTCTTCCGAGGAGATTCCGTGAACTCCAGGGCCGCGCTGGCTGGTGCCGATGACTCCGATGCCTTCGGTGCTGGTGCCATTGACACCAGGAGACAGCTCACTGATGCCTTGGACGCCGACGCTCTGCGCGCTTTCACCCTTCACGCCACCGTTGCCGCCCGTGCCCCGTAAACCGATCGCCGCGTTGCCGCCGTTACCGGCCACGGCGGCAGTATCTGCTCCCTCCCAGGTCGGGTCGCGCGGCACGCCGTCCGGGTAGCCGATCACACCTATCACGCCACGCCCGAAGAGGCCAGGAGACGCGCTGCCGCCGACGCCGAGCGCGCCGGCATTGACATTCCTCTCGTCGTTGCGGTTCCGCGGCGCCGCATGCACGTATCCCACCAATCCGTTGAGTCCACGGCCGACTATGCCGTTTCCCTCCGGAATGGTTCCGATGGCGCCTCCCGTCGGAAGACTCACAGTGCCCGTGGCATGAATCGCATCGACACCATCCGGGTTCTTCGTCAGGACCTGATTACCCTCGATTGAAACATCAAGGACAAAGTCCGTCTGATAGCCATCTGGATCACCGCTGATGGCGACGAGCAGGCTGCGTTCCTCGCTCGCGTTAGTACGTCCGACTTCGAAATCATCACCGGCTCCTGTTGCGCCTGCCATCCCGCAGCCCCCTTATTACTCACGATGGTTGAAGAAACTCGCGCCGATTCTAGCTGTTCCCAGGCGCGCTAAGGGCCCACGTCCAGGAGGATCGGCTGACCAAACATTCCCTCGCGGCACCGAGGCCGCTACGGCCAGGCGAAGACGAATTCGTCCACCTTCAGGGCGCGCAGAACCAGCCGGACCGGCAGCGGCACCAGTGTCAGGTTAGGATCTCGAACCAGCCTCGTTCCGCCCAGGCGCAAGGAGCCCCGATAGGTTCGCAACTCGAGACTGCCAGCCGCCAGCACGTTCTTCGGCCACTGACTCACCCGCCCATAAGTGAGAGCTATCACATATCCCTCAGGAATCGCAAAAACGTTGACAGGCGTCCAGTGGAGCTGCCCCGAGCGGCGGCCGCGGTGGCCGACCAAGCCAAACCAGGGTGTCCGAACCGCCAGCGGGCCCAGGACGCGGTTGGTCACCCGGCGGTTGAAGCGGGCCAGGCGCTTGGGTAAAGGCACCGAGGCCTAGCTCAGGCGTTCCACAATCATCGCCATGCCCTGACCGCCGCCGACGCACATGGTCTCCAGACCGTACGTCTTGTCAAGGCTGCGCAGATCGTTGAGCAGGGTGCAGAGAATCCGGGCGCCGGTCATGCCGAAGGGATGGCCGAGGGCGATGGCTCCTCCGTGCGGGTTCAGCTTGGCACTGAAGGGGTCGACGTCCAGCGCCCGGGCCGCTGGGATGACCTGGGCCGCAAAGGCCTCGTTCAGCTCCACCACATCGATGTCCTCGATCGACATGCCCGCCCGCTTCAGTGCCTGGCGAGAAGCCCCTATCGGCCCCAGCCCCATCAATTCAGGCTCCAGCTGGCTCACGCCCGTGCTCACGATACGGGCCAGCGGCGTGATGTCCAGCTCCTTCGCCTTGGCATCTGACATGACAACCACAGCAGCCGCTCCGTCGTTGAGCGGGCAGGAGTTCCCGGCCGTCACCCGGCCGTTCTCGCGGAAGGCAGATTTCAGCGTTGCGAGCACTTCGGGGGTGGTACCTGGCCGGGGGCCGTCGTCAGCTGCGAACAGATCGCCGTCCGGCAGCTGAACCTGGACGATCTCGTGGGCGAAGAATCCGTCATCGCGCGCCTTCACAGCCGCGTTCTGACTTTTCGCCGCGTATTGGTCCATCTCCTCGCGGCTCACGTCCTCCCGCTCGGCGACGTTCTCGGCGGTCTGGCCCATCTCGATGTAGAGGTCTGGATAGCGCTTTTCGTTGCCAGGCATAAGCAACGGATTGCGCGCGTCAGGATTGTCCGCGAAGCCGCTGCCGAAGCGCGAAACCGATTCCACGCCCACCGACAGAAAGATGTCGCCCTCGCCGGCTCGGATAGCGTGGGCAGCCATGCGAGTGGTCTGCAACGAGCTCGAACAGTAGCGATTCACAGTCGTGCCGGGTGTGTTGAGTCGCGCCAGGACGCTCACCGCCCGGCCCAGGTTGAACCCCTGCTCCCCGGCCGGCAGGCCGCAGCCACAGATCAGATCGTCGATCATCGGCGCCTGCACCTGCGGCACCTGCTCCAGCACCTTGAGCGTCACCTGAGCCGCCAGGTCGTCCGGCCGCATCCCGACCAGGTGGCCCTTGAAGGCACGGCCGATGGGTGAGCGGCCGGCGGCAACTATCACGGCTTCAGGCATGTCCTTTCTCCTCTGGCTGCTTCGACGGCGCTGCCCTGCCGCAACGAGTCACGGCGCCTCTCTATTCCGAGCTGGCTCCAACTCAGTGCATGCCGGCGTAGGTCTGGCAGAGCCGGTTTGCTCCATCACGACTAACTTGGTCCGCGTCAGGCCGAACGTAGACCGCCAGCGTGAACTTCCTGCCGCCCTGACTGACATCGTGAGTGCATACCTTGTCCCCCTGCGGGTTGTCGATCTTCCCCTCTCCCGCCGCGGTCGCCGACTTGCAGAACGCGTCCACCCCAGCCTTGTCGCCCGTCGCCTCAACGTTGAAGTACTTGAAATCCACCACGCATCTGGCCGACGCACCTCCAGGCAGCCGGCCACAGCCTGAAGCCGCCGGCACCAGCACGAGGCCTGCCACGAGAACCAGACAGCAGTTGATTAGACGACACATTCGTGGACTCCTCCGACTCCCTAATTGGCCGGGCCAGCCGACCGGCGTGGCGCGCACTGAGCGGCGAGTGTACCCGCCGGCGGCAACCTTTTAAACCGCTGCGCTGAACAGTTCGTGAAGGTCGGCGTCGGTCACCACCTTCCGGTGGTCGGCGACTCGAAGGAACTCCTCCCAGGCGTGGTCCAGTCGGTCCGGCGGCACCTCCAGGCCGAGGCGACCCAGGCGATGGCGGAACGCATGGCGGCCCGAGCGTGCGGTCAGCACTATCCGATTGTCGTCCCAGCCAACGTCTTCCGGGCGCATGATCTCGTAATTCAGCCGGTCCTTCAGCACCCCATCCTGGTGGATGCCTGAGGCATGAGCAAAGGCGTTGGCACCCACCACCGCTTTGTTGGGCTGGACCTGGACGCCGGTCAGCGCTGTCAGCAGCTGCGAGGTGGGCACTATCTGCGAGGTGGCGATGCCTGTCTCCAGGCCGAGCAGCGGCTGGCGGACGGCCAGCAGCATGGCGATCTCCTCCAGTGCAGTGTTACCGGCTCGCTCACCTATGCCGTTGACCGTGCACTCCACGCGCCGCGCACCATTCTCCAAGCCGGCCATCGAGTTGGCGGTTGCCAGCCCGAGATCGTTGTGGCAGTGCACCGAGAAAATGGCCTGCTCTGCGTTGCGCACGTTCTCCACGACGTGGCGGATGAGACTGCCAAACTCTCCCGGCAGGCAGTAGCCTGTCGTGTCGGGGATGTTGATGGTCGTGGCACCGGCGTCGATGACCCGCTCCACGGTCTCCACCAGGTAGTCCGGGTCTGATCTGCCGGCGTCCTCCGGTGAATACTCCACCTCATTGCAGAGGGAGCGGGCGTACTCGACTGCCTCCACCCCGCGCTGCAGCACCTGCTCGCGGCTGAGCCCCAGCTTGCGCTCGATATGGATGTCGGAGACCGACAGCACTATGTGGATCTGAGGCCGCTCAGCGTCTTGGATCGCGCCCCAGACCGCATCGATGTCCTTGCGCACAGCCCGCGCCAGGGCTGTGATGACAGGCTCTCGGATTTCCCTGGCGATCTCGCGGCAGGCTTCGAAATCGCCGGGCGAGGAGATGGGGAAGCCGGCTTCGATGACATCAACACCGAGCACTTCGAGCTGCCGCGCCACCCGCAGCTTCGCGTCATGGTCCAAGCCGAAGCCGGGCGACTGCTCACCGTCGCGGAGCGTCGTGTCGAATATGAACACTCGATCCGACTTCACGCTATTCTCCCTCCGGTCCAGCCAGACCAGCCAGGCTCGTCATGGCGACAGGCCCCGAGCGGGCGATGTCCACTATGCCCAGCGGGCGCATCAGCCCCAGAAAGCTTTCGACTGACTCGAACTCGCCGCTCAACTCGTAGATGACCAGCGCCTCATTGGCAGCCAGCAGGCGACCGCCGAAGCCCTGGACCTCCCTCGTTGTTTGCTCACGCTGCTCCCCGGTGACCGACACCTTCACAATGGCCAGCTCACGGAGCAGCTTGGGGGAATCCGTGACGTCGCGGATCTCGATCACCTCGATCAGCCGGTCCAGCTGCTTCTCCACCTGGTCCGCCTCAGCGTGGCCGGCATCAACTGTGAGAGTCATGCGTGAACGCCCCGGCACCCCGGTCGGACCGACTGTCAGTCCCTGGATGTTGAATCCGCGCCGGCGGACCATGCCACTGACGCGGGAGAGGACTCCCGGGTGATCTTGAACTATGGCTGTCACGACCCGGAGCCGCCGGGTGTCGACGACCTCAGGCGTAATCATCCGGCTGCTCCCAAAAGTCGTTCAAACCCGCCCCCAGCGGAACTATCGGATAGACGTTGGCGGACGGGTCGATGCGAAAGTCGATCAGCACGGGACCGGGTGTTCTCTGCGCGAAGTCGAAAGCCTCCGGGAGTTGTTCAGCCCGCTCGACCTTGATGCCGGCAAGCCCGTAGGCGTCGGCCAGCTTCACGAAATCAGGTAGGTGGCGCAGGTCGACCTCTGAGCGGACCCCACCGTAAAAGTCGTCCTGGAACTGACGCACCATGCCCAGGCAGAAGTTGTTCAGCAGCACTATCTTCACGTCGAGCTGATGCTTGACGGCCACCGACAGCTCCTGGGCGGTCATCACGAAACCGCCCTCCCCGGCAACGCACCAGACAGCCTTTTCCGGTCGCGCGAATTTGGCCCCGATGGCGGCCGGCAGCGCAAAGCCCATGGTGCCGGCCCCGCCTGAGTTGATGAACAGGCCAGGCTTCAGGTAGTTCCACCAGAGCGCCGCCCAGATCTGGTTCTGGCCCACATCGGCGACGACGATGGCCTCATCGGCGCAGCGCTCATACATGGCGATCATCACGTCCTGCGGCTGCAGATGGCCGTTGGACTTCGCGTATCGGAGCGGGTGCTCCTCGCGCCAGCGATCGATCTGAGTCAGCCAGGCGCCGCGACTTGCGGGCGGCGGCACGAGGTGAGGCAGCATCGCCCTCAGCGCCGTCCCGGCGTCCGCCACCACCTCCAGGTGCGGCCGCACGTTCTTGCCCATCTCGGAACGGTCGATGTCGACGTGGATGAACGTCTCCGCCCGGGGCGCCCAATCGTTCAGCTTGGCAGTGACGCGATCGTCCACCCGCATGCCGACACACATCAGGAGGTCGGCGTTCTGCACAGCCTTCAGGTTCCAACCGGTGCCCATGAACCCTGTCATGTGCAGTGACAGCGGATGCCTGACCGGGAAAGCGCCCACACCCAGCAGCGTGGTGCCAGTCGGCACAACCGCCTTCTCGGCGACGGCGATGAGCTCCTGCTCGGCGCTGCTCAGCAGCACCCCGTGTCCCGCCAAAATCACCGGCCGCTCAGCTCGGGCCAGCGCTGCGGCGGCCCGCTCGACCTGGCTCAGATCTGGCTCAAAGGCAGGCCGATAGCCCGGCCGCTGGATGCGCTCCTCCCAGGCCGGCTCGCATTCCGCCTGCTGCGCGTCCTTGCAGATGTCGATCAGCACAGGGCCGGGCCGGCCGCTGGAGGCGATATAGAACGCCTCCTTCAGCACAGGTGCGACGTCCTCTACCCGGGTGACCAGGTAGTTGTGCTTGGTGACCGGCTGGCTGCAGCCGATCACGTCCGATTCCTGGAAGGCGTCTCGACCCACCATGCCGCTGGCGACCTGACCCGTGACTGCGACGAGTGGAACCGAGTCCATGAACGCTGTCGCCAAGCCAGTGATCGTGTTGAGCGCACCCGGCCCGCTGGTGGCGAAGACGACTCCTGGCCTACCCGAGGCCCTGGCGTAGCCGTCGGCCATGTGAGCCGCACCCTGCTCGTGGCCGACCAGGATGTGGCGCAGCTTGGGATGCGCGTGCAGCCGCTGATAGATCGGCAGGTTGGCACCGCCCGGGTAACCGAAGATGGTGTCCACACCTTCCCGTTCCAGGGCTTCCAGCAGGATGTCGGCTCCGGTCATTGCTTCACTCTTTCTCTCGCTTGTCTGCTTGTCTGCCGCAATAAAAAAGCCCCCACCTTCTGCGGTGGGGGCTCAAGTCGGTGTCTAAGAAACGCTCAGGACGCGACTGCCCCCGCCTGGAGAAGGCGAATGAGTACTTCGAGTTGGATGGCGTGGTCTGCACGGGAGCGCATGTCGATTGACGATGCTACAGCCCAGCCCAGGCCTGTGTTTGGTTACTCTCCTACAAACCGAGCCCGGCAACCCTAGTGAGTGATGACCAACTGAGCCGGTCAGCCTAGCGGCCCGCGGTCCAGGGTTCTGATGTCAGCAGCCGCTGATAGTCGGCTGGCGTGTCCACGTCGAGGGGATGCCGCCCGCCTCCCCGCACTGGCAGCGCGGAGACCAGGTCCGGGCGGGTTCGGATCAGGCGCCGGCAGCCCACGTCGCCTTCCAGGGACATCAGATCGGGCCAGAGCTCACGGCGCAGCAGGACAGGCGGGTGAAGGAGGCCGTCAAAGCTCAAGGCGGCCGCCGGCCGGCCTGAGCTTTCTTCCAGATCCAGCAGCTCATTGAGCAGCGCAGCCGAGATGGCCGGCTGATCGCCCAGGATGACCACTGCCAGCTCCACTTCCGCCGGCAGGGCGCGGAGGCCGGCCTTCAAGGATGAGCTCATGCCTGACGCGTGGTCAGCGTTGACCAGCGGTTGGGCGCGGCCGAGCTGCACGCGCCGCAGCAGCTCATCAGCGTTCGCGCCCAAAACCACCAGCACTTGGTCCAGCCGTGAAGCCGACACCTCGGCGACCACCACCTCCAGCAGCGGACGGCCGTTCACCGGCAGCAGCTGCTTGGGACTGCCCATCCGGCTCGACGCGCCGGCGGCGAGCACCAGCCCGGCCGACCTTCCTCCGGGCACAGGCCTCAGCCGCCTGGGGAACGCGAGAAGCGGGACACTAGACCTCTAGGCCTCAGCCGCCTTCAGGTGACGCTCTGGCTGGAGCAGGAATTGGTCTCGACAGGCAGCGCAGCAGAAGTGGTAGATGGCGCCGGCATGGTCTGCCTGCTCTCCGACGCCCACCTCCACCGTCATGCCGCAGACCGGATCGGTGGCGAAGACCGGAGCCTCGGGCAGCAGCCTCGGGCGAGACACCTCGTGGCGCCGGGTAACCAACTCGGCCAGGGCCAGCAGGGCGATCTCCTCCTGGCTGCCGGCGCGAAGCCTGCCCGCCGGCGCCCTCACCCGCGCTACTGTCGCCTCGGGCAGCCCGCGTTGCCGCAGGGCGGCGCGCACAGCCGCGGCGCGGCGGTCGCTCGCCACCAGCGCAACGTCGAGCTCTGGGTGGGCCAGCGCGGCTTCGATCGCGTCCTCGTCGTAGTGGCCCATCGTTGCCACAACCGCCCAGCTGTCTGGCCCTGGGGCAGCGGGCGCCACATCCAGGCTCGGCAGCACCATGTCGGCTTCCGAGAACTCCGCGGGTCGAGCCCCCGGATGAACCAGGCAGGTGCGAAAGCCTGTGGCACCGCCGAGCCGAAGGAGCGTTCGAGCGGCGGGGCTGGCACCGAAGATCAGCAGCTGTGGGCGTGGCAGCTGCGGCTCGATGAAGACCTCCACCGACCCACCGCTGGGGCAGGTGGTAGCCACTGTCAGCTCACCGGGCGGGCGGCTCTCCCGCGCCTCTTCGGCGGCCACCGTTCGCACCAACCTTGAGCGGCCCTCGGCCAGCACGTGCAGCGCCTCTCGACGCACCAGCGAGTCCACACAGCTACCCCCGATCCAACCGCGCAGCCCCCCGTCGGCGGTGATGACTGCCTTGTCGCCGGGGTGGGCCGATGTCGGCGGCCGGCAACTGACCACGGTGGCCAGCGCGCACGGCGTGCCGGCGGCCACATACTCGGCCAGCAGGCTCAGCGTCTCGTCTTTTATTTAGCCCACTCCCTTTGAGCGCAGCGCCTCCCAGACCTTGTCAGAGGTCACAGGCATGTCGATGTTCGTGATCCCATACGGGGCCAGCGCGTCGATGACCGCGTTGACGTAGGCCGCGGGAGAGCCCACCGTCGCCGACTCACCCACTCCCTTGCAGCCGATGGGATGGTGCGGCGAGGGCGTGACTGTTTCGAAGAGGTCAAAGTGCGGCGTTTCCATGGAGGTCGGGAGCAGGTAGTCCATGAAGTTGGAGCCTATGCAGTTGCCCTCCTCGTCGAAGGTGATCAGCTCCATGGCTGCCATGCCCAGCCCCTCGGTCAGACCGCCCATGATCTGGCCCTCGACGATCATGGGGTTGATCCGGACGCCGCAGTCGTCGACTGCGACCACCCGGCGCACCTTCCACTGGCCAGTGCCCGCATCAATGTCGACGACCACGACATAGCTGCCGAAGGGATAGGTCATGTTGGGCGGATCGTAGTAGTGGACTCCCTCGAGCCCCGCCTGCATACCTTCGGGGAGGTTCGTGTAAGCGGCGAACGCGACGTCCTGGATGGTGACGCCCCGATCGGGAGTGCCGCGGACGAAGAAGCGCCCCAACTCCCATTCCAAGTCCTCGGCGGCTGCCTCGAGCAGATGGGCGGCTATCCGCTTCGCCTTCTCACGCAGCTCGCGCGCGACCACTGCGGTGGCGGCGCCGCCGGTGGGGGTGCTGCGAGACGCGTAGGTGCCCAGTCCGTAGGGAGTGTTGTCGGTGTCACCCTCCTGCACTATGACGTCCTGCGGCGGGATGCCGAGCTCGTTGGAGACGATCTGCGCAAACGTGGTCTCGTGCCCCTGGCCCTGCGACTTCACGCCCAACTTCAGGATCGCCTTGCCGGTCGGATGGACCCGCAGCTCCGCGGAATCGAACATCCTGATGCCGAGGATGTCGAACTGCCTGCCCGGTCCTGCCCCGACTACTTCGGTGAAACTGGCGAGCCCGATCCCGAGGAGCTTGCCCTTCCCCTCCTGGCGAAGCTTTGCCTGCTCCTGACGCAGCTCGCGGTAGCCGACCTTCTCGAGCGCCAGGTCGAGCGCCCGTTCGTAGTCCCCCGAGTCGTAGACGAACCCTGTCGCCGACGTGTAAGGAAACTGCTCGGGCTGAATGAAGTTCAGGCGCCGCAGCTCGGCCGGATCCAGACCCAGCTCGTACGCCGCCTTCTGGACTAGCCGCTCGATGAAGTAGGAAGCCTCCGTGACCCGGAAGGAGCAGCGGTAGGCGACGCCGCCTGGCGCCTTGTTGGTGTAGGCGCCATCGGTGACGACGTGCGCGGCGGGGATGTCATAGGAGCCTGTTACCACGTGAAACAGACCTGCTTTGAACTTGCTCGGCTGGGCGTCGGCGTACGCGTAGCCCTGGTCGGAAAGCATGTTGACGCGCAGCCCCAGCATCTTGCCGTCCTGCCGAAGCGCCAGTTCGCCGTCCATGTAGAAGTCGCGAGCGAAGCCGGTGGAAATCAGGTTTCCGGTCCGGTCCTCGATCCACTTCACAGGGCGCCCGATCAGGAGCGAGGCGGCCGTCGCCACCACGTAGCCGGGATAGATGGGGACCTTGTTGCCGAAGCCGCCGCCCAGATCCGGCGAGATGATCTGGATGTTCTGCTCGGGCAGTCCGGTGACGAGCGCGAACACAGTGCGGTGGACGTGGGGCGCCTGCGAGGTCATGTAAATGGTGACCATGCCGGAGGCAGGGTTCACGTCGGCAACACAGCCGCAGCATTCGAGCGGCGAGGGGTGACAGCGCGGGTAGTGCATGTCTATGCTGACCACCCTGTCGGCCTGGGCGAACGCGCGCTCGGTGGCTGCCTGGTCCCCCGCCTCCCAGTGGTAGATGCGGTTGTCGGTCTTGCCCTCCTTATCGTCGCGGATCAGCGGCGCGCCCTCCGCCAAGGCCTGCTGGGGGTTGGTCACCACGGGGAGGGGCTCGTAGTCGACGTCGATCAGACCCAGAGCGTCATGCGCTGTGTAGGCGTCTTCGGCGATAACGCAGGCGACCTCCTGGCCCTGCAAGCGCACCTTATCGGTCGCGAGCACGGCTTGGGTGTCGCCCGACAAGGTGGGCATCCAGGCGAGCTTGTGGGCCACCAGGTCGGCGCCGGTGACGACCGCGACCACGCCGGGCACCTGCATCGCCGGCGCGGTGTCGATCGACAGGATGCGGGCATGGGCGTGCGGGCTGCGCAGGATGGCCATGTAGAGCATCCCGGGCAGCTTGATGTCCTCGATGTAGTTCCCCCGGCCCTGGAGGAAGCGGTCATCCTCCTTTCGCTTGACGCTGCGACCCAGCCAGGTCGTCACCTTCTCTTCGACAACGGCCATCAAGTCCTCCTCAGGCCACTGTGGTGGCTGCTTGCCCCGACTGGGTCTTCTGGGCCGCCCACTGGACGGCCTTCACGATGTTCTGGTAGCCGGTGCAGCGGCAGATGTTGCCGGAGATGGCGAAGCGGATCTCCGCCTCGGTCGGGTTCGGGTTCTCCTCGAGCAGGGCCGCCGATACCAGCATCATGCCCGGCGTGCAGAAGCCGCACTGCAAACCGTGTTCTTCCTTGAACCCCTCCTGCACGGGATGGAGCTTTCCACCTTGCGCCAGGCCCTCAACTGTCGTCACCTCCAGGCCGTCTGCCTGGACCGCGAACATCGTGCAGGACTTGATGGGCGTGCCCTGGAGGCGGACTGTGCAGGCCCCGCAGCTGGTAGTGTCGCAGCCGACATGGGTCCCCGTCAGGCCCAGGGTCTCACGCAGGAAGTGGACGAGCAGGAGCCGGGTCTCGATCTCGGCCGAGCGCGGCCGGCCGTTGACGACCATCTCGACCCTGCGCCGCATCTGTGGCTCGTCACTTACCGGCCGTGCCTGCTCGTTCATCCGCCTTCCTTCTCTTTCACTTCCTTCATGACGCCCCCCAGAGACTCCTCGCCGCTGAAGTAATCGTCGCCTCCCGTCTCACCTCCGCGCGATTCGAGGGTGGTGGAGGCATCCGGGCTGGGCTCTGCCGCTTCGGCCTCGCTTTGGGCGCCGGGTTTGGCCAGTGTGACCTTGGCGCCGCAGCTGGGACACTCGACGACGCCGGCGCTGGGGGTCATTGCATGCTGTCCGGCTTCGCGGGGCACCACTGCTCCACAGTTCGGACAGGTCTCTTCGGCCATCTCCTTCACCTCCTACGCGGCGCGGGCAGCCTCCGCCGCCGTGCGCAACCCGCGCTCTGTGAACACCTGCACTATGTGGCGCTTGTAGTCGGCGCTTCCCCGCAGGTCGCTGCGCGGCTCCGCCGCCTGTGCGGCGAGCTCGGCCGCATTGCGGATCGAGGAGTCGTTGAGTTCAGCGCCGGCCAGCGCCTCCTCCGCCTTGGTCGCTTTCACGTTGGTCGGCGCCACGGCGGTGAGGGCGATCCCGGCTCGGCGGACCCTCCCGTTGTCGAGCGAGAGGTGGACAGCGACACCGACTGTCGCGAAGTCACCCACCTTGCGCTCCAGCTTCAGGTAGGTCCCGCTCGCCCGAGGTCCCGGGTCGGGCACCACCACCGAGGTGACTATCTCATCTGGCTGGAGCGCCGAGGCGAACGGGCCCTGGAAGAACTGCTCGATGGTGACCGTCCGCGTTCCCCCAGATCCGCGGGCCTCGACCCTGGCCCCGACGGCAAGCATTACCGAGCCCCAGTCGCCCTGCGGATCGGCGTGGACGAGGGAGCCTACCACAGTTCCCCGGTTGCGAACTATCGGGTCGGAGATCTGGGGGGCGGCGTCGCCGAGAGCGCGGAAGCGGTCGTGGAGCAGCTGGGAGAGCTCGCAGGCCTTGGTTCGCACGAGGGCGCCGATCCGAAGCGCGCCGGCCTCTTCGACCAGCTGGTCAAGGCCCTCAATGCGGTTCAAGTCGATGAGCGCCCGGGGCGCCGCAAAGCGCAGCTTCATGAGGGGGATCAGGCTCTGGCCCCCGGCCAGGACTTTTCCCTCGTCGCCGTACTTTTCCAGGAGCGAGAGCGCCTCCGCGAGTGTCCGGGGCGCGAAGTACTCGAACTTGGCCGGGTACATGGAGGCGAGTGTAGCAGCGGTCCTACGCTCTGAAAAACCCCATCGCCAGTGTTGCGCTAGGGCGGGGAGACGTGCCGGGCGCTGGGCGCCGGCTCGCCGCGGAAGCTGTGAGCCACCTCCTTCAGCAGCAACCGCGTCAGCGGCCAGCCCCAGCCGGCCACCGACAGCAGTGAGCCAAAGAGCAGCACCGCCCGAATGCTGCCGCTGCCCTGGGGCGCCCAGTAGAGGTCTGCGAGGTGCAGCCAGAGCTCGAACTCGTCAAGTGTCAGTGCGGCGCCCACCCCGAAGCCAACCGCCAGCAGCCGGCTGGAAAAATGGAACCAACGCGCCCCCGGTCCGCCCAGAGCCAGCAGGCCAAGGCCGCAGAACAGGAGCAGGAAGATGCCCCAAACCAGGTGGTGGATGTGTGTGCCACCCAAGCCCACGTTGTGGAAGGGACCGACGTTGGCGTGGATCGAGGTGGTGATGCCTCTCACCACCACAAAGGCCAGGAAGAAGGCGAGGGAGGACAGAAAGAGGCGTTCGGAGCCGGGCTTGGCAAACGCCGTGTGGTAAATCTGAGCCAGCCGCTCGCGAGTGAAGCGGCTGCGCGCCGCGTGATGGACCGGGACCCGGGCGCTGGCAGCCATCGTGGGGAAGCCTAACCCGCTCTGCCGTTCTCCGCACTGTCAAGCCTTGGCTGCCCGCGAGTAGCCTCTAAAGAGCAGATGGCTGCGAGCGGTGCCCGGGAAACCAATCCAGCCGTCCGCGGCCATTCGCCAACCGTTTGGCTGGTGGCCGCCGCCGCCTTGCTGGCCCTCTTGGCGCTCGATGTCTGGGCCAGCCGAGCGCTCAGCCTGAGCGTTCTGGATCTGCCGCTGGAACGGCTTGTGCAGGCCACGACTTGGGGACCGCTGAGCTTGGTGATGGATCTCACCAATTGGTCTGGCGGCTGGCCGCAAACGTTGCTCGGGATAGCCGCGACGCTGTCAATGCTCGTCTGGCGCTGGAGCGCGGGCCTGCGGCTGGCCTTGGCCGCCGTCGCCAGCCTCTGGACTACTGTGCTCAAGATTGCCCTGCACCGGCCCCGACCTGCGGGCGAGCTGGTTCACGTCAGCCAGATCAACGTGGGTTTCAGCTTTCCGAGCGGTCACGCGGTGTTCTTCACCTGGCTGGCAGTGATGCTGGCCGCGGCGCTGGTCGCCGGCCGCGGGCGGTCGACGCGAGGACTGATCTGGAGTGCGGCAGTAGCTGTCTTGCTGCTGGCAGCGCTGGGGCGGGTCTGGGCGGGGCCGCACTGGCCGACCGACGTATTGGGTGGGATCCTGCTCGGGCTTGGCTGGTGCTGCCTGGTTCAGGCGCTGCCGCTGCCGGCGTTCTTGCTCAGAATTCGAACTGGCTAGCAGGTAGATGGAAGTGAAGCCCTCGGCTCGCAGGATCAGAGCTTCGAGATGTCGCGCAGCGGCTGGCGGGGACCATAGGCAGGAGCTTGGATGCCCGCGTGGTTCAGCAGCGCAAGGACTCGGCCGCGGTGGCCGCGGTAGGGCTCCAGCAGCTCCAGCATCCGCTCGTCGCTGCCGCGTGGCTCGCCGGCCAGCGCCCAGGCCACCTGGTGCGGCACGTGGTAGTCGCCCACCGGCACCGTATCAGCATCGCCCAGCGCCACGCGTGCGATCTCCGCGGCCGACCAAAGGCCGAGGCCCGGGACGCTAAGCAGACGCCTGCGGACGGCCGGAGGGTCGACCTCACAGGTCTCCTCCAGTCGGCCTGCCAGAGCGGCTGCGCGCCGGAGGGTGGCGGCCCGCTTGGCCTCAACCCCGATTCCCGCCAGCTCATGAAGCGGCATGTGGGCCACTTGCTCCGGAACCGGTGGCAGCCAGAGCTGGGGCCCCGGACCGGGGGCCGGCTCGCTCTGGCGTCGGACCAGCAGTCGCCAGCTGCGCCAGGCGTCGAGACCTGTCACCCTCTGCTCCAAGATCGTGGCAGCCGTCGCCTCCCAGACAGCTTGGGTGCGAGCCAGACGGAGGCCCGGCGCTCGGCGGTGAAGCGTGCTGACCAGCCCGTCGACTGGTCTGAAGGCAGAGTCGTCGTCCAGGCTCCCACACAGCTCTGCAGCGTGCTCCAGCAGCCAGCCCGCACCCTGGCCCCAGGCCTCCACGTAGACGCTGCCGTCCGGCGCCTGCCAGAGCCTCTCCCGGGCCGGCCCCGCCGCGGTCCGACTGGCCCGCCAGACCGCGCCTGCCTCGAATCGGAACGTCGGATCCAGGGGTCCCCTCTGCAGAGGCCGCAGCGTTGCCGCGAGATCGAGGGCTCGAGGCAGCCGAAAAGAGCGCCGAGCTGAGTGCTGCACGGTGCCTAAATAAATAGCCCCGTGCGCTCGTGGCGCACGGGGCTAGCGCGGAGCGCTTCTTGCTTAGGCGACCCGAACCTGAGCCGCGCGCGGGCCCTTGGGGCTCGGCTCGGTCTCAAACGTCACCCTCTCGCCGCCGCGCAGGTTGTCGAATTCGGCAACTGAGCTGCGGTGAAAGAAGTACTCCTTGCCGTCGTCGGCCGCAATGAATCCAAAGCCGCGATCCGAGACGATCTTCTTGATGGTGCCCTCAGGCATCTCGTTACTCCTGGTTCCTCGAACTGACGAACTGACGACGGGCGGTCGAAGAACCTGGAAACGACCTACGCCAGCACCGCTGACTACCAGCGGCTAAGAGAATGATAGCGCTACCCGGCGGCTCGTGGAGCACCGCCTCCAATCCTGGCGGAAGACGCAGGCGCGGCCGAGGACGAGACCAAGGGAACTATCTTGACTGGACAGAGCAGGATCGTGCCGTCCACCACCTTGACCTCGAAGTAGCACTCGCCCTCGAGCCCCAGCCCACGGCGCGTCTCGGCCGGCAGGGTCAGCCGGCCTGTGGTGTTCATGGCGACGATGCTCTTCATCGGCTGGACAAGATCTTACGCCGGAATGGACCTACGCCAAAGCGCCAGGCTGGCGCTTTGCCATTTGGCCAGTTGGGTAACATCGTACTTGAGAACAAGGATGAAGAACCTGAGAAGCATGAAGACCATGCAGAGAAGAAGAGTCGCCCACGTCCTGGTCAGCCGAGTCTTTGCTCCGGGCCTCACCATCGCGCCTGGGCGGCCTGCACGAATCCGGCGTTTCCCGGCCGGCGGTGGACATCACGCTGGCGGCGCTCAGCCGCGAGCTAGCATCGCTGACCGGGTCGCTGGTCGGCCGGCTGCCACGCTAGCTCGGCCGCCGGCTGTCAGCCCAACCGCGCTGGCGCTCCGAGGCGGTTCAGCCACACGTCAAGCGGCCTGAGTCGAGGCGCAGCCGCCGGTCGGCGACATCTGAGAGTTCCCGCCTGTGGCCCGCGAACACGACTGTCCGGCCCTCTTCACGGAGTCTGGCCAAGAGGCTGAGCAGCGTCTGCAGCCCAGCCCGGTCCTGGCCCGCGGCGGGTTCGTCGAGGACGACAATGGGAGTGCCCATTGCCACCACCGCGGCGATCGCCACCAGCTTGCGGCGCGAGTAACCGAGGTCCAAGGGATGGCGGCTGGCGACAGCCCGGAGACTTAGCCAGTCCAGCACCAGCTCCAGTCGGTCGTGCCCAGCTGCCGCGAAAGCGATCTCCTCCCGCACGCTGGTCTTAAAGAGCTGGTGGTCAGGCTCCTGGAAGGCGACCGCCACGCGGCGGGACAGCTGAGCTACCCGAAGAGCCCGAGTGTCACGCCCCTGGATCCACACCCGTCCGTGGCTGGGCCGCAGCAGTCCGTTGAAGTGGCGGAGCAGGGTGGACTTGCCCGAGCCCATGGGCCCGGACAGAGAAACCACCTCCCCGGCCGCGACGCTGAAGCTGACGCCGGTCAGGGCCTGCGTGCCATCGGCGTAAGTGTGGCTCAGGCCCCAGACGGCGATCACAGCTCCACCACCCGCCCGCAGAGAGAAAGCAGCGCCTCGTCATGTTCGGCCAGCAGCACAGCCTTGCCGGAATCGGCCAGGCCCAGCAGGACGCCGGCGATGACGTCCGCTCCGTCGGGGTCAAGGCGGGACACCGGCTCGTCTAGGATCAGGGCATCGGGCTGCAGCGCCATCAAGCCTGCCAGCACGACCAGCTGCGTCTGACCTGCCGAAAGCCTCTCGGGCGACTTCCCGGCCAGTTGCCCGATGCCCATTCGCTCCAGCGCCGCAGCCGTCCGGAGATGAACCTCCTGCCGCGCCAGCCCAAGGTTGCAGGGCCCGAAGGCGACCTCCTCGTAGACGGTCCGGCAGAGCCCCGACAGCTGCGTCTCCGGGTTGTCGAAGAGAATGGCGCTCAGCCCGGCCAGCTCGACACTGCCCCGTAGCTCGCCACCCAGCACTCGCGGCGCCAGTCCGGCGGCCACCAGGCAGAGAGTTGTCTTGCCTGACTCGTTGGCTCCCCGGATCCCCACCAGCTCGCCCGCCTTCACCGCGAGGCTGGTTTCTCGAATGGCCCACTCCCGCTCGCCCGGATAGCGATAGGCCACGTCAAGCAGCTGGATCATCGCCCGGCAAATCGCAGCACGACGGCAGCCGCAGCCGCCGCCAGAAGAGACCAGCGCAGGACCCCCTCCCAGGCCGCAGCAACCGGCGGCTCCAGTACCGTCCGGGGGCCCGAGCGGTTGAACGCCCTGACCTCCAGCGCCAGCGCCCTCTCCTCCACCTCCGCCAGGCTGCCCAGCACGAGCGGGCTGACGAGCGGCAGCACGCCCCGGGCCCGCCGCCACCAGGAGCCCTCCGTGTCCAGGCCGCGCGCGCGCTGGGCCTCGATGACGTGTACAGCACGCCCGCGTGCCCGCGAAACCGAGCCCAGAGAGGCTGCCAGCACGAACGCGGGGCGGCGACCCAGCCCGTGCCCTTCCAGGTCTGCGAGAAGCCTGTCGGCGGGCACGGCAAGAAAGAGCAGGCTCAAGGGGAGCGTTGCGCCGGCCAGCCGGACCAGTGCCAGGATGGCGGTGCTGGCCCCTGCACCACCTGCCGGCAGCAGCGCGTTGATCAGCAGGCTGGAGAGCGCCAGCGGCAGTAGGCTGAGCAGAATCAGGCCCATGGGTTTCAGCCGGCCCAGGACGATGGCGGCGGCGACGACGGCCAGCGAGATCGCCAGAGCCGCCCAGCCGCCCCAGAGGGCGCCGATCAGGGCGGCGGTAAGCGCGAGCGCCAGCGCCGTCAGCGGCGCCGGTCCCTTAGGCAGGGCCATACGGGTACAGGCGGCTACGCAGCTTCGGTCAGGCGCTCGCCGTTGGGAAAGCGGCTCACGACTCGGCGCGGCAATCCCGCCAGCACCAAAAAGGCGATCAGGAAGGTGACCATCTTGTCCAGCGGGTCCGAGAGCAGGCCCTGCTGCAGCGTGGCCTGGAAGAGACTCGCTCCGGCGGCTCGGAAGGCGGCCACCAGCGCATCGCCGCCGAAGCCTGTCACGCCACCGAATACGTAGGCAGCTATGGGCGCCGAGACAAGTGCCGCCGCCAGCCCCGTCAGTAGGCCACAGGTGAGGGCGAGCAGAGCCCCAGCGTCGCGGCGCCAGAAGAGCGTCCAGACGACCAATCCTCCAAACACGAGACTGATTAAGCCGAAGGCCAGCCGGGACGCGGCGAAACTGGCAGCCGGGTTGCCCGTCACGGCGCTGAAGGTCTGTGGTGAGCCGTAAGCGCGGCTGAAGGTGTAGAGCGCAAGCATGAGCACCACGAGTGCCGCGACAAGGGCCAACAGCAGCGAGCGGCGATCAGCCACGGGCCGCATGCGGAAGAGGCCGGCCCGACCGAAGACCCCCGCCAGCAGGCCGACGATCGCCGCGGTAACTGCGAAGGGCCCTGCGGTCGGCGCGGCCAGGGGCGGTGGCAGGACGTAGGCCCAGATCAGATCGCTGAGCAACCCGGTGACCGCGCCCACCAACGGGCCGCCCAACACCCCGGCGATGACCGTGCCGAGTGAGTCGAGGTAGAGGGGCAGCTTCAGCGCCTGCTGGACTGTGGAGCCCAAAGCGACGTTGAGGGCTATGGCTACAGGCATCAGTACCAGCGTGCGGGTAGCGGTGAGCGGCATCGCGGAGAGGCTACCGCACCCGCCGAGAGATCAGGGCCGAAGTTTCCACCATAGACTTCCCACGTCGTGGAGAGGGATTACCGGCGGACCTGGAGCCCAGCGCTCGGCAGGGACATGGAGATCCTTCGCTTTGGCACCCAGGGCCGCCCGCTCGTGGCCTTCCCCACCTCCCAGGGGCGCTTCTATCAGTGGGAGGACTTCGGCCTGGTCGAGTCAGTGGCGGCCAGGATCGACAGCGGCGAGCTCAACCTCTGGTGCGTCGACACAGTTGACTCCGAGTCCTGGTACGCGCCGACGCGACCGCCGGCGCAGCGCGTCGCCCGTCACCTGGAATATGAGCGCTACCTGGTCCAAGAGCTGTTCAAAGAGATCGGCCAGCGTCCTGTGTGCGCAGGACCGTCGTTCGGAGCGTTCCACGCTGCGTTGCTCACGCTCCGTCACCCTGATCGGGTGCTGGGATTCATCTCGCTCTCCGGCGTGTACGACCCCAGCCGCTGGCTCGACGGCTACAGCGACGAGTCGACCTATCTGACCAATCCGCTCGCCTTCGTTCCCAATCTGACCGATGAGCGCTACCTGGCTCCGCTGCGCGATTTGCCCTGCAAGGTCATCGTCACGGGACAAACCGATCCGAACGTGCGGGACTCGCTGGCGCTGGCAGACGCGCTGCGTCAGCGCGGAGTCGGTGTCAAGCTTGATCTCTGGCCCGGCTGGGCACACGACTGGCAGTACTGGAAGGAGATGCTGCGACTCTATGCCTGAGACAAGACAGGAGAGTTCTCGCAGGGTGGGCCTGCTGGTCGGCCGCGAGCAGACCTTTCCGGAGCCCTTCCTCCACGTGCTCAACCACAGGGGTGCCGACAACGGTGTCACAGCCGAGCTGGCCCGACTTGGCGGCCCGGGCGAGCATGACGAGCCTGACTACGCGGTGCTGATCGATCGCATCTCGCACGAGGTGCCCTACTACCGAGCGCACCTGAAGAGCGCTGTGCTGATGGGGGCCGCTGTGATCAACGATCCCTTCTGGTGGGAGGCTGACGAAAAGTTCTTCGAGTGCACGCTGGCCCGCAAGTTGGGCGTGGCAGTGCCTCGGTCGGTGGTGCTTCCTAACAAGGAGTACATAGCCGACATCGACCACGAGCTGTCGCTGCGCAATCTGCAGTTTCCTCTCGACTGGGAGCGCATCATCAGCTACGTAGGCCTGCCGGCGGTCCTGAAGCCGAACACGGGCGGCGGCTGGAAGGACGTCTCTGTGGTGCACTCGCTGGAGGAGCTGTGGGCCGCCTACGACAAGACGGGTCAGAAGACGATGATCCTGCAGGAGTACATCAAATGGGATGACTACCTGCGCTGCATCTGCATAGGTCGGGAGCATGTCTGGCCTTTGCGTTACGATCCGTCGGCGCCGTTCGAGCGGCGCTATGTGGCCAACGACCCGCCCCAGGGCCCGCTGCGCCAGCGGGCCATCGCGGATGCGCTCACACTGACCCAGGCGCTCGGCTACGACATGAACACAGTCGAGTTCGCCATCCGGGACGGCACGCTGTACGCCATCGACTTCCTCAACCCGGCGCCCGATTTTGACGACTTCTCAATCAAGCAGGAGGCGTTTCGTTGGGTGCTGGACCGGATGAGTGACTTGGCGCTCAGATACGCGCTGCGCCAGCTAGAGCCGCCTTGGCGGCGCGACCATCGCTGGTGGAAGTACGTGGATAGTGGCGCACAGAGCTCCGGCTGACCCGGCGGCAGTCTCTGATCCCGTTCGCGCCTGGCACGACCTGCTGGGCGACGCCGCGCTCCAAGCTGAGAGCACAGGTCGTCTGCTCGAGCTGCAGCCCGAGCGAAGCCTGACCTTCGGTGAGCGCCGGATTTGCCGCACCCTGCGACCCAACCTGCTGACGGCCGAACGCTATCAGCGCGCGATCCAAGCCGCCCGGGGCGTGCACTCGGCCCTGATCACGCTGGAGCGAACGCTTCTCGGTGATTCAGAGCTGCGCCGGGAGCTTGAGCTGGAGCCGGAGGAGGAGCGGCTGGCGCTGGCCGAGACAGGGCACTCCCACTCGTCGCCGTCGATGCGCCTGGACAGCTTCTTCGGCGATGAGGTGCGCTACGTCGAATGCAACGCCGAGTCGCCTGCCGGCATGGCTTACGAGGACATGCTGGCATCGGTTTTCCGGGAACTGCCCGTCATGCGAGCCTTCCGTCGCCGCTACCATGCACGCTCCCTGCCAGTGCGGACGCAGATGCAAAGCTGCCTGCTGCGCTCCTTCAGGGAATGGGGCCAGGAACGGCGACCGGTGCTGGCAATCGTTGACTGGCCCGGGCTGCCCACCGCCAACGAGTTCACATTGTTCAAGGAATACTTCGAGCGCCATGGCCTGCAAACCATCATTTGTGAGCCTGCGGATCTGGAGTTCAGGCGCGGCCGCCTCCACGCCGGCTCGACCCCTGTGAACCTCGTCTACAAGCGGGTGCTCACATCGGAGTTGCTGGCCAGGCCGGAGGCCGCCCGGGGCTTGGTCCAAGCGCATCTCGCCGGAGCTGTCTGCGTGGTCAACACCTTCCGGGGCAAGCTGCTGCACAAGAAAGTCTCGTTGGCGCTGCTTTCAGACGAGCGCTACCAGCAGCTGTACAGCAGCGCGCAGAGGAAGGCTGTGGCTCGGCACATCCCCTGGACGCGCCGGCTTCGCGAAGGCAGCTCAAGCGCTGCCCAAAAACCGGTCAAGGACCTCGTCCAGCACGTCCTCAAGAACCGCCACAAACTCGTCTTGAAGCCCAACGACGAATACGGCGGCAAGGGTGTGGTGCTCGGCTGGACAGTCACTGACGGGCAGTGGGAAAGCGCTGTCAAAGAAGGCCTGGAACGGCCCTCGGTGGTGCAGGAGGCGGTGCCTGTGCCGCGGGAGCCCTTTCCCGTGGTGCTCGACGACTCGGTCCAGCTGCTTTCTCTGGCGGTCGACATGGACCCCTACCTCTTCCACGGTCGGCCGGGCGGCATGCTGACCAGGCTCTCCTCCTCCGAGCTACTGAACGTGACTGCGGGCACCGGTAGCATCGTTCCCACTTTTTTGGTGGAGGAGAGGCGATGAGCACCGACTGGCTGACCATCGGAGTTGAGGAGGAATACCAGATTCTCGACAGCGATGGTCACCTGCAGCCCTTCATCGACGCACTCATGACCTCCATCGCCCAGGAGGTTGGCGCCGACCAGGTGCGGCCGGAGATGATCCAATCAGTGGTCGAAGTCGGCACCACCATCTGCCAGACGGTGGGTGAGGCCAAAGAGCAGCTCAGCCGGTTCCGCGCGATGCTGAATCGCGTCCTGGAGCCTGTCGGGATGCGGATTGCCTGTGCCGGCACCCACCCCTTCTCCCGCTGGCAGGACCAGCAGATCACTGAGAAAGAGCGCTACAAGATGCTGGAAGACGAGATGCAGGACGTGGTCCGCGAGATCCTCATCTTCGGCCTTCATGTCCATGTCGCCCTCCCGGACCCCGACCGGCGGATGGAGATCATGAACGAGGCCCGTTACTTCCTCCCTCACCTGCTGGCTCTTTCCACCTCCTCACCTTTCTGGGACGGGCGCGAGACCGGTCTCAAGTCCTATCGCAGCGTCATCTGGTCGCGCTTTCCCCGGACCGGCATCCCGCCGGACTTCAGCTCCTACGACGAGTACGAGAACTACATCGACATGCTGGTCAGGACCGGCTGCATCGATGACGGCAAGCGGATCTGGTGGGACCTTCGCTCGCATCCCCACCACCCCACGCTGGAGTGGCGCTGCTGCGACCAGACGACTCGAATCGAAGAGACAGTGGCAATTGCCGGCCTGTGCCAGGCAATCTGCGCCAAACTGCTGCGGCTGCGTGAGCGGAACCTGGGCTTCCGCAAGTACATGCCTGCCCTGATAGCGGAAAACAAGTGGCGCGCAATGCGGCACGGCACCGCCGGCAAGCTGATCGATTTCGGCCGACAGTCCGAGATCCCCACTGCTCAACTGGCTGAGGAGCTGCTGGAGTTCATCGACGAGGTGGTGGACGAACTGGAGTCACGCGAGGCGGTCAGGTACGTGGAGACGATCCTCAGGGAGGGCACCAGTGCGGACCGCCAGCTTCGCATCTACCGGGAGACCGGTAGCCTGAAGGAAGTGGTCGAGAATCTCTGTGCGGAAACCGCCGGCCAACCTTCGCTCCGGCACGCCGCCGCCCAGCAAGCGGGAGACTGAAGGCCTTCTCCTCCGCTTCGGCAGCTCGTGAAGCCGCGTTGAGTACTGCGGCGCGGCTCAAGGAACTCCTGGATCAGCGAATTGTGCTGTTGGACGGCGCCTGGGGCACGATGCTGCAGCGCCGGCAGCTGGACGAGGCCGCCTTTCGGGGCGAGCGCTTCCGGGACCATGCGCAGCCGCTGCAGGGGGACAACGACCTGCTCTGCCTGACCCGCCCGGACGTCGTGCTCGACGTCCACCGGGAGTATCTCCAGGCCGGCGCCGACATCACCTCGACCAACACGTTTACTGCGACCTCCATCTCTCAGCGCGACTACGGGCTGGAAAAAGTGGTCTACGAGCTCAACCGGGCCGGCGCCCAGCTGGCGAAGCAGGCGGCGGCCGAGTACGAGAACCGCTTCGTGGCCGGCTCGCTGGGACCCACCAACGTCACGCTTTCGATGTCGCCCCGGGTAGACGACCCCAGCTACCGGCCAGTGAGCTTCGATCAGCTCTACTCTGCCTACGCCGAAGCGGCTCGTGGCCTCCGCGACGGCGGGGCCGACCTGCTCCTGATCGAGACGATCTTCGACACTCTCAACGGCAAGGCCGCCGTCGCGGCCGCCCAGGAGGTGGCGCCTGAGCTGCCGCTGATGATCTCGGTGACCATAGTCGATCGCAGCGGCCGCACGCTTGCGGGGCAGACTGTTGAGGCCTTCTGGACGTCGATTGAGTACGCCCGCCCGCTCATCACAGGCATCAACTGCTCCCTCGGGGCGCATGAGATACGGCCTCATCTGGCGGCGTTGGCGCAGGTGGCCGGCACGTACGTCAGCTGCTACCCCAATGCGGGGCTGCCCAACGCCTTCGGCGGTTACGACGAGCAGCCGCCCGAGACGAGCCGGCTGCTGGGGGAGTTTGCTCGGGATGGGCTGGTCAACGCAGTCGGCGGCTGCTGCGGCACCACACCTGAACACATCCGGGCCATCGCCGCGTCAGTCAGTGGGGTGAAGCCGCGAGCTCTGCCGGCGATCCCTCGGCGGACTCGTTTCTCAGGCCTGGAGACGTTCGAGATCGGGCCTGACTCGACGTTCGTGATGATCGGCGAGCGCACCAACGTAACAGGTTCCAGTCGTTTCCGGCGCCTGATCGAGGCGGGAGATTTGGGCGGCGCCCTAGAGGTGGCGCTGGAGCAGGTTCGCGGTGGCGCCAACCTGATCGACATCAACATGGACGCCGATCTGCTCGATTCGAAGGAAGCAATGGTCGGCTTCCTCAACCTGATCGCCACCGAGCCGGAGGTGGCCCGGCTGCCGATCATGGTCGATTCCTCCCGCTGGTCGGTGATAGAGGCCGGGCTCAAGTGTCTGCAGGGGAAGGGCGTGGCCAATTCGATCAGCCTCAAGGAGGGTGAGGAACCGTTCCTGACGCAGGCCCGCTCTGTCCGGCGCCTGGGCGCCGCAGTGGTGGTTATGGCTTTCGACGAGAAGGGCCAGGCCGACACGGCGGCCCGCAAGGTGGGGATCTGCCGGCGCGCCTATCAACTCCTCACTGAGCAGGTGGGCTTTCCGGCGGAGGACGTCATCTTCGATCCCAACGTCCTCGCCATCGCGACAGGCATGGAGGAGCACAGCCAGTACGCGAAGGCGTTCATCGAGGCGTCCGGGGAGATCAAGCGGCGCTGCCCCGGCGTCAAGATCTCAGGCGGCATCTCGAATCTCTCCTTCGCCTTCCGGGGCAACGACCGGGTTCGGGAGGCCATTCACTCGGCCTTCCTCTACTACGCGATCCAGGCAGGGCTCGACATGGGCATAGTCAACGCCGGTCAGCTCGCGGTGTACGAGGACATCCCGCCGGATCTGCTGGAGCTGGTCGAGGACGTCATCTTCGACCGCAGGCCTGACGCCACAGACCGGCTGATCGAGTTCGCGCGCACGGTGTCTGGCGGAGGCACCCAGCGTGAGCGTGACCTCCTCTGGCGGGAGACGCCCGTCCAAAAGCGTCTGGAACACGCGCTGGTGCACGGCATTGTCGACTTCATCGAGGAGGACACGGAGGAAGCGCGGCAGCAATATGCCCGCCCGCTCGAGGTGATTCAAGGTCCGCTCATGGCCGGGATGCAGGTGGTGGGCGATCTCTTCGGAGCCGGCAAGATGTTCCTGCCCCAGGTGGTAAAGAGCGCCAGGGCGATGAAGCGAGCGGTCGCCTATCTGCAGCCCTACATGGAGGCTGAGAAGGCGGACTCCAGCGAGAGCCAGGCGCGCGGCAAGCTCGTCCTGGCCACGGTCAAAGGCGACGTGCACGACATCGGTAAGAACATAGTGGGCGTGGTGCTGGGCTGCAACAACTACGAGGTGATCGACCTCGGAGTGATGGTGCCGGCCGACCGCATCCTGGACACTGCTGTGGCCGCGGGTGCCGACGTGGTCGGCGTGTCAGGGCTGATCACGCCCTCGCTGGACGAGATGGTGAACGTGGCCAAGGAGATGGAGCGGCGGGAATTCAAGGTGCCCCTGCTCATCGGCGGCGCCACCACCTCCAAGCAGCACACCGCCGTCCGCATAGCGCCGGAATACAGCCGTCCGACTGTGCATGTGCTGGACGCGTCTCGCGTCGCAGGCGTCGTCTCGAAGCTGCTCGATCCTAACCAGCTGGATGCGTTTGATGAGGAGAACCGGGATCTGCAGGCCGCGCTGCGGGAGCAGCACAGCGACAAGCAGAAGCGCCCGCTGTTGAGCTATCAGCAGGCGCGCGCCAACCGCGAGCTGGTCGACTTCGACGATCTGCCGGTGCCGGCGGGGTTGGGCAGGCGGCGGGCGGAGCCGGAACTGGGGACGCTGCGCCGCTACATCGACTGGACATTCTTCTTTCACGCTTGGGAGCTGCGCGGTCGCTTCCCGGGCATCCTCTCCCATCCCGAGATGGGCCCCGCCGCTCACGAGCTCTACGAGCAGGCCCAGGAGCTGCTTGATCAGATCGAGGCCGAGCGCAGCCTGCACGCTTGCGGCGTCTACGGACTCTGGCCGGCCCGCGCCGAAGGCGACGACCTGGTCTTGCAGGCTGATGGCACCGAGGTGCGCTTTCCCATGCTGCGCCAGCAGCTGGACCATGGCGACGATCGGCCGAATCCCTCGCTGGCGGACTACGTCGCGCCGGCCGGGGGTGACTATCTGGGCGCGTTCGCCTGCACTGCCGGGCTCGGCTCCGAGGAGCTGGCGGCGCGGTTTCAAGCGGAGGGCGACGACTACCGCGCCATCATGGTCAAGGCGTTGGCGGACAGGCTGGCGGAGGCGTTTGCCGAGTACCTGCACGAGCAGGCCCGGCGGGACTGGTACGAGAGCGGGCCGCAGCTCTCGTCGGAGGACCTGACGGCTGAAAAGTATCGCGGCATCCGGCCCGCTTTCGGCTATCCCGCCTGCCCCGACCACACCGAGAAGCGAACGCTCTTTCAGCTGCTCCAGGCGGATCGCCTGGGCATGACGCTGACCGAGTCCTATGCCATGCTGCCGCCCGCCTCGGTTTCAGGTCTCTACTTCGCGCATCCCAAGGCGCGCTACATCACCGTGGGCAAGATCGGCCGGGACCAGGTCGAGGATTACGCCCGGCGCAAAGCCATGGAAGTCAGCGAGGTGGAACGCTGGCTGCGCCCGAACCTGGGCTACGAGCCGGAGTAACCGCGCCCGGCGACAGGCCGGACTGTCCCGACCGAGGGCCGCCCAGAATACGAACAGTTCGGCGCTGGCGAATCGGCCGATGCGAATTGGCCGATTGGGGGTTCCGGTCCTCCGGCCTTCGAACTGGGCGATTGCTCACCCTCGTTGCTCCTCCTGTCGGATCTCCCGACAGATCGTGACGCATTGATTGCAGATCGCTGGGGCCACTTCCGGGCGTGGGTCACCAATCGGTTGGCTGAACGCCGCTGCAGCGGTCAACCGGTCCACCTGCGGGTGGGTCTTGCCGCAGAAACTGCAGGTGGCGTTCGGGGCCGTGGGCGGCAGAACGCGCATTCCGCCGACCGGCTTCGGGACTGCCTCATCATCGCTCGCGAGGTCCACGCGAACAGCCTCTGAGACGCAATGCTCACAGATGAAAACACCGGGACCGGCGATCAAGTGGTCCACCTCGAGGCCGCCCCGGGCGCAGAAGGAGCAGGCGAGCGTGGCTCGGTCCAGCCGACTCGCCAGAGTCCCGTGAACGGCACCGACCTGAGCTAGGAGGCGAGCCCCGAGACCTTCGCCCTCGCTCGCCAGCGCCAGGAGCAGGTGCTCGCTCCGCACGTGTGTGCTGTGATGACTCTTCGCCTCCCGCAGGCTGAGCTCGAGTACCTTCTTGAGGCGGGCCGTCTCCGGCCGGGAACGTTGCGTTCCGCCGCTCAGGCTCTTGCCCATGAGCCTCTCGATGGCCGCGCGAGTTAGGGCAAGATCTGCTCCGACCGTGGCCAGAAGGCGAGCCGCAAGCCCGTGCTCAGCGCGGATCAGACCGAGAAGCAGATGTTCCGTCCCCAGGTAGTCATGATTGAGGTCCCGCGCCTCTTCCTGGGCAAACGCCAGCGCTTCGCGGGCGTCGCTGGAGAACCGGTCGACGGGCGGCGGCACGCCGGGTGTCGGCTCGCAGCCCGTTCTGTTTCGGCCGACCAGACGGCGCAGAAGCCTCTTCTTCCGGGTCGGCGTAGTCATCACTTCACCTCCGTTGACGATCTGGTGGACTCGCTGATGGCTGAGTTCGAGCGCCTCGGCGATTTCCCGCATCGAGGCGCCTGACGAATGGAGCCGCCGGATGGCCTGCTGGTATGCAACCCGCCTGCGCACCCCCAGCTCCTCCACCTCTAAGAGCTGAGCACGTGCCGCCAGCGCCTCCTGCAGCGTGGGATCGCTTGGATCCATTTGTCTATAGTAATAGACACTGCCTGCTGCGTCTAGAGGGCGGGACGGGAGGGGCGAACCGCCAATATGAGGACCGTCTTGGAGTGTGCCGCCGTATCTACGGCGCGAATGAGTGGCTGTGATAGGCGCGGCTTTCAGGGCCCGGCCCAGTCTCCGGCCGGAGGGATGAAGCGCCAGCCACCGCCCGGCCCGGCTCACCCGCCAGCCCTCCCTGGAGGGCATTCCCGTCGGCCAGGGCACCGTCTGGATCCGGGCAGTGGCGCAGGCGCTGGGTCAGATGCCGAAACTCCCAGGTGTCGAGCTCTTTTCCCCAGCGGACCAGGTCCGCCTCCGCCGGCTGCACAGCTTCGGTCCCCAGCTGGCTGGCCAAGCGGCCGACGAGGCCCACATGCTGGGCAGCTGCGCCGGCCGTGCTGAAACTCCGCAGCTGTCTCGGGTAGCTCCTCCAGCTGCCTGCCCAGCCGGAGTCAGCGCGGCGCCGGAGCTGAACTGGCAGTTCCGGCGCAGCCACCCTGCAGGCTCTGATGACCGCTCACCGCCCGGCTTGCTGCTGATCGAAGACGCGGAGCTCAGCCGTGAACTGCGCCTCCAAGCGGTTGGTGCCCTGGCGGATCTCCTTCAGCCGCTCCGCCTGCACGACTCCCGGCAGGTGCCGCGTATCCTCGTCCATTAGCGACGCGGTCGCCTGCGTCACATCCTCCAACGGCGAAGACCAGGCGCACGCAGCCATCGAACTCGTGTTCGTATTGCATCACGTCCGAACCCTGTCCACAACCATGCTGGTCGTAGCGCGGACAGGGTTCATCAAATCAGGGCTGGGAACCTACTCCGGTGTTACCAACGACGAGTGAAGTGCGTTCCAGCACCATGCAGGTTCGCTCCGCGGGTGAGCGCGATGCCGGAGGCATCGCCGAGCTGCTGTGCGAGCTTGGCTACCCGACCGACGTGTCGACGACCCTGAAGCGGCTACGCCGCTCAGCCGAACTCGTGCTCGTCGTGGAGCACGAGGATCGAGTGATCGGCCTCGCCGCGCTGGCGATCTCGCGCACGCTGACCCACGCTGGGCCGATTGGCCGCCTCACCGCGCTCGTCGTCAGCGCTGCCCACCGCCGCCATGGCATCGCTCGCGTGCTTGTCACTACTGTCTTGGAGCGGGCCGAGCGACGCGGCTGTGAGGAGCTGGAGCTAACCAGTGGTGTCCGGCCCGAACGAGAAGCCGCCCACGCCTGCTACGAGGCGCTCGGTTTCGAGCGATCCTCCTATCGCTACTGGCGTCCCGTCCCGTCGCACGACCCCGATTCAGCTTCAGCAGGCGCGCATTAGGACCACAGGCCGGACACTTACACAGGCAGACTGATCGGCAGGCCACCCCACCGATGGTCAACCCCCGCGGCTGCACCTCACAGACCGAACGCGGCTGCGAGAGTGCCGATCTTCTCAGGCGGCCCATTCACTTGAAGCACCGAGTACGCTTCCTCGTCGGCCATCTCCCACGAGGCCCATCCGCAGCAGTCGCCTTCAGCTTCAACCAAGGCACGCAGCGACTCCGACACCCCCGGCTCACGTTGAAACCGCACGCGGAATCCCTCTTCGGTCCGGGTACGATCGACCACCAGGGGTTCCAGATCCGTCCAGGCCACTCGGCGATTGGCCAGCTCGTGCGGGGAGAGGCTGCAATCAAGGATCTCGTGATGCTCACTCATACCGATCAGCCTGCACCTTCAAGCGCACTCGAAGTCAAGCCCAAATGAGATGCGCCATTGGACGATCCACGTCCGGAAGCCTGGGCAAGCCAAATGCCCAGGACGACTTCAGTCATCGCTGATGGCTGATTAGGGAGTCGTTGCTCGGTCGGCCACGTGACTTCCTTCCGGCCGGGACCGAACCCGAGCTATCGCTTGCCAGGCAGCGATCGTGCGTATGAGGTCCCGAGCGCGACCCACCGTTCGAGCTCGCGTTTGGTCTGCAGTCCCTCCATCCCGACCCTAATCCACCCTTGCATCTCGACTCCCCGCATCTCGACGGGGTGTGCGTGTGGCTTCCGGAGTAAGGCATCAGTTTGGGCGGGATCAACACGTAACAGCAGGCCGCCCTGACCGCTCGCGCTCACGGACATGTTGCCTTTGATCAAGAAAGCCAGCCCGCCGAACATGCGTTTTTCGGTAACTCCGGGCTCACCGGCAACAAGCTCGCGGATCCGGTCAGCTAGGTCTTCGTCGTACGCCACCCGACTATTGTCCTCGCTGTTGACCCAAGCGTGCGACCGGTTGTCGGCCGATCGGAGCCGAGCTCGTTGCACCGACCCTCTGTGCCCCGCTGGTGGTGTCCGATTCGGTCGATGACGCCTTCAGGGCGGGAAGTTGGCCGCTGCCCAGCGCCAGCCCACATGCCGCGCGGAGTCAACTGCTTCCTGACTATGAGTGTTTGTCCGGCCTCGCGGTAAGGCTGGAAGCCCGCCCGAAGATACATTGACAGCAGCCCCCGGTAACCTCCTGCGCGCTTTCGGCTGCCCGCTTGGGATACCCCTCAACCCAGCGCAGTCCGCGGTCAGCAAGCCTGGCGCAGGCGGCCTCCAGCAGCCGGCCGGCGAGGCCGTGGCCACGATACTGAGCCGCAATCACGAAGCAGGCGATCGAACCCACGCCGTCGTGATTGCGAGCCTCCAGCTCGTACCGGCTGAGCACTCCCTGGAGTCGACTTGTGCGGCCGTAGTTGCACCAGCCGACGGGTCTCTCGCCGGCATAGGCGAGAAGCGCTGCCACACCATCGTCCTCGATCAGTCTCACCATGGCGTCCCGGTTGTCCGCAGCGGTTCGGCCCGCCCATTCCTCACTGGAGCCGGCCCAGTGTGTCTCCATGCAGTAGCAGCCCTGCCAGGCCGGATTGTCGCGGAAGGCTTCGTCGTCGAAAAACCGCAGGTAGTCGCCCAGCCGCTCCGGCGTCAGATCGCGGATGTCGATCTCCCCGATCTCGTCGAGCCTCGCCAGCTCGGCGCGGGCAGCGGGGTCGACCTGCAGGCGGAGACCGCGCAGGATCGCCTCACTCTCGCTCTGCAGAAGCCTGGAGGCCTGGCCGGACTCCTGGAAGTCGGCGCTCATCCTGACCCGACAGCCCAGGGCCGTTGGCTCGAGCTCCCAGGTGAGCACGTGCGGGGATTCGGTGGTGAAGGCTGCAGCGAAGAGCCAGCGGCTCTCCAGGACCCGGCGTCGCGGTGGATCCAGCTCCCGGACGGTTGACTCCTCGGCGACTGATCCGTCCTCGGACCGCCATTCCACCCGGCCGCCGGGACGCCATTCTCCGAAGGCAGCCTGCCCGTAGTACCAGGCGCGGCGCTCCTCGGGCGCCACCAGGGCACGCCACACCTCCTCGGGCGCGACATGCAGCTCCAGCTCCTTGACAACCCTCACGCGAGCTGGAGCATACGGCCCTCGGCGCTAGCCGCCGACGACCAATCGGCCACCGACTATGGTTGCGGTCACGCGGCCCGAGTCGACCACAGTCACGTCGCACAGGTAGCCGGCGGCGAGGCGGCCGAGCTTCCTCTCCAAGCCGGCCGAGAAGGCCGCTCCGACCGTGTAGGCCGAGAGCGCCTCCCTCTGGCTCAAGGCCTGCTCTGGGTGCCAGCCCACCTCCCGGCGCCAGGTGGTGGCGGCGTGCAGGCACGCTAGCGGATCGGCAGATTCGACCGGCGCATCAGTGCCGAAAGCGAGGATCGCACCGGCGCGCTTCAATGCCTTCCAAGCGTGGGCGTGAGCGGCCTGCTTGGGCCATTCCGCGTCCGTCAGCGGCCGGTCGGTGACCGCGTGGATCGGCTGCATGGAGGCGATGACGCCGCCGGCGCGGAAGCGCGGCGCGTCGTCAGGATGGACGAACTGGGCGTGCTCGAGGCGTGGCCGCCAGTCGGGACGCGCCCCCGAGAGCGGCAGGAGCGCGTCGAGCGCCCGCCGGACCGCACGATCGCCGATGGCGTGCAGGCAGATGTTGAGGCCGGCTCGAGCGCAGCGCCGGACGGCGTCTTCCAACTCGTCCTGCGGCATCACCTCCACCCCGCTCCCATCCAGCATCTGGGCTGTGCGCGAGCCAACTGAACCGTCCAGGAAGCCCTTGACGCCCCAGACACGCAGCATGTCGTCGCCCAGCCCTGAGCGGACGCCCATCCGCTCGGCCTCACCCAGCTGAGCCACAGGCAGGTGATGTGTCACTCGAAGAGGCAGGCGCCGGGCAGCGTGAAGGCGCTGAAGCGAGGCGAAGCTGCGCGGCCCGTCGAACGACTGCACAGAGGTCAGGCCGAGCCGCGCCAGGTCGCGGAGGGCGGCCAGGAGAGCGCCGTCGTACGCGACAGCGGGTATCTCAGGGACGGCAGGCGCGACCAGGGCGATGGCGGACTCCCGGAGGATGCCTGTCGGCCCGCCGTCACGCCCGCGGTCGATCACGCCGCCCTCGGGGTCGGATGTCCCGGCGGTGATGCCCGCAGCGCGGAGGGCGGCAGTGCTCAGCCAGGCTGAGTGGCCGTCCGCGCGGTGCAGGAGCACCGCCCGCCCGGCCGCCGCGCGGTCCAAGTCGTGTCTGTCAGGGAAGCCGGGAGCCCGCCACTGGTCGTTGTACCAACCTCGGCCAAGCAGCCAGGCGTCCGACGGCAGGCTTCGGGCGCGCCGGTGGACGCGTTCAAGCGCTTCTTCGCGGGAGCGCGCACCGCTGAGATCAACGCCGAGCCGGCCCAATGCCAGCGCCTCCAGATGCAGATGGGAGTCGCCCAGCCCCGGCCAGGCCAGTCCCCGGAGCCCGAGCACCAGAGCGTCCCGGCCGGCGACCGTGCGGGCGCGAGCTCCCGTGGCCAGGATGCAGCCGTCCGGCCCCGCCGCGATCTCCGGGCGGCAGCCTGCCAAGAGCACATTGCCGCCGCTCACCATGGCTGGAGCTGGGGGCCGGCCTGCTCTTCAGGCACTCGGGGCGGCTACCGCGGCAGCTTGCCGCCCGGGTTGGAGACCCGGCTGGAGAACGCGGCCCGCCAGCCGCCAGCGCGGTCGCCGGCGTCCTCCCATTCATCGAGGGTCTCGAACGGCCTGTACATCGCGAAGGGACGGAGCTGATTTACGTAGAAGTCGATCAGCGGTTGCGGCCTGTACTGCTCAGGCTCGAACCGGTTCCAGTGCACCATCTGCTCCAGCGGGCGCCGCCATTTTGAGCCCACCTCTTTGGCCGGATAGCCGATCGGAACTGTGCCATAGGGGCTGGCACTGGCCGGGAAGCCCAGGATCTCCCGGAGCTCTGCAGCCGTCCGCGTTTCGCCTCCGCCCGAGAGCCAGGCGGACGTCAGACCGCAGGCTGTGGTCGCCAGCTGCAGGTTCTGGATGGCCGCGCCGAGTGAGCAGTAGAAGATGTTGTCGTTGTTCGCGGCGTACTCGTTCTGCCAGGCGGCTTGGTTGCCCTGGGGAAAGGCGGCCTTCCAACGGGGATCGCCCAGGACCAGAATGATGGCACTCGTGTGGGCGAGAAAGCTCTTGTTGACGGCCGGAAAACGGGTGACGTGCTCGAGCAGGCGCTGACCCTGACGAAGGAAGACCTGCAGCACCTGCTGCCGCACGTCCGGCTCGTCCACGCAGATGAAGTCCCAAGGCTGAGCGTTGGCCCCGCTGGGCGCCCAGCGTCCAGCTTCCATGATGCGGAGCAGGGTCTCGCGCGAAACCGGCCGGCCGGACTGGAACTTGCGCACGCTCCGCCGCCGGCGGATGGTCTGGAGCAGCAAGTCGTAAGGCTGCTCAAAGGGGGAGGGCTGCACCTGTGCGGCCGCGCCACCGGCGGCACTCGGCGGTTCAGGCGTCAGCGCCATTATCCCGTCAGGCTGATACAGCGCTGGCTGGGGAGGAAGGATTCGAACCCTCGATCTCCTGATCCAGAGTCAGGCGCCTTACCAGCTTGGCCACTCCCCAATGCCGGGCACCAATTGTAGCCGGGGCGCACAGGCACGCCAGGATGAGCTGAGCGAAGCTACGACGCCGCCCTGTTGCCGACCCGGCCGCCGGTCGCGCTGGCGGCGACGTCCTGGGCCTTGCTGGTAGCCTGGGTTGCCGCTTTTTGCGCCTGGCGCAGGATAGGCGTCGCCGCCCCTGTGCCCATCAGCATGCGGAAGCCGTTCTCGAGCAGCACGCTCGCCCGATAGAGGTTGATCGACCAACCAACGCCCAGCACCCGCGTGGAGAGGAGGCTGCTGGAGTTGGGGTTCCAGTAGGCGGCCCGGATACGGTCCCACGTCGGCGGCCGGAAGTCGTAGGGAACGAGGCCGAAGACCTTGCCGGTCCACGTGCGCTGAGCTTCAGGCTTGGCCATCTCCTGTGAGATGGCGGCTACCATGAGGCCAAAGCCGGCGACAGTTGTGAGGCGCCGCAGGCGCCGAGCAGTTCTCATGCTCTGATTATCCGCCCCGGGGCCTACCATTGTGCGCCGGGACCGGCAGCTGAGGCGTAACGGCCGCCGTTGAGATCGCGTTCTTCACAAGACCAAGGAAAGCCGCACCCCGCTATGAATCGAAAAACCGCCTATCGGCGCTGGCTGCGCTGGCTGCTCCCCGGTCTCGAGGTCAAGCGCTGGCTTCTGCTCCTCATGGCTGCCATCCTGGTGATCGACCTGGGCGCCAGCTACGCCCTGAAGGCTGTCTACAGCGAGGTCACCTTCCCCGGCTGGGTGGCGACGCTGACACTCCAGTTCTGGCCCAAGCCGGTCAGGGCGGCGATCTTCACTGTTGGCGGGCTCAGCGTCCTCGTCTTCGCCATCTTCATGCTGCAGCGCTCGGTCCTGGGCCCCTTCCTGCCCGGAGCGGAGAACGGACCCAGCACGATGGAGATGATCTACACGTTCCGCACCCGGCGGCGGGGCCCCCGGCTCGTGGCCATCGGCGGGGGTACGGGCATGTCGACCCTGCTCCGTGGCCTGAAGCAGTACACGAGCAACCTCGCCGCAGTGGTCACTGTGGCCGACGACGGCGGCTCCAGCGGCCGGCTGCGAGACGAGTATCGCATCCTGCCCCCCGGCGACTTCAGGCAGTGCCTCGTCGCCTTGGCGGATGCCGAGCCGTTGGTGAAGGAGCTGTTCAACCTTCGCTTCAAGGAGGGCTCGCTCAACGGCCACTCCTTCGGCAACCTGTTCATCATGGCCATGGCGGAAGTGACTGGCAACTTCGAAACAGCCCTTCGCGAGTCGGGACGCGTGCTCGCCGTCCGCGGCACGATCATCCCCTCCACGCTGCACGACGTGACGCTGGTCGCCAGCGTCAACGGGGCCTTCGTGGAGGGTGAGTCGCAGATCCCGAGACAGAACGCGCCCATCAGCCGCGTCTTTCTCAAGCCCGATGACATCCTGCTCAACCCGGAGGCGGCGCTGGCCATCGCCCAGGCCGAGCTAATCGTGGTCGGCCCAGGCTCTCTTTACACGTCGATCCTGCCCAACCTGATGGTGCCGGGGATGATCCGCTGCATCCGCGAGTCACCGGCGCTCAAGGTCTTCGTTTGCAACCTGGCCTCCCAGCCTGGCGAGACCGACGGCTACCACGTCAGCCACTACCTGAAAACGCTGCACGATCACGTGGGCGAGAACCTCTTTGACTTCGTTATCGTGAATTCGAATTCAAACCACATGCCGACTGGAGGCCAGAACCTGGTCGTCTTCGACCACGAGCAGGCGGTTCGGCTGGCGGATGGCTCCAAGTTCATAGGGGGAGACGTTGTCAACGTCGGCATCCCGTCTCATCATGACCCCGACAAACTGGCCAGGCTGATCATGAAGCGCGTTTGGGAGAGCTAGCGGCCAAGCCGGCCGGAGGACCGACCAGGAAGCTAGGCCGCCGCGTCTGCTCGGGCCGCCTTACCCTCGTCTCGCCGGCGCGAGTGGCGCGAACCCAGCTCCACCGCTGCAGTGGCCACCGCGACGTAGAGCAGGCCAAAGAGCGCATCCACCACGTAGTGCTCGCCCAGGTACACGATGGCGAACCACACTCCCGCGCTCCAGAACATTAGAGCCACGGCCAGCAGCCGGTAACGCGACCACGCGTAGACGGCCGCCAGGACCGGATAGGAGGCGTGCAGCGACGGGAAGGCGGCGTACTGGTTGGGATTGATGTGGTCATAGAGCGGAGAGATGAAGTAGTCAATGTCCAGCTTCGTGACAGTCTCGTTGGCCACCTTGTGTACTTCGCCTGGGTACTGCAGCCAGGGCGGTGTGCTGGGGAAGAACAAATAAGTCACGAAGGCCAAGGCAGACATCAGCAGCAGCGCGCCCACGAAGTGCCAGTAATGGCGGCGATCTCGAAGCCAGAAGATGAACCCAACTGCCACCGGCAGCGGGAAATGCAGGAAGTACAGGCCCATGCTGAGCAGATCCACCCAGCCCACGCTCTTGGGCCCGTAGAGCACCTGCTGCAGCCACTCGCTCGGGAGGGCCCCGCCGAAGAGCAGGCGCTCAGGCCCTGAAAGATCGTGAGGGGCGAAGCCTGTCTTGGCGGCGAAGCCACGCATCACCTCGTAGAGCAGGAAGAGCAGCAGGAAAGGGACGAAGTCGAAGATGAATTGCTTGCCCCGACCCATCGCGGCGGCGATGACGAGTAGCGCCAGAACGACCCACTGTGGCTCGATGTCGATGCCCCGCCAGAGCATCACACCGAAGATGAGGCCGAGGTAGACGACGCTGCCGCCGAGCAGCAGGCGCGGGTGGCGCCTCAGCGACGAGGCATCGAACCGGTCAGCTGTGGGAGCTGAGGGTGGATTGGGCAAATCTGTGTGAGCGGGAGCCGGCAGAGGGCTTCGTCAGGCCCAAGCGTCTGCTTCGAAGAATGAGCGCGAGAGATGCGGTCAGCGCTCTTTGGCTGACAGCGATCCAGGTCGACATTCAGGTGCGAACCAGCGCGATGGCGCCGATCTCGACTGTGACGTCCTTGGGCAAACCGCACGCGCCGACGGCGGCCCGGGTGTGCTTACCCGTTTCACCGAGCACCTGGACCAGGAGGTCGGAGGCTCCGTTGGCGACAGTCGGTTGCTCTGTGAAGTCAGATGTGCAGTTCACCCACACCGTCAGGTTGACGAGCCTTTCCACGTTGTCCAGTCCGACAGCACTGTCGAGCTGGGCCAGGATGCTCAGGGCACAGCAGCGCGCCGCCTGCTGGGCATGCGCCAAGTCGACCTCATCCGGCACGCGCCCGGTGAGCAGTGTGCCGTCCTGACTAGCAACCTGACCAGAGATGTAAAGCAGGGAGCGGCCGTCGGCGACCGGGACCTGCACTGTGGGCACGTAGGAAGCCATGGCGGCGGGGGCCGCAGGCAGCCGGAGGCCCAACTCCCTGAGGCGATCTGAGGCCGAGCTCATCGCCTGGGAGTCTAGGGAAGTGCGCCGGCGGACGATTGTGCGTATATCTTTCCAGGCGAAGGAGACTGGTGCTCAAGTTCTATCCGGAACGTCCTCGGCCGGCTGCCTTTAGAGTCGTCGGGGATCTGGCCGTGGGCACCTGGACAGTGATCTGCCTGCTTCTCGGCCGGTGGCTGCACGATCAGATCGAGCGCCTGCGCCAGGTGGGTGAGGCGCTGCGCGGCACAGGCGATGAGATCAACTCAGGCATCGGCCAGCTGAACACCGGGTTTGGCCAGCTCAACGACGTGCTGAAGGCCATCAAGGACAGCCCGCTCAGCCAGCTCCTGAACCTCCACAATTCGCCCGCCCTGCCCAGTTTGGCTCGGAGAGGAGATCAGCTGATCGCTGCAGCGGGCCAGCTGAACACAGTTGTAGATCAGACTGCGCTCGTGGTGGGAGTCTTGGTGGCGGCCATCCCGATCCTCCTCATCACGGGCCCCTACGTGGCTTGGCGCTGGCGGGACGCCCGCGAGCGTGGCGCCGCTCTCGCCTACCTGGACCGGGCGGCGGCCGGCGGCCTCTCGGAACAGGCCAGCGCACTCCTCGCCTTCCGCGCTGTCAGCACGCTCTCCTTCACCCGTCTCATGCGGGTGAGCCGCGATCCAGTCTCGGATCTGCTGGAGCATCGCTACGAGGCGCTCGCCGACGAGATGCTGCGCAGCACAGGGCTGCGGGGCGACCGCCATCGCCGGCCTGAGCGCCCGCCCACCCCTGAAGCAACTTCCCGCCGCTTCGAGCCGCCCGGGCTGCCCCCGAGCACCGATAGCTAGCAAGTCCAGCCCAAACGCCGTCGGTCGGCAGCCTTGGCCAGCTCGCCCGTGGTTAGAGTTTGCGCGCTCTGCCCACGTAGGCGCCCATGGCCAGCAGCAGCACCAGCAGTGACACTATGCCGAGTGCTAGGAAGGGCGTTTCGGGGCCGTGCAGCAGTTGGCGCGCTTCCGCTGCTGGATTGAGGGCCCGCCCAGGTGCCGGGGCACCTGCCTGGGCGACCGGCTTCGGCGCCGGCACGGCTCCCGTTGCCGTTTGAGGAGTGCCGCCCGCGTCCCGGTAGGACCAGAGGAACACGGCGTGGTCGACCGGTCGGAAGCTGGCTGCGTAGAGCACCGGCTGCGGACCGCGAGATACCGCCAAGGCGGTCACCGCGTGGACTGGCGTTTCCAGCGAGCGGAAGTGGCTGCCACCGTCGGTCGTCTGCCACAGCCCGCCTGCATCGGAACCACCGCCATCGCTGGCCACATAGAACTGATCGGCCCTGTCCGAAAAGGCTAGGGCAGAGAAATCGGCGGCCGGCAGGGCGGGGTCGCCGGTCAGCTGCTGCCAGCTGCCGGCTCCATCACTGGAGCTGTAGAGGCCGGCGTTGGTACCGAGCAGAAGTGGCCGGGGCGACCCTTCTGGAGCTGGTCCGGCCCCCAGCGCGGACACCATGCTGCTGGCACCGACGTCCTTGGCCGCGAGGTTCCAGCTCTGGCCACCGTCCCCGCTGGCAAAGAGCGGCAGCGCCTCCTCGGCCTTGCTGGCGTCGGCCCCGATGACCAGCCGGGCGGGCTGGCCCGCCTGCACCACTGCCACAGCGCTGACGCCGAGGGTCTGCGGCCCCGATGGCGTAAGCGGGGCGCCGTCGCGGCTGAGCAGCGCCCCCTGGTCGCTGCCGACCAGGGTCAAGCCCGGACCGAACGCAATGGCCCGCACGCTGCGGCCCTCGCTGCCAGCTTCCCGACCCCAGGTCTGGCCGCCGTCAGTGCTGCGCCAGGCCCCGTCGCCGTGCGTCCCCACGACAACGCTGCCGGCTTGGTAGCGGTTGAAGACAACGCTGGTCACGGGGCCGCCGAGCCGACGCTTCACCAGCTTCCAACTCTGACCTCCGTCGGATGTGCGATAGAGGTTCCCAGCAGGGGTCCCGGCCAACAGTGTCGCCGGCTCCGAGGGGCTGACCGCGAGAGCGAGCAGTGGTTCAGCTACTGCCTCAGGCAGCTGGGCCAGGCGCTGCCAGGTGTCACTGGCTGGCGGCCCGGCAGCAGCCGGTGCAGCGCCCCCAAACATGGCGAGCAGGGCCAGGACGATTGTCGCTCCAAGGCGTAGAGAAGACGGCGACACGCACTTCCGATTATGCCCCAAGACGGTTGCTAAGCTCTGTCCCCGCAAGTCCGTGTCTAAACTCCGCTTGTGCTGGACAGGCTGCGGCACCGCCTAAGCGAGCTGATCCTCAGGCCCCAAACCGCTCCGTCCGCCTATGTTTTCGCGTTGGCCCTGGTGCCGCCCCTCGTCGGCGGGATCCTTCTTTTCAAACAAACGGCGGCCGTGCTTCTGGGCCTGGCGGCGGGGATCGGCTGCGTAGCTCAGCTTCCTGCCCTCTTTCTAAAACGGTTTGCTGGAGGCGCTCCCCTGCTTTCCTCGGTGGTTGCGATCGCTCTCGTGGGACCCAACGCCCCGCTGCTAGTGGTGATCGGCCTGGCTGGCGGCGCGGCCGCAGCTGAACTGTTGCGAGCGCGTTTTCTACCTTCACTCAGGTTCCAGGTGGGCCTGGCTGCGTACGCCGCTGTGGTGATCGCCACGCAGGGCGCCCCGGCCGCCTACCTAAGGCCCGACGCCGCCACGCCAATGCCTGAGCCGATCCGCCTCTGGCTCGATTTCTACGGTGGCAGCAAGATGCCCATCGATATCACTCGACTCTATCTGGGGAACGTCGCGGGCCCCATCTTCGCCACTTCGCTGCTGGCCCAGGTCCTGGGCGCGGCCTGGCTCTGGTACGCGCGCCGGCTGAGCTTGCTCACGGTCTTCGGCAGCCTGATTGCCGCTACGGCTGTGACGCTCTTTTTCCACTGGGCGCCGAGCTATCAGCTGGCCAGCGGACCGCTTTGGTTTGGCCTAGCGTTGCTTCTGGGCGATCGGCTGAACCTGCCCCGAAACCAGCTGCTGCAGTTGCTGGTCGGGCTGCTCGGGGGCGGTGCGGCGCTGGCTGTGCGCTCACGAGGGTATGCGATCGAAGGGTCGTTGGTGGCCGTCGCAACTGTGCAACTGGCCTCGGCGGTCGTCTCAGCCGGAGCTAGCCGGCTGGCAGCCTCGCCTGAGCATGAACGGCTGCTGCCGCCTTCGGCACGATCAGCCTCCTGGAAGGCTTGAAAAACACCCTTCACGAAACGCCAGCGGAGTATCGTGCCTGCTAAGCCGGTGTCGGACTTCGTGCCGAGAGCGGTCGGACTGTCGGCAATCAAGCTGGGAGTGGCAAGGTGAGCACGAGTTGAGGGTTCCCCGAGAGCTGGGTCAGGCAAGAACCGCCGACCAGCGCCTGGGCGCTCCACGCTTGCTGTTTCAGACGCCCCGCTTCGGCCGTCTCACCGCCGCCATCCTGGTCTCTTCGGTGGGAGACCCGATTACGCTAACGCTGACCCTGGTGATCGCCTGGCGCTCGCTGGGCGCCATTGGGATCGGCCTTGCCTACGTCTGCCGGGTGGGCGCCACGCTGGCGGTAGGAGGGCTGCTGGGACATGCCGCCGACCGCTGGGATCGCCGCCGACTGGTGGTCAGCCTGGAAACGCTTCGGTGCCTGGCCCTACTGTTGCTACCCTTCGCCGTGCCGCTCTCGCCGCTGACCATCTTTCCTTGTCTGGTGGTCTTGGGCGCCGCCGAAGCCATCGTGCAGTCGGCCCGCCAGGCGGCTGTGCCCGAGCTGGTCAAGGACAATCAGATCGAGACCGCCAACTCGGTCCTCCTGCTGGCGCTCTCCACCGCCCAGGCCCTCGGCTTCGGCCTGGCCGGCGCCCTGCTCGCGCGCTGGCCACAGGCACTCTGGCTCTTCTGGCTCGACGCCGCCACTTTCGCGCTCAGCGGCCTGCTGGTCGCCACCATCCCCGGACTGGGTGGCGGCATCAAGCTTGCGGGACTGGGCAGCGGATTGCGCGTAGCCTTCGCGGTCCGCCCTGCTCGAGCCTTGCTGATCGTGGCGGCCACCGCCAGCGTTCTCATCGGCTCGGCCACGCCCGCGCTGCTGCCGCTGGCCTATGAGTTCGCCGGCAATGGTCCTTCGACCTATGCGCTGCTCCAGATCGCGCTGGTCGCCGGCATCGTGGTGGGCAGTCTGAGTGCTGGCCGCATTGGTCCAGCCCGGCTGCGGCCGGCTATGGCGGTCTCGTTCCTGTTCTTCGCCATCGGCTGCCTGGGGCTGGCCGGTCTTGGCTCCCTGCGCTTACCCGGCTTGGCGCCGGCTCTGCTGGCGGTGGGCGTGACCGGCGTGGCCAACGCTGTCTACGCTGTCGCTAACGCAAGCTCGGTCATGCGTGCCGCAGACGGCTTCAACCGCGGCACGCTGCTGACGGCCCGCTTTGTCATCGCCCAGGCGGCGCTCTTGGTGGGCGTGGCGGTGGGCGCAGTTGCTGTCACCCTCGCAGGCCCGCGCTGGACGTTTGCCGCCACTGCCACCGGCATGGCGCTGCTAGGGATCACCTACCTCCGAGTGCTGCGCCGCTCGCCGCCGGGTGCTGCTGAGCTGACCGTCGCCACCGGCTAGGACCGACTTTTCGGCCTGGTGCCGGACCGCTTGCTTCTCAGCCTTGCTTGGGCTCTTGCAGGGCACGGTGAAGCTGATAGCGGTTCCCCGAGGACCGTGCTGTGCCAGCCAGATCTGCCCGCCGAACGAGCGCTCGACCACCAGTCGGCTCAGGTGCAGACCAATCCCCAGACCGCCCATTGCCCGATGCCGGCCCGCCCGGCTCTGGTTGAAGGTGGCGGCCAGCAAGTCCTCCGGCAACCCGGTGCCGTCGTCGCTGACTGTGACCTCACACCAGTCAGGCCAGCCGGCGGCCCGGTTGGCTCGCACTTCAACTCGGCTGCAGGCGGCGTGCTCCAGCGCATTGCCGATCAGATTCGTCAGCACCTGCTGCAGATGCGCCGGCTCACAGCGCAGGACCATCGAGCCGGACTTCTCGTCGCAAACGACGACGCTGGCTGCCTTCTCGTAGGCGTGCGACAGCAGCTGCACTACCCTTCGAACAGCCGGACAGAAGTCGACGTCCTCAACGGCCGCGTCGGCGGGACCGTCCCTCTCCAGCCTTGCGATGAGGAGCTGCGCCTCCACCACGCGAAGCAGCCGCTCTGACTGATCGTTGGCCGCGATCAGAGCCGCGCGCCGCTCATCGGCGGGCAGGCGCTCATCCCACTGCAACAGGGACGCCATGAGGCCTCGGATGGCCGCCGCCGGACTGCGCAGCTCATGGCCGATGGCGCGCAGCATGAGGTCTCTCTCCTCCTCGGCGGCGCGCTGCCTGGTCACGTCCTCGTGCAGGGTGAGGACGCCGGCCGGATGGTCGCGCGACGCGGGAACCATCAGGCGCTGAATCCGGAGGTTGAGCCCGTTGCGTTTCAGGACGAGGCTCGTGGCGCCCGTCTCGGGGTCGACCTCGCTGCTGCCGGCCCCGCCTGCCAGGTCCAACAGGCGCTCGGACCTCGCTCCCTCCAAGCTCTTGGCCTCGACTCCGTAGAGTCGCTCCAGGGCCGGGTTGGCAAAGGTGATGCGGCCATCGGCGCCTTCCAGCATGACCCCGATCGGCGTATTGGCCAGTATGGTTCCCAGGGTGGTCGCCTGGCGGTCCAAGGCTTCCACCAGTTGCGCATTGCTGAGCGCCAGGCCCACGTGGGTCGCCACATCCTGCAGCACATGTGTGTGCCAGCTGCTGAAAGCGCCCTGACGGTAAGACTGGATGGAGAGTAGAGCGCGGATTCGGCCCTCCTGCCTGACGGGTACCCAGAGGACTGACCGGGCGGGCCGGGCTCGGCGGCTCCCAGTCGTTTCCTGGAGGGCCACCTGAGGGGCACCGTCCAGTGCCTTGCCTGCCTTGTTGGCGCCGCTCGTCCAGGGCGGGTAGTCCGCCAGCACGGGCCGGCCGGAACGGAAAGCTTCGCGGGCAGGCCCCGCGCCGGCGAGTGGGATCGTAGCCGGTGGCTGCGGTCTGCCCAGATCGATCGCGTAAGAATGCGCCACAGGGACTTCGAGACCGGCCTCGAGCGCCACCGGGCCTTCCAGACCGCCCTCGAGCACCGCCAGCACGACCGAGTCGAACGCGACGTGGCGGCTCAGCTCGGCCTGCAGCGTTCGCACGATCATCCACGGATCAAGCCGGGTGGCCAGCTCGCGTCCCACCGCCTCGACCACCTCCAGGTGATGGCGGTTGGCTTCCAGAGCGGCATAGGACCGGGCATTGCTCAGAGCCAGGGCCACTTGGTCCGCGACCTGGCCCAGGAACGCGAGGGTGGAGTGCTCATAGACATCAGGCTCACGGCTTTTTACGGTCAGCACAGCCTCGATCTCCGTCGAACCCTTCACCGGCACGAGCGCGGCGGAAGGATAGCCATTGCTAGTTCTAGCCTCCGGCTCCAACAGCGACTGTCCACTGCTCAGGACCGCCCTAGCCGTGGCCAGGCCGGACGACCGCAAGGACATCACCCTCTCTGCCGCGCGAGTCTGCGGCGAGACCGTCAGCACCCGGGCTCGAGATCCTTGGGGTAAGACAAGTTCGAGCTGATCCAGGGGGACCCGAGGGCCCAACGTTTCGCGCAAAGCGCCCACGATCCCCAGTTCGTCGCGCGTGACAGCCAAAGCGCAGCCGATCTCGTTGAGAGCGCTCAGGCTTAGGGCCTGATTGCGCGTCAACTCGTTTAGATAGGCGTTGCTGACAAGCACGCCGAGCTGGGCGTGCACCTCGCCTAGGAAGCGCATCTCCTCGGGAGGAACGCTCCGGCGCGCGAACAGCTGATAGATGACAGCGCCGACCAGGTCCTGGTGGTGGAGGATGGGCATCCAGATGTACGTCTGGGGCCGCCTCGGCGCCCCGCTGCCGCGCCCGTGCTCGAAGCGCGCATCCGCGAAATGCCCAGCAGAGGGCCTGCCGGATCGATAATGGGACAGGAAGTACGAGTCGACGAGGCGATATCTCCCTACGTCCTGGAGGACTCCGGAGTCCATGACAACGTTGTGGTACCAGCCCTCTCTCTCCAGGACCTGCAGGTTGAACACGTCGTAACCGAGCAGCGGGCGAAGGTGGGCATTCAGCACCTGTACCAGGTCCGCCTCCGTCGCACAAGTGCGCAACGCTTTCGAGAGACCACTCTGGGCCTCTTGTAGGACGCGCTCCGACGGCGCGTCCCCACTAGGCGCTTCCGCTGCTAGCACGGCACCGAGACCACTACGTTGTTCATTGTGCCGTAGGAATCGGGGCGGCGGCTTCACCCCAGCCGCTGGGCCGGAGGTGAAGCCGCACTCAGACGGTTCTAGAAGACACCGTTCACCCAATCGCCGTGACCGTTGACCCAATCGGTGCGTCCGTTGACCCAATCCTGGCCGGCGTTGACCCAATCGGTGCGTCCGTTGACCCAATCGCCGTCCGTGATGTTCGTCGTCATGAATTTCTCCTTTCCTCTGCTGTACTGCGGCACGGGATTGCGCCGCTGATCAAATTATGCGCGATAATCAGGGGGTTTCCACACGGGCCCGGCCAAATCGATGGCTGGGAGCAATTGTCAGACGACCAGCTTCGTTTGGGATTCCCATTCTTTACCTAGGGAGTTCCGAAGGAGTTCGAGCGGAATTTTCCTAACTCAGGCGATCGGGCGATCGCCCCACTGACAAAGCCAAGCAGGGAAAATTGCCCCAGGACCGGGGCCGGCAGCTGGTTAGCCGAGAAAAACGTGGCTCAAAACTTGGGCGGGATCGGGATCGGGCTGGGTCTCCGCCCAGTCGGCCGCTTGTCCGGCGTCGAGTGCAGCCTCTTGATGAACCTGCTCGGCGTGAGCCGACGTGAGCCAGCGCTGGTCCTCCAGCCAGCTCTCGAACCGGACCAGAGGGTCGGCCTGGCCAGCCTCGCCGACTTCGCCCGCCGGCCGGTACTTCGTCTGATCGTCCTCCGAAGTATGCGGGTTGATGCGCTTCACGAGCGCCTCGATGAGGGTGGCCCCGCCGCCACTTCGTGCTAGAGCGACCGCTTGGCGGACCGCTTCATAACAGGCCGGCACGTCGCCGCCGTCAACCTGCAAACCGGCCAGGCCATAACCTGCCGCCCGGCGCCAGAGTTGCGAATTGCCGGCCTGGAGCGACAGCGGCACTGAGATGGCGTAGGCGTTGTTCTCGCAGACGAACACCGCTGGAACTCGGTGCACGCCAGCGAAGTTCAGGCCCTCGTGGAAATCGCCCTGGGAGGTCGCACCGTCCCCGAAAGTGCAGAGAGTCACGGCGTCCTCACCCCGCAGCTTCGTCGCGTACGCGAGGCCTACAGCTTTGGGGATCCAGGTCGCCACCACCTGGGAGACGGGCGCGATGTTGAGGCTGGGGTGCGCGAAGCAACCGCCGGGGATATTACGTCCTGCCGAGAGCGGATCCGCGGCTTTGGCGAAGACCGCCAGCATCCATTCCCGAGCTGTCAGGCCGCGCGTGACGGCGCTGCCCAGACCGCGGTAATGGGGCACGAGCCAATCCCGGTCCGACAGCGCCGCGACGGCAGCCACCTGGATCCCCTCGTGTCCGCGGCAGGAGCCGACGAAAGGAGCGCGACCCTGCTTCACCAGCATATGCATCCGGTCGTCCAGCGCCTTGGTCAGGCACATCCAACGATGGATGCGCAGATACTCCTCGGGCGCAGGCGGCGGCATGGCCGGGGGGACGCCGGCCAGCGCTTCGCTCATCTAGTGAGAAGCCCGCGAGCGATCTCGGCCACCTCGGCCTGGCTGACTCCCATTCGAGCCAGATGATCGTGATATATCCGCTGGAAGTGCTCGAACTGCTGCTCTTCAGCCCGCTCCTCGCGAACGCGTTTCACCTCCGCCATGACAGCGGTCACGAGTTCGGGTTCGGGCTGGATCTGCGCCTGGCGGAGGGCGTGCTCGATGACTAGATTGCCCGAATGCTTGCCGTAGACATAGTCGATTTCCGCGCCCAGCTCCTCGGGCGGCATGAATTGATAGATTGCCGGATGGATGAGCATGCCGGCGGTGTGAATGCCTGACTCGTGGCTGAAGACGTTCTGGCCAATGCCCGGCTCGGTCGGCTGCACGGGAATTCCGCTCAAACGCTCCATGGTCAGTGCCAGCTCGCGGAGCTTTTGGTACTTGAAGCCCGGCAGCTCCAGATCGAAGAGATAGCGGAGCTGCAGCACTACCTGATGCATGGGCGCGTTGCCGGCTCGCTCGCCGATGCCGTTCACGCTGGTGGTGAAGATGTCCGCGCCACTACCCAGCGCGACCACTGTGTTCCAGGCGCCCAGACCCAGATCATTGTGAAAATGCACAACAAGAGGATGGTTTGGCTCGGCCGCTTTTAACTGGGATATGTAGGTGCGGACCGCGTAGGGCGAGTAGCAGCCCACAGTATCCGGCGTCGCGGCACGGGCGCCACCCGCCTCGAACCCCTGCTGATGGAGGCGCTTTATGTATTCAGGGTCGGCGCGGGAGCCGTCCTCCCCACCGAACTCGACCAGCTCCGCTCCTCGTTCTCGCGCATAGGTGATGGCGTCGGTCAGGAGGCGCAGGTTCGCGTCCCGATAGAAAGAGAGGGGAAGCTCCAGCCATTCACTGGCCGGGATGCCCTCACGGCTGAGCAGCGTGCGCCCGAGCTTGTACTTGAGGTGCAAATCGGAAGCTGAAGTGAAGATGAAGTAGCTGACCTCGTCGCGCCGGAAGCCGAGGTCATCGATCACATCCATGGTGGCATCGATGTCGCTCCGATTGCTGCGCATCATGCAGAGCACCTCGAGGTCTGACCGCAGCTCGCCCACGCGGCGCCCTTGCAAGATCCTGCTCAGTGTCTCGCGCTCACTTGCTGACACTGCCGGAAATCCCACATCCATGATGTGCACGCCGATATCCGAGAGGGCGCGGGCCAGCTCGTACTTGACAGCGGGCGAGAAGGCGACGCCTGGCATCTGCTCGCCGTCCCGCAGCGTGTCATCGTAGATGCGGATTTGAGAGGCGTCGGCGAACTGGAGGTCGTGCTCGAACATTGAGGGGGGCCTGACCAGTTCTGCCAATGCCTCCTGCAATTGGACAGGTTTCAACTCCCCGATGCGCATGTTCAGGCGAAGGTGCGCTCTTGCAGCCGCTTTCGGACCCAGGGAACCAGGCCGCCGTGGATGAGAAGCTCGGTCATGAAGGGAGGAAAGCGATCGGCCTGGTACTCGTCTCCCTGGGTGAAGTTGCGGATGATTCCCGCTTCCAGGTCGACCTCCAGCTCATCGCCGGAGTGAATCGCCTCCGCAGCCTGCGGCGACTGCAGGATCGGATAACCCATGTTGATGGCGTTGCGGAAGAAGATGCGGGCGAAGGAGTCCGCGATCACGCAGGCGATGCCGGCGCCGCGGATGGCGACGGGCGCTATCTCGCGGGAGGAGCCGCAGCCGAAGTTGGAACCTGCGACCAGGATGTCACCCGGGCTGACCTGCTGGGCCCAGCCATCCTCGTTGCCAGGCACCCCCTCCATCGCGTGCTCTCCCAGCTTCTTCTCGTCCAACGAATAGATGGCGTACTTGGCAGGGATGATCTGATCGGTGTCCACGTTGGCGCCGAACTTCCAGGACCTGCCCCGCATCACCGGCAGCACGCTTGTCATGCGAGGACCAGCTCCTTGCCGACCACTTCTTTGGGGTGGGTTATCTCGCCCGTGACCGCGCTGGCTGCGGCCACCACTGGATTGGAAAGATAGACGAGCGCCTTCGGGTCCCCCATCCGGCCGGGGAAGTTGCGGTTGCTGGTGGAGAGGCAGACCTCGCCTGGCCCCAGCACGCCTTGGTGGCCGCCCAGACAGGCGCCGCAGGTGGACGCCGTCCAGGCGGCGCCCGCCTCCAGAAAGACGCCGATCAGTCCTTCCCTCTCGGCCGCCTGCGCGACCTGATGCGAGGAGGGAGTCACGATGAGCCGCGTCCAGGGCGCCACCTTGCGCCCCCGCAGCACGGCGGCCGCCCGGCGCAGGTCACCGATGCGGGAATTGGTGCAGGAACCTATGAAGACCTGGTCGAGCTTGGTGCCGGCAACCTCGTCGATCGAGGCGGCGTGGTCGGGGGACATCGGCTTAGCCAGCGTGATCGGAACCGCTTCCGCATCGAACTCGAAGGTCCGCTCGTAGATCGCGTCCGGGTCGGCCGCCACCGGCGAGTAGGACCGCTTGGCCCGGCCCCTGAGATAGGCCTCGGTCACTTCGTCGTAACCGATGATGCCGTTCTTCGCGCCGGCCTCGATGGCCATGTTGGTCATCGTCAGCCGGCCCTCCATGTCGATCTGAGAGATCGCCTCACCTGAGTGCTCCATCGCCTTGGAGCGCGCCCCGTCCACTGTGATCTGGCCGATGACGTGGAGGATCAGGTCCTTCGCCTCCACCCACTCCGAAAGCCGGTTGTGGTAGACGAAGCGGAGCGTCTCCGGGACGCGGAACCAGAGCTCACCCAGGGAGAGGACGCAGGCCAGATCCGTGCTGCCAACGCCGGCGGCAAAGTTGTTCAAGGCGCCGTAGGTGCAGGAGTGGGAGTCGGCGCCGACGACAAGCTCGCCGGGCAGGACGAGGCCGCGCTCGGGCAGCACTGTGTGACAGATGCCGCCCTGGCCGACCTCGAAGTACCACTTGACGCCCATCTCGCGCGCGAACTCGCGGGTGAGCCGGCCGAGCCCCGCGCTGGCGACGTCCTTGGCAGGCTGGAAGTGGTCCTGAACGACAGCCACCCGCTCCTGGTCCCAGACGCGGGTGGCGCCCATCTGCTCGCGCATGATGCGGCCGGCGTGCGGGATGGTCAGGTCGTGACCCATGGCGAAGTCGACCTTGGCCAGCACGAGATCGCCTGGCCCCACCTCCTCCCGACCGCTGGCTCGGGCCAGGATCTTCTCGGTCATCGTCATCGGCATCGGCTAAGTACCTCCCGGCTAGATCTAGAGCCGCTTCACTATGGCGTCGCCGGCTTCGCTGGTGCTGAGAGACCCGCCCAGATCGCGCGTGCACTCACCCGCTATCACCGCCGCCTCCACCGCGCCTGCGATCCTCTGCGCCTGTTCAACCTCACCCAGGTGACCAACCATCATAGACGCGGTCATGATGGCCCCCACTGGATTGACCAGGCCGTTGCCGGCGATGCTCGGAGCGCTGCCGTGGATGGGTTCGAACAGCCCGCTGCCGGTCTCTGGATTGATGTTCGCGCTCGGCGCGACGCCCATGCCACCGACGAGGGCAGCAGTGAGGTCGCTCAGGATGTCACCAAAGAGATTGCCGGTAACGATGACCTGGAACTGGCTCGGGTCCCTGACCAGCTCCATCGCCGCGGCGTCGACGTAGAGATGGCGCGTCTCCACGTCGGGATGCCTGGCCTGGAGCGAGGCCCAGCAGTCCTGCCAGAGACCACCGGCGTGGTTCATCGCGTTCGACTTGTCCACCATGCAGACCTTCTGCCGACCGAGGGTGAAGGCATGCTCCAGGATGCGCGTGACGCCGCGGTAGGTGTTGACGTCCTCCTGGATCGCCACCTCGTCCTTGCTCCCGCGCCGGATCCGGCCGCCGGCTCCCACGTAGAGACCCTCGGTGTTCTCGCGCACGACTATCAGATCAACCGCCCGCTTCGACTCAGCCCTTATCGGGCTCAAGCGATCGTGGAAGAGACGGGCCGGGCGCAGGTTGACGTAGAGGTCCAGCTCGAAGCGAATGCGCAGCAGCACCTGAGCCGAATAGCCGACGTCAGGAACGCGCGGGTCGCCGATGGCGCCGAAGAGGATGGCGTCAGCACTTGCAGCCTCCCGGAAAGTCTGTTCCGACATCGCGGGCTCGCCGCGCAGGAGGGGACCGGCGCCGACTTCGAACTCTTGGAACTCGTAGGGCAGTCCCGCAGCCTGCAGCACCTTGACAGCCTCAGGAGTCACCTCCTGGCCCGCCAGATCGCCCGGCATCACGGCTATCTTGCGAGTCTTTCCGCTCAAGGCTTCTCCACGAGCTGGTAGGTCACACCACCGGAGGTGCCCTCTCCGGTCCAGGCGTTCTGCCGGCCGCCGATCTCAACTGGCCCGCGGCTGAAGCCGACGCCTCGCGCCTGGAGAGCAACCATCGTGTCGGCCAGGCTGTCGACTGCCAGTGCGAGGTGGTCGATCTTGGCCTGGGCGCCGCCCAAAACCCGGTCACGGGCGGCTGGGTCCAGCTCCTCGATCAGCTCGATCTCGACGGCTCCGCACCTGTAGAACACGCCCCTGCGTCCAATCGCTGAGGCGTCCACCTCGCGATCCAGCTGCAGACCGAGCGCCTCGCTGAGAAAGCGCCGGGCCCCCGCCATGTCAGCGACAACCACGCCTACGTGATCCAGTCCTTTCACACTCATCGCGCTTAGTCTGACCGCTGCCCACCGGCGACCACTGCCAAGGGGGGCCACCGCGATGATCGAGCGTCAGGCGGGCTCAACGAGCAGGCCGGCGAAATCCGTGTCCCGGATCTCGCCCACGAAGGAGCGGTGCCCTTCCGCGGGGAGGTCGATGGCGGCCTCGTAGACGAAGGAGTAGACGTTGTCGATGCTCCAGAGGCCGTAGCCGCGCAGGGCGAGGCTCTCCGCGAGCGCCGGATCGGCCGCGCCCGCCTCGAGTAGGGTGCTGGCCTGGGAGTAGATGGCGCGCAGCACGTTGAGCTGCATCTGAAGTTCAGCGATCTCCTTCGGTTCCTCCTCTGCCGCCGTCATGGCGTCGATCTGCTCCTCGACCTCCCGAATCTCCCGCTGATACTCGTCCATGCCAGCGAGTCTAGGGGCGCCCCCCGAGCTCGCTAGCAGTGGCGGCCCGCGGTCATTTCGGCAGCTTGCTGCGGCGCCGGTGGAGCAAGGCGCCGGTATCCGTCTCAGACCGTGCGTAGGAGGTGGCTGTGGATACCGCGGAATGATCGTCCGAGGCCCAACGGTTGGGATTGCATGACTGTGGATCTGGGCAGAGTGGGCATCTGGCAGAATTGGCGGCAGGTCAACGTCGAGTTGGCCGCGGCAGTTGAGCAGCTGGGTTACGGCGCCATCTGGCTGGGCAGCTCGCCGCCAGGTGATCTGAGGATTGTCGAGGATCTGCTCGACGCGACGAGCACCGTCACACTTGCAACCGGAATCGTGAACATGTGGCGTGAGGACGCCGCGACTGTCGCTGCCTCCTACCACAGGGTCAGCTCCAAGCACCCAGGCAGGTTCCTACTGGGTGTGGGCATCGGGCACCCCGAGTCCACCGAGGCTTACCAGCGGCCATATGACAAGATGGTTTCCTATCTCGATCAGCTCGACCAGGCAGGCGTGCCCGTGCAGGAGCGGGTCCTGGCCGCGCTGGGGCCGAGGGTACTGAGGCTTTCGGGCGAGCGCTCCGCTGGCGCCCATCCTTACCTCACCACACCTGAGCACACGAAGCAAGCGCATGAGATCCTCGGCGAGGGCCCACTTCTCGCGCCCGAGCACAAGGTGGTCATGGAGACGGATCCGGCGCTGGCGCGCGGCATCGGGCGCCCGGCCGTGCAGAACCCCTATCTCGGTTTGAGCAATTACCTCAACAACCTGCGCCGGCTCGGCTATACGGACGCGGACTTCGCCGATGGCGGCAGCGACAGGTTGATTGACGCGCTCGTACTGCAGGGTGACGCCGTGACCATCGCACGGGGGATTACGGCGCACTTCAATGCCGGTGCCGACCACGTGGCGATTCAGGCCCTCACCGCAGAGGGCGGCGACCCGCTGCCGACCTACCGCGCCCTGGCCGACGCGCTCGGGCTGGGCTGAGACGACCGTCGCCGCACGCGGCGATCAGGCGTTGAGAGGAGCGGCAGGCACTGGCTCGTTCTGAGCCGGGTTTTTCGCCTCCATGGGCACCGGGGCCGCTAGGAGCGGGCGGATCAGCTCGATCGGGATCGGAAAGACGATGGTCGAGTTCTGGTTGGAGCCCATGTCGAGCAGCGTTTGCATGTAGCGCAGCGCCAGGGCGGCGGGCTGCGTCGAGATGACCTGTGCGGCGTTGGCCAGCGTCTGTGCTGCCTGGAACTCGCCCTCGGTGGCTATGATCTTCGCTCGCTTCTCCCGTTCAGCCTCGGCCTGCCTGCCCAAAGCCCGAACCATGGTCGGCGCCAGTTCGGCGTCCTTGACCTCGACGGCGCCCACCTTGACGCCCCAGGGCTCGGTCTGACCGTCGATGATCGTCTGCAGCTTCTGGTTGATGACGTCCCGGCTGCTGAGCAGCTCATCCAGGCTGGACTGCCCCAGCACAGCCCGCAAAGTGGTCTGCGCGATCTGCGAGGTGGCTTGGCGGAAATCGAAGACGCGAGTGATGGCGGCCCGCGCGTCGAGGACCTGGAAAAAGATGACCGCGTTGACCTTGACTGTGACGTTGTCGGAGGTGATCACCTCCTGGGGTGGCACCTCGAGCGTGATCACGCGCAGATCCACCTTGGTCAGCCGGTCAAAGCCGAATGGGAAGATGAGGAAGAGGCCGGGCCCCCTGAGGTCGATCAAGCGGCCGAGCCGGAAGACGACGCCTCGCTCGTACTCCCTGGCGATCCGGATGCTGGATGACGCCACCACCAGAACCGCCACCGCCACTATCACTATCACGACAATCAACGCGGTCATCTACCAGCCTCCTCCGATCCCCACTCTAAGACACTCGCTTCATGCCCTCAGAGCACTTCCCTGCGTCTTCGATCAAGACCGGCAATACTGCCGAAGTCAGTACACAGTTTCGACTTCAGATCCACCCGACATCTGCCATGAGCCGGGCACATGACGCCTGACCAAGGCGCGGACACGTGGTCTCTATCAGACCAAGGCCCTCCAACCACCCAAGAGTTAGTGGAAGACCGAGTGGTTGGCGACCAGGCCCGCGATCAGGATGGCGATGATGTTGATCACCTTGATCATCGGGTTGATGGCGGGCCCGGCGGTGTCCTTGTACGGGTCGCCGACGGTGTCGCCGGTCACTGAGGCCTTGTGCGCCTCGGAGCCCTTGCCGCCCAGGTTGCCCTCTTCGATGTACTTCTTCGCGTTGTCCCAGGCGGCGCCGCCGCTGGTCATGAAGAGCGCCAGGAAGAGACCTGTCACGATAGCGCCCAGCAGCAGGCCGCCAAGCGCCTTGGGCCCCAGCACTAAGCCCACCACAATCGGCGCCAGCACCGGGATCAGACCGGGCAGGATCATCTCCTTCTGCGCGGCCGCCGTCACTATCCGAACGGCTGGACCGTACTCCGGCTTCGCGGTGCCCTCCATGATGCCCGGGATCTCACGGAACTGGCGCCGCACCTCCTGCACCACCAGTCCGCCGGCCCGACCGACGGCCAGGATCGCCAGCGAGGCGAACAGGAAGGGCAGGATGCCGCCCAGGAAGAGACCGACGATGACCGCCGGGTCGGAGAGGTCGAACGTCTGGTGCTTGTTCACCTTGTCCAGCTCTTGTGTGTAGGAGGCGAAGAGCACCAGGGCCGCCAGGCCGGCCGAGCCGATGGCATAGCCCTTGGTGACCGCCTTCGTGGTGTTGCCCACCGCGTCCAGCGGATCGGTGATGTCGCGGACTGACTGAGGCAGATCCGCCATTTCCGCGATGCCCCCGGCGTTATCGGTGATCGGCCCGTAGGCGTCGATCGCCACCACTATGCCCGTCATCGACAGCAGCGACACAGCGGCGATCGCTATGCCGTAGAGGCCGCCCAGGTTGTAGCTGAAGAGGATGCCGGCCGCAATGCAGATGACCGGCAGCGCGGTGGCGAGCATGCCGATGGCGCTGCCCGCGATTATGTTGGTCGCGTGCCCAGTCTCGGACTGGTTCGCGATGAGGTGCACAGGCCAGTAACGGGTCTCGGTGAAAAACTCGGTGATGGCCACTATCAGGATTGTGATCACGATGCCGACCAGGCCACAGAAGAAGAGGTTGTTGGGGTCGTTCACGCCGTGGCCCGCCTTGAGCAGGCCGTTGCCGACGAAGTACTGGGTAACGATGTAGAAGCCGATGAGCGCGATGACCGCCGCCACTATCAGGCCGACGTAGAGCCCGCCCATGATCCAGCCCGGGAAGTAGACGCGCACCGCCAGCGTGCCGGCCACCGAGCCGACGATCGACACGGCGCCCAGCAGGAGCGGGTAGACCACCCACGCCACCTGGCCGCCGAAGAGCAGCGTGCCCAGCAGCATGGCCGCGACCATGGTCACCGCGTAGGTCTCGAACAGGTCAGCCGCCATGCCTGCGCAGTCGCCGACGTTGTCGCCCACGTTGTCGGCGATCACCGCCGGATTGCGTGGATCGTCCTCAGGGATGCCTGCCTCGACTTTGCCTACCAGGTCGGCGCCGACGTCGGCCGCCTTCGTGTAGATGCCACCCCCGAGGCGGGCAAAGACGGAGACGAGCGAGGCGCCGAAGCTCAGGCCGACCATCGATTCCGGGCTCTTCGTGAAGTAGTAGGAGATGGCCACTCCGAGCAGCCCCAGCCCGACCACCATGAAGCCGGTCACCGCGCCGCCGCGGAACGCGACCGCCAGCGCCTTGTTCAGGCCGCCCCGAGCCGCTTCCGCCGTGCGCAGGTTCGCGCGGACGGAGACGTTCATCCCCACGTAGCCGGCTCCCGCGGAGAGGGCGGCGCCGACGATGTAGAGGATCGCGGTGACCCAGTTCAAGCCGAAGCCGATCACCACCGCCACAACGATTCCGATGATGAAGATGACTGCGTATTGGCGGTTCAGATACGCGGCTGCGCCTTCCTGGATGGCCGCGGCGATCTCGACCATGCGGGCGTTGCCTGGCGCTTGGCGCAGCACGTTCAGCGTTAGGAGAGCGGCGAACAACACGGCTACAAACCCGCCGCCGATCGCCAGGACGACGCTCGAATCCATTGACTTCCCTCTCTCTTCTTGACCCTGCCGCCTTGGGCAGGCGGGCTTACGGACTCGGAGTTGTCTTGACCGGAGGTTGTGCCAGCACCCGGTCGAACTCGTCGACCTCGACGCTCGAAATCACATAAACCCTCTGGTCGCCGCCCCTCTGGGCATAGTAACCGGAGCCATCGAAGCTCTGGTTACCGACGGATAGCGTATACGACGCGCCTGCCGCGGTGCGGCAGGAGACGACCTCGCGGGGCTGCGCCAGACCCTCCGCGGCCGGGTTGGTCCCGTTCTGCAGCGTGTTGAGCACCCGGATGGAGTTGAGCGCGCTGATCAGCGTCGTGATCCGACCGTGGTCTCCCGGTTCGGGCTTGGGGCTCAACAACAGCCACTCAGCGCGAACGTCAGCCCGCTCCATGGTCACCGTGCCGTTGCGCCCCTCGACCTTGACGAAGACGGTGTTGAGCAGGTCGCAGGGCACGAAGGCCGCCTGCGCCGGCGCGGGTTGGGGCCGGTTCAGGAAGAGATAGGCGGCGATACCGACAAGCAGCACGAGCAGCACCAAGCCGCCCTTCCAGCTGACCATGCAGCTAGTGGATTAGCGCCGGCGCCGAACGTAGACGGCCACCCCGAGCCCGGCCAGCAGGGCAGGTACCAGAAGCAGGGTCACGAACGCGTTGACATAGAGGTCCTGCTGGGTGATCGGCAGCGCCTGGGCCCGCGAGGGTTTGGACGCGACAGCTATCACCTCCTCCTGCTCGCTCAACCAGTCAAAGCCGGCCAGAAAGAGGTCCCGGTTGAAACTGCCCTGGGTGGTGAGCGCCAGGTTCTCCGCGATGTCGGGCGTTCCCACCAGGACCACCCTAGTCTTGCGGTCGGCGGTCCTCTTCGCTTCCAGCGTCTTCATGAGCGTGAGCGGGCCGGGCTGGTCCGAGTCCTTGCGATCCAGGTCCGCCTGAGCTCGCGGCTGAGCGACCAGATAGGAACTGCTCGAGCTCTGCGCGACGTCCACTGAGTCGACACCCGCCGCCGGCTGGCCGCTGACGCTGCTCGAGTGGGGGAAAAGCACAGTGTGACCGGCCAAGCCCTTGCTGAGGGGTGAGTCGCCGTAATTGAAGACCGCCGCCACCGTCCGGTCATTGGCGGCCTGGCGGCTGGAGTCGCCCTCCACCACAAGGCCGCCCGAGAAGCCGACGCCCAAGTCCTTGAGCGGCGCGTTGAGGGAGGCTGTGACAGGTTCGCCCTGCCAGGGCGCATAGGCGAGGAGCAGCTTGCCACCCTGGCCCAGGTACTGGTTCAGCGCTGCCTGGGCCGGCGCCGCCAACGCGCTGGTGGGGCCGACTATCGCCACCACCTCGCATTCGGCCGGCAGAGTGGTTTGCTGCGAGAGGAGCAGTGTCTGGAGCCGGTATCCACGCTGCTTCAGCACATCCTGCGCTTGGGCGTAACCAGTCTGACTCTGCCTGTCGAGCAGGTCGCGCTCTCCGTCCCCCTGGGCCCAGCAGACGAGCGGCGATCGGTTCGACTGGAGGCGCAGCAGCGCCCCTGTCACATCCGCCTCCGACTGTGAGGCAAGCGTCAGAATGACCGGTGGCTTGGCCTTGTAGCGCAGCACAAGATCCCCCGCGATCTCCACCCCCAGCTGTTGGGCCAGCGACGGATCCTGGTCAGGATCGGCGAAACGAAGCTGAATGTGCGGCGTCTGCTGCTGATAGAGCTGGATCAGGCCGGTCGCCGTTCGCTTGCTCGCCTGCTGGTCAGGCCGGAAAAAGCCTGTGATGGTGAGGTCGGAATCCAGCCGCTTGGCCGCCAGCACCGACTGCGGCGCCAGCGTGTAGTAGCCGGCGCGCGTCAGGTCGATCGCCTGCACGCTCCGCGCAGCCACGAGGTTGAGAAGGCCCAGGATTCCAATAGTGAGCGTGCTGACGAGAACGGCGAGAGTGGCGAACCTGCCTCGCCGCGTCTGGGCAAGCGCCCGAAAGGCGCCCGGATCGAGCACCCCACCCACCGCCAGCGCAGCCGCCCCGAAGACCAGCGTCAGCCCGGCAGTCCGGTCGACCGCCCCCGCGTTCAGCGCCAGGCCGACTCCCGCGCAGAGCAGGAGTATCCCGGCGCCAGCTGCAGCCAGTGCCGATCGGCCGCTCCAGCCGCGAGGCATCAGCGGGCGGCCCGAGAGTAATTCAGCGCTGCGCGCGAACCCTGGCTCAGCGCCATTTCCGCGACTCCAGCACCCGAGTCGCCAGGAAGAGCGCAGCCGCTATCACGCTCAGGAAGTAAACGCTGTCGCGCAGCGTGATCAGCCCCGCATTGAAGCTCGCGTAGTGGCTGGCGGCGCTGGCGTAGTCCAGCACGTCCCGCAGCCCGGCGGGAACTGGGAGTTGGACTGAGAAGGAGAGGCCGATGTGCAGGGTGAGCAGCGCAAACATGGCCACCATCGCCGCTATCACCTGGTTCGAAGTCACACTCGAGGCAAGCACCCCGATCGCCGTCCAGGTGGCGCCGATGAAGAGCAGGCCGGCATAGCCGGCCCAGATGGAGCCGTAGTCGAGGGCCGGGATCTGGTACGTGTGACCGAACAGGGGCAGCTCCGTCTTGAGCTGCTGATAGATGGACATGAGCGCCACGTAGACGAGCGTGAAGGCGGAAGCCGCGCAGAAGGCGCCGAAACCACCCAGCCATTTGCCGACTATCACCTCCCAATCCCGCAGCGGCGACGTGAGGAGCACCTCCAGCGTGCCCGCCCGCCGTTCCTCCGCCAGCAGACGCATGGTCAGCAATGGGCTGATGAAGACCATCAGCGTCTCGACCAGGGCAAAGATCTGGCCCATCGTGAAGGGCTGCTCGTTGGCGAGGTTGGGCAGGTAGCCGAAGACTGTGACGAGAACTGCCAGTAGGGCGGCCACCACGTAGAAGATGGGAGACACGAAGAGCCCCGTCATTTCGCGCCGCGCCAGCGTCAGGACGTTGGGCAGGCCGCTGCCCCAGAGGGCTGCGTAGAGGCGGTCGCCCGGCGCGAGCCGGTCGGGGTCGAGCTCCTCCGCGAACGGTTCGGTCGTGGCTCCCGTTTCCGCTCGAGCGACCTCCGGGCCAAGAACTTGCGGCTCGGTCGTCGGCTCCTCGATCAGCACCGCTGACCTCGCTGCACCGCTCGGCTTGAGCGGCAGAGCACCGGCGCTGGGAGGGCTGCCGGGCTGCCGGCGAACGTGTCGGCGGGCGGTCTTGCGGCGGGGCATCAGCTGCTATTCACTAGCGGCGGCGGCCGCCCCTGGTCACCTTGAGGAACACTTCCTCCAGGCTCATCGAGGCGCTCTTCAGCGAGCGCAGCTTGAGGCCGGCCCCGACAAAAGCCCGAGCCACCTGATCCTCCAGGTCCGCGCCGCTGCCGTTGACCAGCACCAACCAATCCTCTTGAGTGGCCTGCAGCTTCACCTCGTTCACAGCTGGGAGCTCGGCCAAGCAGGCCTCGATCGCCTCTCGCTCACCCTGCACCCTAACCTCCACCTGCTGGCGGCGACCCTCGCCCAACCGACGCGAGAGCCCTGCCGGCGTGTCGTCGGCCACTATGCGGCCCTGGTCCAAGATCACCACCCGCTCGCAGCTGGCCTGCACTTCGCTCAGGACGTGACTGGAGAGGACGATTGTGTGGCGGCGGCCGAGCGACCGGATCAAGTCACGAGTCTCCCGGGTCTGGCGTGGATCCAGGCCCGCGGTCGGCTCGTCAAGAATCAGCACGTCAGGCTCATGGACGAGCGCTTGGGCCAGACCCACCCGCTGTCGAAGCCCCTTCGAGAGGCGGCCTATCACATCTCGGCGCCGGCTGCCCAGGCCGCAGGCGTCAATGACCGTGTCGACTCGGGCGCGGCGCCGGTTGGGCGCCACTCCGCGCAGCCGGCAGGCCAGCGACAGGTGCTGATCGACCCGCATCTCCGGGTAGAGCGGATTTAGCTCGGGTAGATAGCCGATCCGGCGCCGCACCTCGCGGGACTGAGAGAACACGTCGAAGCCGGCGACAGTGGCAGTGCCGGCGGTCGCCCCCAAGTAGCCCGTCAGGATGCGCATGGTCGTCGACTTGCCTGCCCCGTTGGGACCCAGGAAGCCGAGGATCTGGCCGCGGGGAACGGAAAAGGTGACGTCGACGATCGCCGGGCGCTCGTCGTAGTACTTGGTAAGCCCCTGGACGGAAATCAAGGCACAGCATTTTGGCAAAGTTTGGCGGCTGGGCTGTCCCGGCACTCTCGGTGGCCCGCCTCCCGCCTCCGGCGCGTAGAGCCGGCCTACCGCCTCAGCGCCGGTGCGCTGGTCTCGGCGCCGGAGTCCACGCTTCGCTCCGGGGGCGAGGATTGCGCTTCAGCGCCAAAAGCAGCGAGCCCGCCCGCGGCCAGGACCGATCCCGGCGCGACCAAGGGTCGAAGCCCCCCTGGTCGAAAAGAGCCCGCAGCTCCCATTTGATGCGGCCTCGGCCGTCCTCGACCCGCGCCTGGACCGAGGCCGAGCCGTGAACGAGCTCGATCTCCTCATAGCCGTTCTCATAGGCTTCGCGGACCCGCTCCAGCGCAAAGTCGATGGCAGTGAGCACGTCATAGCCATGCAGGTCTTCCTGCCGCCGCCTCACCTGGCCGGCCGCAGTACACGGCGGACGGCGGCCCCCAGCCAGCCGCCTGCGAGACCGAGCAAAGCACCGAACACAACAGTCAGCAGAGCTGCCAAGAGAGGCAGGCTGGGGAAGCCGAGGATGCCCGAGAGCACCACTGAGCTGCGTCCCGCGTCGCCGCCGGCGGTCAACAGGACCAAGGGGAGCGCCCAGGCGGCCGCGGCGGCAAGCCAGGCCGTGTGCAGTGAGGGTGCGCCCGCGACCAGCAAGGTGAGCAGGAAGCCCGCAGGCAGCGCCAGCCACCAGACCCCTATCTGAAGTCCCGCCCAGATCACAGCGACCATCAGCACCCCAGCCGCCGCCACCAGCCCCGCCGATTGCCGGCCGATCACGGCTGAAGCGTCCAGGTGGCGGACCCCGAGCGGCCCTCTGCTTCGGCGGCCGTGGTCATCTCGTGATATCTGCCCGCCCACCAATCGTCGACCAGGTTTTCGTACCAGGCCGAGACAGGGTTCTCGGCTTGCCCCGCCGGGTAGACGCCGTACGAGCGGCCGCTGCCCCAGTCCACCACCATCCGCCAGCTGGGTCCATGCGTTGAGACAGTGCCTGCGGCTGCGTCAGGCGTGCGCTCATCCCCGCCGGCCCCGCGAGGGCCGTAGCTCAGGCTCTTGTCGATGAGAGAGGCGATCAGCCGCTGGTGAACCCGGCTCCAGTCCCACATCTGGACCCGGGCGCCAAACCGCTGAGCCAGCGAGTTGACAGCCTTGGTGAAAGCACTCTCCATCACGACGTCAGGCGTTGCCGGAGCCGAGCCAGGCGGCGCAAAAGCGTCGGTGGGCGCGCCCGCCACCGTCCAGCCTTCAAGGTCAGCTCCGAGGGGCCCGGCCACCTCAGTGATCGGCACGCCCACGCGGTAGCGATCCCACCAGGGCTGGAAAGTCTGCCTCAGGTACTCCCGCCAGAACGCATCCCAGATGCTGGCTGCGGCGGAGTTGGCACGCATAACAGCGTCCCAGCGCTGGATCTCCGCCAGGGCCTGCCTGTGCAGCGGATCCAGATCCGCCTCGCCCACGGCTCCCAGCAGTCGCGGCAGCACACGCACTGCCAATTGGTCGCGATCGTCGAACTGAAGGCGCTCCATGTCAAGCGCTGTGAGGGGACCCTTTCGCGTCTGGAGGGCCGTCCGGATCTCCGCCGCCCGGTAGCCGGGGTCAAAATCGTTTTGAGAAGTGCCTATGTAATAGGGGTAGGCCCCGCCGACCGGGCGCTGATTCGCGGAGACCACCATGTGGCTGGGCGGGTCGTAAGCCTGCGGTACCTGCGCCAGCGGCACTGTGCCGACCACGTCTGCCTCGCCGGTGCCGGGCAGGGGAAGGTCCGGCCGAGCGGCGTTCACGATCGGATAGAGCCCGGGAGCATAAATGCCGATGTTGCCGGCGGCGTCGGCGTAGATCCAGTTCTGCGTCGGCGAGGTCCAATCTGTCAGCGCCGACTTGAAGCTCGGCCAGTCTCCCGCCCGCATCATCCTGAGGATCGAGCCCAGGCCGCTGGAGGGGACGTTGCCCATCCAATCCACTGCCAGCGCCTGGCCCTGCTGCGTCAGGATCGGCCCGTGCACAGTCAGCCTCAGCTCATGGTGGTCCACGGCGCCACCCTTGACAGGGATGTCGTAGGAGATCTTGTCCATTCGATGCCAGGCTTCCTGCCAGAAATACTGGTCGGGGTGCGCTGGGTCGGTCTTTTCGGCGTAGTAGAGCGTCGCCTGGTTCTGGGTGTCGGTGGCCCCCCAGCTGATCTGTTTGTTGCGACCGATCGGCACCACCGGGGCGCCGGGGAAGGTGACCCCGCGGACGTGATAGGAGGGCGACTCCAGATCCACCTGAAACCACACTGAGGGCAGGTTCAGCGCCAGGTGAGGATCGTTGGCCATGAGCGGCTTGCCGGAGGCGGTCAGGGTCCCGTCGACAGCCCAGTTGTTGCTGGCGCCGGTCTCCGAAGCCAGCTTCGGCAGGCCGGCGGTTCGGCTGAGCAGTGAGGCCGCTGCCACATCCGCCCCATCGCTTACGACCGCCGCTGGCAGCGGTGCCGCAGCGGCTGTCTGGTAGGGCCCGGGATCGTAGGGGGTGTCGCGGTTGGACGCCGGCACAACGGGGAACCACCGGCTCGCCCGATCGGCGCCAAGCGCTTTCACCAGGCGGGCGTTTGTCAGCGGGTTGGTCTGATAGGCGAGATCCTGAGCCTGAATGCCCTTGATTACAGCCGTGTCCAGGACCTGCCAGTCGGCCGGCTCATAGCCGAGGAGCTTGAAGAAAGCCGGCAGGTTGCGCTCTGTCTTGGCCTCGTGGATGCGGGCGTTGACACCGTCTGCGTAGGCCTGCAACACCGCGCGCTCATCGGGCGCCAGGCGCTTCAGATCCTTCAGCGCAGTGCGGCTCAGCCCCAGGTCCAGCTCGAACTCGTCGACGGGTAGCAGTTTGCCGCCCAGCACCTGAGCCAGGCGGCCCTCGCCCTGGCGCCGGATCAAGTCCATCTCGAAGAGGCGGTAGCGGGCGTGCACGTAGCCCAGGGCGAGGAAGAGGTCGTGATCGTCCCGGGCCCGGATGTGCGGCACGCCCTCAGCGTCGAAGGTGACCGAGGTTTGGGCGTGCAGGCCGGTCAGCTGCAGGGTCTGATCGTGCGGTGGAGCGGCATCCCGCCCCGCGGTCCAAAAACCGGTTGCGGGGTCCAGGAGAGGGCCGACACCTGTCAGCGGGCCCACGCCGTTGGTGCCGGAGTAGAGGAGCACGGCGCAGACCAAGGTGGCCAGGATCGCGTTTAGCAGCGCACCCGATCTGCGGACCACCCGCCGAAGCCTAGCATCGCGTCGACGCTGCGCACGACGCCTGCCCGGAAGGCAACGCGATGCCGAACTGTTCGCTCAGCGCTGAACTCAGCGGCCTGTGAACTCTGGCTCCTGCTTCTGGAAGAACGAGACAATGCCGATGAGGGCGTCCTGACTCAACGCCGCCCGGGCGAAATTCCGAGCTTCCAGCTCCAGTGCCGCTGCCAGGGGCAGGTCCTCGCCCTCGTTCAGTGACTGTTTGATGAGCCCCAGGGCGAGCGTGGGCGAACGCGCCAGCCGCTCAGCCAGCTCTCGCACCGCCTGCTCCAGCTCCTCGGTTGGCACCGCCTGGTTGACCAGCCCGATCGCCTCCGCCTCGACGGCTGAGAGCCTCCTCGCTTCGAAGAGCAGGGGCAGAGCCCGCGCTCGGCCGATCAGGCGCGGCAGCCTCTGGCTGCCGCCGGCTCCCGGCATGATGCCGAGGGCCGCCTCCGTCTGGCCGATCCGGGAGCGGCCGTCCTGGACCATGATCCGGTAGTCGCAGCAGAGCGCCAGCTCGCAGCCGCCGCCCAGCGCATGGCCGCTCAAGCGAGCGATGACAGGCTTGGGACAGGTCGCGATGGCGGCAAAGCCGGCAGCGGAGCGAGCGAGCAGGCGGAGGACCTGCTCTTCAGCGTCCGGCGCCTCCCGGTCCAAGCTGCCCATCTCGCTCAGGTCCGCGCCGACGCTGAAGTAACGCTCGTAAGCGCTCTCCAGCACCACCGCGCGGACCTCGACATCGGCGCCCAGCGCAGTGAAGGCGCCGGCCAGCTCCTGCATCAGATCGGGGGCTATCGCGTTGTTGCCGCCGCGGTGCATGACCACGCGGGCGACAGAGCCTGATAAGCGGACGTCGACAGAGTCAGCCACCTCAGGCGGTGAAGAGCGGGATGCCGCCGGCGATCTCGAGCGCGGTGCCGGTTATGTAGCCCGCCTCTTCGCTGCAGAGAAACGCGATAGCGGCGGCGACCTCCGACGGCTCCCCGAAGCGCTTCATCACAGTGCGGTTTCGGAAGCGCTCGTAGAGCGGGTTCACGGCGGCCGCGGCGCTGCCCGCCTCGCTGAGGATGATGCCCGGCACCACTGCGTTGGCGGTGATGCCATGCCTGCCGCCCTCCAGCGCCGCCGTCCGCGCCAGCCCGATCAGGCCGGCCTTGGTGGCGGCGTAGCTGGCCTGTCCGAAGCCGCCCATGGTTCCAGCCACGCTGGACATGTAGATGATCCGGCCCCAACCGCGCTCGACGAGGTGGGGCCAAACCTCCTTGGTGCAGTTGAAAGCACCTGTGAGGTTGACAGCCATGTCCCGGTCCCAGAGCGCGTAGTCCTGCTGCCGAATCTGCGCTGTGTGGTCGAGCGTGGCGGCGTTGTTGATCAAAATGTCGATACCGCCGAACAGCTCTTTGACCTGCGCGAACACCTCTCGAACCTGTTCGCGGTTGGTCACGTCCATCTTGACAGCCGTCGCGCGCCGGCCCAATGAGCGGATCTCCTCGGCGGTGGCGTGGGAATGCACCCAACCCTGGCTGGCCGCAACCTGGGCCAGCACGCTGTTGGCGCCTTCGGCGGTGGCGGCCAACTGCGGATCGTCCTCCAGCAGGATGTCGGTGATGGCCACGTCGGCCCCCTGCCTGGCCAGGGTGAGGGCGTCCTCCCGGCCCAAACCGCGGGAAGCACCCGTGACTACGGCGACCCGACCGCTGAGATCAAACATGTCCGCCGCCATCCGTGACCCGTCTCAATCGTTGAGCCGGATGGTGGCGCGCTGGCCGCTGATGGCGCGGGCGATCACCAGGCGCTGGATTTCGGCGGTGCCCTCCCAGATCTGGTAGATCTTCGCATCGCGCATCCACTTCTCGACCGGATACTCCTTGATGTAGCCGTAGCCACCCAGCACCTGGATCGCATCGATTGTCACGTCCATCGCCACGTCGGCCGCGAAGAGCTTGGCCATGGAGCCCTCCGCCCGCTCGAATGGCCGCCGGTTGACTGCCATCCAGCCGGCGCGCCAGATGAGCAGCCGGGCGGCGTCGATGCTGGTCGCCATGTCGGCCAGCTTGAAGCCGATCGCCTCGTGCTGAACGAGCGGCCGGCCGAACTGGTGTCGCTGGCACGCATAGTCAAGCGCGAACTCGTAGGCCGCGCGAGCGATGCCAAGCGCCCCCGCCGCCACGCCCGGTCGGGTCGCCTCCAGCGTGGTCAGCGCCCCCAGCGCCCCGGGTCCCGCGGCATCGCTCTCCGGCTCACCGCCCAATCGGTGGTCCTCCGGCACGAAGCAGTCCGCCAAGATGAGCTGCGCGGTGTGGCTGGCCCGGACGCCGAGCTTCTGCTCTTTGCGGCCCATGACGAGCCCTGAGGTGTCCTTCTCGACCAGGAAGGCAGCTATGCCGCCGGGGCCGGCGGCCGGATTGGTGTTGGCGAAGATCACGTGGTAGTCGGCGATGCCGCCGTTGGTGCAGAACTGTTTGGTGCCGCTCAGCACGTAGCCGGGCTCGCCGCGCTCCGCAGTGCGCCGGGCGGTTGCTTTCAACGCCAGCGCATCGGAGCCCGAATCGGGCTCGGTAAGACCCAGGCCGCCCAGCACCAGCCGCTCGGGATCGGTGAACTGAGGCAACCAGCGACGCTTCTGCTCCTCATTGCCCATGGAACGAATGCCGGCGATGGCAAGGCCCATGCTTTGGATGCAAACACCTACGCCTGCGCAGCCCCAGTGCAGCTCTTCGTTGAGGATCAGCTCAGTCAGGAAGTCAAGGCCCTGGCCCCCGTACTCCTCGGGCAGAAAGGCGGCCGGACTCAGCCCCAGGCGGTGGGCTTTGCGGACCACCTCGTAGGGGAACTCCTCGCTCTCGTCGTAATGCGCCGCCACCGGGCGGATCTCCTTCTCAGCGAAGGTGTGCGCGAGCTGCCGGATCTCCTCCTGCTCAGGGCTCAGGGAAAAGTCGAGGGGCATGCGATTCTCCTTCGGGCGCCTGCCCCGCTCAGTACTTGGCGCTCGCCCTGGAGAGGACGGCTTCGCCGTTCTGGTTGACCGCCGACAGTTTGAGGCCGCCATCGTTTGCTTCGGCGCGGTAGGTGATCTCGTCGCCGGGCCGCACCATCCCGGCGAAGCGGCACGAGAGGCGGCTCAACCGTCGGGGATCGCCTGCCTCCTCCACTGCCACGCTGGCCAGCAGACCCATCTGGAGCATGCCGTGCGCGATCACGCCGGGCAGCCCCACCGAACGGGCGAACTTCTCATCCAGGTGGATCGGGTTGTGATCGCCTGACGCCTGCGCGTAGGCCGCGATCTGGTCCCGGGTGACCGTGACCGTGCGTTCCCTCATGCCGCCTCCCGGATGATGAAGAGTGTCTTCGAGCGGCAGACCGGCTCGTCGCCGCTGCTGACAAAGGTTTCGAAGCCCAACAAGCGCATGCCCCGCCGCTGCTGGTCTGAGACTATGCGGCCCTGGGCGACCACTGTTTCGCCCACCTCCGGATGGCGGGTCCACTCAAACTCCTGCTCGGCATGGAGGAGATTGGCCACGTCCACAGCGGCCTCCGCGTCTTGGAAAAGCTGGGGCGCAGTGGCGAACAACCCGTACACGGCGGCGAATGTCGGCGGGACTCCCTGCGCCGGATCCGCGCCCACCGCGCGGGCGAATGCCTCGACACGCTCCCGCTCGATGCTGATTTCAACCGGCGGGTACTCCCGGCCGATCAGCGGTGGAACTCCCGCGAGCGCGCCATCGCCTCCAGGTCCCGCTGCTTACGCTCCGCCTGCTCGCGGTCCGGGAAGAAGAGGAAGTGTCCGCGCCCGTGGACGTAGTAGCCCCCGCCCTGGTCACGGGTCACCTTCACCTGCGCCAGTTCCGCGTCGTACACCTGGCCCGAGGCTGACACCTTGAGAAGCGTCATGCCGAGTAGGCTACTCGCCGCCGCGTCAATCTGTCCTTGAGCCGCCTCAAGAGAAGTGGCCGCAGCTCGAGCCATGCCTCCAACGCCGCATCCTCGGCGGCTTCGGCCAGCTGCCGCGGGGCATAGGCGGCCAGCGTGAAACGATCCGCCAGGCGACCGGCTGGGCCGGCCGCTTCGGGCATCTCCCGCGCCAGCCGCCGGCCGAACTCGAGAGGCGTTTCACCGGGGGAACCGCGGATGCCTGCCAGTGCCGCCAGCCGACGCGTCCTGGACCAGGCGCCGTCCGCGGTCCCGGGCCGCAGATAGCGCGACAGGAAGAGTAAGCCCAAGGCCAGGAACAGGGCCAGCAGGAGCAGCAGGAGCGGCGAGGCGGCTGGCAGCCGTGAGGCGCCCGCGCCACCAGTGCCTGCCACGCCGTTCAGATTGGGATCAAGCAGGCCCGGCGCGATCCGCGGCGTGGACCCTAAGCCCCCATTGCCCGCACCCACGGCGTTGGGATCGCAGGCGATGGAGCCGGGAGCGCAGCCGGCGCCGGCACCGGCCCGCTGGATCGGGAAGTACTGGCCGTCAGGCGTGGGCTCAAAGGGGATCCAGCCGTAACTCGGGAAGTACACCTCGACCCAGGTGTGCGCGTCTGACTCCTTCACCACGAAGCGGTCAAGCTTTTCGTCATAGGTGCCGGGGCCGTAGCCGTTGACCAAGCGGGTGGGCAGGCCGAGGGAGCGCAGCATGTCGCCCATGGCGCTCGCGAAGTACTCGCAGTAACCCTGCTTGCCGGTGAACAGGAAGTAGTCCAGCGGGTCATCGGGGCCCGGCGATGGTGGACTCAGGGTGTAGGTGTAGGTGCTGCGCAGGTAGGCCTCTATGGCCTGCGCCTGGTCATACGGGTTCGTCTTGCCAGCCGTCACCTGCTGGGCCAGCTGGGCGATGCGCTGCAGCACCTCTGGCCGCCGGTAACCCTGCGTGGGCAGGGTGGCTGCCTGGCTGGGCTGGTAGGCGTTGGAGAAGGCTCGGTAGGGCTCCAGCCAGGCAGGATAGTCGGTGCCGGCGGCCCGCAGCTGATCCTCGCCAGCCGTCGAGTAGGTGGTGTTCACGTGGTAGCTGCCGGAGCCGCCCTGGCCATCGAGGCCAGAGAGGCGGTCGAGCGTGTAGAGGCCGCGGCTGGGAATTGGCTGGCCGTAGCCCCGGCTGGAATGTGCTACGGCCGCGCGGTCGAGCTTCTGCAGTTGACCCGTATAGAAGATGACGTCCTGGGCCGCGCCAGGTGGCTTCAGCATCTGGATCCGCACGCCGGCCTGGGCTTGCTCCTGGTAGCTCTCGGCGTAGGAGATCGCCGTGTCCTTGGCGATCGGCACCGATGGCTGGACTATCTCGTTGTACTTCCACTCGGGACCGGTGGGGCCGCGGCCGGTCCGGCTCAGGTTGAGGCCGCGGAAGTAGGCCGGGCCGCCGTTTGCGTTGTCGAACTTGTACGTGAAGACGACTCCGCTCGTGCGCTGGATGGGTCCACCCATCCTGACGTCGCTGGTGAATCCTATTGAGTTCCCGGTGGCTGCACCCGCTCCTAGAGGAACCGGGTGGTTCAAGCGTTCCTGCAGGTCCGCCCAGCCTCGAAAGGCTGAGTTCTGGAGGTCGATGGTGCGATCGGTGGTGGAGAGCGGAGGCAGGAACAGACCGAGCAGTACCAGCCCCACGAGAACCAGTACCCCGCTTTCCCAGAAGTCCCAGCGGGCGTCACCGCTGAGGCGCACCTGCCGCCGTCCCGCCGACTCCAGCGAGCGCTGGTAGGTGGACCAGAGCAGGAGGCTCAGCGTCAGGATGAGAAAGCTGAGGACATAACCGTTCTGCTGGTCGGGGAAGTTGAGGAGGTTGCCAGCGAAGACCACCGCCCCGGGCGCCACGCCGAGCAGCGGCTGCCGCCAGCGCAGTGAGCACCAGGCGAGCCAGCCGCCGATCAGCCAGAAGCCCAGGTTCAGCAGGTAGAGGTAGGAGACGTTGTCGAGCGCCGCATCCCCGCTCAGCACCCGCGGCCACCAGGCGCGGGCCAGCCCGAGCAAATCGCCCGGGTCGCTCGGATGGGCGTGGACCAGGGCGCCGTGGCTGGCCCACACAGCGACGAGTGGAGCAGCCAGCAGACCCACCAGTAGGGCCACGCCGGCGGGCAGCGGCCGGATCAGCGCGGCCAACCCGAAGAGCAGGCCTGCGCCCAGCGCCACCAGCGTGAGAGAGCTCGAATCCGGCACCCAGTTGGCGGTCACCGTGGAGTTGGCCAGAGCCAAGGTCAGCAGGAGGACCAGGCAGGCCGTGACCCAGACGCCGCGCGGCGGCCGGACGGTGCCCCTGACGCGGTCAGACCAGGCGGACTGCATCACGCGTGCTCACCAGGCGGGAGAAGTCGTCGCCCCGGCGCACCACATAGAGCTCGGTCTCGGCGCCAAGATCAAAGCTCAGGTTGCTGCCGGCGGCGCCGAAGCTGCAGGCGTCCAGGTAGAAGACTATCAACGCGGTGCCCGGCGCTCTGACGCTCTGCAGGCTGCCGAGCCAGGCCGGATCGGCGCTGGGTGTGATGACGGCTACCGCCCGTCGGGGGAGCCGGCGCAGCTTCTCCCAGACGTTCGCGCGGGCTAGCGGCAGACTCCCGTCCGCTCGGCAGAGTGCGAAATAATCGAGCAGCGCCCGGTCCTTCCGGCCGGTGCGGCTGGGCTCGATCAGCGTCCCGCGATCGTCGGTGGCGATGAGGCCGACCTGGCGCCCGTTCTCCTGCACCTGGACGCAGAGGGAGGCAGCCAGGCTGACGGCATACTCAAGCGTCGACTCCAGGCCTTCGCCATGGTGGACGCTGCCTTCCAGGTCCAGCACCACCCAGACGTCGGCTGTGAGCGGCTGCTCAAAAGTCTTGCTCATGAGCTGGCCGTGCTTGTGGCTGAGCGGCCAGTGGATGCGGCCGAAAGAGTCGCCAGCGACGTAGTCGCGGACACCTGAGCTCTCCGGCGGGTAGTCGGACCAGTTGCCTGTGCGGGGCGCGATGCCGGCATGCTGGCTGGCCGGCACCACCAACTCGGGCAGCGGCCAGATGCGCGGGTAGACGAGGGCTTCGTTGAGCGCCTCGACCCGAACTTGGCGGCGGAACAAGCCAAAGGGCTCGCTCACCACGACCTGGGTCGGGCCGAAACGCACTCGGCCGCGCTGCTTATAGACGCCTTGGCTGGTCCAGAGAACCGGCCTCTTGCCCAGCGAAACCACCCGACCTGGCTGGTAGTCGCGCAGCCCGCTCAGGTCCTGCACCTCGACCCAGGGCGCGGGCAGGCGGCTCTGCTTCCGCACGCTGAACGTCTCCTCGAACGGCTCACCCACGCTCGAGCGGCCGGCGTCGAGGGAGCGCTGAAGGTGGATCCCCCGCGCCACCAGCCGGGGCCACGCCCAAGCCAGGAGGAGCAGGCCGCCTAGGGCGTACGCGACAGCGAAAGCGGGCCTGATGGCAGTGAGGTAGGCGAGGAACAGAAGCACGCCGATCCCGGCAGCAAGAAGCGCCCGGGTCATCGGCCGCCCCTCCCCGCCAGCGGAACCGATGACAAGTCTTCCGAACCCTAGTCGTGCAGCCGGGAAATCGTTGACATCAGCGCCGGCCGGTCAAGATTCGTAGGCCAGCTGGGGCACTGGTTCGTGCTCCAGCAGCTGGCTCAGGATGCGACTCGCCGTGCTGCCCTGCATCTCCGCGTTGGGCCTGAGGATGATGCGGTGCCCCAGGATGGGCTCAGCCAGCGCCTTCACATCATCTGGCAGGACGAACGAGCGGCCGAGAACCGCCGCCCTGGCCTGAACACCGTGAAAGAGGTTCAGCGTGCCTCGGGTGCTGGCTCCAAGCGCAATTTCGCGATGGCTTCGAGTTTTCTGGACCAGCCGGGCGATGTACTGCTTCAGAGCCGGCTTGACGTAGACCTGCCGGCAGTGGCGCTGGGCATCGCGCAGCTCGTGGGGCGCGATGACAGGCTGCAGCTCATCGAAGGGTGACTCGACCTTGTCCTGGTCCAGCAGCTGAGTCTCCTGCTCGGCGCTCAGATAGCCGAGCCGGACCTTCATGAAGAAGCGGTCCAGCTGGGCCTCAGGCAGGGGGAAGGTGCCCGAGTATTCGATGGGATTCTGGGTGGCCATGACCATGAACGGTCGGGGCAGCAGGTGAGTGTCGCCGTCAACGGTGACCGTGTGCTCCTCCATCGCCTCGAGCAGGGCTGCTTGGGTCTTCGGCGTGGCACGGTTGATCTCGTCCGCCAGCAGCACTTGAGCGAAGACCGGGCCGGGCCGGAACTCAAAGTCATCCTGCTTCTGATTGAACGCGCGGACGCCCGTGACGTCGGAGGGCAGCAGGTCAGGGGTGAACTGGATGCGGCGGAAGCTGCAGTCCAGCGAGCGAGCCAGCGCCTTGGCCAGCATCGTCTTCCCCACACCCGGCACGTCCTCGATCAGGAGGTGGCCCTGACAGAGCAAGGTGACGAGACACTGGCGGACCTCGTCGTCCTTGCCGACGATGGCACGGCTCACGTTTGCCAGGACCGCTTCGGCGACTCGCTGGACGTCGTCGAACGCGGCGGCGTCTCTCAACGCACTCTGACCGTGGCGGGTCGGCAGCGAGCGCACTGGCTAAAGCTCGGCATCTCTCCGGTCTCGGGATTATAGAACCGGAGCCGAGGCACGGCTTGGATTCGAACCGAAAGAGTCCGGAGGCTTGGCAGGCCGAGAAGTCCTGGGCAGGCTTGACTTCGCAGTCGCGGATTGGGTAGGGTGACTCCCGACAAGCAATGTCCCGCGGCAGGGGCAAATTTCGGGGGTAGCTCGGTAGTTGGCGGTAATCAGTCGATTCTTCGCGCACGCCATCGTTTTGGTGATCGCGATCTCATTGGCAGGTTACGCGACTGTGAACCAGGATTTCCGGTCCAGCGCGAACCTGCGGCTCGGCGTGGTCAACGCCCAGGGCCTGGCGCTGGGCGAGGGCGGCCAGAGCGGCAGCGTCGAGCTCGGCCGCTCTGGGACGATAGTGAAGCCGGCCGGACTCCCCAACGGTCCGCAGCTGCAGCACCAACCGATCCGCTATACGGCGAAGGAGGGCGACGACATCTATTCGGTCGCCAAGCGTTTTCAGGTCTCCAGCAACGAGATCCGCTGGTCCAATCCGACGCTGCTGGCCAAGAGCGACAGGATTGCCGCGGGCGAGCAGCTGATTGTGCCGCCGCTGCACGGGGTGGTGGTCACTGTCAAAGCCGGCGACACGCTGAGTGACCTAGCTGCCCGTTACCACGCGTCCGCCCAGACCATCGCCGACTTCAACTACCTTCGGACCGCCGACCAGCTGCCGGCTGGCAACCAGCTGATAGTTCCCGGCGGGATCGGCCCCCAACTCTGGCCTCGACGCTTCTCGGATGAGGCGCCCCACATGGGCACGTTCAGCAATTCGAAGTTTGTCTACGGCCAGTGCACCTGGTACGCCGCCAGCCGCCGCTACGTGCCCTGGACGGGTGACGCGCACGCCTGGTACGACAACGCGCGGGCGTTGGGCTATCCGGTGGGACAGACTCCTCAGCCGGGCGCATTCATGATCACCTGGGAAAGCGTCTATTACGGCCACGTAGCCTTTGTGGAACAGGTCAACGAGGACGGTTCCTTCCAGGTCTCGGAGATGAACTACAAGGGCTGGAACGAGATCGACACCCGATTACTGAGCCCCGCCGACTACAGCAAGGTGCACCTGATCGGCTTCATCTACTAGTCCCTGTTCGTGTGGCCGCAGCTCGGGCTAGGCACCAATGATCTACCGGAACAACGCCGCGTGCTGCTCGAGCCAGGTCCGGTAACCGGTTGCCGGCCGGCTGAGCAGCTGTTCAACATCACTCGTGACCACGTCAGCCGTCCCGGCCTTCACGGCGGCGTAATACTTCAGCTGCAAATCGACAAGGGGCGGAGGCAGTCCAGACTTGAGCAGCTGGGCCGAGAATTCGGCGGCCGGAATGTCGATGTGTCGGATCGACCGGCCGAGGATGTCGGTCAGGTGCGCAGCGATATCGGCAGTTGTCATCGGCTCGGGTCCAGTCAGCCGGTAGATCTTCCCGTCGTCTTGCTGGGGTGTTGTCAGAACGTGGGCAGCGACCTCGGCTATGTCGGTGGGATCGATCAATGCCACCCGGCCCGTTCCCGAAGGCACGAAGATCGCGCTGGCTGCTGCGATCGAGTCGGCCCACCACGTAGTGTTAGTCATGAACTCGCTCGGGTGGAGGATGGTCCAAGGCAGGCCCGACTCACGTAACAGGACCTCTCCCGGAAGATGCTGGCTCCCGCCGCCGATCCCGCCCAGCTCGGCACCCAACGAAGAAAGCAAGACAACCTGGCGAACCCTGGCCCGCTCGGCGGCGCTCAACAGGTTGGCGTCCTGGAGCGGTACGTCTGGGCCCGGGGACAGGGCGAACAGCCTTGTCACCCCGTCGAGAGCGCGGTCCAGGGTATCGCGGCGGTCAAGGTCGCCTTGAATTACCTGGACGGTGCCGGCAGCGGAACTCTTGTCGGCTGGATCGCGGCTGAGGATCCTGATCTCGAGACCCATGGCGACTAGCCGGCTCACCAGCGGGCCGCCAATGTTTCCGCCGGCGCCCGTCACGAGGATCAAATCGGTCATGTTTCCTCCAACTCGCAGCACAGACGTTCGAGCTCGGCCACCGCGTCGGGGTCACGAAGGCCGCCCTCGCGTTCCCGCCTGCCACTGAAGTAGCTTCCCGTGGCTTGTTCCAACTGGGGTGCGGTGGCCACCCAAATTGGCGTGTCCGCGCCTCGTTCGGGGCTCACAGCGAAAAACCGGCCCCGAGAGGTTGATGAAGGCTGCTCTGAGGCCGCGCGCGTTCCGGTTGAAGCCGGTCCGAACAAAGCCGGGAGCTGCGGCATTGACTGTCACGCCCGTGCCCTGAAAACGGTTCGCCCAGCCCCAGGTGATCATGCGCAAGGCACCCTTGGATTGTGCGTAAGCCTGGTAACCTTCATAGGGCCGGCGCTCGAACTGAAGATCTGTGAGGTCGGGCTTAGTCGAAATCGCGGAAACCACGTTGACCACGCGACCACCGCCCTCCGCGCGCAGAGGGTCGGCCAGAAGTCCGGTCAGCAGATGCGGCCCGAGGACATTGGTGGCGAAGGTGAGTTCGACCTTGTCCGCACTCAGTCGCCTGTCGGTGAACCAGGCGCCAGCGTTGTTGGCCAGAACTTGAACGGAACCGAATCGCTCCTGTATTGATCGGGCGAAAGCTCTCACCGAGGCTAGGGTCGCGACATCGACCTGCATGACATGAACCCTGCCTTCGGCGCCGCCAGCGATCTCTGCTTTAGCGGCCTCCCCGCGACCCACGTCCCGCACGCCGACAACCACCTCGGCCCCGAGCCGCACCAGCTCGCGCGCTATCTCTTTACCGAGTCCACCGCTCGCACCGGTGACGATGGCCACGCTGCCGCCCAGGTCGAAGCTTGGAGTCGCAGCGCTGGCCATCGCGGAATCATAGATCAGCATCTGGCGGACTGTCTATGTGCTAGAGTGCGAGTTGCTTGTCTAGGCGTCCAGAAGGAGCACGGTGGACGTACTATCTGACGTTCTGAACACGATTCGCCTCGAAAGCAGCGTCTTTGCGGAACTGCGCCTGAACCCGCCTTGGGGAATCCGCTCGGGCGCGCGAGACGACTTTGCCTTTCACGTCATCTCGCGGGGTCAATGCCTGCTGGAGGTCGAAGGAAGCGCGCCCCTCTACGTGCAGGCAGGCGAGGTCGTCGTACTGGCCCCGGGCTACAGCCACAGCCTCCGAGATCGCCCCGACTCACCGACCCTGGAGCTTGACGACCTTGTAGCTGGGACGCTTCCAACGCAAGCGCCTGGCAGGCATGCCGCGGCGCACCTGATCTGCGGCTGCTTTCGGTTCCGGGACCTGCGCCCGAGCCTACTGGCTTCTTCTCTGCCCAACGTCATTCATGCGCGTGACGCGGGCGGTGAGGTTGGAGCCTGGCTGGCTCAGACGCTGCGTTTATTAAGCTACGAGTCACAGTCCGATCGTCCGGGCAAGAGCACTGTTGTCAACCGCCTTTGCGATGCGCTCTTCGTCTATATCCTGCGAAGCCATCTTGCCGACCTTCCAGCTGAGGACGCCAGCTGGTTGCGCGGTCTGGCCGAAGCGAGAGTTGGGACGGCCCTGGAGCTCATGCACGAAGCGCCGGCCAGGCAGTGGACGCTGGCCGAGCTGGCATCGAGGGTGGGCCTCTCTCGCTCCGCTTTTGCAGTCCGATTTCGGTCTACTGTCGGCGATACGCCGATCCAGTATCTGACCAAGTGGCGCCTGGAAAGGGCTGCCGCCATGCTCCGCGATGGAGCGGTGGTCGAGCAGGTAGCCGCGGCGGCGGGCTATGAGTCGGCGGCTGGGTTCAGTAAGGCCTTCAAACGTCATCTATCAGTGCCGCCCGGCGCCTACCGCCGAGCGGATCACTGAGCATTAAGACCTGCCGACTGCGGAAACTGCCGCGCCCCAAACATCCACTGCAGCTCGCGGGGCCCGCTCCAGCCTGCCGAACGGCAACCACACAATCGGCTAGCGTACTGCCGGGCCATGTCGAGGTTGCTGCTCAGCGTCTCAGCCATCGACAACGTTCGCCAGCGCTGGCGGAGGCCTGCTTGACCTCCAGCTTTGGACGAAACATGATAGAGGTGTTAGCATATTTCTACGGGCAAGAACTGCCAGCCTAATCCACTTCTGGAGTAATTTAGATGGGAACCCTCCTGCTGATCGTCCTGGTCGCCCTCTTCCTGGCCCTGATCTTCGGCGGTGGTGGCTACACCTACCGCCGCTACTACCGCCACCCGGTGACCGGTGATGAGATAGTTGAGGAGCAGCCGGGTGGCAGCCCGATTGGAATGATCCTCGGCCTCGTCATCTTGGGCGTTATCCTGCTTTTCCTCATCTATGGCGGCTTCAATTTCTGGCATTGGTTCAACGTAGCGGTGGGGCAACCTGGGGCTGCGCCCACGCCCTGAGAGGTCCCGCAGTCTCGGCTTCAGGGCGAGGTGGCCACCTCCGAAGCAGCGACGGGTCTGCAACTACCAGCCAGCGGCGTTAGCCCGCCGGCCGCACTACCTATACCTCGACCAGGCCTTTGCGTACGGCATAGAGGACCGCCTGGGCGCGGTCGAAGATCTGCAGCTTCTCGTACATGTTGCTGACGTGATTGCGCACAGTCTTTTCGCTGATGCCCAGCTTGTAGGCGATCTGTTTGTTGGCCATGCCAGTCGCGAGCAGCTTCAGGATCTCTATCTCTCGGGGGGTCAGCCCATCGTAGAACTCGTTTCGAGTACTGGTGCCGGTAAGCATATCGAGCACCCGCGTCGCCACGGTGCTAGCCATCACCCGCTCGCCGGCCATCACGGCCAGGATGCTGGAGACGATGGCGTCCGCCCGCGAGTCCTTAAGCACATAGCCCGAAGCCCCCGCCTGCAAGGCCTGAATGATGCTCGAGTCGGTGTCGAAGGTGGTCAGGATCAGCACCTTCATTTCCGGGTTGGCGGTCAGTATGCGCCGGGTGGCTTCGATGCCGTCCAGCCCCGGCATCTTGACGTCCATCAAGATCACATCTGGCTTCAGCGAGGCAATCAGATCTATGGCAGCCAGTCCGCTGCCGGCCTGACCGACGACCTCGATGCGAGGATCCTCGCCCAGCAGCAGGGCGAGCCCGCTGCGAAACAGGGTCTGATCGTCGACGACGACTACCTTCACGGTCTCGGTGGTAACGCTCATATCAGCTTCTCCTTGGGAATCAGGGCCGCAAGCTCGGTGCGGTGCGGGCTTACGGGTTTGATAGTCAATTCGCCGCCCAGCAGCAGGGCACGCTCCCTCATTCCGAGCCTGCCCAGCCCGATGTCGTCCGCCAGGCCAGATTGCAAGCCCTGCCCATCGTCGACGACGCTGACCACTGCCAGGTCCCCCTCCGCTATCTCCAAGAAAACCTCGACCAGCTTTGTGCCGCTGTGCCGGCGGACGTTGTTCAGCGCCTCTTCCAGCATCCGGTAGAGGTTGATCGACGCCATGATGGCCAACCGCGACGGCCAGGTCGCTGAGACAGTGAACCGAGTCAGGATGCCGGTTTGGGCCTGGAACCGGTCCAGCATCCGGCCGACCCAGGCTGGAAAGTCCCGGCCGAGATCCTTCTGGCCCCGAAGCTCGTAGAGAATCTCGCGGATGTTGCCCAGCACGTCCCGGATTGCGTCCTGGTAGAGAGTCACGTCGCCCAGCATGCGCTCGCGTTCGAAGTCGAGCAAATTGAAGTTCTCCATCTCGACGAGCATCGCCGCAATGGGCTGCGCGACCCGGTCCTGGAGTTCGCGGGCAACGTCTTGCTTGATGCGCAGCTCGGTGGCCTGAGCATCTGCCAACCGGGCTTTGCCGTCGTCCGCGAGGGTGTCGAGGGTCACCAGGTCCGTTTCCGGCCTCCAAAAGCTGCTGTAAACAACTGACGACCTCGGCAGGGCCTGTTAGCCCAGGCCGTAGGTCAGCCCGTACTGAATGTTCCGAGTAAACTGACCATAACTCCTTTGAAAAGACAAGTCAAGAGCCTCAATTCGGTTGGCTACCTGCACCAGCTCCGTCCAGTGCTTGGGAAAACGGACTATTCGGGTTCCGGGACATTCCGGCCGCGGGGTGGGCTGGGGCTGGGGTTGCCGCCTTTCTGAGCCAGGTGGAGCGATCGGATGGGATGGCCAGCTCTGAGATTGGCAGACGCGTACCCCAACGCCCCGCCGCCGTGCGCACCGGGGCTGACCGTCCCGGTCGCCTGGGCCTCACGCTCATGGGGGCAAAAACGTCCTATTGGCTGCAACTGCCGGCGCGTGCGATTCTCGGCATACAGGCCGGCTGACTTCCGCCGGTTCCGACATGTGGAGGAGGGAACACAATCGAATGGGAGAAAAGGGGGATCACCGTCATCTCGTCTTCCGGTTCATGCCGCGCGCGCTGCAGGCTGACCGGGCCCTGGTGCCGGCTGATCTGGTGCCCATGGCGCCGCCGAGTGGGCTGGGCTGGATCAGGGATCGCCATTGCCGCCAGCGCCCCGCTCGCGTGTCTTGCCTGGCGGCGTGTCTATGACCGTCGTACTGAGCCCGGCCGGCGGAGCCCGTCGGCGAGCGACTGCACCGGCTCCTGGAACCGTCGCCACGTGCGCCCCCAGCCTTCTGCTGGTGGATCGCCAACCCCTCTTCCTGGAGGCGCTTGGCTCGCTGCTTCGCCAGCCGCCGCTGAGCGCACTGACCCGGGCGACGACCGGCTCTGACCTCACCGCTCAGATGGTCGAGGCGGCCCGGCCCGATCTCGTCGTGTGCGACCTGAACGCGGAGCCGCTGGACGGCCGCGCCATCCTCCGGGCCATGCTGGAGCTCCGGCCACCAGTCCCAGTGATCATCCTCGGCGAGCTGGTTGAGATGGTGCTGGCCGTGGGGCTGATGCTGGAGGGCGCGGCCGGCCTATTCATCAAAGAGTGCGCGCAGGCGGAGCTTGTCACTGGAGTGGTCGCGGTACTCGACGGTCACCGGGCGGTCAGCGCTGAACTGCTGGAGGCGGCCATCGCCGGTCCCCACCGGCGGGGCGCGGTGCCTGGCTCACCGGCCGAGAATCTATCCCCCACCGAACTCGAAGTGCTTGCCCAGCTGGGGCAGGCACGGTCGGTGGCGGCGATCGCCCGCGCGCGGACTGTCAGCGAGAAGACCGTCCGCAACCACATCGCGGCGATCTACCGGAAGCTCAGCCTGCGCAACCGCACGGAGGCGGTGCTGCTTGCTGCGCGATGGGGCCTAATCCCCAATTCATGATGCATCGGACTGGTCCGCGGGACGACCCGGGCGAATTCGCCCCGGCGGCTGGGCGCTGCCGCACGGTTGCTGGGCAGTTTGGCCGTCAGTTGGGACAATTGCCCATTGCTATGGGCGTCTGTCCTTCTCCTGACAAGTAACAAACACGCTGTCCTTATCCTCGAGTTTCCTGAGACACCCGGAGGCGCCAGACAGGTGTCTCGCCTACTTCAGGACTTAGACGGGCTGCTGATTGATCGCCGTTACGGCGTCCAGGTTGCCCGGCAGCGTCCGGATGTCCACTCCGTCGGCATCCCAGGCGTACAGCCAGTAGCCGGAGGCTCCCTGGCCCTGCCAGTGCCCGTACATCTGCGTCAGCTCGGTCGGGGTCGGCTGGCGCCAAGACGGCTCGTTGAAGTCCGGCAGGATGAACTGCCAAGACTTCACTCCCGCCTGGTGGATGCGCAGGACCGCCTCGTCGATCAGGTTGTAGCGGCACGGCTGGGCCGGCTGGCAGGGGTAGACGTCGAACGCGAGGATGTCGACCGTGCCCTGCATGGGCAGGCCCGACGGCCAGGCGGCGAGGTTGGGGTCGTTGAATTGATCGTCGGCAACCCAAGTCTGGGCGGTCGGGTCGTGCAGGTGGACGAGGGCGGTCGCCTGGCGGTAGGCCGCCGGTGCCCCTGGGCACTTTTGCACGTTGGGTTCGTCGCCGAGTTGAAAGTACGAATTCACGCCTCGGTTTTGGTCCACCCGGGCCGCCATCTGCTCGGGGCTCAACTCGAAGGCGCACCGGTCCGCGCTCCAGCTGCCCATCCAGACCATCCCGGCCAGGCGGGCGGCGGTCTGGGCCGCGCCGAAGCTGTTGCCGTCGGTCACAGCGTTAAAACCGGCGCTGGCCATGGCGCCCCAGTCCTCTGACTTGAAGCGGTAGATGCCCCTGACCACCGGGCCCTTCTGGCCCGGGCCCCGGTCCGGGGCGGTTGGCTGCGGGCTCGCCACGGTTGGCTGCGGGCTTGCCGCGGTTGCCGCAGGTCTGGCTGAAGTCTTCGCCGTGCCGCCGCCGCTCCCGCTGCATGCAGCCATCAGCGCAGCGGCGCTCAACAGCGTGATCAGGGCCAGCAGTGCCGGTCGCCCGGCCGGCATGCAGCTTCGGCTAACCAGTTTCACTGAACTTGGCCAGCAGGTGGAGGTGCCGGCGGGCGAACTCGATGTGGTCGGCCACCGCGGCGACTTCAGAGATTCCGACCAGGACGGCTTCGCGCCAGAACCGGGGGTCGGCCCCCAGCCGGGCCATGCCGCCCTGGAGGAACCGTCGAAAGAGGTCCGGGAACCAGCCCTGGGCGGAGACCGCGTATTCAATCCCCGCTCCCCAGCTTCCTACCCTGAGGCCGTTGTGGCCGGGAACGCGCACACCGCTCAGCACGTGGCGGTCGAGATAGAGAGCGTAGCTTAGCGCGAAGCGGACCAGGTCGCGCATCGGCTCGCCGGAGGTAGAGCCCGCTTCCCAGTCGACGACGCCGCTCAGCTCGTTCCCGTCGACCAGGATGTTGCCCGCCCAGAAATCGCCATGGACTGCCGTTCGCGGCGCCGCGGTGGTGGCCAGCCGGCGGCGTGCCTCGCCCATGATCTCCAGTGCAGGCGGCAGCCAGGTGTCGCCGGCGAAGCGCGACCGCAGCGTGTCAGCCAGCCCCGAACACAGCTCGACCGGGCGGCGTGGGCCGGCGGTCGCCGCCTGCAGGGCCGCCAGCCAATTGCCAGCCATCTCGAAGTCGGCCGCCACCCGACTGGGCCGGGCGGTGTGCCGCCAGCGGTGGTAGCCAGTGGTCATTGGCGTGCCGGCCAGAGCCGTCATCACCAGCGCCGGGCGACCCTTGAAGTGGAGCACGGCCTCCACCCGCGGCACCTGGCGCCCCACCCAGCCGGGAAGGACACGCTCGAGCGCGCTCAGAGTGTGGATCTCCGACTCGACGCTCGCCGCCGCGATGTCGGTCGTCGGCACCTTGACCACGTAGGCCGGCAGGCGGTCACCGTTGGGGATCAGCAGCACCACTATTTTCGCGTTGGGATCCTTGGAGATCCCCACCACAATCGAGTGCATGCCGGGCACGTCGATCAGGCCGTCCAGGTCCTCGGCGCCAGCCATGAGCAGCGAAAGGTCGCTCACCACCGGCTTGGCCAGTTGGATCAAAGGCGTGCTCAAGCGCGCCTCCCGATCGCCAGGCGCACCGGAGCGACGGCCCCCAGCAGCCGCCAGGGTGACAAGCGCTCCGCCAGCCAGAGCAGGCCACCCACTGTCGCCGTGACGCTGGGATGGCCGCGATGCATGACGAACAGCTCCCGGCAGAAATAGGCGATGGGGATCGGATGGTCCTCGATGTAGTAGGCCGGAGCGAACAGGGAAGGCGCCGCCAGCAGGTGCTTGTCCAGCCGGATCCCCGCAGCCAGGGCGAAGCGGTCGCAGCGGCCGCGGGAGCCGACGACCCGGTCGTAGAGCGCCACCGGCGTCCCCCGAGGGAGCGCCTTGACCTGCACCGACAGCCGACGGCGGGCGGGCCGCGAGACGGGGACCCGGACCCGCACGGTCCCGGGTGGCGACAGCAGCCGCCATTGCTCTGGGTGGCCGGGCACGATGTCGTCTGCGGCTCCGGCCGGCGAGACAGGCCGCCAGGCGACCAGCAGCACGTCTGTGCTCCGGAGCTCTACGGCGACTCGAAAGCCGCCGCCGCGCAGTGTGCGCACGAGGCGCTCGTGGTCCCCCGCGACCAGCCCATGCCATTCGACGATTAGGACGCCTACCCGCTCGAGCGAGCGCGTCCAAACCGAGTCGTCCAGCTCGTGCTCGGCCCCCTCTACGTCGACTTTGAGCAGGTCGATCCAGTCGAACCCACAGGCTTCGACGACCTGCTCGAGGGTGACAGCCTCGACCGAGAAGTCGGCCCCGCTGCGCCGGCCGCCGACAATGCCGGCATCGGTGGAGTAGCGGTCCGTGTGCAGGGTTCTCTCGCCGGACTCGCCCGCCAGCGCTGCCCGCTGCAGCGTGACTCGCCCGCCCAGGTTGGCGTTGGCCACATTCTCGCCGAGGAGGGCAAAAGTCTCCGGGTTGGGCTCGACGGAATAGACACGGCAGTTGGCTCTACCGGCGACCCAGAGGCTGAAGCCGCCGACGTGGGCGCCGACGTCAACCACCGTCTGCACGTGGCCGAAGTCGATCACGCTGAAGTCGTACTCCCCGAGTCCGAAGACATCGGCCGGCCCCGGCACGTCCTTCAGCCGGGCTAGCAGCCGGAAGCCCTCCCGGCTGCGCAGGGTGATGCGGAGATCCCAGAACCGCGACAACGGCCAGGGCGCCGGCCGCAGCAGCCAGGCGACAGTCAGCAGCAGCGAAGGCCAGATCCAGTTGCTGAATCCGGAGCGCATCATCTGCAGCCATCGGGTGACGTAGTAGGAGGCCTCGCCCGCGTGCTTGCGGAGGGCTGTCGCGTCCTCGAGGTGAGCCGCTTCCACTGACCCCGGCACCGCTCGGACGGCCGGTACCGCCGGCAGTGCCATCTCTGCTAACTTCACCTGAAAGTCGCCACCACCGCGTACCAGTCGCATGAGCTTGGCAGGTTGAAGGTCCCCGTTTGGGGGCCGGCAGGGCCGGCGAGCTGATCCTCGGCCGCCGCCTCCGCCCCGCCGGTCACGGTCCGCAGTGTGTAGCCGGCGCCCGCGCCGACGGTCCCGGGCGAAGCGCCGGTCTGCAGACCGGCGAAGACGACCTCGCCCGCCGGCACCGAGCCGGTGGCGCCCGAACTGGCGGTGGCACTGACGCCGCTCTGCATGTGGATCTGGTCCAGGGTCCTAACCCCCGAGTACTCGGCCGCGGCCGCCTGCAGGAAGGTGCCGCTGCCGGCGGAGACGGTGATGGTCAGCGTGGCTGCCGCCTTGGAATTGGGCAGGTAATAGAGCGCTATGTCGCCGCTGCCGCCGAAGGTCAGGTTCCCGGGGGCGCGGGTCCAGGCGCCGTTGATGTTGTCACTCACCCTGACCTGGCCGGCCGCATCGTACTGAGCGAACCAGCCCACCAACAGGTCGCCGGCGGCAACTGGGCGGCCGAAGCCGATCGTCGCAGTCGTCGATGTGTTGGGTGTAGCCACCGAGCCTGCTTGCACGAATCGATGGGTCGCGCCGGCCGGGGTGGTCACCGTGGCGGCCGCCGACTGCGCCGAGTGGTTGCCGGCGGCGTCGAAGGCGTCCACCGTGTAGCTGTAAGTGGTGTTGGGCTGCAACCCAGTGTCGGTGTAGGTCAGCGTGGAGCCGGCCACCTGGCCGACCTTGACCCCGCCCCGGTAGACGTCGTAGCCGGTCACCCCGACGTTGTCAGTCGAGGCCGACCAGCCGACAGTCACCGAGGTCGGTGAGCTCGCCGTCGCGGTGACGTTCTGGGGCACCGTCGGCGGCTGGGTGTCGGAGCCGGCCGGGGTGGTCACCGTGGCGGCCGCCGACTGCGCCGAGTGGTTGCCGGCGGCGTCGAAGGCGTCCACCGTGTAGCTGTAGGTGGTGTTGGGCTGCAACCCGGTGTCGGTGTAGGTCAGCGTGGAGCCGGCCACCTGGCCGACCTTGACCCCGCCCCGGTAGACGTCGTAGCCGGTCACCCCGACGTTGTCAGTCGAGGCCGACCAGGTCACCGTGGCCGAGGTTGTGCTGGCGGCGGTCGCCCGTACGTTGGACGGAGCCGTAGGTGGCTGGGTGTCGGCCGAGCCGGAGCCCTTGAAGGTCGCGACGACGGCGTACCAGTCGGCCGAGCTGGGCAGGTTGAAGATGCCGGTTTGAGCGCCCGCAGCGCTTGGGAACAGATCCTCGGCAGCTGCCTCGGCGGAACCGGTGATCGTGCGCAGCGTAAAGCCGTTGCCGGCGGTGGCGCTCCCCGGCGAGGCGCCGGTCTGGAGGCCAGCGAAGACGAGTTCGCCAGCTGGCACTGCGGCCGTGCTTCCGGAGCTGGCCTGGGTGCTGTTGCCGCTCGCCATCGAGATCCGGTCCAGCGCACCCGCCCCGGAGTAGTCCGCGGCGGCCGCTTGCAGGAACGTGCCGGTGGCGGCGCTCACTGTGATGGTCAGGCCGCCGGGCGCGGCCTTGGAACCGGCGAGGTAGTAGAGGGCGATGTCCCCGCTGCCGCCGAAATCGAGGTTGCCTGGGGCACGGGTCCAGACGCCGTTGATAGAGTCGGAGACCCGCACTTGGCCCGCGGCGCTGTACTGCGCGAACCAGCCCACCAGCAGGTCTCCAGACGCGACCGGGGAGGTGAATGCGATGGTGGTCGACGTCGCGGTGTTGGGAGTCGCCACCGACCCGGCCTGATCGAACCTCAGATTGGCCGGCGCCGGGGTCGTGACGCTGGCCGCGCTCGACTGGGCGGAGTGGTTGCCGGCCGCGTCGAAGGCGTCGACTGTGTAGCTGTAGGTGGTGCTCGGCTGGGCTGTGGGGTCTGTGTACGTCAGCGTTGAGCCGTTGACCTGGCCGACCTTGGTCCCGCCGCGGTAGACATCGTAACCGGTCACCCCGACGTTGTCGGTGGAGGCTGACCAGGCCACGGTCACCGTGGTCGGCGAGCTGGCATTGGCTGTCACGTTCTGAGGCACCGTCGGCGGCTGCGTATCGCTGCCACCAGGGGTCGTGACCGACGCGGCCGCCGATTGTGCGGAGTGGTTGCCGGCCGCGTCGAAGGCGTCGACTGTGTAGCTGTAAGCGGTGTTCGGCTGGACGGTGGTGTCGGTGTAGCTGAGAGTTGAAGCGCCTACCTGGGCCACCTTGCTGCCGCCACGGTAGACGTCGTAGCCGGTCACGCCGACGTTGTCGGTGGAGGCCGACCAGCTGACCGTGACCGAGGTCCCGCTGTTCGCCACCGCGCGCACGTTCTGCGGCACGGTCGGCGCCTGGGTGTCGGTCGCCGGCTGGAATTCGTAGGCGCCGCGGTCGTCATAGGTGCGCGGGCCGGCCCCGCTGTTGGGCACGGTGGGGTCGTCGATCCGCGGCTTGCCGTCCAAATCGCGCGTCTGCTCGCCACTGGCGCCGGAGTTGGCCGAGTCGATGGCCGGCGAGCCCTCGACCAAGTGCAGGTTGTACCCCGCAGAGCTGACGAAGCCGGGTGACGCCGTCAGCCCGTGGGCCTCCTGCCCGGTGGCGGCATTCAACGAAGCGGTGGAGTCGTAGCTCGTGTCGTTCCAGACGTACATCGGGCTGCCCGCAGTCAGCCAGACCAGGTTGTAGTCGGCGGTGGTCGAGGCAGGTGCGGAATCGTAGATGCCGATGTTGCCCGCCCGCCGGGAGCAGGCGATTCCCTTGTAGGCGGGATAGACGGCGTTGTCGACAGATATGTTGTTCTCGACCAGGTAGCTGCCCGAAGTCCCCTCGACGTTGATGCCTGAGGTGCAGTTGTGGTAGACGGTGTTACCGATGACCCTGCCGCCGGTCACGTCGAGGTCATCGATCCCGTGGTCGCCGTTGTTGTAGGAGACGTTGGCGGTGACCAGCGTGTTGTCACCGCCTGGGTACATCTGGATCCCGGAGTCCTCATTGTCGTGAGTGAGGTTGAAGCGGATGGTGTTGCCGCTCGCGATGTCGTTGATGCCCTGCGCGTTGCGCTGCCACTGCTCGGCGTTGAAGGCAGAAACGTTGTGGTTGACGTCGTTACCTGTCGAGCCGGTGCTGAGGTAGATGCCGGGATCGGTGTTGTAGTCGGTGAGGTTGTTGGAGATCAGCGAGTTGGTGGTGCCGACGAGCTGGATGCCGGCCGCAGTCTGGCCTGGGTTGGGGGAGCCGGCCTTGGTCACATGATTGCCATCAATGGTCAGATTGGAGCCGCCATTCGTGTAGATTCCGGGGCCGGTGGTGGTGGTCACAGTAAAGCCGTGGATGGTGATCCAGCTGCGGTTGGAGAGCGCGAAGCCCTCGATGCCCCCGGTCACCTTGACGCCGGCCGCCGCTGTGTACGTGATCGGGGCGCTGGAAGTGCCCGACGCTGCTGGCGACACGTCCTCGTTGTAAGTCCCGGCGGCCACGCTGACGGTCTGCCCCGCGGTCGCCTGTGTTGCCGCCGCTTGGATGTGGCAGAAGGGTTGGGCCTGGGTGCCAGAGCCCGAGTCGCTGCAGCTGCCGCTGCCGATGTTGACGTAAAGGGTCGAACCCGCCCCCTGGGCACCTACGCCAGTCAGCAGCCCGCCCGCCAGCGCTAGCCCGGCGGCCAGCGTCGCAGATCGCAGCTTGCTCTGCCGCCGAGCAATCCATTCCATCATCACGGTGTTGCTCTCCCTTGGCTGCCGCCCGAGACGGCAGCGCTTCTTTGCCCGTTCACTGGCTCCCCCCGAAACCGGTAACGCTCGTGGCCCAGCCGGACGCGTCCATGCTCGATAACGTGGTCGACAGTCTCCGCCATCACGCCGATCGTGCGGCCGAGCGAGGGGTCATCCAGGTACTCAAGGTCCATTGCCACACGCCATGGAACCATCTCCTCCAGGTAGTGCCGCTCCACGTCCTCCAGGCCGGGCGGTAGGTTCTCGCGCATGTGGACCTGGGTCAGACCGGTCAGCCCGGGACGGTAGGCGAAGATCTCCCGCAGCCCGGGCGGGTAGCGCCTGGCCAACTCAATGCTCTCCGGCCGGGGACCGACCAGCGTCATGTCGCCCTGGAGCACGTTCAGCAGCTGAGGGAGCTCGTCCAGGCTGCTCGCGCGCAGGATCCGGCCCAGCCGCGTGATCCGGGGATCCCCAGCAGCGGTGACGCCGGGCCCGCCCAGCACCGGCCGCATGCTGCGGAACTTGTAACAGATGAACGGCACGCCGCCTTCGCCCACCCGTTCCTGTTTGAAGATGGCGCTGCCGCGCGCGCTGATCCGGACTGCCATGGCCAGGAGCACTAGCAGCGGCCAGCTGACCAGCAGTACGGCCGCCGCGACGGCTATGTCGAGGGCCCGTCGCAACCGGCTGGGCGGCAGGGCTGGCAGGTCGGGGAAGATAGGCTCGAGCTTCGGCAGCAGTCGGCCCGGCCGGCTCACTAGCAGGAAGAAGGCGACCAGCAGGGCGTCAGTGGTCAGGTAGGCAATGCTGGAAGTGATCGCCGCCCCCACCGAGCCCAGCCGCGGGATCAGCAGGAGGTCGAGCACCAGCGTCACCACCAGGGCGCTGCCGGAGGCGATCGAGGCCAGGCCAGGTCTGCCACGGCCGTAGAGAAAGGCGTTGATCACCGCCCCAACGCCCTCGCCCATCAGGCCGAGGAAGAGGATCTGCGCAGGCAGAATGGCGCCCTCGAAGGAGTGCCCGTAGAGCCTCGGGATGATCAGGCCTGAGGCCGGAAGCAGGGGCAGGCAGCTGAACGCGGTCAGCAGCCCCAGGCGGAAGATCATCCGCTTGGCGCGATGGACTGCCTTGGCTGGGTCGTCCTTGGCAAAACGCGGGTAGAGCACCCAGTTGGCGGCGATCGGCGGCAGCCGGACCAGCTCGGCGTACTTGGAGGCGATTGAGTAGGTACCGAGCGCCGCTGTCCCGACCAGGATGTCGACCAGCACGAAGTCCAGCCGGAGGTTGAGCAGCGTCATCATGTTCCCAATCTGGCTGCGGAACCCGAAAGCTGCGATCCGGCGCCCCAACTCGAGGGACGGCCGGCCCAAGCCGCGGAAGAAGCCACGCCGGGCGAGGCGCAGCCAGACCACCGCGCCGGTGAAGACATCCGCCAGGACGAGCGAGCCGATGATCGCTCCGTAGCCTCCATGCAGCATGGTGAGCACCAGGTAGATCGGCAGAAACGACAACTCCTCAAGGAGGATGCCGACGTTGCTGCCGGCGAGATCGTCACTGCCCTGAGACGCCGCCTTGGCGGTGATGACGACCAGCCGGCTGCCCACCTTCAGCCCTGCCCAGGCGACCAGCACTGTGCTGAGGTCCCTGAAAAACAGAGGGCGGAGCAGCGGCGAGGCCACCGCCCAGACCGCCATCGCGGTCACTGAGGCGAGCAGGGTCATGGCCAGGATGGTCGATGGGACCCGGCGATCGCCCCGGGTCGGCCCGGCAAGAAAGTAGGAGATGGCGTAGGGCAGGCCGCTCGATACGATGATCGCCACCAGCCACGGCAGTATCCGCAGCAGGGCGTATTGGCCGACGCCGTAGGGACCTCCCACTCGGGCTACTAGCAGGGTCGCAACAGCAACGCTGGCCAGCGACCCACCGAGCGCGATCAGGTTGCCGACGAATGGGCTGCGGCGAAGCTGCCAGGAGCGCCCGACGACCCGCGAGACCAGGCTCACCTGCGCGCCACCTCGCCGGCCGGCCGATAGCCCCACAGGTGGAGCGCGGCCAGCAGCCCGAGCAGCGCCCAGCCATGCCTGAAGTGGAGGACCTGATAGAACGTGGCCGAGGCGGCAAAGCCAAGCAGGGCAGCGATCAGGGGCACCCGATTGGGCAGCGCTTCGGAGTAGCCGGGCGCCAGCGGCCGAGCAGAGACCGAGCGCGCGCGAACCACTACCGAGCCGACCAGGAGGAAAATGCCGGCGAAGCCGATCAACCCCCGCTCGACCAGCGCCTCGATGTAGTCGTCGTGAGCCTCATGGACGAAGTTGGCCTGCTGCCGTCCCCTCAGGTTGTCGATGGTGGTGTTCGGCCCCAGCCCCCAAATCCCGCCCTGGTCGAGGAGAGCCAGGGTCTCGTTCACGAGTTGGGTGCGCTGGCCCAGGCTCTGGTCGGCCCGGCCGAAGGAATCGCGTAGGAGAGGCACATTGGAGGCTACGGCCCACGCCTGGATCTTCTGTGGCTGGACCAGGTTGAGCGCCGCACCGCCCATGAGAATGCCCACGCACGCCAGCCCGATGGCACCCTGCATGCCAAAGCGCCGGTACCCCCAGCCGATGATGACAATGAAAGTGGCCAGCGCCAGGTAGAAGGCGCCCCCGTTCGAGCCGCTGAACACGATGCTGAGCGCCAATGCGATGTAGGCGAGCACCCGCAGCGACCGGCGCGCCGGGTACTTGGTGGCGGCCACCACCATGGCCGACATGGACCAGTAATTGGCAGCCATGTTCGGGTCGGCGAAGAGCATCCCCGCGCGGACCCCTAGGCGAGCGGTGACACCGGAGACGGCGTCGATGTGGCCGAAGTAGGCGACTACCAACACCGCGGCCCAGACCGGCGCCGCCACTGCCCAGGTCCTGACCACTACCCGGAACACATCGGGATAGCGGCAGATGTTGACCAGCGCCAGCACCCAGAGCATCAGCACCAGGTCCTGGGCGATGTCGAGCAGCGCGGGGACCGGGCGGCCACCCGCCAGCGCCCCGATCGCAGCTCCGGCGATCAGTAGGGACCAGGCCCCCCAGTAGGGCGCGCGTAGCTTGACCCCCGACCAGCCGGCCCAGAGCAGGAAAGCCGCGATGGCGGCGGCGATGGCCAAATCCACCGGCGAGGAGTTGCCGGGTCCTGTCGGCCGGATCATCGGCAGCAGGATCACCGCCGCCTGGACCGACAGCAGCACCACTCGTGGCACTGAGTCAGTGCGCTGACGCCGGACGGCAAGCAGCTCGACCGCCGGCTCTCCCCCAGACCCGAGCCGAAGCGCGCCGATCACAGCCGTCCGGTCAGCCCGATCATCGCCGAAACCAGCAGCACGATGCCGCCAGCCAAACCGGCCCACAGTGCGTTGCCCATCCAGGTCCGCACCAGCGTCGCCCGCCGCCGCCGGCGGACCGCGCGCAAGCGCGCCTCGAAGGAGTCGCTGACGGCCTCCGAGGGCACTACTCGATCCGCGCCGCGCGGCCGGCTGCCTGCGGTTCGGCCAGGGGCCGTGTGAAGAGTGGGTCGCAGCGGGCGTTGAGGCAACTTCCCGTCTTCAGGTCGAACTCCAGGTTGTGGCCGAGGCAGCGAATGACGCCGTCCACCACCGTGCTGCCGATGGCGAGATCCTCGCCCGCGTGCGGGCAGTAACGTGCGATTTCGTAATTGCCGTGCTCGGAACTGACGACTATCTTCTCGTCATTGGCCCGGCCCAGCTCGTACTTCTCCACAGCCGTCAGGGCCCGCTCGTCGGCGTGCTTGAGCAGGCCGATCAGGTAGTCGTTGTAGATGTCGGGGTCGCGCCAGGCCTGGAAGCGGAGGGAGAGGAAGAAGTCTTCCCAAGCGATCTTGCCGTCCATGACCGGGGCCAACCAGCGGGGATCAAGCCGGAAACGATAGCCGACGTCGGCCGTACCGCCACCGAGGTCCACCTTGACCCCGGGGGGCCGCAGGTGGACATCCCAACGACCCTCCATCTCGCCCACCAGCTCGAAGCGGACTGTCATGTCGATCCGCTCCAGAAAGTAGGGACTGAGCTCGCCCAGCCGGCGAAAGTGCTCAACGAACTTGTCCGCCAGCTCGGGCCCGGGCGTCGGGTGGGCGGCCCGAAACGCCTCGATCTCCGGCAGGCGGGCCTCGGCATAGGAATCGATGTAGGCATCGGCGTCGTCGAACCGAAAGTCCGCCCACTGGGGGTCGCGCAGAAGCTCCTTGGCCAGCGGGTCGTACCTGTCGCCGGGCATCCATTGCTGAACCGTCTGGTTGGGCAGCCGGCTGATCAGGAAGTCGGCAGCTTGCTGCATGTCGGGGAAGATGCCTGGGGAGCGAATCCAGCGGTTCTGGTGCTGCAGCTCCGGGTCCAGGAAGCACATTGGGCCGGCGAAGGGCACAACGAGCTCCGGCTTGACCATCCGGACCAGCTGGCCGACCGCCTTGAACTTGCCGTTCCGCTTCATCGCCGAGATCTGCGCCATCTCCTCGGCCGGGTACTCGTAGCAGATCGGGTGCCAGGAGGCCCCGGACATCTGGAGCGGCATGACGTCGATCCGGCCGCCGCACTCATGGGCCGCCCGCCGGGCCTGGCCGACGGTCAGCCGGGCGTCGTTGCAGTGCAGCAGCGAGGCGCCGCCCAGGGAGACCAGCACGGCAGCGTCGTGGCACATCGGCGACTGCTCGGTGATGAAGGTCAGCCAGTCGCCCCGCTCGGTCAGCTGGAAGCGCTCCCAGGCCGGGACCTCGATCAACTGCTTCACGCCCGCCCGACGCAGCCGTTCGGCCACGTTGTCCGAGGGATACTTGGGGGTCAGCACGACAGTCCGATCGGGCAGGCGCCCGAGCACTGACTCGTCGAGGTGGTCCAGGTGTTCGTGGGAGACTGTCACATAGTCGACGTCGAGCAGGCCACGCTGGTCCAGGTGAGCGTTGCTCGGGAACTGATACCAGGCGGCGAGGAAGGCGCCTCGTGGAGAGAGCCACCCGTCCATCAAAATGCTCACGTCGGGCCCGTCGACGCGCATGCCGGCGTGACCGAGGTAAGTGATCTGCATCGAGTCGTTCATGCGGTAGTAGCCTCACTGAGCCGAAGCGCTGGAGCGTCGCGGCGCTCCTCGAGCAGCTGGGAATAGGTCTCGGCCAGGTCGCTGCCTAGCTGTGCCGGGTCGAAGCGGTCCTGGACCTGGGTCCGAGCCCCCGCCGCCAACCGGGTGCGTTCCTCCGGGTGGTCCAGGAGGTGCCCGATAGCCCGCGCGAGCAGGGCCGGGGCGCCGGCGGGAACCAGGATGCCGGTTCTGCCGGGGACTACCAGCTCGGGCACCGCGTTGACGGCTGTCGCCACCACCGGCACGCCGGCGGTCATCGCCTCGGCGATCGAGCACGGCAGGCCCTCGTACAGGCTGGACATCGCGAAGACGTCGAGTCCCGGGAGCAGGTAGCCGACGTCGCGGCGCTCACCCAGAAAGAGGAAGCGAGTCTGCAGCCCGCGGCGGCCGGCCAGCTCGCGCATGCGCCGCTCCAGAGGGCCGCCGCCGATCCAGACGAATCTGGCGTCGGTCCGGCCGAGCCTCTGGAAGGCCTCGAGCATGTGCTCGGGCGCCTTCTGGCCGGCCAGCCTGCCCACCGTACCCACCACCGGCGCGTCTGGCCGGACGCCCAGGCGCCGGCGCGCTTCGGCCCGCGACGAGGGGTTGGCGGCAAAGATGCTGCTGGTGTCGATGGCGGGCGCGATCACCCGCAGCCGCTCGGGGGAAGCGATCCGCAGTCGAACGGCGTCGGCCGCCACATCGGCTCCCACGGCCAGGAAGCGGTCGGTATGGCGGCCGAGGCGGCGCTCGATCTCAATGTAGGTTCGGCGCATGATCGGCATCTGGAAGTCGTGGAAGGGGAAGCCGTGAAAGGTGTGGACGGTGGCGCGCACGCCCGCCCGCCGCGCCGCCATCCGGCCCAGCGCACCGGCCTTGGCGCTGTGGGTGTGGACGACGTCCGGCCGCAGCCGGCCCAGCTCATCGGTGAGCTCGTGCAGGCAGCGGAGGTCCTCGCGGGGATTGACCTCCGGCCGCAGGTGGCGCAGGCGCACCACTTCGAAGCCGGAGCGCTCAGCCTCGGCCAGCAGTGGGCCGCCGTCAGCTGCCAGGATGCTGACCCGGTAGCGGTCGGGGTCCAGCGCCTGGGCGCCGCGCAGGGCGACGCCCCCGGCACCCGCGATGAACCGGGTGACGATCTGCGCGACGTGGATCATCAGAAGTCGTCTGGGTAATAGGCGGCCATCGAATCAGTCGTCGTCGTCGCCGGGCGGCCCACCTCGGGGAACCGCTCGGCCAGAATTGACCTCACCTCGTGCATGCGGTTGCGCTGGGCAACTTCGCACAGCCGGTCTAAGTAGGTGCCCAGCTCGGCGTCCGGTGCTCTGCGAACCGTGGCCCAGATCCGCGGATGAAGCGTTGTCACGTGCTGCTCGGTCTCGCTGAAGAGCGTCTCGTCGAGCTTCTCACCAGGCCGCAGCCCGGTGAAGACTATGTCCAAGTCCTCGTCGACGACGTGCATCAGGGCGGCCGTGTTGTGGACCAGGTCGAGGATCTTGACCGGCTTGCCCATGTCGAGCACGAACGTCTCGCCCGCGTTGGCGAGCCCGGCCGCCTCGATCACCAGTCCCACCGCTTCCTCGACTGTCATGAAAAACCGTGTCATGTCGGAGTGCGTCACGGTGACCGGCTCGCCGTTCTGGAGCTGGTCGGTGAGGACGTTGAGAAAGGAGCCGCGGCTGCCCAGAACGTTGCCGAAGCGCACGGAGGCGAACTTGGTCGGGGGGCCTGCATTCATCTCGACGATCATCTCGGCCAGGCGCTTGGTCGCCCCTAACACGGATGTGGGGTCGGCCGCCTTGTCGGTGGAGATCAGGATGAAGCGCTCGGTGCCGAACTCGCGCGCAGCGTCCACCAGCCAGCGGGTGCCCAGCACGTTCGACTTGACGCCCTCACACGGGTGCAGCTCAAGCAGCGGCAGGTGCTTGTGGGCCGCCGCGTGGAAGACGACCTCCGGCCGCCAGTGCCTGAACAGCTGTCGGATGCGATCGCGGTCACGGATGTCGGCGATGATGAGCTCGGGGTTGTCAAGGAGCGCCTTGCCGGTCAGCTCCATGAGCATCCTGTGCAGGTTCGACTCGTCATGGTCGAGCATCAGCAGCCGGCTGGGCTTGAAGCCTTTGATTTGGCGGCAGAGTTCGCTACCGATTGAGCCGCCGGCGCCAGTGACCAGTACCCGCTTGCCCTGAATCAACTCCCGTGAGTCGGAGCGGACCACATGCAGCTCGTCCCGACCCAGCAGCTTGTCCACCCGCATCCTGCGGAGATCTGAGATGCGAGCGTCGCGCTCGATGGCGGCGCCGAACGAGGGAAGGTATCGCACGGAAACGGCCGCCGACGCAGCTGCCTCGGCCAGCCGGCGGATCTCGGCATTGCTGAGCGACGGGATGGCTATGATGACGGCCGCGATGGAGTGCCGGTGGGCGACCTCCGCCAGCTCGGCAGTCGTACCGACGATCGGCAGTCCGTCCACCTCCTCGGCGAACGCGTTGTCGTCGAGAAAGCCCAGCGGCTCCAGGCCCAGCTCGGGGCTCCTCAGCAGGTCCCGGGCGAGAACCTGGCCCGCCTCACCGGCGCCCACGATGAGCGTGCGCAGGCGGACTCGCTGTCGGGGTCGGGTCAGCAGTGGGATATCCGGGTCGGTGATGGGTTCGATCATCGGGTCAGCTCCAAATGCAGGTCGCCGGTCGTGGCCCGCGACTGCTCGCTCAAGCCGGCGATCTCGGAACAGACGCGCTCGACCTCGTGGTCGCCCAGGCTGGCGAAAAAGGGCAGGGACACGATCCGTTCGAAGACAATGTCGGCGGCGGGGAAGGCCCTCTCCAGACCCGGACCGAGCAGCCGCTGAAAGTGTGGCTGGTGGTGAAGCGGGATGAAGTGCACCGAGCAGTCGATGCCGCGCTCTGACAGGCGTTCGATCAGGGTGCCCCGGTCGAGCCCGAACTCAGGTTCGACCTGCACAACGTAGAGGTGCCAGGCATGGCGGCCCGTCGCCGGCCGGGCCGGCAGGCGGATCCCGGGCACGCCGGCCAGGCCGGCGTCGAAGATCGCTGCGAGCTCGGCCCGGCGGGCTTGCCAGGAGCCAAGGTGACGCAACTGGGCTCGGCCCATCGCCGCCTGAAGGTCAGTCATGTTCGCCTTCAGGCCCTCGCTCTTGACCTCGTAGCGCCAGCTGGCCTGGCCCGGCAGATAGCGGCGCCAGGCGTCTGCGCTCATCCCGTGCAGCCGCAGCTCACGGGCCGCCGCGGCGACGGCTGGAAGGTCGGTTGTGAGCATGCCGCCCTCACCGATCGGCAAGTTTTTCGTTGCGTAGAAGCTGAAACATGTGGCAGCGGAGATCCCCCCCACCGACCGCTCGCCCACCCAAGTGCCGATCGCATGGGCGGCGTCTTCGACCACCCGGCTGAGCGGTAGCCCCGCGGCCTCTGCCAGCTCCTCGACAGGGGCCGGCTGGCCGGCGAAGTGGATAGCCACCATGGCGTCGGCCCCCCCCGCCCGGCTAACCGCCGCCCGCGTCGTGGCCGCGTTAGGCATCAACGTCTCCGGGTCGACGTCGCAGAGCACCGGCACGAGGCCGGCTCGGGTGATCGCGTGGACTGCGCCGCAGAAGGTGACCGTCGAAGTGAGTACGCGGCTGCCAGGCGGCAACTGCAAGGCTCGCAGGCCGATCTCGATTGCGGCGGTGCAGGAGGACACAGCCACGGCGTGGCGTGCGCCGACGTGTTCCGCGAACTCACGCTCGAACTCAATGACCTCAGGTCCAGAGGTGATCCACCCTGAGGCCAGGATCCGCTGGGCCGCCGCCCGTGCCTCCAGACTGATCTCGGTCCGGCAGAAGGGGACCCGGCGCCGAACCTCAACGAGCGCGCTCACCGCTCTGCCGTCCGTGAGCTCTCCGCCAAGGCGACTGTGGGGCTCAGCTCGGTTTCCGGGCCGTGCCCGTTGCGCGGCGAGCCCGGCAGGCCGGCGGCGCCGTATGTGATGACACCGAGCACCGGCCAGCGCGACAGCCGGATCAGGTCCATCAGCGGCTGCAGCTCGACCTTCTTCAGGACCTCGGGGGCAAGCACCACCAGCCCGACTGACCAGTCTCCGTTGGGGGCTGGGTCCGAGGCACCGTAGGACTGGACGGCCAGACTCGAACTGTCCGCCGCCGCGACCGAGCGCTGGAGCCGCTTGGCCAGCGTCGGGATCCCGTCGGTGGTCGGCGCCCCGATCAAGCGAACTACGCTGACGCCGGCGGCCTGGGCGGCCAGATGCAGGCGCTGTGTAAGCGGCGCTGGGAGGCTGGTAAAGACCGCCGGCGATCCCCCGTCGAGGTGGCCGATGACCGGCACCCCGAGCAGGTCGGCCAGAGCCCGACGGCCGATCAAGGTCGGACGGAGGACCTCCATGATGGTTGCCAGGGCGACGCCGGCCACTAGGCCCAGCAGGCCGCCGAGCGCCAAGTCGACAGGCAGCTGCGTGCGCTCCGGCGAGCTCGGCGGGGTGGCCTGCTGGATCACCGCCGGCGACTGGGCGCCGCTGTTCTGGAGGAGCGCGTCGCGCTGCGTGTGCAGGTTTCCAAGCTCCTGAACCAGGCTGCTGCGCTGCTGCTGCAGTCCATTCAACTGGTTGGTCACGATCTGGATCTGAAGTGCGATGGCACCCTCGTTCGCCGGGCTGGCAGGGACGTCGCTCAGGGAGGCGAGTTTGTTGTTCAGATCCGCCGTCCGCTTGTCGATGTCCACGATCGCTTGGGCGTCGGCATCGATCTGCCTTTGTAAGCCGGGCAGTTGGTCGGCGCCCCGGCTGTTGCTCACGCGGGTCCGAAGCAGGTCGTCCGCCAGCCGATTGGCCAGCGTGGCGGCCACGCTCGGGTCGGTATCGCTGACGCTGAGCTCAACCACACCGGACGAGCCGAGGGGCTGGACAGTAATGGCCTTGGTGACTTCGGGCACTGTTCGATTGACGTCGGCCATGTTGATGGCGGACTGGACGTGGCTGGGGCTGGTGACAACTGCACGCGCCGTATCCGCGATGGCTACCGCCTGGGCGGGGTCTTGCGGGTCAGGTGTCCCGAGTTGGACGCGACTCGCGGCCGTGTACTTGACACCGCCGGCATAGTAGACGCCGGAGGCCAGCGCTAAGCCGAGCAACACGAGCGCCGCAATCAGTTTCAGATGGCCGCGCAGAATGCGATTAGCCGCTTCGTTAAGTTCCACAACCTTAACCTTGCCGCCGCCCCTTGGAGAAGAAAATGGGGATTGCCAGCCGCCCGGGCGGGGCGGTCCCTGAGGGTCTAGGTCATTCGCCCATGTCCACGGCAGCAGGTCCAGCGCGCCTCAGGCGTCGACTGGCAGCCGGGCGGCACGTGTGACGCGAATTTGTTGAGGGCTAGGTCAGCCGCCTCCCACCTGCCCAGACCCATCGGGGACATAAGCCCAGAGTGGGCTGGGACGCCGTCCCCAGCCAGGTTGGCTAGCGCCCTTCAGCACCCTCCGCGTTTGAGGCGCAATCAGACTGGCTGGCGGTTGATCCATTGCAGGGCGGCAACGTGCCCGGCCTGGTCGGCGAGGTTGCCGTCCTGGTAGTCCCAGGCAAAGATCCAGTAGCCGCTCGCGCCCTGGTGCTGCCAGTGCTCGAACTGAGTTCTCAGCTCCGGCGGGCTTGGCCACCGCCAGGAGGAGGCGTTGAAGTCCTGCAGTATGAACTCCCACTTGGCAACACCTGCCTGATGTATGCGCTTGACCGCCTGGTCGATCATTCCGTAGTCGCAGGCGCCCGACTGGCAGGGGTAGACGTCGAAGGCCAGCACGTCCACAGTGCCGTTCATAGGCACGCCGGCCGGCCAGTGACCGGTATCGGGGTCGTTGAACTGGTCGTCCGCCACCCAGGTCTGCGCGCGGGGGTCGGCCGAGTGCACCAGCGCAGTCAGGTGCGAGTAAACAGGGGCTGCGGCGCAGCCGTTGGCGGTCGGCTCGTCGCCGATCTGGTAGGTCAACCCACCATAGCCGGAGCGGACGTTGTCAGTCACGACCGCTGCGATGGCAGCGTCGCTCATGGTCTGCTGGCAGGAGCGATTGTCATAGGCGGGTACCCAGACCATGCCGTTCAGTCCCGCCGCGGCCTCCGCCTGTCCGAGGCTGGCAACGCCGCCGTCGGTGGCTGCGTTGAAGCCGGCTGCCGCCATAGCCGGCCAGGCTTCCGAGTTGAACCGGTACACGCCCCGCCGGGCAGGCGCAGACGTCGACCTGGCACCCGCTGACGGCTTCGCCGCGCCGGGGCGTGCGCCGGCTGCCCGAGGAGCTAGTTGGACGGCCACCGGGGTCGGCGATGGAGACGTAGTCGGCTTGGTCTCGACCTCTGGCCGGTCGGCCACCGACAGGCCGGCGCGCTGCGGGGCGCTGGGCGGCCCGACCCCAGCGGTCGACGAGCAGCCGGCGGCGGCCAGCGCCAGACCGATCGCCCACATAGCCGGCTTTCGCAGCGAGCCCGGCAAGCCGCTCACCTGGCTCTCACGCTGTGCGGAACGCGTCGCCTCACGACGAACGAGCCGGCCCGCCCCGGCATCGGTGACTGCGTCTGCGAAGAACCGGTCTCCCTTGATCGTGGTTCTCATCCAGCTCGCACTCATGCAACCTCCCGACCGGCCTCGGAAGCCACCCCCGCAGCCATAGCGGCAGGAGACTCGAGCCGGTCCTTGCTACCCCCTGGACGCCGGCACCGAACCGGGCACACGCCGGTCGGAGCCGTTCGTCTCTGTTGGTCGCCTAGCCTGCGGCAATCACCGCACAGATGTCAAGCCATGACCCATGGTCGCTCGGGCTCGACTCGATCACCGGCTGGAGGGATGCTGGGACATGGCCTCCGCCGTTGCGGGGCCGTGGTTGGCAGCGATCGGCCCCCCCGCAGCAGCGAGATGCGGACCATCCCGTTGCCGCTGAGGCCGGGATTGGGCGTCAGCCGGTCGTCGTGAAGGGGACCCGGTTCTCAGTCGCCAGCTGGGCCACATTGTCCGGGTAGCTGCTGAGCTCGGTGCTCTTCCAGTGCCAGCTGAAGACCAGGTAGCCGGTGGCTCGGCTGGCCCGCCAGAGCTGCCATTGATGGGCCAGCTCCGCGGCGGACGGAAGCCGGTAGTAGTCGTCCTGGAAATCCTGCAGCACTGCCCAGTACGGCACGTGGAGCCGGTCGATGGCGGCGATGGCATCGGGGATCAGGTTCCAGTTGCAGCCGTTGGCGAAGGAGCAGGGGTAGACGTCGATCGCAACGATGTCCACGGTGCCCCGCCAGGGTGCATAGGGGAACCGCTCCCCGGTGCTCGGGTCGTACTCCTGGATCACAGTGAAGGTGGGCCTTGCGTCGAAGCGGTGGACAAGCGCAGTGCGGGCGCGAAACTTTGCGGGTCCGCCTGGACAGGCCGAGGCTAGCGGTTCGTCACCCAGGAAGAAGGCGCCGATGGCGGAGTGGCCCCGGATGCCCTGCAGCAGCCTGACCACCGTGTTGTCATCGCGTTCGAAGGTGCAGGAGTCTTTCTTCCAGCCGCCAAGCCAGACGAAAGCCTTGGCGCCGGCCGGCAATGCGTCGAGCTGGCTTCGGTCGGGGTTGACGTCAAAGGTGTTGAACCCAGCCTGCATCTGCTTGCTGTGGCCGTCAGGTGAGCCATCCTTGCCGTACACGCCACGGACCAGATAGCCAGCGGCGGCCGGCGAGACAGCAGCGGCGGGCCCCGCTGGAGCACCGGGCGCGGCACCGCAGGCGAGAGCGCAGACACCGGCCAGGAGCGCCGCCAGCAAGCCGGCGAGCCGCCCATGGCACCTACGTAGTTGGGGGCGCCGCATCAGTTGAGGACGGCGATCGGGCGGAGCCGCGCCACCGGGCGGACCAGACGCTCAGCGACCATGATTTGGAGGCCCTCGTCGACGCCCCGGTTGTCCAGGTGTTGGACCACCTTGGCATCGTCACTGTCGTAGCTGTAGCGCAGAGTCGCCCGGCCCTGGGGATCCGGCCCGGAGAGCCCGCGGTTGGCGAAGTCCTTGACGATGCTGCCGGTGCCGTGGCAAGCCGTGTGCAGGCTCGGTCGTGACTCGTTGGTCCCCACGCAGACGTAGGAGCAGGTCCGACTGGTCCCTGGGACCAGGACCGGCTGGCCAGTCACCGAGAAGATCGGGTGGCCGGCCATCAGTGTGGGACCGTAGGCGCGGGAAGCGTTGTGGCGGTGGACGATGGCCGTGCGCCCGTCGACCTCCTCCTCGTAGATCGAGTTATGCGGAGAGTCGACGATCAGGCGGCTTCCTGAGCAGAGGTGCTGGCGCGCCAGCCGGCGCAGGCTCGCATAAGTGGCCTGGCGGAACGCGAAGCCGTAGTTCATGGCCACCGCGCGGGACAGCATCAAGCGACGGCCCTCCTCGCTGAAGCGCTCCACCGGCGGACAGCCGTCGCCGAAATAGAGCCGCAGGCGCAGACGCAGCTGCTCAAGCGAGCGGGCAGTGGCCAGGTGGTAGGCCGGCTTCTGCAGGAGCATCACTTTCCGGAGCGTGCTGTTGACTTTCTTCCGCTTGCCGAATAGGGCCCCCATGGCGCCGGCCAAAGGGCCGCCGCCGTTGTGGTACTGGAGCGTGATCTGGCCCTGGTGCAGGCCCAGTAGGGATGCGGTGTCTCCGTCGAGCACCTCCTCGACCTCCTGCAGCTCCAGGAAGTGGTTGCTGGGACCGATGGTCCCAAAGCGCATGCGCGACAGCTGCGTGAGAAGCCAGGGCAAGTCGTCGCGGACGCTCTGGGCGCCGCCGTAAGGGGCAAGGTCGAGCCGCCCCCCCTCCTCGATGCGGGCGATGTCGTCAGGGTCGGCTGCCCAGCGGTCCAGAGCGAAAGGGGCGCCCTCCACCGCGGAGCGCAGCACTTCCTCGTGGGTGAGCTCCAGGCGGCGGCTTGGCGGCACCGGGTACCTTCGCCGCGCGGCGCCGTAGAACGCGTCGACCGCCGTTCGCTTGGGCCGCTCGCCGTCCAGCGCGATCAAGGCCATGCCGCAATTCACGGAGGCGCTGGTCAGGGTGGGCCGGATGCTGTCTCGGGTGGCTACCGCGATGCTCGACGGCATCTCCATGTTCTGCTTGTGGAAGAAGTCGGGCAGCACGACGGGAGGGGCCGCGAGGTCGGCGTCGCGCAGCCCCTCAGCAAGGACGGCGAGGGCCTCCGGCTCAGCCGGATGGTTGAGGCTGTCGTAGATCCGCGGCCGTTGCAGTTCGCGCTTGGGGTCGTGCCCATGGCCGTGGTGCCAGTAATTGCTCCGGCCGTTGCCGCCGTCGTGGTCGCCATCGAGCAGCGCCCCTGGCGCTGGCACGGCGCTACGCTGGGGGTGGTGGGTGCGAGCGAAGGTTTCGTCTTTCGAAGTTGTGGAGTCCATGTTCAAGCGAGTACCTCCAACGGAGAAGGCCGCGCTTCGGCCGACTGAAGCAGCTGTCCCAACCGCGGTCCGGGGCGGCGGCCGAGCGTAATCTCGATGCAGCGCAGGCGGGCCGCGAAGCGCCGCCCAACCTCCGCGATCGGGGGATGGTCCGGTCCGACTCCGGTACCTGCGCTCAACGTCGCCGCGAAGGCCCAGTAACGGCGCAGCTCGCCGGCGGCGTAGGTGCCGGTGACGAGCGCACGCGCGGCCAGCTCGGCCTCGCAGGCTCTCACCGACGCGGACTCAGCCAAGCTGCGACGCAGCACAACTAGCATGTCCGGCTCGAGAACCGGCACGCGGCCGCCGAAGTCGACCTCGCCGCGTCCACTGGTGGTGCGCCGGCCTCGAACCTCGACGCGCAGCGGCTCCACAAGGCCCCAGACCGAGCTGCCGTCGCCGACGCCGACGTTATCGGAGGTGGCCGCGCCGCCGGCTGCTATCTCGCGGAGGAGGAGGGTCGACTTGCCGACACCGGCGGGCCCAGCAACCAGCGCTACCCGGGCACCCACGGTGCAGGCCGGCGCGTGGAGCGGGACCCGGCCGCGCGCGCCGGCGGACCAGAGAGCCGGGTATTGGCCCAGCACGGCGCGGGTGAGCAATTTGGCGCGCACCCAGAGCAAATTGGTGGCGAGCCGGACTTGCGGCCGCGGTCGCCAGCGGAAGTCGAAGATCGGCGCGGCCGACCCGGTCGTAACCCGCAGGTCGAAGCCCGAGCTGCAAACGTCCTCCATGATTACCTGGCCGTCGCGCAGCCACGCGCCTCGGGTCAGTGGCTCCCGGCCATCGACCTCGAAGGGCCGGTGACTGCGCTCAATCCTGACTCGGACGGTCGGCTCGTGACCAGGTCCTCGAATGAGATCGGATCCGGCCATCTCCTCCAACAGCCGACATGCCCAGGGCAGCTCCGACTCGAATCCGACCCGCTCGCCAGCGGTGTTCAGGGTGGCCGTCCAGGGCAGGTGGTGCGAGGTGCGATGCGCCCTGGGCGCCTGCAACTCAGACCAGCGAACGCCGCTCAACTGTCTAACCCGCTCCCACTGACCAGTGACCCAGCGCTGTGCAGGGCTCGACCCAGAGAGCAGCCAGGCAGGCGCCGGCGCGGACCGCGCAGAGCGATGCGGGACCGACTCTGGCAGTGACGATGGAGCGCGCGACTTCTCACGGGGGCAGAGCATAGGCTGGCGTCGGCCGGGAAAGAATGGGCGACACGCCACCGGGTCAAGCAGCCGTCCCGGATCGGTCTGGGCAGGAGTCCCGGGCGCTGCTCAGCCGGGCGCCCAACCGCCTGGAGTGTTCTCAACCGCCGGATTGAGCACCCCTACCTGGGCTTCAACCGCCGCTCAGCCCAGGCGGATTGACTTAGGTCAAACCGGACGCCAGCAAGTCACCGACGCCGTCTCGCGTGACACCGTCTCCCCGCCAGAACGCCCGCCGCAAACGCCACAAACCCTGCAGGTCCTCTGCCACGGTACGACGGATGACAACTCGCGAGTCGAGATCCTCCACCCAATCGACAGGCACCTCGAAGATTCGCATACCGTTCCTCTCAGCCAGGAGCAAGAGCTCAGTGTCAAAGAACCAGGAGCAATCTTCGACCAAAGGCAGGAGCTTGCGAGCAGCCGACGCCCGGATCGCCTTGAAGCCGCATTGCGCGTCGCTGAAGCCGGCCCCGAAGCCGGTTCGAATCAGCCCGTTGTAGCCGCGGGAGAGCACCTCTCGTTTTAGCTGGCGCGTCACCCGGGCGCGCGGGGCGAGCCTCGTCCCGATGGCCACGTCGCTGTGTCCCGTCAACAAGGGGGCGAGAAGAGGCAGGAAGCTTTCCAAATTAGTGGACAGGTCCACGTCCATGTAGCTGAGGACGTCGGCATCGCTGTTCAGCCAGGCGGTCTTCAGGGCAAGACCCCGACCCTTGCGGTCGAGATGAATAGCCTCCACGTGCGGGAGGGTATCCGTCAAGTGCTGGGCGGCGAGCCAGGTCTGGTCGGTGCTCGCATTGTCAGCGATGACGATCCGCCAGGCGACGGGGAGCTGGGCCTCGAGGTATGCCCAAAGCCGGTGCACGCTGGCCGAGAGCGCGCGTTCCTCGTTGAAGACGGGGATGACGACGTCGACCACGGCGGTCTTGGCCGGTCGGCCACTGGCCAGGTCGCGAGCCCAGCTCGGGGCCAGGAGATGGCCAGCTGTCAAGCGTGCCGCTGGGGGCGTCCCCGGGGCGAACCTCCGCCTGGCATCGGTTGGTCTCAGTCCCCGCCTCTTCTTACTCATTGCTCCTGGCTCACTGCCGCCTGACCACCTCCCGATGCCCGAATTACCTCTCAGGTGAGCTAGATCAGGCCCTCCCATCTGATCCCGCACCCTCTGCTCCGCCAATATCGCTGGCCCTTGAGGATCAGTGCAATGGGAATCCTTGCACTCTGGGCGAGACATTTGTCCACTGACCTGGACAAGTCGTAGCGCGCTGTCGGGACAAGGCCGAGGCCCAGGTGGTGCGGATGTCCCATTGGCTATTGGTGCCCGAGATTCCATACTGACATCGATGCTCCAATCAGGCGGCGTTCGCGTGCGTGCCGACGCCACATTAAAGCCTCGGACGCCGACATACTTTGGTCGCAGCCCGGGCGCGGCCACCACGCCGAGCTGGCTGTTGGTGACCATTTCCGCAGCGGTGATTCCGAGCCGGGATCTTAGCCGCGCGTCAGCGTCTGGCACTGGATAAGCGTCCGCTGTGAGCGTCACATTGCGAGCATCACTTGGGGCCGCGCGGCCGGCGTTGAACCTTGGCACCTACTCACCTGTGCTGCGCGTCATCGGGCTGGTCAGCATCTGCGCGATTGCCTATAACTACACGCTCCTGACCCTGGCCACGTCGTCCGCGTACTTGGCGCTACTACCAGCAATGGCCCTATTGCTTGGTTTGCAGAGGGCAGCCGCTGCGGAATCCGGTCCAGACATCCACGACAGGTATCTCGACTGGATAGTCGGCCTTCCCCTTCTCGTCGCCGCTCTGGCCATCATGACAATCCTGCCGATTCGGCTGTCCGCCTACTTCTGGCTCTGGCGACTCGATCTGGTTTCACTGCCCATCTTCGTCGCGGCGGCCATCGCCCTTACATTCGGAACGCGCGCCCTCTGGCGGCTCCGCCTCCCCATCGCATTGCTCGGAGTGATCTGGCCCGCACAACATGTCCTGGCCTTGACCAGCGGTGGCGCCTTCCTGAGTTACCCGATCAACAAGTTGCTGAGTTTCGCTTCCGCCATGTTGCCGCCAGCTCACATCGTGGGGTTTCCCAGCGGCCTGGCTGCTCTCATGCTCACACCTGCAGTTGCCTTCGTGGTCTTCGGGCTAGGGACGCGGCAGATGGCCGTAAGGCCACTGGACTTGGGGCTGGGCGCCATAACTCCAGACCTCCGGGAGCGCCTGAGCGGTTGGGCCGCCGGATTGCTCGGGGCCGTCCGGCCACGCCGCTTGGCTGTGCAGCGAGCGGGGACGGCACTGGCGATCTTGAGCCTCGGAGCCACTGTCGCCACCTTGGCGAATGACGCGCAGCGCCAATTTCAGCTCGTCGCCAGCCCGCTTGGAACGCCTGCCCTGCTGAGCGCCGTGGTCCCGAATAATCCGGTCCCCGGTTGGAGCATCAGGAAGACAGACTCCTATGCCTGGGCACCTGTTTATCTCGGTAGTGGCGGGACCTGGGACCGCTACCGATACTCCTCCCAAGCCTCCCAAAATTCAGCCCCATCGGGGCTGGGTCTCTATGGTCCAGTCACACTCGATTTATTCACCACTGCTGACGGCAGTGCGCTCGCCAGGTACAGCATCGAAGACAGCTACCGCCTGCACAGCTACCGCCTGAAGACGGCGCAGGTGATCGACCTGGGCGGCGGCGTGATCGCCAAATCAGTCGTATATCAACAGCAATCCACTGGCGCGACCTGGGCTGGAGTTGATTGGGAGTGGCCTGTGCGAACTGCCGCCGGCCTGGCCTATCAGCGGGTGGTCCTTAACGTAAGAAACAGAACTGACGCCGAATGGCGGCTGGCGCCGCCCTCAACCGCTCGGCTCCAGCCGCTGCGCTTCACCGCCCTGCAGCTCTTTGGCGGCGCCAGGACAGCAGCCGCCAGCGACGCGGCCAGCCAGGCGGGTGATGCCCTTGCCGAGTTCGCCACGCAGGTGGCGCAGGCGAGTCTGGGGAGCTCACGGTGAGTCAAGCCCAGCGCCGCGTCAAGCCGCGCTCGCATACCTTGGTCGACCGCCCGGGCAAGGAAGCAGCGCAGTCTGCCAGGCCGATCGCGCCGCGGAGGGTCAGAGCGCCTCATCAAAGCCTTGGCGTGAGCGGGAAGCGCAGCCGGCGTCCGGCTGAACTCACCACCCAGGCCGCCCGGCTCGACACAAGTGTGAACGGGCTCGGTCGGGCCTTTCCTGAGATGTCCGCGAAACGGACGCTGAGCAGCGATCAGCGTGTGCTGCTCGTCGGCGCCACCGTCGCGCTCATCCTAGGATTGGCCGGGTGTCCTACGGCTGTGGTGGTGGGACTCAACGCCTTGGGCACCGCTGTGTACGTGCTCGTCTTCATCTACGGCGCTCTTTGGTTTCGAAGAATGGTCAAGCGGCCGGCACTCGTCACTGTCACAGACGAGGAAGCACGCGCCGTACCTGACAGGAGACTGCCCACCTACACGGTGATGGTCGCCGCGTACCGGGAGGCGAACGTGATCGGCGAGACCATCCATGCCCTGGAGGCCCTGGAGTACCCGGCGGATCGCCTCGAGCTGCGGCTCCTGCTGGAAGCTGACGATCACGAAACAATCGCCGCCGCTCGGGCGACGCCGCACGGCTCGAACCTTGAGATCGTTGAGATCCCCAGTGGTGGGCCACGAACGAAGCCCAAGGCCTGCAATTACGGCCTCCAGTTCACGAAGGGCAAGCTGGTCACCATCTACGACGCCGAGGATCGGCCCGAGCCTCTTCAGTTACGCCGCGCGGCCGTCGCCTTTCGCCGCCTCGGCTCGCAGGTGAGTTGTCTCCAAGCCAAGCTCCACTACCACAACACCGGCGACAACCTCCTGACCCGTCTGTTCGCGGCCGAGTACCTCACCTGGTTCGACGCCATGCTGCCAGCCCTGGCTGGCATGGGTGGTCCGGTCCCTCTGGGCGGCACCTCGATGCACATCAGGCGAACCGCACTCGAGGCGGTCGGCGCCTGGGATCCCCACAACGTGACGGAGGACGCCGACCTGGGAGTGCGCCTGTATCGGCTGGGCCACAAGACGGAAGTGCTTGACTCAGTCACTTTCGAGGAGGCAAACAGCGACTTCATCAACTGGATCAAGCAGAGGTCGCGCTGGTACAAGGGCTACCTGCAGACCTGGTTGGTCCACATGCGCCAGCCCGTCCGGCTCTGGCGAGAGCTGGGTCCCCGGGCCTTTCTGAGCTTCAACGTTACTGTCGGAACGACGCCCCTGCTGGCGGCCCTGAACCCTGTCTTCTGGCTGCTGACAGCGCTCTGGTTCCTCGGCAAGCCGGAGTTCGTGCAGACCCTCTTCCCAGCGTGGCTCTACTATCCGGCGTTGGCCTGCCTGGTAGCCGGCAACTTCCTGGCGTTTTACAGGACCGTGGTGGGCATCTGGATCGGGGGTAGGCCTGATCTTCTGTGGGTGGTAATGCTCTCGCCCATCTACTGGCTGATGATGTCGATCGGAGCGATCCGAGCGATAGCCCAGCTCGTTGTGAAACCGTCGCATTGGGAAAAGACTGTGCACGGGCTCGATCGGCTGCGCAAGCCGGAGCTCCAATATGGCTGAGCTCCGCGCGAGGCAGCGGTCAGGGCGCGGCGGACAAGCTGTAGCAATGCCGCTCAAGTCGGCACCAACCGGTCAGCGAAAACTGGCGTTTGGGCGCGCCAATAGGCGGTTCGGGGAAGCCGACCTCGTGTTCGCGGTGGCCTTTGCCGGATACCTGGCCGCGGCTGCGTATCTAGCTCTGAATCAGCATCTGCTGGCCAACGATGCCTACTCGCGCATTGCCAGCGCCCAGCGGATGCTCTTCGGCCACGACCCGCATCTGGCAGCGATCGGCTTCGTCTGGAGCCCGCTGCCGGTGCTAGCGCTGCTGCCCCTGGTGCCATTCAAGTGGATCTGGCCCGCGATGACCACCTACAACTTCGCCGGCAGCCTGGTTTCGGCCATCTGCATGGCCGGAGCCGTTCGGGAGATGGCGCTGTTTCTGGCCGACATGGGGCTGGACCGCTTGAGGCGGAGCGCGCTTGCAGTAGCTTTCGCCATCCACCCCTTGGTCCTCGTTTATGCCGCCAACGGGATGAGCGAGGCGATGTTCCTTCTGTTTCTGCTCATGGGCACGAGGCGGATAGCTGGCTGGTTGCGAAGCGGCGAGCTGCATTGGGGCATGAGCGCGGGGCTGGCGCTGGCGGCGGCCTACCTGACCCGATACGAAGGTCTGCTGGCCGGCGCGGCCGCTGTCGCACTGGTCGCAGGAGCCGCCTACAGGTCCGCCCGCGGCACCAGCCATGAGCGGTTGGACAAGGCGCTCAGCACCGCCGCTGTGGTTGGCGCGCCTGTGGTCGGTGCGTTCCTGGTCTGGCTGGTGGTCAGCTGGGTGATCACTGGTAACGCCCTGGAGCAGTTCTCGTCCGCATACGGCACCAGTTCCCAGCTGGCGGCCAAGACCGCCGCCCCAACCGTGCCTGGAGGCTGGGCCGCCTACGCGATGAATCAGATCTTCGTTCTAGAGCCGTTCATCGCGATCCTGATCGCCGGCGCGGCGCTGCGAGCGTGGTTTAGCGGGCTGACGCCTGACGTCGCTGCAGTGCTCCTCATCCTGGGCCCCGTGCTCGGCTTCATGTTCTTGTCCAACGCCGCGAGCACCATCGATCACGAGCTGCGCTACATGATTGTGACAGTGCCGCTGGCGGTGCTCACGACGGGCACGCTGCTCGCGCCAGCTCGCGTCGCCGGTTGGTCGGTTGATGGGTGGACGGGCCCTCGGCGGCCCTGGTCGGGCCGGGTGCGCGCCGGCGCACGGGTGCTGCATGGCCCGGTCACTGGCGCAGCCAGGGCCATCCGTGCACGAGCCGCCGAGCTCCCCTCGCTCGCACTCATCAAGGGGAGTGTGCTGGGTGGGCGCTGGCGGGTCGGTCAACTCGCCCCATTGACAGCGGTGCTCGCCATCGGTGTGGCTCTGCCTGTCTCGATCTCTGGCATCACGAGCTCGCGCCTCAACTATTTTGACGCCCCCCAAATACGCGCCATCTATGCGCCTCAGGGCGCGGCCGAAAGGCAAGCAGTGCAGCGTTACGTAACCGAACGAAAGATCGCGGCCGATCTTGACGCCAGAGCACTGCGGCCGGGCTCTGTGCTGCTGGACGACTTCATGGGCTTTCCGATCCCTATCAACTCAAGCAACCCAAAGCAGTTTGTGATCACCTCGGATCGTGACTTCAAAGCCGTGCTTTCTGACCCCGCGGCGTCTGGAATCCAGTACGTGTTGGTGCCCAGCCCGACCGACCTCGGCAGGCTCGACGCTGTCAATCGCCAGTACCCGACCCTCTACGCCGGTGGCATGGCCAACGCGCACCTGGTACGTGAGTACCCGGATCTCGGCGGCTTCAGCACCTGGCGGCTCTATCACCTGGACCCGGAGGCGCAGCCATGACACCGACGCACCGACGAAACGTGAAGCTGCCATCCGCCCTGCTGTCGGCGCTCGTGCTCCTTCTGCTGACAGCAGGTTCCGTCAGCGCCCAGGGGTCACCGGCCCCCACGCCGGGGCCCAGTGCAGGTCCTCCGGCGTCACCAACCCCATCCGCTTCGCCGAGCCCACAAGCGTCGCCCAGCCCCCAGGCGTCGCCGAAGCCCCCCGCGTCGCAGCCGATCCAAACCCCTAACCCGGCGCAGCCCACCAAGCCAACGCAGCCCACCAAACCGGCGGCTGCGGCGGCGGTCCCCGGCCCAGCGGACGACTGGCCCACCTACCTGCACGACCCCCAGCGCACGGGAGCAAGCGCCGAGACGACCCTCGCTCCCGGCAATGTTGCCCAGCTCGGCACGTCGTGGGCGCTGAAGACCGGCGGCCCGATCGCCGCCTCGGCCACCATTGTGGCCGGCACGGCCTACGTCGGTTCCTGGGATGGGTTCGAGTATGCGGTTGACGCCGCCTCGGGCGCCGTCAAGTGGAAGGCCTTTCTCGGGACGACGACCGGTGGGGCCGGCTGCTTCCCGAGGACTGCGGGCATCTCATCCGCGCCAACGGTTCTGAACGGCGTCGTTTACCTCGGCGGCGGAGACTCCAATTGGTACGCCCTGGACGCGAATACGGGCGCGGTGTTGTGGACAGTGCCCACCGGCGACAACAGTGCGGCGGGAGGCCACTACAACTGGGCGAGCCCATTGCTGTACAACGGCTACGCGTATATAGGCATCTCCAGCCTGGGCGATTGCCCGCTCGTACAGGGCCAGCTGCTGCAGGTCAACCTCACCACTCACCAAGTGGTCAACACCTTCAACGCCGCGCCCCCTGGTCAGACCGGCGGCGGCATCTGGACCACACCAGTAGTCGATCCTGCGACCAACACCATCTTCGTCACCACAGGTACGACCAGCGGTTTCAACGAACCGCTGGCGCAGGCAATGGTTTCGCTGGACGCGACGAGCCTCGCCGTCAAGGGTTACTGGACGGTTCCACCGGCGCAGACCGGGGTGGACTCGGACTGGGGCACCAGCCCGATCCTGTTCGCGGACGCCGCCGGCCACCCGCTGGTCGCGGGGCTCAACAAGGGGGGCTGGGCCTATGGCTTCAACCGCAACAACATTTCGGCTGGACCGGTGTGGCAGCAGCAGATCGCCAAGGGTGGCACCTGCTCTCCATGTGGCGATGCGAGCGTCTCGTCTGGAGCGTTCGGTAACGGGTTGCTCTATTTCGCGGGTGGCAACACCACCATCAACGGAGTGGGTACACCGGGGTTCGTGCGCGCACTCGACCCGGCGACTGGTCGGTACGTCTGGGAGCACCCCACGGCTGCGCCGGTAGTCCCTGCGCTTGCTTACGCGAACGGAATGGTGATCGCGGGCGCCGGCGCGACGCTCGAGGTGCTGGACGCGGCCTCGGGCACCCGGCTCTACAGCTACACGACGGGCGCGGTGATCTACGGTTCGCCCAGCGTGTCAACCGGCAGGATCTTCGTAGGCTCAACCGACGGCAACGAATATGCCTTTGGCCTGACGGCGGTGAATCCCCCGCCCCCCGATCCCAACTGCCCGCCGGGATGGACCTGCCAGGACATCGGGGCCCCGCTGCCGGCGGGCTCAGAGGCCGTCCAAGGAGGCAACTGGGCCATCCAGGCGGGCGGTGCTGGCGTCCGGGGCACTGCCGACCAGTTTCGGTCGATGAGTGAGACCATCACCGGCGATGCCCAGATAACCGCCAGGCTGACCGCCCAGCAGGCCACCAACCCGGCCGCCCAGGCCGGCCTGATGGTGCGCCAGAGTAACGATGCCGGTTCGCCCTACTATGCAGCGTTCCGGACGTCGGGTACAGGCATGACCGTTCAATACCGCACCCAGTTCGGCGGCGTTACGACCACTGTCCAGAGCGCTGCAAAGGCCCTGCCCGTGTACCTCGAAGTGCAGCGACGTGGGGATCACTTCCAGGCGGCGACCGCGGCGGACGGCACCAACTACACACTGATCCCTGGCACTGACGCGACAGTGACCCTGCCGGCCGCGGCGATGGTGGGCCTCGCCGCCAGCTCAGCTGTCAACGGCACGTCAGGAGCGGCTCGCTTCACGGGCGTCGCAGTCGGCACCCCGGGTCCGGCTCCAGTCGCGCCACCGCCAGCGAGCGCCTGCCCCGCCGGCTGGAGCTGCCGAGATGTAGGCAACCCACGCCTGGTCGGGGATCAGACCCTGGCCGGCGGCACCTGGACAGTGAGCGGTGCCGGCAACGACATCTCGTACTACTCCGACCAGTTCCACTACGTCTGGCAGCCGGTGGCAGGTGATACCACGGTAATCGCCCGCGTCGCGACCCAGACCAACACCAGTCCTGGGGCCAAGGCCGGCATCATGCTGCGCCAGAGCACCGATCCGGGCTCGCCCTTCTATGGGGTGTTCGTGACTCCCGGCGCCGGCATTCAGGTCCTGTATCGCGCAACACAGGGCCTGCGGATCCTACCCCCAGCGGCCACCGTGCCGGGCACCGTCCCAGCCTACTTCCAGGTTCAGCGATCAGGCAATACGTTCAGCACCTTCACATCCACTGACGGAGTGAACTGGACCTACCTGCCGGACAGCGCACGGACCGTGTACGGCGGAGCCGGCTTGGCCGGGCTCGCCGTCACCTCGCAGAACGGGGGCAAGCTGGGCACCGCCACCTTCACCCAAGTCCGCGTGACCCCCAATGCCCCACCGCCGCCGATCGCCTGTCTCGCCGGATGGTCGTGCGCAGACATCGGCTATCCAACCCCCGCCGGCGAGCAGTTCTTCAGCAACGGCGTCTGGACGGTTGGGGCGGGCGGCACTGACATATGGGGACCTTACGACTCCTTCCACTACATCTGGCAGACGCTGGCGGGTGACGGCAGTTTCAGCGCTCGGGTGGCAACGCAGACGAACACTGATCCCTCCGCCAAGGCGGGTGTCATGCTGCGCCAGTCTGCCGATCCCGGAGCCCCTTTCTTTGCTGCGCTGGCCACGCCTGGAAACGGCATAGTGATCCAGTACCGCACGACCCAGGGCAGCAACGCAGTCCAGGCGAACATGATGCCCGGAGCGGTTCCGGCCTACCTTGAAGTGGCCAGGTCCGGAAACATCTTCTCGGCCTACAGCTCGCCGGACGGAGCCACTTGGACCCCTGTTGCAGGATCCAGCGTGGCGCTCTTCGGTGGACCGGCTTTGGCCGGCATGGCGGCCACGTCGCACAACACCGCGAACGTCAGTTCGGTCACTTTCGACCACGTAGTCCTCAGCCTGACCGCTCCCCCGCCGGCGTGGAGCTGTTTCGCCGTCTGGAGCTGCCAGGACATCGGACAGCCATCACCGGCCGGGGGCCAGACGCTCAACAACGGAACCTGGCAGATCCAGGGAGGTGGTTCGGACATCTTCCAGACTTCAGACCAGTTCCACTTCGTCTGGCAGACAGTGCCGGGCGACGGCACGGTGAGCGCGCACGTAACCGCCCAGACGAACTCCGATCCCTGGGCAAAGGCCGGCGTAATGCTCAGACAGAGCGCTGATCCTGCCGCAGCCTACTATTTCGCGCTCGTCACGCCAAGCAACGGTATCCAGATCCAGTACAGGCCGAGCCAGGGGGCGGCAGCCGCCGAACTTACGGGCTTTCCGGCAACGGTCCCCGCCTATCTTCGGGTCGCCCGCTCAGGCTCTGTCCTCTGCGCCTATTCCTCAGCTGACGGGGCCACCTGGAGTTACATACGGGGATCCTGCATCGTCCTGGCGGGAATCAGCGGCCCGGTCTACGGCGGCCTGGCCGTGACCTCGCACAACGGTCTTGCTCTCAGCACAGTGACCATGGACAGCGTCGCCATCACTGCGACTGCCCCACCACCTCCAGTCTTCTGCCCCGCGAACTGGAACTGCGCCGACATCGGAAACCCGGGGCTTCCTGGTGATCAAGCGCTGAACAACGGCGCCTGGACCGTCGACGGAGGTGGCAGCGACATCTGGGGCAATGCTGACCAATTCCACTATGTCTGGCAGCAGCTGCCGGGAGATGGGAGCGTCAGCGGCCGCGTGGTGTCGCAGGGCAACAGCGATCCCTGGGCCAAGGGCGGCTTGATGGTCCGGCAGAGCACCGACCCCGCCTCGCCTTACTACGCGGTCTTCGTAACGCCGGGTCACGGCGTAGTAGTGCAATACCGCGCCACTCAGGGCGGAGCCTCGGCGACGGCCGGCTCAGTGGCTGGAGCCCCGCCCGCCTATGTACGGGTGACAGTCGCGGCCGGCAGCTTCACCGCTTACACCTCGGCTGATGGGGTCACCTGGACTGCGATCCCGGGCTCAACCGTCGCTATCGGTATGACAGCTCCATCGTTGGCGGGCATGGCAGTGACTGCCCACAACGGCGGGGCCATCTCTCAGGTTGTCATCGACACAGTCAGCGTGGGGTAGGTGAGCCGGCGCGCCCTCAGCGCGCTGGGCTCGGGCCGGCTGGGATTGCTGCAACCCGCCGGCCTCAGCCTCTGGGTGGTTTCGCAGCTTGTCCTCTCTTGAGTTGAGAGGGGGCTCGACTGGTTTGGCGGCATAGGCACCAGGGGCGCCGCTACCGAGGAAGGCTACGCCACACCCCCGATCCTCGGCACCTCGCTCGGGGTCAGCGTGGCCTAGCACACGCCCTACTCAATCAATCTGCAGTTGCGCCGTGACTCCCCATTTGTCGCGCGGCTGGGATCTCCGCCGGGAACGGCCGCACGTCGGCAGCGGCGAAGACAACCAAGTTGGAGCCGTAGCGCCTCGCCCCCCAGTCCCAGGTGCCGCCACAGGTAATCAGGCGCAGCTCGGGACCGGGGAGCGCCCCGTACACATCGGCGATCGGAAAACGGTCCCTCGGGAAGCTGTCCACTCTTGACACGTGGAAGCCAACTGCCACGCCGTCCTGGCGCACAACTGTCATCGGATCGCCAGGGTGAAGCTTGGCCAGGTTCCAGAACACGCCCGGTCCGGTGAACGAGTCGAGGTGACCCAGGATCACCGCCGGACCCTGCTCGCCTGGGGCCGGGCCCCCCGCATACCACGCAGCCTGGCCGTAGTCGCTCGGCACCTGAATGGTGCCGTCGGGCTCTACCCCAACCCGGCCGAGGCCGGAGGAGACGCCGATGCTGGCGATCTCGATCCGCAGTGGCTGCGCGGCGACAGGCCGCTCGGGCGAGTCCTGCGCAGGAACAGCGCCGCCGCCTTCGAGCGGAGCCCGCACTGTCGGCGTTGCCAGCTGCATGCCCCCCGGGGCTGCAGCCAGAGCCGGCAGCCGGGCGGAACCCGGAGCCGGTGCCGCTCCTGCTCCGTGGGGACGGATCACTGCCCCGCCTCCAGGAAAGCAGGCGTATGCAACCAGGGCGGCAGCCGCGACCGCCAGCACTACCTTGCCCGGCCGGTCCTTCAGAGCCGGCGTCTCTGCCGCCGAACGGCTGTCGCGCCTAACAGGCAGGTGAGCAGGAGGCTGAGCGCCACCAAGGTCAGGGCCGCCGGTTGGCGAATGGCCATGCCGCCTCCCCCTGTGTCGGCGCCTCCGGACGGGCTGGAAGAGCTGGACGTGGCGTCTGCTATCTGCAGCAGCTCGATCGGACGGCCGACGCCGCCGATGGCCGCCAGCGAGTGGATGGTTCCCCGCGACGCCACTACACCCGTGGCCGTGAAGAGCACCTGGTCGGTGCCTGTCGACCTCAGCTCGAGATCGTATGAACCGGCCGCCAGCGAGCCATAGCTGGACGCCTGCAGGAAGGAGATGTTGGTGAAGAGCACAGGCCCACCCTTGACTGCCACGTCCACTCCCGGGACCTCTGGAGCCGTGTGAATGAAGCGCGCCGAGGCTTGACCCTGGCCAGGTGTCGTGATCGCGTCATTGAACACGGCGGCTCGCAGCTGTCCCGACTTACCGCCCACCACTATGGTGTTGAACGAGCCCGCGGCCAGGGAGCTCTGCACCTCCGCCACGACGGCGGAGCTCGAACCAGCCTGATTGACGCGGAAATCGTGGGCGCCGGGCGGGACAGTCATGTACGTCGACACAGTCTTGTAGATGACGTTGGTGAGCGCCTGCGATGAGTCCCAGTAGAGGTCCACATTCGGCCCATCAGGCGAGACGTAGACCATGCGGACGTTGGCCTGGTCGGCGGCCTGGGCGACAGTGCCGGCGGCGGCCAGCGAAGCTGCGGCCAGCGTGATGGCAAAGGCACCGGTTGTAGTGATCGACCTCATGTCTCGTCTCCTGTTTCCGATTACTGGTTCCTTGCCGCCAGGTCGGCCGCCGGGCGGCGGCCGGACACCCCGTTGGGCTGGGGGCGGGAGCCGGCAGCCGCCGGCTTGGCTTCGATGTCTTCAGGCTGGCCGGGGAGCAGCGTGACAGCCGTGCGAAAACGGCGTTTCAGCACCCGTTTCGCGCGGACGGCGCTGGCTTCGACTGCCTTCTCAGCGGCTGTCGGGTCGGCGTCGTTCAGCAGCACGAGCACGTCTTGGCCTCGGCGGACCACTACTGTGTTGAAGGGGGTTATCCCGTCACTGACGATGTCGGCCAGCCGTGCGATCACGGCAGCCCCTGCGGGGGAGGAGGCCAGGCTCTTCTCAGGCGAGATGCGGATCAGCATCGCGGGCACCGCCTGCTCCAGATGCAGTCGCTCCGCGGCTTCCACCTGCTGCCCTCTCGCGCCGCGCAGGCGGCCGGCCACGAGGTTGCCCAGAGCGACAGTCGCCAGCAGCAGCGCGGCGCCTAGGATCGCCGCCGCCTCGCCGCCCGGGCTGGTCAGCTGGAGCAGCCGAGGCAAGTTCGTTTCCGCCTGCGGCACCCCGAATTCGGGGCCGGCAGGCTGGGCGGAGGTCACCAGTTGGGAAAACCCGAAGCCGGCTGCACAGAGGAGAGCGACCACTGTCCCGAGTTGGATAGTCCTGAAGGTAGCGACGACCACCAGCGCGAGGGCCGGCACGAAGAACAGCGTCGCCAGGGCTGTGCTGACGGCCCACGTCACGGCCACCGCGAGCAGCGACCAGGCCACCAGCGCCAGCAACGCCGCCCGCAGATCGAGCCATCGCAAGCTCATTGAAAGTTCCGCCGCAGGCGCGTCATCTCCAGCCCCAGGAAGACGAGAAGGGCAGCCAGAGCCAGCACAGGCAACAGCTCGGCGATCCGGAGCTCCAGGGGCGTACTGACCACCGGCCCTTGAGCGACGCCGGTCGGAGCTCGGATGCTTCGATCCGTTGCCACCAACTCCACCCGGTGAGTGAGGCCGTTCTCATAGAGCGCGGCCGCCGCGGCTTGTGCCGCCGAGCTGTCGGTACCGCCCACCCAGAGTGCCGCCTGCAGCCCGGAGTCCGGCTGGGACACCTCGTCCAGCCAGCCGACGGGTGCGCTACCCCCGCCACTGGTGCCGCGCGACTGTACGGGCGCCAGATCCGCGCGGCCCTTCAGGCCGAGGTGAAGCGAGAGGGTAGGGCCCCCAGCCGTCTGCCCACCGCCCGCAGGCGTGCCGATCACCAGCATCGAAGGGCTGGCCGCGAAAAACTCGCGGTTCGGCTCCAGCGGCCGCACCCGGACGCGGGGCGGCGCCTCAAGCGAGCGCGACCCGAGCGCCGCCAGGACGGTGGCAGCCGTATTCAGGGTGGCCGATTGCCTGTCGGCAAGAACCACCGAGAGGGAGCCTGTCGAGGCCGACTCGAAGAACGGGTAGGGGAGCGCCTCCAGCCCGAACCCGCCATTGGGCGCGGGCGGCAGGGCAATCGCCGAGCCGGCGATGATCAGCTGAGTTCGACCGCCGCTCAGATGGATGGCGACCTCAAAGCCGTCGATACCCGGTCTCAGGAGGTCGCCGGCCAGGGGCACCACAACCTGTTCTGGCTGCGACGTCAGCGCCACCTGCGCCGTCGGGAGTGGGTGACCGTTCACGTCCAGCGTAACCGTGGCCGGCCCGGAGACGTAGGTTGCCGGACCGGCGGTGGTAAGTCGCATCGATCCGGCCTGGCCACCGTCGATGGCGGGCACCGGTACGCCGAAGACCACCCTGTGCTCGCCCGCGCCTTCCACGAAGGTGTCAGGGGGCAGCAGTCCAGCAAGGCCGAGCAGGCGCTGAGCAGGTGCCGGCACCGCCGCGGCAGGGGTTCCGGTCAGCACGGCGGTGCTGCCAGCGAGCCCTTTGGAGTCTGCACCGACCAGCGCCTCTGTGGCCCGCCCGAGCGCGGCCTCGGTAACGCCGGTGATGATCACCAGAGGGGTCCGCCCGTCAAAGGGTGAGATCAGGGTTGCCAGCAGGCCATCATCGGTCCCGGCTACCTGACCCCCGCCAGGCGACCGCCAGCCGCGGTCGGTCTTCGAGAACCCTGCCGCCTGCAGCAGGCGGCTGATCAGTGGCGATCGCTCGGCCCGGCCGACGACCACTGCCGGGCCCACCACGCCACTCGGCCAGTCGGCTTGCGTGGTGGTGATCACCTTGGGTTGAACCCGCCTCGATCGGGCCGACTTACCAACGGCCGCCGTCAGCCGGAGGGCGTCTCCTAGCTCCGCAGCCTCGGGTTTGTCTGGCAGGACCAGCGCCAGGGGTGGACTGGATGTCGCCGAGGCTGGCTCGATGAGCGAGTAAGGGAAATCGTTCAGTGCCAACGAGTCAGCCCCGGCCGGCCGCTGCAGCGCATAGTGAATCAGGGTCTGGCCGTCCAGCCGCCCAAAAAGCCCCTCTGCTGCCGGGCCGCCGTTTGGAAGCAGGAAACGAGCCTGCAGCAGGTTGGGGCCATCCCGGCTCAGGATCTCCTGCGGCACTCTGGATTCGAATACAGCACCGCCGGCGGTCCCGGTGCTGAGCGCTGAGTCGCTGAGCGGCCGACTGTTGACAGCGACCTCGATTCGGGAGCCGGGCGGGATGGTGGCGCTGTGCCCGAAGAAGACGCGAACGAAGCTTCCGGAGCTCGCCAGGGGCGCCGCCGGGGCGGGAAAGGCGATGTTTACAGAGCCCGCTTGCCCGTGAACTGTCTGCGGGCCGGCGCCGAGGTCGGTGATGCTGATCTCCTGGGCGAGATCGGTAGCAGATACAGGCTGGAGAGGGGCTGCGGCGGGGCCTGCTGCCCACGCGCCGCCAGCCGGCCCGAGCAGCAAAAAAGCGCCGCTCAAGCCCAGAGCCCGGATCATCCCGGCGCGAGCCGTTCGGTCCGCAGCGCATCGGCCCCAATGGCTTCTTCCCCCATGCTCCTCGGTTTCTACATGACGCCTCTCCACCGGTCAATAGGACTGAAGTCCCGAACGGACTTGGGCATCCCTGGTTAGGAACCTCGCTTTCGATGTGGAAAGCGAAGGCTTCGCGCCTCGGTCACGACGGCGTCCAAACCCTGGTCCCAGTCATCACTGGGTAGCCACTCCACCACCTGGCAATCAAAGCCATAGCCAACGCGGACTGCTCGTGTCAGCTCCGCCAGAGCGCGGTCATAGTGACCGCCACCCTGGCCCAGACGATTGCCTGCCAGATCGAAGCCGACGCCCGGCACGACTACGAGGTCGATGGACTCCGGCGCCACAGCTGCGGCCGACGGCTCCAAGGAGCCTCGGAAGCCACCGCGCAGAGCGCCGGCCGGCGGCCCCGGCGCGAAGTCAAGGGTCGCTCCACTCACCCGGGGCAGCACGATCCTGACGCCATTGAACCCGAGCCGCTCAGCCAGAGGCAGGGTGTCCAGTTCGCCAGCCAGCGGGAGGTAGAGGGCTGCAACCTTGAACTCGGTCAGGCCCGGCAGGGCCAGGAGCCGTTCAGCTGCCGCCAAAGCCGCGGCTGAGCGCTGCGCCGCCGGCAGGGAGGCTCGAGTGGCTCGCAGATGCGATCGCCACTCCGGCTTCCTGGCGGCACCTGCAAGCCAGTCTGGCGTCCCCGCCTCCTTCAGCTGCCGGAGGGAGGGCCTGGAGGCTCCGGCCGGCCGGGCGGACGAGCCGATCGGGCTGCTGGCGCACGTCGGCGGCCGGCATGGCGCGAGCGCACGTAATCAACCACGGCCAGAACCGCAAACAGCAGGGCCAACAGCACCAGGCCGATGAGCACCAGCAGCGTCTTGCTCACTTCCATCCTCCGCTGAGTGCCTCGTCGGGCCTGATGCGCCCGCTCACTCGCGCTCGGCCGCTTGCCACGCCCGGCAGGTTCAGGTCCAACTCCAGGTCATGATCGCCGGGTTCGAGGGGAAAGTCGAGCTCGACCAGCACTGTCAGATCGCGTCCGAAGGGCAGGTCGAGGGTCCGGGGCAGAGGCACCCGGCCGGAGTCGGTCTCGAGCGACAGCCTGGGCTGAACCAGCGGCCGACCATCGAGGCGGAGATCGTCCAACCCAGCCAGAACTGCGGGGCGAGTCAGGTTCCGCAGTGTGAAGCGAACCCCCTCCAGGTCAGGTCGAAGGCTGTCGTGCACGACTATGCGCTCCAGTAGATAGCTGGGCAGCTGCGGGCGCCGGCGAGGCTCCGGCAGCTCCGCGCGAACCTGGACTGCCAGCGAGGATTGCACAGGCGCTCGGCCTGCCGCCCGCAGCTCGGTTTCCAGGCGATAGTTTCCCGCAGCGAGCGGCAGAGTGAGGTTGGTAGCCTGCAGCGCTGGCTCGACGGCGCTAGGCAGTCCGACGCTGACCGAGCCGGAGAAGGACTTTCGCCGCACGGCATCCCGGAACCAGGAATTGCCCCGGGTCTCCAAGCTGCGCTCGCGGACCACGAACCAGCGCAGTTCAGCACTTCCTCTGAGACTCGGGTCGTCGTTCACGATGATCAGGCGAAGGCCTACCGGCCTCTCCGATCGGTAGCCGAAGCCCCACGGCTGCAGCGGTGTGAAACCGACTGGATCGATGATGACTCGGACTGGGGCAAACGCTTCCCGGACTGCGGCCAGGGCTGCCTTGGGCACGCGGGCCGCGTCCACCAAGCCGAAGCCTATACCTGGAAAGGAGTCACAAAGCTGGTAGGGAAAAGCAGCCCAGCAGGGCTCGAACTTCCGCTTGCGGGCTTGGTCGATGGCGTATGCGAGCAGGCCCGCCTGGTACTCCTGGCCGGCGGCCACAAAGCTCGCCAGGTCGGGAAAGTCGGTCGGCAGCCCGGCTCCCCGCTCGGCCCAACACGGCAGGTGGAAGCCGGCATAGAGCCACTGGGGATCGTCCCCGCGCAACGGCCAGCGTGTGCTGAGCTGGCGCCAGACGGGGGAATCCAGAGTCGGGGCGGCCTGCGCACCGAACTCGGTGAGAAAGGCCGGCAAGGCGTCTCCGAACCCCGACCAGGAGCCCGCCTTCCACCCCAACCAACTGTGCTGATCCAATTCTCCGGACGCCGCCAAGGCAGTCCGCTCGGGGTCGAGCTGGTCGATGCTCGCCTTGATCTCCTGGTCGATCGTGTAGTTCTGGCGAACCGCATGCACGTCGGCCAGCGAAGCGCTGGCAGCTATCCAGGGCGGATCGTCATGAGCCACCCAAAAGAAGATCGAACATCGGTTGCGAAGCTGCCGCACCATCTCCGGGACCTGGTCGCGAACCACTGTCTCGAAGAAGCGAGCCTCCTCAGCCGTGGCATGGTAGGCGTAGGCGAGCGTGAGTGGAAAGTCAGCGATCACCAGGATGCCCGCCTCGTCCGCCAGCCGGTAGAACTCGTCTGGCAGGACGTGCGCGTGCACCCGCAGCGCATCCAGATTCGCCTCCCTCGCCAGCTCCAGATCGGCTCGAAACAAATCAGCGTCCAGCTGATCCAGCCGCAGACTGGGCGTGTAGTTGGCGCCGCGGATGAAAGCCGGCTGGCCGTTGATGCGAACATCCCAGCCGTCCTGGGCGGCGTGGACGCGGATGTCCCGGAAGCCGAAGCTCTCCCGCACTTCTGCCGAGGGGCGGCCCTGCACGGAGACGCTGACCTGCGCCTGGTACAGGCTTGGCTCGCCAAAACGCCAGGGCGACCAGCGGCGGGCGCCGGCGACGTTTAGCCCGAGGCTGGTAGTGATCTCGGCGCCGCCCGCCAGGCGCACCTGCCGGCGCAGTCGCAGGGCCGGGCCCTCCGGTCGAACCAGCTCCAGGAGCAGCTCCCCATCCATCTGGCGCCCATCCAGGTTGCGCAGGCGCACCTCCACCTCCAGCCGGCCACTGTCGCCCGCCACGAGCCGGGGCTGCAGATGCAGCCAGTCGATGATGACTGGACCGACGTACTCAAGCTCCACCGGACGCCAGAGGCCGACCGGCACCTCCCAGCGATACGGCTCAGGCAGGCTGAACCAGGCGCTGTCGGGATAGGGCCGGCTGTCGCCGTCGTTGAAAATGCCCATGACGTGGCGCTTGCGCGTGAGATCGGTCTCGATGGGCGATTCGCAGCAGATGACCAGCAGGTTGTCGGGGCGGAGATGGGAGGTGACGTCGAAGCCGAAGGCTGCGAAGTAGCCGTAGTGAGAGCCGAGCAGGCGACCGTTCAGCCAAACATGGGTGGCGAGAAAGGCTCCGCCGAGCCGCAGCACAACGCGGCCGTTATGGTCGGGGCGGGGAAAGCGACTGCGGTACCAGATCGCCGAACGGCCGCTGGTCGCCGCTTGCTGTTCGGGCACTGCAACTGGCTTCCAGCCGAGGCCGCCGCCCGCGGGCAGACCTTCAGCCTCGCCCTCGCCCAGCGGCAGCCAGGACGCCTCCCAGCCCACCACCGACCGGGCGCCGGCCGCCGTTTGCCGCAGCGGCAGCAGAAGGCAATCGTTCACACGCTGCCTGCCCGGCCGGCGTACGCGCCATCGGCCGTTTCGCAGAGCAGCAAGGGAACCCCTGCCAACGCCTGGCTGAAGGCCCCCTCACTGCCTCTCGTCAGGAGCGCGAGGATGCTGCCGCCGAAGCCGCCGCCCATGATGCGGGCGCCCAGACAGCCGGGCGACTGCCAGGCGCGCTCGACTATGGCGTCGACTTCAGGCGTCGAGCACTCGAAGTCGTCCCGCAAACTCCTGTGGGAATTCTTCAGCAGCGAGCCCAGCTGCAGGAGGTCGCTGGCCTGAAGTGCTGAGGCGAATTGGGCTACCCGGCTGAGCTCGGAATCGACGTGGCGGCGACGCTTGGGATGGCCCGCCTCAGCCTCTTGGCGGCGGAGGTTGTAGGGGGTGTCGGCCAGCGCTCTCTCCACGCCTGAGTCGAGTACGGCGATCAGCAGCTGTTCAGGAAACGGCACGAGACAGTAGTCGAGGGTTGCACAGTGCAGCAGCAGCGCATGGTGCTGTCGCCCGAGCGCGCTGGCGAACTGATCCATGACGCCCACCTGGACGCCTGTCGCGTTCTGCTCCGCGCGCTGGCAGGCCACCGCCGCCTTCTCGCCCGACCACTCAGGCCGGAGCCCTGCGGTGATGGCCACAAGCAGCGCCGCCGAGGAGCTGACCCCCGCCTGCGGCGGCACCGTCGACTCGACCTCGAGCTGCTGGGGCGGGGAACCGAGCTCCTCGCCCAGCGCTTCGACGTAAGGCAGAGCCCCCTTCACCTGGCTCCTCACAGTCCAGCTCTCAGCAGGCCGGCCGCGCACTGTCAGAAAGCAATCGATCGCGCAGGGCAGCACAGTTCCGCCCAGGTAGTCAACGTGCTCGCCGATCAGGTTCACCCGACCCGGCGCCCGTCCTATCCACTGGGCGTCAGGCACTGCGCAGCTCCGCTGCGGAGTCCTCGGCGCGCTTGTCCAGGATCCAGGCGCCCGCGCCCAGCTCGGAGCCAGCCGAGTACTTGAGCTTGTCCGCCGAGCGGAGGGCGGGGTAGAACTCGAAGTGCAGGTGGAAGTGCCGGTTGCCGCGTCCCGGCGGCCGCTGGTGCACAGCCATCACGTAAGGCATTGGCCTGTGGAAGAGACGGTCGTAGCGCTGCACGACGTCCTTCAGCACCCGGCCCAGATCGGTTTGCTGCGCCAAATCAAGATCGCTCAGTGAGGCCAGGTGGTCATGAGGCGCGATGTGCACCTCGTAGGGCCAGCGGTTGAAAGCCGGCACAAAGGCCCGCCAGCCGCTCTGACGCGCGACCAGCCGCTCCTCACTCTCCCGAACCAGCAGATCGCAGTAGAGGCAGTGGCCTGTGCGGCGGTGATGCTCCGCGAAGGCACTGCACTCCCTGGCCAGGATCGGCGGCAGGAAGGGATAGGCATAGATCTGGCCATGAGGGTGAGGGAGAGTGACGCCGATCTCCTCACCGCGGTTCTCAAAGACGTAGACATAGCGGACGTTGGGCAATCGGGCCAGCTCCGACGTGCGGTCGGCCCATACCTCGATCAGGTCCCGAATGTGCTCTACCGGCTGCCTACCGAGGGACGATTCGTGCTCGGCCGTGTAGCAAACCACCTCACAGCGCCCTTCATGGCCGGTGTAGGAGGGGAAGCGGTTTTCGAACACAGCTATGTGGTAATCGGGAAAGGGAATCTCTGTTTCCAGGCCCCCCGACCGCGTCGGGCAGAGCGGGCAGAACTCGGCGGGGGGGTGATAGGTGCGGTCCTGCCGCCATGGCGCTCCGGTCACCCACTCGCCCTGGAGGGGATGCCAGCGAAGCTCGCTCAAGTGCGCTCGTAGAGGATGAGGTAGCGGCCGTCGGCCTTGGCCACCAATCGCTTCCGGAGGTTGCCGGCAGTGGCTGCCGTCCTCTTGGCTGGCCCGGGTTGGCCCGGTTGTCGCCGGTCTGGCGGTGGTGCAGTTCGGCTCATCTGAGCGGGCTCCGGCAGGACCGAGAGCCGGCTCGAACCGCCCGCATGGCAGATCGGCGGGGGGGCGGCATCGAGCTTGGAGTTTATACTTACCTCGCGGGGCGCTCGCCGATTAGAGCGGCTCGTAATTCACCGCCGCAAGGCCAAGGAGGTGAGGCAAAAGTTGGATCAACCTAGTCGTGGAGCCAACCGCCTCGTTTGCCCGCTGGGAGTGTCGGAGGGGAACCTCTAGACGCTGCCGACATCCTTCCCCGGCTCCCAGAGTCGGAGGTGGGAAGCTCCGCGAGCATGTGGTAGTCGAGAAGGCCGTGCCTCATAAGAGGCCCGGCCTTCCTCTATGTTGCAGCGATGCTCGAACCCGAACTACGCGCCCACGTCGAAGCGAGCGGTTGGGTCAGGGAGATGGGCCTTCAGATCCTGTCCGCAGGGCCGGACGAGGTAACCGCCCGGCTGGAGCTGAGCGCCAAGCATCACCAGGGCTACGGCATCGTCCATGGCGGCGTGCACTGTGGCGTGGTGGAGACGTTGGCCTCGGTCGGCGCGGCGGCCGTCGCTCACCCCCGGGGCCAGCGGGTGGTGGGGTTGGACAATCACACGAGCTTCATCCGAGCCGTCTCAGAGGGCACTCTCAGCGCGCGTGCGATCCCAGTCACCCGCGGTCGCACCACCCAGGTCTGGGCTGTCGAGCTCAAGGATGAGGAGGGCCGCCTCGTGGCGGGCGGGCAGGTTCGCCTGCTCTGCCTCCCGGCCGAGCGCACACTGGGTTAGACAGGTTAGACGGGGCAGCCCTTCAGCATTTGGTCGTCACCGGCTTGGGGGCTGCCGCGGTTGTCCCGGTTGCTGGTCAAAACGTAGAGGCAGTGGTCGGCGGGGTTGGCGACGGCGTCACGGAGACGGCCGTGCTCACTCAGCAGCGTTTCGGTCTTGAGCACTTTGTCAGGCTGAGCCGGATCCAGGAAGACGCGGCGCAGCGCGGTGCCCTTGAGCGTGGCGACCAGTAGCGTGGGTCGCTCATCGGCGCTGGGCGTGTAGAAGGTGGCGCCTGAGGGCGCCCACGCCACGTCCGACCCGCTCTCCAGGATCGGCGGAATCGGGTTGCTGCCGCCGGCCTGGCCGGTGCTGGTGCTGCCGGCGTAGGCAGGCCAGCCGTAGAAGCCGCCGGGCTGGATGAGGTTCACCTCATCGTGGCAGCAGAAACCGAACTCGCCCGTGGGGCCGTTGTCAGAGACGTAGAGACGCTGCCCCGAATCCCAGGCGAGACCCTGGGGATTGCGGAAACCGGAGGCGTAGACGGCGCTGCCAGGGATGGGATTATCGGCGGGCGGTTGGCCTGAGTCAGTGATGCGCAGGATCTTGCCGTTCAGCGACTTGAGGTCGGGTGAGCGCTGCGGGTGATAGGCTTCACCAGTCGTCACGTAGAGATAGCCGTCCGGACCGAACTTGATCCGGCCGCCGAAGTGGCAGCAGCCACCGTCGCCAGCGATCCCGTCCAGGATGACCTGTTCGGCAGTGAGCGTCAGACCCGCGCCGCCGGCGTCCTGCAGTGTGAAGCGGACCACCTTATTGGTCGGGCCCTGATCGCTCCGGTACGTGTAGTAGACGTAGAGGAAGGGCGAACTCGGATAATGCGGATGCAGGGCCATCCCGAGCAGACCACTCTCGCCCACCGCTGAAACCCTTAAGCTGAGCAGCGGGTCGCTCTTCAGACCCGCGCTGTCCAGCAGCCGGATGCGGCCCGGCCGCTCGCTTATGAGCGCCCGTCCATCGGGCAAGAAGACCAACTCCCAGGGCGCCACCAGCCCGCCCGCCACCTGCTGCCAGCGCAGGTTCAGCGGGCCCGGGTCCTTGAGCGCCAGCGATGGCGTTGCGCTCGGCCGGACAGTGGGCACTGACGTCTGACTCGGACTGGGGCTGGCGTGCGGGCTGCCGCTGGGCTGCGAGGAGGTACCGCCGCCGGTGCAGGCGACCAGTAAGAGAAGACCCAGCAGCAGCAGCGTCGAGCGGAACCTCACCTCTTGCCGCTGGCGTAGCCGAGGATGATCTGGTCGATCAGCCGCTCGACCGGAGCCAGGTCGTCGGTGAAGACCTGGCCGTGGTAGGGCGAGGCTCGCAGATTCCCTTCCTTCAGGGCGCTGGCTGCCACCTCCTGCACCAGCGGTTCCTGAGCCAATTGGAGGTTGTGGCGCACGTCAGCCTCGCTGATCCTGTCGGTGGAACCGTAAATGATGGTGTTGGTGAAGGCCGGCACGTCAACCAGATAGGTGCTCGGGTAGACCGCTGCCATAGTGCTGGCGAGGGCGTCCACCAGGCCGTAGTCCGACTGCGTGCGGCCGGCGTTCACTATCGCGACGCCACCGGGCGCCAGATGCTGCCTCGCCAGGCTGAAGAACTCCTTGGTCGTCAGGTGGAAGGGGATGTACGGCTGACGGTAAGCATCCATGACTATGATGTCGAACTTCGATTCGGGCGGCTGCGTCGCCAGCCAGTAGCGCGCATCCTGAACCTGCACATCCAGATTCGGCTCGTGCAGGTCGAAGTATTTGCGGGCAACCTGCAGGATGGCCGGGTCGATCTCCACGCCCGTCATCCGGAGAGAGGGGCCGAAGGCGGCGTCGTATTGGCGGGCCGCTGTGCCGCCAGCGAGGCCGAGAAGGGCTATCCGCTTCGGCTTGGGCTCCTGCGTCTGCGCTGGGCGGAAGTAGGGCCCGAGCAGGAAGTAGTCCCAGGGACCGCCGGTGGTGAGCGACTGCGGGTTGTAGATGGAGTGCACTGCCAGGCCCTCGTTCAGGATCAACTCGGTCTTGGGTCCGTCCTGCACCACCTGGATGTAGTTGTAGGCGGAGTCCGTCTCGTAGAGGAGACGCCCGTACTCCGGCGGCTTGATGCCGCGGGGCAGAAGGACTCCCCCCGCGATCACGATGAGCAGCATCACGGCGTAGAGCCGGCGCCGCGGCACCGGCCAGAGGCCGAGGACTGAGAGGGCGAGCAGGGCGACGCTGAAGATGATGAGAGTGGGCCTCGTGCCGTAGGTGGGGATGAGCCAGAACACCGGCAGGAATGTGCCCAGGATGCTCCCCGCAGTGCTGAGCGCATAGATCGCGCCGGCGGTGTTGCCACCGGTCGTCACGTCGCGCAGGAGGAGCCGGATGGCGAAGGGTGAGACGCAGCCGAGCAGTACCACCGGCACCGCGAAGAGCAGGACCACCGCCACGAGCGTGCCAAGCACCAGGCCTGCCGAGAGCTGGGCAAAGCCCTGCTGCGACTCGAGCAGGATGGGGTAGGCGAGGAGCGGGATGAGGCCTATCCAGAGTCCAGCCCAGGCGGTGATCTGGAAGAGCAGGCCGTGGCGGGGCCAGCGGTCGGCCAGCCGCCCGCCCAGCACATAACCAGCGCTGAGATAGACGAGTACCAGACCGATCAGCACTCCCCAGACGTAGAGGCTCGTCCCGAAGTAGGGAGCCAGCAGCCGCGAGGCACCGAACTCGATGGCCAGGGACGACATGCCGGACACGAAGACCAGCGGGAGCAGCAGACGGCGGTTTTCCAAGCCTGTGCAGCTTAACCGGCAGGGGACGCAGGCCTCCCCTGCCAAAGCCCTCCAGGTCAGTGCCAAAAGCCGTGATCCCGAGCCGGCCGGCTCCTCCTTGTGGGCTGGCAGCTAACCGGCAGACATGTTGCCTTCACCAGTCGACCAGGACAAGCCGCAGTACCGCCGGTTGGCGGTCAGGGATCAGCTAGGCAGCTCAGTCGCCCAAGCTTTAGTTCTCTCGTCCAGCGGCAGCGGGAGGCGGACGGAGACCGTGGCGTAGAGGTCTCCAGGTTGGCCGCCGCGGGCGTCGGGCAAACCCTGACCGCGAATCCGCAGCCGCTTGCCGTTCTGCGTCTCTCCTGGCACCTTGAGACCTACCCTTCCCTTCAGTGTCGGCACGATGACCTCGCCGCCGAGCATGGCCGTCCGGAGTGGCACCTCAACCTCGACGCTGACATCCTTGCCGGAGCGGCTGAACTTCGGATCGAGCAGAACCTTGACCCGCGCCCGCAGACCGGGTGCCCGAAGCACAGTGCCGTCCTCGACCCCGGCCGGGATTTTCAGCTCGACGCGGCGGCCCCCGGGCAGCTCCACTTGCCGGCTGGTCCCGGCGGCCACCTCGCGAAGGCCGATCTCCAGCTCGCCCTCCGCCTCCAGCTCGACGCTCTGTCCGGCCTGGGGACGCCCTCTGGCTCCGCCGCGGAAGAGGTTGCCAAAGATATCTCCGAAGCCCGCCCCACCGCCGCCGCCGGCGCCGGCGCCGAAGATGCGCTCGAACTCCTCGGGATCGATCTCCTGATACGCCGCCCGGGGACCTGCGGAGGCGCTGTAGGCAGGCTCAGACCCATTCGCCCCCGCCGCCCGGGCTGCCTGCCAGTCAGTGCCGTAACGGTCGTAAAGCTTCCGCTTCTCGGGATCGGAAAGCACGTCCTGGGCTTCGCTCACTTCCTTGAAGCTGCGCTCGGCGGCGGCATCGCCCCTGTTCACGTCCGGGTGGTACTTGCGGGCGAGCTTGCGGAAGGCCGACTTGATCTCCTTCTCGCTGGCCTGGCGGGAGACGCCCAGAATCTCGTAGTAGTCCTTCACGTTAGTCATTGCTGTGTACAGTTTTTCCCCGCCCGGGCGACGGCTACACGAGCGGCAGGACGCTGACCCTGAGGTTTTGGCCCAGTTCCAGGATGGCCACGGTTGGCACCGCTTGGTCGCGCCGGTGTCGCATGACCTGCAGCCAGGACCACTCGAACCAGTTGGGGCGGCGACGGAGGCGGCGGCGCGCCTCCGGGGGGGTGACCTGGTAGAGAGCGCCCGGGTTCACCAGCAGCGCGCCGCCCGACTCCTCGACGCGGGCCTGATGTGTGTGGCCGTAGACAATCAGGTCAACGTCCGGCAGCTGCCCGCGCAGCCAGTCGGCGAGCCCCCAGCGAGGCGGTCCGATTACGCCGAGTCCAACGGTCATGAGAAAGGTGAGGGGCTCCTCCAGCAGACGGCTGCGGTTTCCATGCAGCATTCCGATCCGCCATCCGGCCACCTCGATCACGCGGCGTAGCGGCAGTTCTGGCAGCGCCGCATCATGGTCGCCTTGCACAGCCTGCACCGGCGCGATCCGCGCCAGCGTCGCCAGAGTTGCCTCACCGCCCGGGCCTGCCACGTCGCCGCAGTGGAGAATGAGCTCCACGCCCTGCAGCCTTCGCTGGAGCGCGGGCAGGGGTAGGGCCGCTAGGTATTCAGGGCAGTGGCTGTCAGCGATGACTCCGACTCGAACCACATTGCCATTGTCATGCTTCTTTCACATTGTTATTCGGACTTGCGAATTTGGTAGTTGCGCTTTACACTTTAGAACCATGAATGATCACAAGCGATCCATCCTTGAACGTGTTGCAAGCGGCGAGTTGAGCCCCGATGAGGCGGCTGGCTTGCTGTCCGAGGACCCTGCCACCAGCACCGGGCTGGCCACCGCACCACCTCCGGGCGAACCCATTCAGCGGGTGCGCATTTCTCGAGCACTGGGCTCGATCAAGGTGGTTGGGGATCCCGCGGTTAGAGAGGTGCTGGCGACAGGCCCCCACTCCTTCAGCCGCGACCACGGCACCCTCGTCATCGAGGGCGACGACGAGTCGGGCGAGTTTGCCTTCATCTGGGCTGGACGTAAGCAGGTCCGGATCGGTAGGCCCGAGGCTCGCGCTCTCGAGGTACGGGTCAACCCGCAGCTGGCCTTGGAGTTGGAGGCGCAGGCCGGAACCGTGAAGGTGTCAGGCATGGAGGGCCCTATCAAAGCCACCGTCCAGGCCGGCGCCGCGCGCATCAGCGGCTTTCGCGGACCGCTGGAGGTCGACGTGCAAGCGGGCTCCTTGAGCCTGTCCGGCCGGCTCACTTCTGGCCGCTCGAAGATCCGCTGTGAGGCGGGCAGTGTGCGCATGCACCTCGAACCAGAATCCAGCGTTCGCATCGCCGGCAAGAGCAACCTGGCCCGGCTGCAGGTGGAAGGCGGCACGTACTCGGAGGCCGAGGGCTGGAAGATAGGCGCCGGCGCGGCGACCCTCGACGTCGAAGCAACCATGGGCAATGTGAAGATCAGCGCAGGTTCGTGAACGAGCGCCAGCCGCCGCGCTCAGCGCCGCGGGATTGTCCCGTCTGCGCTGCACGCCTGGCTCTGACGCGGCTCAGCTGCCCGACCTGCGAGACCGAGATCTCCGGTGACTTCGCCGCCTGCGAGTTCTGCTCGCTCGGTACGGAAGATCGCGAAGTGCTCGGAGTCTTCCTCGCCTCGCGCGGAAACATGAAGGACCTGGAGCGTCATCTGGGCGTCAGCTATCCCACGGCACGGGCTCGCTTCGATGGCTTGCTCCAGCGGTTGGGCTTGGCCGCGCCGTCCCAGCCGGCGCTGGGCTTGGAGCTGCTGGAGCGGTTGGCCCGGGGCGAGATCGGAGTGGACGAGGCGCTGGGCCGGCTGCATTGAGGCGCTGGGCTGCTGCACCAGAATTGCGACTGCAGCGCTCGAGGAAGCCCCGAGATACTTCCGTCTATGACTATCAAGTGACCCTGGAGCGGATTGAGGCCCCTGATCCCGAGCCCGCTTCCGCGGTCAGGCGCGATCAGCTCGCCCACACTTGCCGGTCGGCGGACGCGGGCGGATGAGCGATGTCGTCATCATCGGCGGCGGCATCGTCGGCTGCGCCACGGCGCTTCACCTGAAGCAGGCAGACGCGGCCCTGGAGGTGGTCGTGCTGGAGCCCGACCCGACGTACGCTGAGGCGGCTACCTCGCGGGCCTCGGGCGGTGTGCGCCAACTCTTCTCCCGGCCAGAGAACATCGCCCTGTCCCAGTACACGCTGGATGTGATCCATGCCTGGCCCGAGACAGCAGGGATCGATGGGCAGCCGCCGCCTGACCTGCACTGGCAGCGCCGCGGCTACCTCTTCATCGCCACGCCCGAGCACGCCGAGATCCTCGCGGCCAACCTCCTCGTGCAGCGGGAACACGGGGTTCGCGCTGACTGGCTGGACCCACCGACTATCGAGGAACGGTACCGGGCTATCCATGCTGCCGATCTGGGCGGCGGCGTGCTCTCACCGAATGACGGGTGGTTGGATCCGCACGCATTCCTCCAGGGCCTGCGGGCCAAGGCGCGACACCTGGGCTCGCGTTTCCTCGACGAGCGAGCCGTGGGGGTGGAGATGGCGGTGAATGCGGTCCGCGGGGTCGACCTGGCCTCCGGGCACCGTCTGCGAGCGGACGCCGTGGTCAACGCCGCCGGCTGCTGGGCTCCGGCGCTGGCCGCCGCCGCCGGCATGCCGGTGCCGGTCGAGCCGATGCTCCGGCTTGAGCACACAGTCGACCTTCCGCCCGACGTGCTGCCAGGATTCGCGGCGCTGCCGTTCGTGAAGGATGGGGACGGGTTGGCGATCCACCCCGAGGGGTCGGGGCTGTCGGTCGGCCTGGTCGACTTTGACGCGCCAGGCGGGTTCGACACCGCAGCCGACCCTGGCTACTTCGAGCGGGTGGTGTGGCCGGCGCTTGTGCACCGCTGCCCAGGCCTCGACCGGCTGCGGCTCCACGCCACCAGCAGCGGCCTGTACGACCAGAACCGCCTCGATGGCAACGCCGTCATCGGCAATTGGCCGGGCCGACTCGACAACTACTACCTGGCGTGCGGCTTCTCGGGTCACGGCCTGATGCACGCGCTGGGCGTGGGCCGAGCGCTGGCGGAGCTCATCCTCCATGGGTCGTACCGGACGATCGACCTGGAGCGGTTCGGGTACGCGCGGATCCTGCGCCGCGAGCCGTATGCGGAGCACGGCATCAGGTGAGCGGCCGAACGGCGGACTCCCCAGGACGTGGCTACCATGCAGCCTGCTTCGCGTCGGTATCCGAGACCTCAAGAACGGTTTGAGCCAGACCCTGCGCCAAGTGCAGCGCGGCGAGACTGTGGAAGTCACCGACCACGGTCGACCGATCGCCAGAATCGTCAAGGCTTGGCCGTCACGCAGTCAGCAATTGATCGCAGAGGGCCGACTGTTGGTGCCGCAGGGTGCCGAGGATCTGCTCAACCTGGGACCGCCGCCGCCTTTGCAGCCCGGTGAACAGCTGCGCTCAGTAACCTTGGCCCAACTGCGTGCCGACGAGCGATAAGTACGCCTACCTGGACGTCAGCGCTTCTCAAGCTCTGCTGGCCGGAACCAGAAACGGTTGCACTGGAGAACTATCTGCGCGGATGGCCGCAACTCGCGTCGGCCGCTCTCATCTGGACTGACGCTCTACTGGCCGCCCACCGCCACGGGCCTGTGCGCACGGTCCATGTCGAGCGGCGCTTGCTGGCGCTGCCGGTGCTGGAAATCACCCGAGCCCTGTTTCAAGAAGCCGGCGCCCTGACGGACCCGGGTCACCGTTCCCTGGATGCGATTCACCTGGCTGCTGCAATCTCTTTGGGGGCCGACCTCGGCGTCGTCGTCACCTACGACGAGAGGATGCGCAGCGCGGCCGCCGGCTTGGGGCTGTCAGTCGCCGCTCGGGACTGAGCCCGGCAGTTGAGCCTGCTTTAGCCCGCTTCCACCTGGATCCGCGCTTCGTAGGAGGCAGCGCCGGCGGGAAAGGCGCGGGCCGCCGCATCACTGACCAGCCGGGCGCCGCTGGTCAGACGGTTGAGCTCGGCCCAACCGTCGTGCATCCAGGTCACCCCGGGCGGCACGCGGTCGGTGACCTCCGCCCGGGCCTTCATCTCGCCGCGATCGTTGTAGAGGCGGATGGGCCCACGGTCCGCCACGCCGCGCTGCTCGGCATCTGCCGGGTTGAGCCAGAGACGGGGGCAGGGATCCGCTTGCGCCAACGAGGGCAGCGCTCGGCCGTGGTCGTAGAAACCGTGAAAGTGCGTGAAGGTGCGGCCATGCGTCAAGACGAGTGGATAGCGCCTGGCCTGGGGCGCTCGGAGATGGTTCTCTGGCGCCGGCTCGTACACCGGTAGCGCCGGCACGCCCAGCTCCTCGGCGCGGCGGGTGACGAACTCCACCTTTCCGCTCGGCGTTGGGAAGCTGAGATCGGCATGGCCGACGTGGCCGACCGCCAGCTCGATGTAGGGCTCAGCCGTGCGCATCTCGTCGACCTTGGCGTGGCGGGTGGCGTCGTGATCGAACAGGGCGTCGACCAGCTCGGCTGGCGATCGCCACGGAAAGAAGCCCTCCATCCCCAAGCGGTCCGCGAGTTCACCCAGCACCCAGCTGAGCGGGCGCGCTTCGCCGCGTCGGTTCAGACCCTGGTCCATGAGGTAACCATGGGTGTTGGTGAGCTTGAAGCCGGTGTCCTCCAGCCAGGAGGTGCCCGGCAGCACCACGTCGGCGAACTGGCGGAGGGTGTCGTTGAGGAAGAGGTCGAAGCCGACGACCAGCGGCATCCGGCGCATCGCGGCCGCTACCCGGTTGCCGTCGGTGAAGTCGCTGGCCAGGTTCGAGCCGAACATCAGTAGCGCCTCGATCCGGCCCGCTTCCAGCTGGTCCAGGATGGTGCTCATCTCGCTCACCATCGAGTCCTCAGGCGACTTGCGATCCGCCGGCACAATCGAGCTGCGGCCCATGCCGTGGGAGAGGGCGGAGTGCCTGGGTCCCATTCCGGCGCCCGGCTTGCCGAGGCTACCGGTAAGCGCAGGCAGGCAGGCGATGGCGCGAGCCGCGTGCCAGCTGTTGCCGCTCTTGTGCATGGAGCTGCCGCCGGCCACTATGACCGAGCGCTTGCTCGCCGCGTAGAGACGCGCCAGCTCGACTATGTCAGTCGCCGCCAGCCCTGTCTCGGCCGCCGCCCATTCGGGGGTGAGGGGGCGCACGTGAGCCGCCAGCTCCTCGAACCCGACTGTGTGGTCCGCCAGGAAGGCAGCGTCGTGCCGGCCCTCGCCAATGATCACGTGCATCAGGGCCAGGGCCAGAGCGGCATCCGTGCCGGGTCTCAGCACGAAGCCGCGATTGGCGTGCTTGAAGGTGTCTGTGCGCCGAACGTCGATGGCGATCACTGTGGCGCCACGCTTTCGAGCGGCCAGCACGCGCGGCGCGGTGTTCGCTTGGCTGGCGAAGTTGGCTCCCCAGAGCAGCACCAGGTCTGAGTTGCGGGCCAGATCTTCCATGGAGTTGACCTCGGTCACTCCTGTCAGCGAGAAGCCGAAACCGCCCAACCCCCAGCAGACGATGGCGGGAACCCAGGCCTGCGCGCCCAGCATGTGGGCGAAGCGCGTGCAGAGGGGACCGCCGTAGCCGTTGGCGTAGACGCCGTGGCCCGACCAGACGGATGTCTTGGCAGGGGTCGCCCGGCGCACGCCGTCGGCTATGCGATCGAGCGCTGCCTCCCAGCTGGCTTCGTACCAGGCGCCAGGCTCGCGGCGGTCGCGCATCAGTGGCCTGAGCAGCCGCTTCGGGTTGTCAACGATCTCGACCGCCGAACGCCCGCGCAGGCAGAGGAAGCCGCGGCTATCAGGGTTCTCCAGATCACCCTTGATCGAGAGGACTCTGTCGTTCTCGATCTCCACCACCATCCCGCAGTAGGTGGGATGGCAGTTCATGGGACACATGGTCCGGAGAGTGCGATGACCGGTCGCCGCCACCAGGGGGAGCTCTCTCAGGCCAGAAGCAGTCATCCTGCTCATGGTAGGGGGGAGGGGTGGTCGCTCTCCCGAGCGAAGTCTCTACATCCAGCGCCGCCCGTCAGGTCGATAGGCCGGATTCATCCCGGCCGGTACACGGCGTCCGGGTGGAAGAGGTACAGCGGATTCAGGGCGGACCGTCCAGCGCCAAGACCACTGCGCCCTCTGGCACCGACCCGGAGGGGTTCCGGAAGGAACGCCTGCCTCCCCTTGCCCTTCAATTCAGGTGCGCGACCCGCTGCTGCTTCAGCCACTCCTCGGAGACTGTGAACTCGACGCGGCCGAGGCAGACGGCGCACCAGATCCGCTCGCAGCGCTCGCAGGCGATGTGCTGGTGATCCTGACTCAGGTCCAGCTCCATGCTGAAAGTGCCGCATTCGAAGCACTGCACAGGGCACTTCACCGGTTGGCGAACTCCCGCTCGAACTCCGGAAAGTACTGGTTGATCTCAGCCAGTTCGAAGCTGAGCTTGATCTGATCCGCGGGCTCGTGCTTGAGCAGGAAGTCGAAAGCCTGCCTGACCAGGTGCTCGGGAGCGTCGCCCGGCCTGCCCCACCGCTGGAGATCCTCCTTGCTGACCCGAACGTTGTGGCGGCTCGCCTTCTCGCCCTCGGAGATCTCGACCACGCAGTCCCAGCCCGCAGCCGTCGGAGAGGCTTCCACCCTGATCATCTGCTCAGCAATCGTAAAGCGGGGCCGCATCCGCCGGCCGACTCCGCTCCCGACCGACTCCTCCCCGCCTGCCGACGTCAGCCGGCCAAGAGCCGGGTCTTGAGCTGGCGCTCTTCCGCGCCGGTTGAGCCAGTTCGTTCGACGCTGTAGGCGAAGGCCGGGGGGCGGTCGCTGACCGCCTCGACCAGCTCCTGACCGCTGTAGTGCAGCCCGGCGCCGTCATCGGTCGCATAGCCGGCGGGAAGCTGCCCTTCGGCGATGAGCCGCTGGAAGAGCGGCCGACGCTGCGGCTCGGCGTCGTGGTGCACGCCGTTGGCGAAGGGCAGGAAGGCCAGCCCGTTGTCGATCGGGCACAGATCCGGCCCGAAGGAGTCGGTGGTGCCGCCCACGTGCCAGCAGATGGAGCCGGCCGAGACCCCGCCCAGCACCACGCCCGCCTCCCAGCATTCCCGCAGGATGGGCTCCAGGCCGTGCAGCCGCCACATGGCCAGCAGTCCTGCCACGCTGCCGCCGCCGACCCAGATGACGTCCTGGGCGAGCAGGTGAGCGCGGATGTCGACCACGTTCGGCATGGTGAACAGCGCCAGGTGCGAGACCTGCACCTCCGACCCCACGAAGGCCCCGTACACCCAGGCCTGCTGGACCGGGTTGTCGCCCGAGGCGGTGCCGAGATAGCAGAAGCGCGGCCGCTCGGATCGGCCGGCCAGCTCGAAGGCGAAGTCGATCAGCGGCCCGGGCTCGATCGGGCGCCGGCGGCCGGGATTGAAGCCACCGGACGTGGCCAGGATGGTCGGCGCGGCAGCCGCCATTCAGCCCCTGCTCAAGGTCGCTCGTCCTTCACAGCTGCGCTCAAGCCTAACCAGTGGCTGCGCCAGCACTCAGCCTTGACCCCCGAACGTTTGTTCGGCTAAGCTGGGCTGGCCTCCTCTCTTCCCCACGTCCTCGCCGGGGGCATCTCCTCCCAAAAAGAAGATGCAGAACGAACTCCAGCGAGCCATCGATGCGATCCATGTCCGCTTCGGCGACCAGGCCCTGGTCAGGGCCACGCGGCTGCCGGGGGCCGAGCCCTGGCCGACAGGCATTCCGGCGGTCGACCGGCTGAGCGGCATCGGGGGCTGGCCGCGAGGCCGGATCGGGCTCCTCTCCGGCCGCTCGGGCTCCGGCAAGCTGACCTTGGGGCTGGCCCTGCTGGCCCGAGCGACGCAGGAGTTCGCCCAGGTGGTGGTGATCGACCCCCAGCGGGGCTTCGATCCATGGACTTTTGCTTCGCTCGGCGCGGATCTGCGCAACCTGACTTTGGTCAGGCCGCCGAATGCCACAGCCGCCGGCGAGGCGGCGGTCTCCCTGGCCCGGGCCGGGGTCGGCTGCCTGTTGATGCTCGATTCCCTGCCCGAGCCGGCCCTGGCACCGCTTGAATCCGCCGCCGCCCGCTCCGGCTCTGCAGTATTGGCGGTGACTGGAGAGCCCGCGCCGCAGGGGCTGGCCTTCGCCTCGAGCTTGAGCCTGAGCTTGCAGCGGACTGACTGGATCTGGGAGCGGGGCTTGCCGGTGGGCCTGCGCACCCTGCTCGGCTGCCGGAAGAACAAGCTGGCAGCGCCCGGCGGTGAGGCCGAGCTGGAACTGCGTTATGCGCTGGGGGCGCGGCTATTCCAGGCTCAGGCCGTACGGGAGACTCAGGCTCAGGAGGCGAATGTGAGGGAGCTGCCGGCATGGCGGTTTGCTGCTGTCTAGTCCCTGATCTGGAGCTGGCGCTGCATCCGGCTCTGCGCGGCGGGCCGGTGATCGTCAGCCCGGCCGGAGAGCCGGTTCAAGCCTGTTCACCGGAGGCGCGAAGCGCTGGTGTCCTGCCCGGCCAGACGCCGGCTCAGGCCGAGGCGCTCTGCCCGGCCGCCACCTTCGTCAAGCCCCAGCCGGAGGCGACGGCCAGGCTGGCCAACCGGCTGGCTAGCGCCCTCTACGACCTAGCTCCGGTGGTCCAGGTGCGCCAGGACGGCCGGGTCTGGCTCGGCCTTGACGGCGTGCCCAAGCTCGGTCAGGCCATCGCCGAGACGCGCCGGCGACTGGAGGCGGTCACCGGCTGGAACCCGCGGCTGGGGCTGGCTCCCGGTCCCTTCAGCGCTGCCCTGGCGGCAGCTGGGGCCGCGCCCGGACGCGTGCTGAGGGTTGAGAACGCTGCAGCCTTCCTGGCTCCGCTCCCCATCCGAGAGCTGGATCTGGAGTCTGAGCAGTTTGAACGCCTGGAGCTGCTGGGGCTGCGCACGCTTGGTCAGCTGGCGGCCATCGGCCCCTGCCGGCTGGAGAGCCAGCTGGGCAAGGCCGGACGGACTGCTGTGCTGCTGGCCCGAGGGGAGGAGCCGCTGCCGCTCAAGCCCTGGCGGCCGGCCGGCGTCATGAGCGCGCACCGCCAACTGGAGCCGCCGGTGGAGGATCGCGAGGCGCTGCTCTTCATCGCTCGGACGCTCGCCGCAGATCTCGCCCAGGAGCTGGGCTGGCGGGGAGCCGGGGCCAAGCGGCTGCGCCTGCGGGTGAACCTGGACGGGATCGCCGAACCGCTCCTCCGCGAGTCTTTGGTGAGGCATCCGCTCTCCAGCGCGGCGGAGCTGTTCGGGCTGGCCGGCGCCTGGATCCGAGAGTTGCAGCTGACGGGACCGGAGGGCGCTGTCGAGCTGGCGCTAGAGGTGCCCGAGCTAGAGGGCGCCGGCCGCCGCCAGCTGCGGCTCTGGTTGGGCGGAGATCGCTCGGCGGAGGAGGTGGAGGCGGCGTTGGAGCGCTTGCAGGAGCGCTACGGCGCCGAGATGACGCTCAGCGTGCAGCCGGCGCTGCCCGCCTCGCCTCTAGTTGCCCAGCGCTTCTCACTGGTTGCCAAGTGACGTTCCTGATCGATCCCCCCCGCGAGCTGGAGGTGCGCACAGACGCCGCCGGCTACCCGCGCTGGCTCCAGGCCGACCCGCTGATCGGCGAGGTGGAGCCGGTCCAGCGCTGGCTGGCCGAGCTTGACTGGTGGAGCCGGCCCGTCTCCCGGGAGTACTGGAAAGTGCTCTTGGGCGGCCAGCTGCTCTGTGAGATCTACCGCGACCTGGAAGCCGGCGGGTGGTTCGTAGAACGTGTCTATGACTGAACGGTTAGGCACTGGTCCGCCGTTCAGCCGATCAGCGAAGGCCGTCAGCGAGAGTCACATCCCAGGCCCTCGCTTCCTCCCGATATTCCTTCATCTCCGCGTGGGAGAGTTGCGCATAAGCCTGCCGAACGGCGGCAAACCGCACTCTTCGGGCCTCCTCCTGAAGGAGCTTTTGGAGGAACTCGACAACGCTGAGTCCCTCCACCGTCGCCAGCTGCTCGATGCGGTCGAGAAGGGCGCGAGGGATCCTCAGAGTGCTGGTCGATCCTCCCACGGCGGACATGACCTCAGCTTGCACCAATCACACTCGAAATCACCTGTTAGCTGCCCACCGCCCCAACCCCCCACCCGGGGGGTTCAACGATCATATTCACGCGACATAGACGTTGGCAACAGTGGTTGTGAAGATTCTGCCGTACGCCAGCGGCTTGAGCTTTGCCGAAGCCGCCGACCGCTGCCATGAATCCCTATGTCGAGCTGCATTGCCACTCCAACTTCTCCTTCCTGGACGGCGGCTCCCACCCAGCGGAGCTGGCCCTGCGAGCGGCCGAGCTGGAGATGCCGGCCCTGGCGCTGACTGACACCGGCGGCGTCTACGGCGCCGTCCGCTTCCTCAATGCCTGCCGACAGGTCGGGGTGCGGCCGATCATCGGCGCCTGCCTGGAAGTGGATGGCCAGGACCTGACCCTGCTGGCGCGGACTTTCGCCGGCTACTCCAACCTCTGCCGCCTTCTGAGCGTGGCCCATAAAGACCAGCCCAAGGGGGAGGCTCGCACCACGCTGGCCGCCCTGAGTGAGCTTTGCCGAGACCTCTTCATCCTCACCGCAACCGACGAGGAGGCGCGGCTCCGAGGGCTCCAGGAGGCTCTGGGCTCAGACCAGGTCTTCGTTGAGCTGCAGCATCACCTGCGCCCGGAGGATGACTGGCTCCTGGCCGGTCGGGCGGAGCTGGCTCGCCGCTGCCGGGCGCCGGTCGTCGCCACCAACGACGTCCGCTACCACTATCGCTCCCGCCGGCCACTCCACGACGTGCTCACAGCCATCCGTCATCGCGCCACGCTGGAGACCGCCCGCCACCTCCTGCCGCCCAACTCGGAGCGGGTTCTGAAAAGCGGCGCCGAGCTGCAACCGCTCTTCAAGGGCCAGGAGGAAGCGCTGGCCGCGACTTTCGATTTGGCCCAGGAGTGCAAGGTCGACCTAGACTTCCGCCGGGTTCGCTTCCCCGGCTATCCCGTGCCCCCTGGGGAGACACCCTTCAGCCACCTCTACCAACTCGCCCAGCAGGGCGCCCGCCGGCGCTATCACCCCATCACGCCGGCAGTGGCTCGCCGGCTGCAGCGCGAGCTGGAGGTCATCGAGAAGACAGGTCTGGCCGAGTTCTTCCTCATCAACTGGGACCTGATGCGGTTTGGCCGGGAGCACGGCGTGCCCGGCCAGGGCCGCGGCTCTGCCGCTGACTCGATCATCGCCTACGTGCTGGGCATCACCCGGGTCGATCCGATCGAGCACAACCTGCTCTTCGAACGCTTCCTGCACGAGGAGATGACCAGCGCCCCCGACATCGACATCGACTTCTCCACCGAGCACCGCGAGCAGGTGATCCAGTACGTCTACGACAAGTACGGCTGGGATCGGACCGGGATGGTCTGCAATGTAGTCACCTTCCGGCCTCGGATGGCGATCCGCCAGGTGGGCAAGGCGCTCGGCTTCCCGATCGACCTCATCGACCGCCTGGCCAAGGGCGTCGACCGCTGGTTCGAGGAGAACGTTGACACCGTGATCGAGACGGCAGGCGCCCCACCTGAGCGGTTCGATTCTTCTCTCTGGCAGCACTTCCGGCGCCTGGTCCAGGAGGTGCAGGGCTTCCCTCGCCACCTCTCCATCCACGTGGGCGGAATGCTGGTCACGGGCGAGCCGCTGGTGGACATCGTGCCGGTCGAGCCGGCCACCATGCCGGGCCGGGTGGTGGTCCAGTTCGACAAGAACGACATCGAGGACCTGGGCCTGATCAAGATCGACATGCTCGGCCTGCGCACGCTCTCGGTGGTCGCCGAGACGCTGGAGCTGATCGAGCGCTCGACCGAGCGGCGGCCGGATCTGGACGAGCTGCCGCTCAACGATGCCGAGGTCTACGAGATGTGCAGCCGGGCCGATACCATCGGCGTCTTCCAGATCGAGTCCCGGGCGCAGATGATGACGCTGCCCCGCATCAAGCCGAACGCGTTCAACGATCTCGTGGTCGAGGTGGCGATCATCCGGCCGGGTCCGATTCAGGGCAATGCCGTCCATCCCTACATCCGCCGCAAGCAGGGCCGGGAATCGGTCATCTACGCGCACCCGCTGCTGGAGCCGGTCCTGCGCGACACGCTCGGCGTCATCCTCTACCAGGAGCAGATCCTGGAGATAGCCATGCAGGTGGCAGGCATGTCACCGGCCGGCGCCGACCGCTTCCGCCGCGCCATGACGCGGCACTTGAACCGGGTCGAGATGTCGTCTCTGGAGGGCGACTTCGTCAACGGCTGCCTTAGCAATGGCGTGCCTAAAGAGGTGGCCGATGAGCTCTTCAGCGCCGTCCAGGGCTTTGCTGTCTACGGCTTCTGCCGCTCCCACGCGGCAGCCTTCGCCCGCACCACCTATGAGACGGCCTGGCTCAAGCTGCACCACCCGGCCGAGTTCTGCTGCGGCCTTCTGAACAACCAGCCGATGGGCTTCTACCACCCGAGCGTGCTAGTTGAGGACGCCAAGCGGCACGGCGTGAAAGTGCTGCCGGTGGACATCAACCGGTCGGCCGAGCGGTGTCTGCCGGTGACGGTCCAAACAGGCCAGGCGCCGAGCATGCGGATCGGCTTCAACTACCTGCGGGATCTGGGCGAGCCGGGCCGGCTGGCGATCATCCAGGAGCGAGAACGCGGCGGCCACTACCGCTCACTCGACGATTTCCTGGAGCGGCTGCGCGGTGCTCCCCTCAATCCGAAGGCGGTGCGCAACCTGGTCATGGTGGGCGCTTTCGACGCATTGCACGGTGTGACGCGGCCCGAAGACTCTCCCCGCCGGGCGCTGCTCTGGGGCTGGCAGGAACGCTGGGACGGCCGGGGCCTGCGCCGCAAGCTCGAGCAGCAGTCGGAGCTGCGCCTGCCCGCCGCCGCTCCCCCACTGCCCAGCCTGAGCGAAGAGGAGGTCACCCGTCTCGAGTACCGCATCGCCAACGTCTCCACCGGCCGCCATCTCATCGAATTCCACCGTGAGCAGCTGCAGGCGCTGGGCGTCCTGATCTCAGCCGAAGCGCTGCGCCAGCCGGCCGGACGCCTGATCAGGGTGGGCGGGCTGGTCATCACCCGCCAGGCGCCGTCGACTGCCAATCAGATCCGCTTCTTCACCCTGGAGGATGAGCGGGGCCACGTCAACCTGACGATCAAGCCTGAGGTGTACCAGCAGTACCGCCGGGACGCCTCGGCCCCGGTGCTGGTGGTGGATGGCAAGGTCCAGACTCAGGACGGCGTCTGGTCACTCCTGGTGACGAAGATCGCCGCCCTGCCCGGCGCCAGCAAGGAAACCTCCCACTCGCATGACTACAAGTAGCGCGATTGCGTTGCGCCTCGGCCAGACCAGCCGCGGCTCAGGTCCAGGGGCCATTGCCGCTGAAGCGCTCCGGCGTGATGCGGATCACGTAACCGGGCGGTGGGTCGGGCAGGGCCGGAAACTTCACCCCGGGCCCGATGTAGACCTCCGCCAGCCGCTGCAGTACTTCCGGCGCCCCGCCAGCGGTCACCCGGGCGGTGCCGTGAACGACCAGGTACTCATCGAGGCTGTTGTCGGCCTTGCGGCCTGTCGCGATGGAGAGGCAGATGCGGCCGTCCCGCTCCCGGTTCCGCACCTTCTGATTACGCGGAATCGAGGCGACGACCAGCTCGTCGCCCTCGACGCCCACCCAGGTGCAGCTGACTTGAGGCTACCGTCCCGGTTCAGCGTCACAACGTGGGCCAACTGCGGTCGATCCAGTGCGGCGAGCGCCGCCTCGGGAATTCTCGCCACAGGCCTCATGTCTCCTGTGGCAGCATCACGCGCCGATTCGTGATAACGCCGATATTCAGGCCTATCACGGCGCTCCCAGCGGTAGTGCGCAGGGCTCGATGGGCCAGCGCACTGGCTGAAGAACTACGGGTCGATTCTGACATCCCGAACCTCGGATTCCCACAACGGCAGCGCCAACGTTTTGCCGGACCAAGTCAAGTATAGATTTCGGTGACCAGCCGCCTGCGGGCGTCGACGCCCTCGCACCAGTGACTGGCCTTCGGCTCTGGCTCGGTGGGTTCTGGTCGGGGCCGAGCCATACTGAAGCGGCCGTGCCGCTCGATCCCCAGGCCGCCGACTACCTGCGCCGCCAGGCGGAGCAGGGGATTCCACCTCCCTCGGAGCTCACGCCGGCGGAGGCGCGGCGGCTGATGGAGGAAGGGACTGCCGTCAGCTGGGGCGAGTTGGAGCCGATCGCCCGGGTGCGGGATGAAGTGGTCGGCGGCGTTCCGATCCGGATCTATGAGGCCGAGCCGAACAAAGCTGCGCCGATCCTGCTTTGGATGCACGGCGGCGGCTGGGTGTGCGGTTCGCTCGAGACCCATGAGGGTCTCTGCCGCAACCTCGCCAACCGGACCGGCCTGCGCGTCGTCTCGATCGGCTACCGGCTGGCGCCGGAGCATCCCTTTGCCGCCGCCGTCGACGACTGCTGGGCGGTTTTTCGTTGGACTGCCCAGGAAGCGCGGGCGGTGGCGGTCGCGGGGGACAGCGCCGGCGGCAACCTCGCAGCCGTCCTCGCCTTGAAGGCCCGAGACGCCGGCACGCCTCTCGCCGCGCAGCTGCTCATCTACCCGGTGATGGACCATGACCTCACGACGCCCTCCTACGAAAGGAACGCCGAGGGCTTCGGGCTGACACGGGACTCGATGCGCTGGTACTGGGATTACTATCTGAACGGCGGCGACGGCGGCCAACCCGACGCTTCCCCGCTTCGAGCCGGCTCGCTGGCCGGCGTCGCGCCGGCGCTGGTAATGGCCTGCGAGTACGACGTCCTCTACGACGAGGGGCTCGCCTACGCGAGGCGGCTGCAGGAGGCCGGCGTGCCGGTCCAAGTCAGCGACCAGCGGGGCATGATCCACGGTTTCCTGCGCATGCATGGGATCTTAGACCGGAGCGAGACAGCGCTGACCGAATGCGCCGGCTTTCTCGGCCAGCACCTTAACAGTCCTGACTGACGCGTGCAGCTGCCCTCGGAGACGGGATGCGGCCTCACCGCCAGAGCGGTTCGATGGCAGCCTGTAGCGCGCGGCCGATGTCGCCCAGCCTGTGTCGGCCCTCCCTGACCACTACCCCGCCGTCAACCAGGACAATGTCGACGTCCGCCGCGGTAGCGCTGAACAGCACCTGAGCCGGATCACTGCCGGCAGTGCGCGGACTGTCGAGCCGCACACCCACCAGATCAGCTCTCTCCCCCACCGCCAGACGGCCCGCCTCTGGAAAGCCGAGCGCTTCATGCCGCGTCAGTGCCGCCAGCAGCTCCCCGGGAGTGAACCGGCCCCGCCGGCCGCTGGCCAGCCGCTGGTCCATCTCCAGAGCGCGCGCCTCCTCCAGCAGGTCGATGACCGCGTGCTGGTCACTGCCCAGCGAGACCCTGACACCCGCCTCGTGAAGCTGCAGCGCGGGCCCGATGCCGTCGGCCAGGTCTCGCTCAGTGGTGGGGCAAAGGCAAGCCTGCGCTGAGGCGCCACCGAGCAGCGCCACATCGTCCTGGCTGAGGTGTGTCGCGTGCACTGCAGTGGTTCGCCGGCTCAGCGCTCCTTCGTGCTGCAGGAGGGCCGCCGGGGTGTAGCCGTAGAAGGCGCGGCAGACCTCGTTCTCCGCAGGCTGCTCCGACACATGGACGTGCAGTGGCACGCCGGCTGCGGCTGCGCTGGCTGAGCGGATCGAGGCCGCAGGCACCGCCCGCACCGAGTGCAGGGCCGCCCCGATGACCGCTGTGTCGGAGCCGGCAAGGCGCGTGAAACGGCCGGCCCAGCCATCGACGTCACCATCGCCGAAGCGAAGCTGAACGCCTTCGAGCGGCGTGTGGCCCGAACCGGTCAGACCGCCGGCGAGATAGCACGCGTCAAGCAGAGCTATCCGGACGCCGGCCTCGCGCGCTGCCTGCAGCAGAGCCTCGCCCATGGCGTTGGGGTCGGCGTAGGGCACGCCGCCTGGGCCGTGGTGCAGGTAGTGGAACTCGCCAACCGCGGTGATTCCGGCCAGAGCCATCTCCGCATACGTCGCTCGCGCCAACTCCAGATACCTGTCCGGCGTGAGGCGCTCGGCCACCGCGTACATCCGCTCCCGCCAACTCCAGAAGGTGCCGTCGGAATCCTGAGCGCGGCCGCGCAGCGCGCGATGGAAGGCGTGGCTGTGGACGTTGGCGAACCCAGGTAGGGCGATCCCGGGCAGCCGCCCGGCGCCGGCCGGGGAGGCGTTGGGAGTGACGGCGGTGAAGCGGCCGTCGGAGATCTGGAACAACACGTCGCGGGCGTGCCCTTCGGGCAGCAGAGCATGGTCGGCGAACCAGCTCTGCGGCTTGGCGCCATCCGCTTCAGCCACTCGAGCTGGGTCCAGCCGGCGCCCGGCTAACCCTCACGCATGGGCACCCGCACGCCGCGCTCAGCCGCCACTTCGTCGGCCAGCTCGTAGCCGGCGTCGACATGCCTGATCACCCCCATGCCAGGATCGTTGGTCAGCACCCGCTCGATCTTCTGGCGAGCCAGCTCGGTGCCGTCGGCCACCGTCACCTGACCAGCGTGAATCGAGCGGCCGATGCCGACGCCTCCGCCGTGATGGATGGAAACCCAGCTGGCCCCGCTGGCCGTGTTGACCAGCGCGTTGAGCAGGGGCCAGTCAGCGATGGCGTCGGAGCCGTCGGCCATCGCCTCCGTTTCGCGGTAGGGCGAAGCCACCGAGCCGCAGTCGAGATGGTCGCGGCCGATCACTATCGGCGCCGCCAGCTCACCGGACGCCACCATCTCGTTGAAGCGCAGGCCGGCCACCTGCCGCTCGCCATAGCCCAGCCAGCAGATCCTGGCTGGCAGGCCTTGGAACCTGACGCGATCCTGCGCCGCCCGCAGCCAGCGCTGAAGGTGGTCGTTCTCGGGAAAGAGCTTGAGCACCGCTTCGTCGGTGGCGAAGATGTCGTCGGGGTCTCCCGAGAGCGCCGCCCATCGAAACGGCCCCTTGCCCTGGCAGAAGAGGGGCCGGATGTAGGCCGGCACGAAGCCAGGGAAGTCGAACGCCCGCGCGTAGCCCGCCTCGCGTGCCCCGGCTCGAATCGAGTTGCCATAGTCGAAGACCTCGGCTCCAGCGTCGAGGAAGCCGACCATCGCTTCCACGTGCTTCGCCATCGACGCCCGGGCGCGCTCGGTGAACTCCTCCGGGTTCCGCCTCCTGGATTCGTCCCACTCCTCGAACGCCACGCCCGTGGGGAGATAGGCGAGCGGATCGTGGGCCGACGTCTGGTCGGTCACGATATCCACCGCCACGCCGCGCCGGAGCAGCTCCGGCAGCACTTGCGAGCAGTTGCCGATCAACCCGATGGAGCGGGCCGACCGGTCGCGCTTGGCCGCCAGGCAGCGCTCCAACGCGTCGTCGAGGTCCTGAGCCAGCTCGTCCAGGTACCACTGCTTCACCCGCCGCTGCAGGCGGCTGGCATCGACATCCACCACCAGGCAGACGCCACCGTTCAGGGTCACCGCCAGCGGCTGGGCGCCCCCCATGCCGCCGCAGCCGCCGGTGACCGTCAGAGTGCCGGCCAGCGAGCCGCCGAAGCGCTTGGCGGCTACTGCCGCGAAGGTCTCGTAGGTGCCCTGCAGAATGCCCTGGGTGCCTATGTAAATCCAGGAGCCGGCGGTCATCTGGCCGTACATCGTGAGACCGAGCTGCTCCAGGCGACGAAACTCCGGCCAGTTCGCCCAGTCGCCGACCAAATTCGAATTGGCGATCAGCACTCGGGGCGCCCACTCGTGCGTCCGCATCACGCCGACCGGCTTGCCCGACTGGACCAGCAGCGTCTCGTCTGCCTGCAGGCTGGTCAGCGTGCGGACAATGGCGTCATAGGCCGCCCAGCTCCGCGCTGCCCGGCCGGTGCCGCCGTAGACGACCAGGTCCTCCGGCCGCTCGGCCACCTCCGGGTCCAGATTGTTCATCAGCATCCGCAGCGGCGCCTCCGTCTGCCAGGAACGCGCTGTCAGAGTGGTGCCGCGCGAGGAGCGGACTGTGCGGGCGCCTTCCATCGCTTCTCCTTATCCCTGCCGTGGGCGGCGTTTCAAGGTCAGCTGAATTATCCTGCGCAGCCGCCCGGCGGGCGACGAACCCGCCCCCTATCCGAAGAAGCTGCGCTTCCTCATGATGAACTGGTCGCGCCGCGGTCCGACGCCGATCAGATCGATCGAGACCTCGGCCACCCCCTCCAGCGCCTCCACGTAGGCGCGGCATTTGGTGGGCAGCTCGTCCCAGGTCCTGCATTGGCCGATGGGAGCCTGCCAGCCAGGCATGTTGACGTATCGGGGCGAGCAGTGCTTCAGGTGTGAAATGTTGGCCATCGGGTGATCGTGCACCCTGCCTCGGAACTCGTAGTCAGTACAGATGCCAACCTCTGGCAGCGCGTCCAGCACGTCGAGCTTGGTCAGCGCCATGGACTCGGCGCCGTTCACCCTGACTGCGTAGCGTGCCACCGGACCGTCGAACCAGCCCACCCGCCGGGCGCGGCCGGTGACAGTGCCGAACTCAGTGCCCTTCTCCCGGATCTGATCCCCTGTGCTGTCGGTCAACTCAGTGGGCAAGGGCCCGTAGCCGACTCGCGTGGTGTAGGCCTTGCAGACGACAAGGCTCAGGTCCACCCTGGTCGGCGGGATGCCCGAACCGGTCAGCGCGCCTCCGGCGGTGGTGTTGGAGGAGGTGACGTAGGGATAGGTGCCGAGATCCAGGTCCAGCATGGTGGCCTGGGCGCCTTCCAGCAGTATGTTGGCCTGGCGATCCAGGGCGTCCTGAACCAGCGGATAGATGTCTCTGATGTAGGGATTGAGACGCGCGGCGTAATCCCTGTACTCGGCCAGCATCTCCTCCCAGTCGAAGGTCCTGTCGCGGTAGAGGTCGGTCAGGATGGGGTTTTTGACCTGACCCACCACGAAGTCCAGCTTCTTGCGCATGAAGGCTTCCTTCTGCAGGTCACCGATCCGAAAGCCGATGCGGCGGATCTTGTCCGAGTAGGCGGGCCCGATCCCACGGCGGGTGGTTCCCAGGCGATCGTCACCGCGCACGCCCTCCTCCAGCTGGTCGAAGACCGGGTGGTAACCCATCACCATGTGGGCCCGCTCGCTGATCACCAGGTTGTCGGGTTCGATCCCGCGCTCACGGAGCTGGTCGATCTCGCGGATCAGCACGCGCGGATCGGCCACCACGCCGTGACCGATGACGCAGGTCACGTGGGGGTACAGGATGCCGCTGGGCAGCAGCTGGAACTTGAACTCGCCGTCCTCAGTGACTACCGTGTGGCCGGCGTTGGCCCCACCTTGAGGTCGAACTATCATGTCCGCCCTCTCCGCCAGCAGGTCGATCACCTTGCCCTTGCCCTCGTCTCCCCACTGAGCGCCAGCGATGATGATGACCATCAGCGAGCCGCGGTCAGGCGCGCCTGGTCGAGCTCAGCTCTCACGCTCGCCAATTAAACCGATTGTGGCCGCGGGTCGGGGTGCTCAGGGCCGCCCGGAGGCGGGGTCCAGCTGGCGATGGCTGATATTCTCGAATCGCGTCAGCTCCCGCCGGAAGAAGAGCTCAACCATGCCGGTCGGGCCGTTGCGATGCTTGGCCACTATCACCTCGGCGATGCCGGGCTTCTCCGACTTCTCCCGGTTGTAGTACTCGTCCCGATAGAGAAACATGACTATGTCACTGTCCTGCTCGATCGAGCCGGATTCGCGCAAATCGCTCAGGATGGGCCGCTTGTCGGGGCGCGCCTCGGGGGCCCGGGAGAGCTGGGAAATGGCCAGCACCGGCACCTTCAGCTCGCGCGCAATCGACTTGAGCGAGCGGGAGATGGCGGAGACCTCCTGCACGCGGTTGGAGTCGTCGCCCCGCGTACGTCCCGTCATCAGCTGGAGGTAGTCGACGATGATCATCTGCACCCCCTCCCGGCTCTTCGCCTGCCGCGACTTGAGACGCAGGGTCAGATCGTCCAGACTGGGCACGTCGTCGATGAAGATCGGCGCGTCGCCCAGCGGGCCCATCGCCCCGGCCAGCCGCTCGTACTCGTTGTCACTCAGCAGCCCCCGGTGCATGCGCTGGGCGTCGATCTGCGCCTGCTCCGAGAGCATCCGCTCGACCAGCTGCTCCTTCGACATCTCCAGGCTGAAGATGGCTATCGGCTGCTTTTGCTGAACCGCCGCGTGCAGAGCGACATTGAGAACGAAAGACGTCTTGCCCATCGCCGGTCGACCGGCGATAACTATCAGGTCCGACTCCTTGAAACCATTGGTCAGCCGGTCCAGATCGTGAAAGCCGCTGGGCACACCTAACACACCGCCGCCTGACGCCATCTGGGCGTCGATCCGATCCATGGCCGGCTTGAGCAAAGTATAGATGTGCTCCAGGCCGCCACCTATCCTGTCGTCGGAGATCGCGTAGACATGCGACTGGGCTGTATTGACAGCCTCCTCGGCGTCCAGCCCATCCTCGTAGCCGAGCTGGGTCACCTGGCCGCCGACGGTTATGAGGCGGCGCTTGTAGGCCTTGTCCTTGACTATGCGGGCGTAATACTCGGCGTTCCCGGCAGTGGGCACCGACTCCTGCAGCAGAGCCAGCTGCGCCCGGCCGCCTATGCGCTCCAGCACTCCCATCTTGTCCAGCTCGGCGGCGACAGTGACGTTGTCGATCGGCTCACCCTCCCGAAAGAGCGTCAGGGCGGCGCGGTAGATCTGGCCGTGGTTCTCGCGGTAGAAGTCCTCGGCTTGGAGGAAGTCCAGGATCCGGGTGATCGCGGCGGGGTCGAGCAGAACCGCTCCCAGAACCGAGCTCTCGGCCTCCAGGTCCTGGGGCGGGACTCGCCCTTCGGTCCAGCCGGGGCGGACGACTGCCATCGCGTTTCCTGGCCTACGCGGCGATCAGGCGGGAGCGACTTGGCGGCATCGGTCGCGGCCGGGTCGACGCCGGGACGGGCAACTAGAGGTGCGGCCGGGAACCCGGCCGAGAGATTGGGTGGCTAGGTGGGTCAGATCCAAGGAGCCGACGAGCCCCGCAGCGAGCGTATTCGGAATACGCGCAGCGAGGAGCGCAGGAGGCGACGCCGGAGATGGCCCGCATGGCCGCCCAAGATCCGGACGGGCTTTTCGGCCGCACCTCTACCGATCCTGCGTGATGATCAGGTTGATGTGAGCTTCGACGTCGCGGTACAGCCGCAGCGGCACTCGGTGCTCGCCCAGCTGCTTCAGCGGCTCCCTGAGCTCGATTCGGCGGCGGTCCAGGTCCACTTGATGCTGCTGCTTCAGCGCCTTGGCGATGTCCTCGCTGGTGATGGCACCGAAGACCTTGTCCCCCTCGCCCACGCGGAGCCGGACGACGACAGTCCGATCGCCGATCTGCTCGGCCAGCTCCTGCGCTTCCTGGCGAGCCTTCGCCTCCCGCTTGGCAGCCGCCTCCCGCAGCCGTTTCGCCTCCACCTCGACGCCCTTGCCGGCGAGCACCGCCAGCTTCTGGGGAATCAGATAGTTCCGGCCGTAGCCGTCGGCAACGTTCTTCAAGTCGCCGGCCACGCCGACGCTTGGTACGTCCTTCGTCAACATCACTTTCACGCCGATCTGTCCTCCACGAGACGGTTTGGCAACTCGGCCGCCCGCTCAGTCCACCTGCCGTATACCTCGGAGGCTGTCCTCTGGACCTGCTCCGTGACGCCGCTCAGATCTTGATCGAAGAGGCTTTCGCCTCTTTTCAACGCCGCCTGGTGCTCCTGGACCAGGTGATCCGGGCAGGCATCCACGAAGACCTTGACAGCCAGGATGCCCAGCGCCAGCGAATCCAGCTCGCCCGCCACCGGGATCCAACCCGGGAGCTTGATGGGACTGGCGACGACTGCCAGAGCAGCGCCCAGCGCCAGCTTGGGGGCCAGCGGAATCTGGGGATCGCGCAGCAAGCAGTATGCCAGCTTGCCCTGCCTGGGCACCTCGAGGAGGAACGTGCGGACGCGGGCGAGAGGGAGGCGCATGGCTTCCATAAGGTACCTTGTTCCGGCCCTGCTGGAGAGCCTGTTTAACGGCCCTCTGACCCTGCCTGACGCCTTCCCAAGTTTGCCGCAGCGTGACGGTGGCGCCAGCCCTATCAGACCGTCGGCCTGGCGGTCCGACGATCAACAGCTGGCACGCAGTTCGCGGAAGGCATCCGCCAGCGCGTCACGCTGGTAATGGGCGTTGAGACCGCTCGGGTTGGGCAGGAGCCAGACCCGCGTGGGTCCTATTCGATCCGGCTGCTCACCGATTGCCGCCCGTGGCCGCCCGAAGCCCAGCCGGTAGGCGCCGATGCCCAGCAGCGCCAGCCAGACCGGCCGGAAGCGCTCAAGCTTTTCCCGCAGCCGCTCGGCGCCCTCGCTGAACTCCTGTGGCGCGAGCTCATCCGCCCGGGCGGTGGTTCGGGAGATCAGGTTGGTGCAGCCAAGGCCAAACCCGAGCAGGTCCCGGTCCTCGAAGGGCGAGAGCTGCCCGTCGGTGAAGCCCGACAGGTGCAGCGTCGGCCAGAAGCGGTTGCCAGGGCGAGCGAAGTGGTGACCAACCGCGCCGGAGTACAGGCCGGGGTTGATGCCGCAGAAAACCACCCGCAGCCCAGGCGCCAGCACATCGGCTATTTGCCTGTCCCGCGCAGCCGCCAGCTCAGCGCGATTCGGACGCCACACTCGCTGAAGCATGAGAGCCGAACGTAGCAGGGCGCTTCGCCCAAGCAATGACAGCTCGCTGCGCAGGTGGGAGAATGCACGTGGACGACATGACCAGCCTGCCCTCCTACGTTCATGGCACCAGCTCAGTGCCGCTGCTTGGCGAGACGATCGGTGAGAACCTCCGCCGCACCTCCGAGCGCTGCGGCGAGCGGGACGGCCTCATCTCGCGGCACCAGGGCGTGCGGCTCACCTACTCGCAACTCTGGGCGGAGACCGATCGGGCGGCGCGGGGGCTGCTCGCCCGCGGCATCGCGAAGGGGGAGCGGGTGGGCATCTGGTCGCCCAACCGCTATGAGTGGACGGTGATCCAGTACGCCACCGCTCGAATCGGCGCCGTACTGGTCAACATCAACCCCGCCTACAAGACGTCCGAGCTGGAGTACGTGTTGAATCAATCGGGTGTGCGGCTACTCATCCTCGCCCGCGCCTTCCGTGCCTCTAACTACGCAGGGATGCTGGCCCAGGTGCGTGGTCGCTGCCCTGAGCTGAAGGAGGCGCTCATCCTGGAGGACGGTTGGGACGATCTCCTGCGTCGTGGGGACGCGGTCCCTGCAGCCGAGGTAGCCAAGCGGGAAGGGCAGCTGCAGTTCGACGATCCGATCAACATCCAGTACACGTCAGGCACCACCGGCTTCCCGAAGGGCGCCACGCTCTCCCACCACAACATCCTTAACAACGGCTTCTTCATCGGCGAAGCCTGCCGCTACTCAGAACAGGACCGCGTCTGCATCCCGGTGCCCTTCTATCACTGCTTCGGCATGGTCTTGGGCAACCTTGCCTGCACCACACATGGCGCCGCCATGATCATTCCTAGCGAGACGTTCGAGCCGGTGGCGGCCATGGCGGCTGTGCAGGCGGAACGCTGCACAGCGCTCTACGGCGTGCCCACCATGTTCATCGCCGAGTTGGAGCATCCCGACTTTGAGAGCTATGACTTCTCGACCCTGCGGACCGGCATCATGGCCGGCTCACCCTGCCCGGTCGAAGTGATGAAAAAGGTGACCACACGGCTGAACATGCCCGAGGTGACGATCTGCTACGGGATGACTGAAACCTCGCCGGTCTCCACCCAGAGCCTGACCGACGACCCTCTGGACAAGCGCGTCTCCACGGTGGGTCGGGTTCATCCCCACGTGGAGGTGAAGGTCATCGACCCCGCCGACGGCCGGATAGTTTCCCGCGGGGCTCCCGGTGAGCTCTGCACGCGCGGCTACTCGGTGATGCTCGGCTACTGGAACAACGAAGCCGCCACCCGCGAAGCCATCGACGCCGGGCGCTGGATGCATACTGGCGACCTGGCCACCATGGATGAGGACGGCTACCTCAACATAGTGGGCAGGATCAAGGATCTGATCATCCGCGGCGGCGAGAACGTCTATCCACGCGAGGTGGAGGAGTTTCTCTACGGTCATCCCGACATCAGCGATGTGCAGGTGATCGGTGTGCCCTCCGAGCGCTACGGCGAGGAGGTGATGGCCTGGATCAAGCCGCGGGAGGGCGCCCAGTTGAGTGAGGAGGCGCTGACCGATTACTGCCGGGGCAAGATCGCGACCTTCAAGATCCCGCGCTACTGGAAGTTCGTGAACGGCTTCCCCATGACAGTGACTGGCAAGATCCAGAAGTTCAAAATGCGCGAGACGGCGATCGACGAGCTGGGGCTGGCGGAAGCAGCCGCCGCCACCACTGCCTGACGAAGAAAGCCGCGGTTCGAGCAGCCGGCGGCCGCCCTGAAGCGCCCGCCAAAGGAGCAGGAGAGCATGTCGACTCAAGGTTTGGGCACTCAGGCCGATCCCTGGCAGCTGAAAACGCCGCCGCTGAGCGGCGACTACGTGATGTACAAGGACGAAGCGTCCGACCCCCCCTCCATCGTCTGCCAGGTCGGCAAGACCGAGCTCCGCTACCACCTGCGGGCGATCGAAGACCTCCATGAGATGCTGAAAGCGCGCGGCGACTGGGTCGAGCTGGGCAGCGCCGATGAGCAGAAGCCGGCGAAGGAGGGCACTGTCGAGGCCTGGGGGCGATCAGCCGACAACCCGGTGGGCGGCTGGTATGGCCTCAAGAAGGGCCTGCGCGGTCGCTTCGGCATGTACATGCCGCCGCTCCTCGAAGCCCTGGGGCTGGCCGAGGTCGAACACAACCCGCGCAACAACCGGATGCGCGCCAAGGGCTGACGGCTTCCAATCCGGCCGCCAAGCGCGGATTGTGAAAGGGCAGGTGGGCGGCATGACGCCGCCGACAGCGCTCCTCTGCGGTTGCTGAACTGGAGGCTTGATTCCCCAGAAGCGGTCTAGCGAACGAGAGCGGGCGAGGCGAACACCATCTGTTCGGGCAGGAGCCCTTTCTCGCGCAGCTTGCCCATGTCGTGAAAGGCCTCGACGTGGCGCAGGGTGCCCGAGGCGGAGCGGATCACCATCGAGTGTGAGTACGCGTAGTACTCCTCGTAGGTCACGCCGCGTAAGAGCTCACCCGTGGTGATCCCGGTCGCGGCGAAAAATATGTTCCGACCGCTGCAGAGATCATCGATGCCGAGGACGCGATCGGCCTCGTGCCCCTCCCCTTCAGCGGTCCGGCGCTCGTCGTCATCGCGCAGGAGCAGCTTGCCCTGCATGTCACCGCCCAATGCTTTCACAGCGCAGGCGGCGATCACACCTTCGGTCGCCCCACCCGAGCCCATGAGGGCGTGCATTCCTGTCTTCGTCTCGAGCGCCGCCATGATGGCGCCCGCGACGTCGCCGTCCGAGATGAGCCTGATCCGGGCGCCCACCTCTCGCACCTGCCGGATGACCGGCTCATTCCGCTCCCTGTCCAAGATGACCACCACCAGATCGCGCGGATGTAGACCCTCGGCCTTCGCGATCCGACGCATGTTCCACTCGACAGGCATCTCGATGTCGATCACTCCCCGCGCCCGGCGGCCCACTATCAGCTTCTCCATGTAGTGGACGTGAGTGGTGAACATGCTGTCGCGCTCGGCGAGAGCGACCACCGCCATCGCGCCCGGCTGGCCGTTGGCCGCCAGGCGGGTGCCGTCGATGGGGTCGACTGCCACATCCACATCGGGCTCCAGGCCGTTGCCCACCTCTTCGCCGAAGTAGAGCATGGGCGCCTCGTCCTTCTCGCCCTCGCCGATGACCACTGTGCCCCGCATGTCGACCGAGGCCAGCGCCGAGCGCATTGCGTCGACCGCGCGCTGGTCGGCCTCCTCCTTCAGGCCCCGGCCCTGCAGGGGCGCCGCCGCCAGGGCGGCGTTCTCGGTCACCCGAAGCAGCTCCAGGGCGAGGTTGCGGTCCATCTGCTGAGTGCCCATCTGCTGAGTGCCCATCTGCGGCACAGACTAACAGGCGGCTGCCCGCGCAGCGCCTAGTGGCCTAGCCCGGCTCCGAGGTGGAAGCCGGCGGGCCGAAGCGGCGGCGGCGGATGGGCAGGTCGCCCGGCTCAACGAGGAGGCGGCGCTTGTTGATGAGGCGGCGGTCCCCAGCCGGGGTGAGGCAGACGCAGGTTCGCTCGAGGACAGCTGTGACGGTGACCGGCTCCTCCTCGAAGATGGCCTGGAAGCCTTCCAAGACAATCTCGTTCTCGGCGAGTTCGAGGGCGCTGAGCGGGATGAGCATGGAGGCCAAGGCTCCTCGAGGCGGAGCATACGAGCCGATCGCTGCCAACGGGCGCCTGCCCGCGACCAGAACCTCCAACCTTCGGCGGCCGCTTCCATCGGGGGCTCAGAGTTCGGGGTGGGCCGCCAGGTAGGCGCTGATCGCCTCCCGTTCAGGTGGCAGCTCGCCCTCCAGCACCAGCTCGGTCAGGGCAGCTTTGAGACGACCCACCTCGGGGCCGGGCCCGATGCCGCGAATGCGCATGATGTCGCCGCCCTCGACCGGCGGCCGCAGCACCTTCGCCTCGTTCTGCAGCACCGCCTGCAGACGTCTCTCGAGGTCGTCCAACTTCCAGGCGTCGGGATAGGCGGAGGCTGCGATGTCCGCGCGGGCCAGCTGCAGCAGCGGTTGGAGCAGTTCACCGGCGTCGCGCGCCAAGCGTCGGACGGCGGCGGCGCCCCAGTTTTCGGGCTCGTAGAAGACCGGCCGCAGATGCAGCCTGACCAGCCGGCTCACGTTGTCGGTTTCGGAGCGGGAGAACCTGAGCCGCGTCATCACCTCCTCGGCCATCGCGGCTCCGACCAGATCGTGGCCGTGGAAAGCGCCGTCGGGCGTGGCGGTGGGCGGCTTGCCGATGTCGTGGAGCAGAGCCGCCAGACGGACAGTCAGATCGGGCGCCGCCTTGTCAACTGCCAGCAGGGTGTGGCCGAATACGTCGTGGGTATGCCAGTTACCCTGCTCGACACCGTGGCAGGCGGCGAGCTCCGGCAGCAGCAGCTCCAGCAGGCCGCCCTCGTCAAGTATCTCCAGCCCGCGTCTCGGTCGCTCCGAAAGCAGCAGCTTGACCAGCTCCTCGTGGATTCGCTCCACCGAGAGCACCGGCGGCCGGGCTCTCTCGCGCAGCCGGCGCATCGCCGGCAGCAAAGCGGGGTCGAGGTCAAAGCCGAGTTGGGCAGCAAGGCGGGCCGCCCGGAGCATGCGGAGGGGATCGTCACTGAAAGCCCGCTCGGGCTCGGCCGGCGTTCGCAGCAGCCGACGTTCCAGGTCCACCCGGCCACCCAGCGGATCCAGGAGGCGGCCGTCGAAGTCGAGCAGCATGGCGTTCACAGTGAAGTCCCGCCGCCGCAGGTCCTGCTCGATGCTGACTGGTCTCACCTCCGGCTTGCGCGAGTCGGCGGCATAGCTCTCGGCCCGGGCCGAGGCGAATTCGATCAGCCGGTCGCGCCAGGTGACCTGCGCAGTGCCGAAGCGGGGAAAGAGGACTGGCGACCGAGCGCCGGTGAGCTGGGCAAAGCGGACGGCAAGATCCAGCGCCCGGCCGTCCTCGACAACTATGTCCAGGTCGGGCTGCGTCCGCCCCAGCAGCAGGTCTCGCACATACCCACCGACCGCCCAAGCGCGCAGGCCCAGTTCGGCCGCCGCCTGGCGCAGCGGCGGGAAGGCCGGGTCCGCGAGCGCCGTCAGGGCTGGCGGCCCCATAGCCAGCCGGGCACGCTTCCACCGAGATCGATTCTGTCAATCAACTTCCGACCAACTTAGCGGCTGGGCCTTTGACAGGTTGGTGGGCGCGGGGGAGGTCAACCGACCGGCTCCGAACACCAGACCGCTGGGCCGCCCCTTCGTTTCCGGGTCAGCCCAGCCGGGTAAACCAAAACAGTGCGCTCGGAATGGAGCGCCCAGCAAAGGAGATACCTGATAAACATGGCCCAAGACAACCGACTTCCCGTCATGCCGCTGACGCAGGCTGTGGTCCTGCCCCGCATGAGCGCCACCATTCCCCTGGAGTCAGAAGACGCCCAGGCGGCTGTCCGCGCCGCGCTGGCGGACCAGGGTCTGATCCTGCTGCTGCCCAAGATCGACGGCCGCTACGCCACTGTCGGGCTGGTCGCCAAGGTCGAGGAGAAAGGCAACCTGCCCGATGGCACCGAGGTTGTAGCTGTGCAGGGCCGCCACCGCGCGGTCCTCGGCAACGTGAGCCACGAGATCGGCGGTACCCTCGTCGCCGACGTCTCGCCCAGCCCCGACCCGGTCACCTGGTCGGACCGCGCCCGCGACCTGGCGCATGAGTACCGAGCGATCGTCGAGAACATCCTCGAGCTGCGGGGCGCATCGCAGATCGCCCAGGTGCTGCGCGGCATTGAGAACCCCGGCCACCTTGCCGACATGTCTGGTTACTCGCCCGACCACTCACTGGAGCGGAAGGTGGAGATTCTGGAGACGCTCGACGTGGAGGAGCGCCTGACCAAGCTGATCGGCTGGAACAAAGAGATCTTGGGCGAGCTGACTCTGAAGCAGCAGCTCCGCGACGACGTCTCCGAGCGCATGGAGAAGGGCCAGCGCGAGTACATCCTCAGGGCTCAGCTCGAAGCGATCAAGAAGCAGCTCGGCGAAGGCGCCACCGACGTCGTCGGCGACTACCGCAGCCGCGCTGAGGAAAAGCACATGCCGGAGGCGGCCCGCAAGGAGTTCGACCGCGAGCTTGACCGCCTGGAGCGGATGAGCGAGCAGAGCCCCGAGTACGGCTGGATCCGCAATTTCCTCGACTGGATGCTCGACATCCCCTGGAGCACGCGGACCGAGGACAACTTCGACCTGAAGAAGGCGCGAGAGATTCTCGACAACGAGCACTCTGGGCTGGACGACGTGAAGGACCGGATCATCGAGTTCCTCGCCGTCCGCAAGCGGCGCCAGGAGAAGGGTCTGGCCCCCGAGGGGGGCCGGGGCTCCGGCGCCATCATCACGCTGGTCGGGCCTCCCGGCGTCGGCAAGACGTCGCTGGGCGAATCCGTCGCCCATGCGTTGGGTCGGAAATTCACCCGCATCTCGCTCGGCGGCATCCACGACGAGGCAGAGATCCGGGGTCACCGGCGCACCTACGTCGGCGCCCTGCCCGGCAGGATCGTCCGCGCCCTGAAGGAGGCGGGGACCAAGAACCCGGTCATCATGCTGGACGAGATCGACAAGGTCGGCGCCGACTGGCGCGGCGATCCCTCCTCAGCTCTGCTCGAGGTGCTCGATCCGGCCCAGAACCACACCTTCCGCGATCACTACCTGGAGGTCGACCTGGACCTCTCGGACGTGCTGTTCATCCCTACTGCCAACGTCGCCGACACCATCCCCAGCCCTCTTCTTGACCGCATGGAGCTGATCCGGCTGGACGGCTACACCGAGGAGGAGAAGCTCGACATCGCGCGTCAGCACCTTCTGCCCCGGCAGGTCGAGCGCAACGGCCTGGACGCCAACGAGGTTAGCGTCAGCGACAAGGCGCTGCAGCGGATCATCTCCGACTACACCCGCGAGGCCGGGGTGCGGAGCCTGGAGCGGGAGCTTGGCAAGCTCTTCCGGAAGGTCGCCACGAAGCTTGACGCGGGCTCCCTGACCCCCCCTGCAACCGTCGACGAGGCGGTAGTCCGCGAAGCTCTGGGCAAGCCGCACTTTCAATTCGAGGAGATCCTGGAGCGAACCGCCGTGCCGGGAGTGGCAACGGGCCTCGCGGTCACCGGCGCCGGTGGCGACGTGCTTTTCATCGAAGCTACTTCGATGACCGGCGAGTCCAAGCCGGGCCTCACGCTGACCGGCCAGCTGGGTGACGTGATGAAGGAGTCGGCCCAGATCGCGCTCTCCTATGTGCGGTCGCACAGCCGCGAGCTCGGCCTGCCTGAGCGGTTCAGTGACCGCCAAGTGCACATCCACGTGCCGGCCGGCGCGGTGCCGAAGGACGGCCCTTCGGCAGGCGTCACCATGACCACTGCGCTGGTCTCGTTGCTCAGCGATCGTCCTGTGAGGTCCACAGTGGGCATGACGGGCGAGGTCACGCTGCAGGGCCGAGTGCTGCCGATCGGCGGCGTCAAGCAGAAGGTTCTCGCCGCCAAGCGGGCGGGACTGAAAGAGGTGATCCTGCCCAAGCGGAACGAGCCTGACCTGGACGACCTGCCTGCCGAGCTGAGAGAGGAGATAGCGATCCACCTCGCCAGCGACGTGCGGGAAGTTCTCGACTGGGCGCTGGAGCCGGCCTCAGAAGCGCCCAAGGTGGCGCTGGCCTGAAGCCAGCGTCAGCGCCGTAGGTTGGGTTCGCCGGCGGGAGGCTTGGACCCAGCCGCCGTCCACTCCCCGGAAAAGCGGGTACGTGCCGGCAGCCTAAGGAAAGGCGACCAACCGAGTTAACCGACTCCTCAGCGCCTCTGTGGGGGCTGGTACTCTCGTTGGGCTAGAGTGTCCTATCCCCGAGTAGTCGAGACACTTCGGGCCAACTGAGCCGCTACGGCGGCACCATTGTGTGGGTGTCCAAACCTGCAGAGGAGGTGCCGCCATGTCCAATGATGACGTTCTCTATCGGTTCCGGCTTCGGGTGCTCGCCCTGGCCGAGGAGGTAGGCGTCCGCCAAGCCTGCCGCATGATGCAGGTCCACCGCTCCACTCTCTATCGCTGGCGTCGGCAGGCTGAGCTCTACGGGCCAGAGCTGCTGCGACCGCGTGAGCGTCGCCAGCCGCGGATGCCAAACGCCATCACGCCCCAGACTGAGCGCCAGGTCGTCGCCTTCGCCCTTGGCCACCCCGGCTTCGGCCCCCAACGCATCGCCAGTGAGCTGAAGCGTCCCCACTGGGGCGGCCTGGAGCTCTCGCCCAACGGCGTCTGGCGCGTCTCGGGACGCCATGGACTCAATCGCCGCCGACAGCGTTTGGCTCTACTCAACGCCGCTATTGCCGCGCCCGAACCGGTACAAACGGCGGCCCTGCCTGAACTCCACCTCGATGCCCAACGCCCCGGCGGCCTGGTCCAGCTGCCGCGTCAGACACCGGCTTGGCAATGCCAGACGAATGACTTAACATGTCTTACATGACTCACCGAGTGACTGCCAGAACATTGGCGCGGGACTCGGCCAGGGTGCTCGATCTGGTGGCAGCCGGTCAATCAGTCGAGGTGACCCGAAACGGTCAGCTGGCGGCCGTCCTGAGTCCCCCTCCAGCGGAGTATCGACAGTTGGAGCACCTCGCAGGAATGGGTTTGGTTGACCTGGACAAAGCCTTGAGGGTGCCGGCGGCTCGCGATATCGATTGGAGCGCGCTGCCGGATCCAGGAGTACCAGAGGGCCAACTTTCTCGGGCGCTGGAGGAGTTGCGCGCCGCTGAGGAGCGGTGACTTACATCGACACGAGTGCTCTGGTCAAGCTCTTTCGCACCGAGTTCCAGAGCTCTGCGCTTCGCGCTTACCTGAGCCAGGAGGCTTCGTCCGCACGACTTGCCGCCAGCGCTCTCGTTCTCGCCGAGTTGCCCCGAGCGCTCCTACGAGCCGGAGTCGCCGTGTCAGTCCAGACCGCTGCCAGCCGGTTTCTGGCTGGGCGCATCTTGACGGTCTCGGTCTCCGACGACCTGCTGCGAGCGTCCGGCAAATTGAGCGACCCTGGGCTGCGAACGCTGGACGCGATCCACATCGAGACCGCTTTGAAGCTGGGCAGCCTGGCTGCTTTTCTCACCTATGACGGCAAGATGGCGCACGCGGCGGCCGCGGTCGGCCTGCCAGTGAACCATCCGGGCGGTCTCGCTGCCTGAGCCCGCTTGACGTAAGGCACCAGCATGCGGTGCAGGTTCCGACAGACGTTGCCCTCACCCGGGATCGAGATCCAGATTCAGTTATGCGCGCCGCCATCCGCGAAACAGCGACTAATCTCTTGTGTCACCGCTCGCAAGTGTGAGGGCTCCTAGGGTTTCAGCGAATTCTTAGGCGTCGGGCAACGACGGCCTTCAGTCAAGGCCTCAGATCGCGGGAAATGAGCGCGCCGACCGCGCCTCAACCACGAACACTTGAGACTAGGTGTGATCTCTCACCTCGACACGTGACCACGCCCCAACGACACCGAGCACGCAAAGTGCCGGATGTGGTCGACTGCACTCCGGCGATCGAGACGAGTGTGCCAGCCCCTTGACGAGGGTGTCGGGAACCAGGTATTCGAGCTTGCGGGTCTTATTGCCGCCGGAGGCCAAGCCGAGTTGCAGTCTTCTCGTTGGCCCAGATCTGGGGGCCGGCCAAGTAGGCCGAAAGCCGCTTTATGGGATGGATCGGGCTGGGGCCAAATAGCAGCGGATAACGCTGGAAGTCGCTCAGGGCCACTGGAACTACTCTAGCCGAAGACTCGGCTCAGCTCGTAGAGCTCGCGGGGCACTCGGCGCTGCTCCCGGACCAGATCGCTCAAAGGGCTCACCGCCACCTCGCCGTCACGGCGCACTGGAGCTACCCCGCTCTGCCCTTCGTTCAGGAGGTCGACAGCCGCCACACCCAGCCGTGTGGCCCAGAGCCTGTCTAGGGCTGAGGGAGTTCCACCCCGCTGCAGGTGGCCCAGCACCGTGACGCGCGTCTCGAACCCGGTTGCGGCTTCGATCCCCTGTGAGAGCGAATCGCCGATGCCTCGCTTGGAAAGCCGGATGTGGCCGAATGCGTCGGCTCCTCCCTCACCAGCCACCGCCAGACCGGGAATGTCGACAGCCTCGCAGACCACGATGATGCTGAAGTCCTTGCCCTCGCCCCGCCTCTCGCGCAGGTGAGCGACAATCTCGTCGAGCCCGACCGGAAACTCGGGGATGACCACCAGGTCAGCGCCCCCGGCGATGCCGCCGGTGACACCCACCCAGCCGGTGTCGCGGCCCATCACCTCGACCACCATCACGCGGTGGTGCGAGGAGGCGGTCGTGTGCAGGCGATCGAGAGCTTCGGTGACGATGCCCACAGCCGTGTCAAAACCTATGCAGAACTCGGTGCCTGAGAGATCGTTGTCGATGGTCTTCGGCACTCCCACCACCTTGCAGCCGGCGTCGAAGAGGCCGCGCGCGACGGAGAGCGTGTCGTCCCCGCCAATGGCGACCAGGCCGTCGATGCCGAAGCGCTGCAGCGAGGCGGTGACCCGGTCGATGCCCTCGGCTTCTTTCAGAGGATTTGTCCGGGAGCTGCCCAGGATCGTTCCGCCCAGCGGCAGAATGCCACGTACGTCGGCAGGCGTCAGGTCGGACATGTCGCCCCGCAGCGTGCCCGCCCAGCCGTTCTTGATGCCGCTGACCTGGTGGCCCAGCTGAAAGGCGCGACGGGCGACACCTCGGATTGCGGCGTTGAGCCCGGGCGCGTCGCCGCCACCTGTCAGAACTCCAATTCTCATCGGGCCAAGCCTACCGGCGGCCGCGTTCCGCTCATGGAAGGGCGATGGCTCAGCGCAGGACCCGCGAGTCCCCGACCCTCCGGGTGATTCGGCGGCTGTCGAGATGTTCCAGGAGGGCCAGCACTGGTTTGCGACTGGCCCCCAATCGATCTCGCACGGCTGCCACGCTGACCTGGTCCTGCTCTCGCAGCATCTCCCTCACCAGCGTGATTGCGGCCTCGACGGCCTGGCGGCTGAACATCACATCGGCTGAGACGCGCACAATCTCACCCCGCGCGATCAGCGCTCGCGCCACTTCAGTCGAAGCGCCTGACTGCTGCAGGGCTTCCGCCAGGCTGGGAGGCGTGAAGGGGCGCCGGTTCAGCAGCTCCAGCAGCCGCGTGGCTGCGCTCTCCACCTCCGTTTCGGCCTGAGGCGCATGGCCCGGCGCGGCCACCTCGCCATTGCTTTCCAGCAGCAGGCTGAGCTGAGCGAGTTCGCTGAGGACGGGGCCCAGGGCAGCCGGCGGCAGGGCCAGCCTGCTCCTGAACTCCTCCCTCGGCATCCCCGCCCGCAGCGGATGCTCTCGGTGGTAGGTCGAAAGCGCCTCGCCGGCGCGCTCCACCAGCGCCGCCCAAGCCTCTTCGCTGAAGAGCCAGTCGCCAGCGCGGCGGGCCGGCAGAGCCGCCACGTCGGCGGTGCCGCCCAAACCGCTGGCGACAAGATCGGGGGCCCGAATGCCGCGCGGGTACTTCGCCAGCTCCTCGGCAAGCGCCTGGCCGCCGGCTCGTCGCGCCAGCGACGCGGTCACCTCGGGCGCCAGGCGGGCATGACGGCCGGGCGTGGCGTCGAGCAACTCACCGCCGGCCAGAGTCCGAGCCGGGCTGGGGATGCGCAGCACGTAGCGGTCGCCCGCCAGAGCCGCCACCGGCCGCTCCAGGTACAGCTGCAGCCAGCCCTCGTCCTCCGGCAGCACCTGGTCCTGGCCGAGCACGATGACTCGCGCGCCCACCTCAGCGGTGCCCAGATAGAGCTGCAGGCGGTCACCGTGGCGAAGCGGCCGTGGCGCCCCTTTCAGCACGCGCACCGAAGCGTCCAGCCGCCGCGCCGGTCGCAGGGCGCCAGGGCTGGCCAGCACCTGACCTCGGCCCAGTGCCTCACGCGGCAGCCCTGCCAGGTTGACAGCCACCCGGCTGCCCGGCTGGGCGACCTCCACCGCTGCGTTGTGCTGCTGCAACCCCCGGATTCGGCCCCTCAGGTGGGCCGGCTGCAGCTCCACCTCCTGCCCCAGGCGGAGCAGGCCGCCGCTGAGCGTTCCGGTCACCACCGAGCCGAAGCCGCCAATCGTGAACGCGCGGTCTATGGGCAAGCGGGGGCAGCCCTGATCAGGTCTGGCCGGCGTTGCCGCGAGCACCTGGTCCAGCTGCCGAGTGAGCTCGGCCAGACCGATACCCTGCAGGGCTGCCACCGGCACGATGGGCGCTCCGGCAAGTGAGGTTGCCGCCAAAGCCTCGGCCACCTCGGCCTCGGCCATCTCTCGCCAGTCCTCCTGCACCAGGTCCAGCTTGGTCAGCGCCACCACACCGCGGCCGACCTGCAGCAGATCCAATATCTCCAGGTGCTCGCGGGTCTGCGGCATGACGCCTTCATCGGCGGCGACCACGAGCAGCACAGCGTCCAGGCCGTGCGCTCCGGCCAGCATGTTGGGCACCAGGCGCGCGTGGCCGGGCACATCGATCATGGCGGCCAGCCGCCCGCTCGGCAGACGTAGGTGGGCGAAACCCAGATCTATGGTCAGCCCCCGCCGCTTCTCCTCCGCGAGGCGGTCCGGGTCGATGCCTGTCAGGGCCCTGACCAGCGTCGACTTGCCGTGGTCGATGTGGCCGGCGGTGCCGACGATGTGGCTCATGCCAACCGACCGGCCTTCCCCAGCGCCGCCAGGACGGAATCCAGCAGCGCAGGCTCCTCGCCCGGCAGGACTGTGCGTAGATCGAGGCAGCACCTGTCCGCCTCGATGCGCGCGATGACAGGTACCGCGGCTGTGCGCAGCGCCCGCTGCTGGCGTGTGGCCGGCCCCGACAGCACCACCAACCAGGTCGGCAAACCCCTGCCGGGCGTCGATCCGCCGCCGATGAAGGTCTCAGCCTCCCGCAGTTCGGTCGACACTCCCCGCGTGGCAAGCTGCGCCTGGAAGCTGCCGGCGCGTCGTCTCACCTCCGCCGGTGACTGGGCCAGCATGAGCTGCAGCGGTGAGGGCCTGCCCAGCAGCCGCTCTTGAAGAGTGACCTCCAACGCTGCCAGTGTCATCTTGTCAACCCGCACAGCGCGGGCCAGCGCGTGCCGGCCGAGAATGCTGATCGGCTCGCTCCGCCCTACCGCGATGCCGGCCTGGGGCCCACCCAGCAGCTTGTCGCCGGAGAACGTCAGCACGGCGCTGTGCCGGGCAGCCTCGGCCACCGTCGGCTCGTCAAAGATGGGCGTCAGCGCTCCGCTGCCCAGGTCGTTGAGCAGCAGCAGTCCACTGCTCTTGGCCAGGGCGCCCAGTTCCGCCAGTGAGGCGGACTCTGTGAAGCCTGTCTGTCTGAAGTTGGAGGGATGCGCCACCAGGAGCGCTGCTGTGCGATCGCTGATGGCCGCCTCGTAATCGGCGCTGCGGGTGCGGTTGGTGGTCCCCACCTCGACCATCCGGCAGCCGCTGAGCCGCATCACTTCAGGCATCCGGAAGCCGCCGCCGATCTCGACCTGCTGACCGCGGGAGACAATCACCTCGCGGCCGCGGCAGAGCGCGGACAGAGCCAGGAGGATGGCGGCGGCGTTGTTGTTGACCACCAGTGCGGCCTCCGCCCCGGTCAGCCGCTGCAGAAGCGCCTCGACCACATCAGCCCGCCGGCCCCGACGGCCGGTGGCAAGCTCGAGCTCCACATTCGAGTAGCCGGCCGCGATGTCGGCGGCTGCCGCGGCGGCTGCCGGCGAGATGGGCGCGCGACCCAAATTGGTGTGGAGCATGACGCCGCTGACGTTTATTACCCGCCGCAGCCGGGGCCGCAACCACTCCTCCAGGCGGTCGCCGACCGCCAGGAGTCGCTGCTCGTCTGGAGCCGGTTCGGTGGCTCGCTCGGCGGCGATCTGCTCGCGGATGGCTTGGGCGACCAGCGCTCTTGGGTAGCGCTCCTGCAGCCGGCGGTAGCCGGCCTGGTTGACTAGCGTCCCGACGGCAGGCAGGGAAATAGCGATGTGTACCCCGAGCACTGGCCGACGATCAGATCGGAGGAGGGCTGGAAGAACAGCCCCACCGCCGCGCCCAGCACGCTGAAGCCCAGCAGCAGGGGTCCGAAGAAGACGAGGGCGAAGCAGGCGACCCAGATGGTCTGCTGATGCGCCGCGGCATTGAAGAAGAAGCGTGGGTTGCTGCCCCGGAAGATCCCCTCCAGTACACGCCAGCCGTCCAGCCCCGGTATAGGCAGCAGCTGGAAGGCAAAGGTGGACAGGTTGAGGAAGTAGAGGGCGTAGACCAGAGTGCCCACATAGTCGAGGGGAGCCGCGATCCGAGTCGTGAAGGCGGGGACCAGGGCGCCGTTCTGGACCAACGTTCTGAGCAGGACGCCAAAGACGATCGCCAGCAGCAGGTTTGCCAGCGGGCCGCCCAGCGCGTAGGCAACCTTGCGAGCGACTCCCTGCAGCCGGTACTCGTTGACAGGGATGGGGCTGCCAAACCCCACGTTGATCAGGATGGCCGCCAGAACGCCGTAGACGTTGACGAAGAGCATCGGCCGGGGCCGGAGAAAACCGCGGTTGCGGGGCGAAGGATCCCCGCAGAGCTGGGCGGCTATGCCGTGACCTAGCTCGTGCGCCGGGATGGCCACAAAGATCGCCGGGATGAGAAAGATCGAGCCGATCAGGAATACGACGGGATCGCCGAACATCAGCTCTTCAGGGGACCCTGGGGCAGCTCAATCGACAGGAATGCGCCGGCTGCGGGAGCTGGCCTCTCCCATCGCGCTGGCGCTGCCCCGAGCCGGCCGGCTCACTCGGCGCGCGGTCTGCCCGCGGACCGCTGTGCGCCGGCCCCCCACCTGGTGCTCGTAGATGAGAAAGAGCGCCAGGAGCAGCTCACGCTGGGCGGCGACAAGGTGGGCCTGGGCCTCCGCCGGCACGACGTCGCCAAGCGCGTGCTGGACCCGTCCGCCCAAATCGAGGGCGAGCTTCAGCAGCTGGTCTCTGTCCCGCGGGCTCACTTGCCGAACCTTATCTTCAGCTCACCATCTTCGATCTTGGCGCCCAGCGTCTGGCGGCTGGCCAGCACCCGGGGCAGGCTGATGTCACGCCTGTAGTTGCCCAGAGTGACGAAGAGCTCGCCGTCCTGCCGCGACAGCTCGATGGCCTCCTTGTCGGCGAAGGGCACGCTCAACACCAGGGTGTACTCGGAGCCCTCCTTCTGCATCCGCTGGGAGGTGCCTTCGTAGAACTTCTGGCTGGGGTCGGCGCTGCCGTAGATCGCCTGGCCCATCTTCCTCAGCATTCGCTCGCCCACGACTTCCTCATCGAAGAGAGGCACCTGGAAGATGGGAAGCGGCTGGAAGGACTGCTCCACCTCCTGCTGGTAGCGCTTCTGGATGTCGCTCCAGCTGCGCAGAAGGGGATCCGAGATCTTGGCCGGAAGCCGGCGGTTCACGATGACGGCGTCAGTCACGTAGCCGAACAGGCTCAGATAGGTGAACGCTCGCTTGGCCTCCTTGATGACCATCTTCTCGAGGTTCAGCACAAGCCGGACCGAGGTCACAGAGGTATCGATCAGCACCTTCTTCATGCCTTCGATATCGAGCACCAGGTCCTGCAGGGAGGCCATCACCTCGTCGCTGGGCAGCGGCACATCGACCATCCGCCGGAGCATGGGCCGCGCCACCTTCATCGCCCGCCGCTGCCAGGGAAATATCTTCTCCAGCCACCAGCGGGCGGCGTCGGGGAACATCAGCAGCTGCAGGGTCTCGCCGGTGGGCGCACAGTCCACCACCAGCAGGTCGTGCTCGTCCCGTTCCGCGTAGTGCTTGATCCACATCAGTGAGGCGACCTCGTCCATGCCTGGCGGGTTGGCCACCTCCTCCGCCACCACGTCATCGAGGCCTTGGGTGGCGAAGACCTTCGTCGCGTAATCGTGGAGCTTCTGCCAGTGCCGCTCCGTCTCGTGGAGAGCTGACACCTCGTGCGCCCAGAGGTTCTGGCGCACCTGCGTCGCACTCTGGCCCAACTCGAGGTCCAGGGAGTCTCCGAGCGAGTGGGCGGGGTCCGTGCTGATGATCATTGTCCGGTGACCAAGCTCGGCAGCTCTCACAGCGGTGGCCGCTGCTACCGAGGTCTTACCAACGCCGCCCTTGCCAGTGAAAAGGAGAACCCGCACGCGGCCCCAGTCTAGTGGTGGGGTTCCCTGCCCTACTTGATGACCAGGGGGATGAGGCGCGAGCCGGCCACGAGCAGGAGCAGCATCAGCGCGACCGCCAGGCCCAGCTTGCGGAGGTCGGAGAGGAAGTAGGGCACCCGACTGAGCGGGATGCCGGGATCGGCATCCTCGATGACCACCATCCCAGGCCGGCGGCGAGGATTGCGCTGGGCGCTGAGATTCAGCTGGACGGGCCGAGCCTGACCCGCCGCGGCGGGAGCGGCAACCCCCGGGGCGGCACGAGGGGCGACACCCGGGGCAGGGGGAGCGGCAGCCGCTGGCCCGGCGGGCCGGCGGCCCTGCTGCTTGCGGCGGGTCTTGCGAGGAGCCACGGCCGGGGAGTTTACCGGGCCTCCTGCCCGCAAGCCGAAAAAGGAGGTGAGGTCGGCAGGCGATGGAAGGACGGTGGTGGGACGACCGGTGAGTCTGGGGAAGAACCGCCTGCTGACCCGAGGTGCCGGGGACACATAGCGGCGACGTCTGGTACGAGATGTTGTGCCCCATGCCGGAGTCTAGCCCATCATGCTGAACAAGTCAACCGGACCGGGTTTTCAGTCGGGGTGTCACCGCTGCCGGCGACCGATAATCTCAAGGTGAGCGAGGGAGCAGTCCGTTTCTGCATCAACTGCGGCGCCACACTGGACAGCGATCATCGCTACTGCGCCCTGTGCGGTAGCCAGCGCTGGGCCCCCGAACCTGAGTCAGCCACCCCGGCTCCGCCAGTTCCTGGCCGCGGGGAGCTGCCTGCGCCAGCCCGTTCGGTGCGGGCCCCCGCTGAGCAGAGGCGGCCGCCGCCGGTTCCCGGAACTCCGCCGGTGGTCGGCAGAGGTGCTGCGGGAACCCGCCTTGGCCTCCTGCCCTGGATCTACGCGGCTGGAGCGATCTTCCTCTTGGTCCAGGCAAGCCAGTTCCTCGCCTACTGTCTCTCGCCCACCTGGCGCGGCCAACAGTTGGCCCTCCTCGCCGTGCATGGGGTGCCGCCGGGGCAGCGGCTGGGCTGGTTCCTGGTGGAGGCGGTGGTCCCTTTCACGCTGCTTCTGGCGGGGGCTGTCCTGCACGCGCTTGGCTTCTACGGCCTGCGCCGGGGACGGCGCTGGGGCTGGCTGTCAGCGGTGATAGTCGCCGCCTTCTGGTGCCTGGCGGTGTTCGGGATCCCTGTGCTCTGGCTGCTCAGCCGACCCAACGTGCGGAGGTCCTACGGCGTTGACTGAGATTGGGCCTGGCGACTGGCGATCACCGCATCCTGCGAGCCACACTCGAGATAATTGGCAGGTGACGACAACCGGTGACGACGGCGAGCTGCGACTCGGGGCCCGGGTCTATGCCAGCGACGGCAGCCACGTGGGCTCCCTGCACAGGGCGCTGGTGGATCAGAACGACTTTCGCCTCCGAGCGCTGGTGGTGAAGGAAAGCCGCTCCTTCAGCGGCCACCTCCTGTCACCGGGCTCCAGTCTCTTGGTCGACGACGTTCTGGTCCCGGTGGAGGCTCTGGCCAACAAGAGCGACGATCGCATCGAGCTCAACCTTGACGCCGCGGCGATTCGGCGGCTGCCGCCATATCTCCACTACCGCTACACGACTCCGAGCGGTTCTGAGGACCTGGAGCACGTGGGCGAGGCTCTGGCCGGCTGGCCTGGGGTCCCGTCGCTGGAGCAGGAGGCCGAAAAGCGCACTGACGAGATTGAGATCGAGGCAGGTGAGAAGGTGATGGCGCGGACGCCTGGTCAGGTGCTCGGCGAAGTGGAGTCGGTCCTATTCGAGCATGGCGCTCTGGTCGGCGTGGCCCTGAAACCCGCTGGCTGGTTCAAGGCACCTGTGATCCTGCCGCGCCGGCTGTTGGAGCGGGGCGACGACCTCGCCCTGTTTGCCCGGCTGGAGAAGGAGGACCTGGCGCAGCTGCAACCGTTCGAGCCTGAGGCCGAGGGCTGAAGCCGCGCATCAGGCAGCGCTGCGCTTCTGCCACCCAGGTAGCCGGTAGCACTGCCTCCGTTCTTGTGTCAGCGGCTGCGCTGCCAGAAGAGATAGCCGCCGGCCACGAGAGCGAGCAGCACGACGAGCGCGATGATCTTGTTGGGCGTGATGGCAGTCGTGATCAGGTAGGTCGAAAGCTCCACTGGATTCCTCCTCGATTTGGGCGGTGCGCTTTAAGAGCGGAACGCAGACTCGGCTGGCCGCGGCGGCGCAGTCTACCGAAGCCAAGCCTGCCAAGCGGAGGACCTGCACGTCGTCTTCAGTCGCTACGCGTCCGATCCTAACCGCCCGGCGCAGACGCAGGTGGCTGGGAGTGACGCAGCAGCCCGAGTGCCAGGCCTGCCCCGAGCAGTTCCAGGCCTGCCGCGATCGCCAGCGTTCCTGGCACCGACCAGCCGAGAAGCGGTCCGGCCAGCGCTGATCCAAGGGGGAGGCCCATCACGCTGAGGCTGATCGAGATCGCCAGGGACCGTCCGAACCAGGCCGGGTCCATCACACGCTGGCGGAAGGAGAACAGGGCCACGCTCGCGCCGCCGTCGGCAACTCCCGCGATCACCATGCCTGCCGCGGCCACGAGCAGCGTGGCTGGGCCGAGCGCCGAAACCGCAACCACCCCCAGACCGACAGCCGAAACCAAGCCGAGGCCGCCGATCAGCCGGGCTTCGCGGCCCGAGGTCCTGACCCGGCCGAAAAGCAGGCTGCCGATGAGGGCAGTCAGACCGAAGACCGACCAGAGCAGTCCGACCTGAGGGCCGCCGCCATGGGGCAGACCGAGGACAAGTACCGGCAGAGCGATGGTCAGCATGCCCCAGCCCGCGTTGGCGATCGGCAGTATCACTGCCAATGCGCGCAGCGAGGGTTTGGCGAGGGTGTAGCGCAGCCCGGCAAGCGTCTCGCGGAAGAGCGAGTCGTCACCACGACTGGTGGGAGCATCGCGCAGTAGAGCGGTCAAAGAGAGGGCTGCCAGCCAGGCAGCCGCCACGACCAGCAGCGTGCCCAGCCCGCCCACCGACGCGAAGAGCAGGCCGGCCACGACCGGGCCGAGCAGCTCGGTGACGTTAAGCGAGGCGCTGTCGAGCGCGTTCATGCGGTCCCAGAGCGGTTGTGGCGTCAGGAGCGGCATGAGCGACCTGGTGCCGGTCATGGTGAGCGGCAGCGTAATGGAGCCGAGGCCGACGATCAGCACAAGTACCTCGGCGGCCAACCGCCCGCTTTGGTCAAGCGCCATGATGCCGATCACCATGCTCACGGCCACAGCCAGATCGAGGGCGATGAGGCCCTTGCGGCCGTGGCGGTCGAGAAGGGCGCCGGCGATCGGGCTGCAGATCAGGCCCGGCAGCCAGCTGGCCGCCGCGGTCAGCCCGGCCAGGGTGGGGGAATGAAAACGCTGGAGCACGAAGAGCACGAGGCCGAGGCTCCAGACGGAGCCGCCCAGCCGGGCCAGCAGCGTGAGCAGGACCAGCGCCGGCAACCCTGACACGCGCCAGAGCGCTCGGTAGCTGACGGTGGCCGCGGCCTCGCCGCTTGGCCCGGGCATCAGTCGAGGCTAACCAAGCCGCACCCTGCTAGGACTTGTGGCGGTAGCGCGCTTGCCAGGCTGTCAGGCCGAGAAGAACTCCGCCCAACAACCACCAGGGGTCGAAGAGCCAGAGATGCCAGCGCGCGGACTCCCCGCCCAATCCGGCCGGGATGGGCACCACTCCCGCCACCATCAGCGCGTGCTGGATCAGGCTCGCGAGTCCCTCGTAGCCTGCCATCAGCACCGCTCCGAGCAAGGCGGCCCAACGAAGCGGCCGTCGCGGCAGCCAGCCACGCGGTCCAGCGATGAGGGCCAGCACCAACAGGCCGACCACCACTTTGAGCGCACCAGTGCCCCACATGAGCGCCAGGGCGGCCGGCTGCCGCTCCATGACAGGGTGCACGAGCGCGGGTGGAAACGCGCTGCTCCCGACCGAGCCGCCGGCGGCGAAGTAGAAGCTCTGCAGGGAAAAGATCCACGCCCAGGCGCAGGTGGTGCAGCCGAGCCAGACCAGCCGCCGCCGGCTCGATGCGGGCGTTGGGCAGAGGTCTGCGGGCGGGCGCGGGATCAGCGGCCGACGCGGAAGAACATCACGTCGCCGTCCTGCACGTGGTAGTCCTTGCCTTCCAGGCGCAGCTTGCCCTGGCTGCGCAGAACGTCCATCGAGCCCGCCGCCACGAGGTCGTCGACCGAGGTGACCTCCGCTTTGATGAAGGCCTTCTCGAAGTCGGAGTGAATCACCCCGGCGGCGACGGGAGCGGCGGCATCCCGAGCGCAGGGCCAGGCTCGCACCTCCGGTTCACCAGCCGTGAAGTAGGTGATCAGACCGCCCGCCGCCCACACCTCGCGGGTCACCTCGGCCAGACCAGACTCCTTCAGCCCGTAGCTGTCACGCATCTCGGCCTGCTCGTCCGCCGCCAGCTCGCTCAGCTCGTACTCGAGCGCCGCCGCCACCACCAGGGCTACCGCCCCCCGCTGGCCTGCCATCTCCCTCACGCGGGCCGCCAAGCGCTCGTCCGCCAGCCCCGCCTCATCCACGTTGGCCACCACCACCGACGGCTTGAGCGAGACCGCGTAGACCGGTTCCAGCGCCTCCGCCTCGTCGCCCGCCAGGTGCAGGCTGCCCAGCCCGCGGCCTTCGTCCAGGTGCACCTTCGCGCGCTCCAGCACTGCCAGCTCGCCGGCGACCTGCTTGCGGCCCGAACGCGCCTCCCGGCCGACGACGTCCAGCCGCCGCTCGACAGTCGCCAGATCGGTCAGAGCGAGGTCCAACTCGATGCCCTCCAGATCGCCGGCGGGGTCAGGTTCGCCGCCGAAGCCTCTCACCACCTTGACCACCACGTCAGCCTCGCGCGCGGCGGCGATGCGCTGGGCGCGACTGCCCGGCGGTGCGTCTATGAGCCGCACCTGGGCGGCCACTATGCGCTTCGGACCGACGGCAGCCGCCAGCCGGCCAAGCCTTAAGTCCGGCACGTCCAGCATGCCGACGCCGTCGGCCCCGCGACCGGCGGTCAGAGCATTGAACAGCGTGGTCTTGCCAGCGCCGGGCGGCCCGACCAGAGCAACGCTAACTGGCACTGAAAGGGATCAGACCGGGACCTGGTCCAATTCGTAGGCCGCGTGCAGAGCGCGCACCGCCCGCTCCGCATCGACGCGATCGATGAGGCAGGTGATGCGGATCTCGGAGGTGGAGATCATCTCGATGTTGATCCGCTCTTGGGCCAGCGTCCTGAACATGCGGGCGGCCACGCCTGGCGTGCCCAGCATGCCGGTCCCCACTATGGACACCTTGGCCAGGCCGCCGGCCTGGTTCACACCTTTGGCCCCGACCTCCTTGGACACCTTTTGGACCAGCTCCAATGCCTGGCGAAGGTCGCGCTCAGCGACAGTGAAGGTGAGGTCGGTCCTGCCGTGCGAGGAGACGTTCTGAACTATGACGTCGACCGAGACAGCATGTTCGCTGAGCGGCTCGAAGACAGCAGCCGCCACTCCTGGCTTGTCAGGCACGTCCAGCACAGTGATCTTGGCCACCTCGGTCTCGTGTGCCACTCCCCTGACACGCTTGCGATCCTCCATCGGTACCTGGCCGACGATCATGGTACCTGGGGCTGCCCTGAAGCTGGACCTGACGTGGATGGGCACCCCGTACAGCTCCCCGATCTCCACCGCCCGCGGATGCATCACCCTGACGCCGACCGCAGCCAGCTCGAGGATCTCGTCGTAGGCGATGTGGCGCAGAAGGCGCGGCCGGGCGACCACGCGAGGATCGGCTGTCAGGATGCCGGCAACGTCAGTCAGAATCTCGCACATCTCGGCGCCGAGTGCCGCGGCCAGCGCCACAGCAGTCGTGTCGGAGCCGCCCCGCCCCAAAGTGGCGATGTCGGCGTCTTCAGTGGCGCCCTGAAAGCCGGCCACGATAGGCACCTGACCGCGCTCCAGCGCTTCCAGGATGCGCTTGGGCCGGATGTCCTTGATTCGCGCCCGGGAATGATGGCGGCTGGTAGTGATGCCGGCCTGGGGCCCGGAGAGCGAAACCGCCGGCACGCCCAGCCCCTGCAGGCACATGGCCACCAGGGGCGCCGTGATCGTCTCCCCGTTGGCGACCAGCATGTCAAGCTCGCGCGCCGGCGGCTCGCAGTTGACCTGCCGCGCCAGTCCGATCAGGCGGTCGGTGGTCTGGCCCATGGCGGAGACGACTGCAACCACCTGCTGCCCTGAGCTGACGGTCTTGGCAATCCGCTCGCTGACCCGCCTGATCCGGCGAGCTGTACCGAGTGAGGTGCCGCCGTACTTCTGAACTATCAATCGTCGACCTCATAGCCCGCCTTCGAGATCTTGGTGAGCATCGCGTAGCCGGTTTCCGGGCCAGCGTCAGCCATCGCGTCCATGACGGCCTCGGCGCTATTCCGCTCGCAGAATGCGAATACGCTCGGCCCCGCGCCCGCGATCGCAGCGCCGTGAGCGCCCGCCTCGCGCGCCGCCTGCATGACCTCGGCGGCCCAGGGGTAGAGCAGCAACCGCTCCGGCTGGTGCAGCCGGTCGTCGAGGGCGACGCCGAGGCGCTCCCAATCGCGGGTATAGAGCGTGTGCACCAAGGAGGCCATTCGCCCCAGGTTGAAGACGGCGTCAGCTCGGTCGACCTGGGCCGGCAGGACTGCCCGCGCTGCCTCCGTCGAGACTGGGTTGGGGGCCACGAAGAGGGCGATCTCCAGCCCCGGCGGGGGCAGGGACTGGACCTCGTCCTCGATCACCGCCACCAGGCCGCCGAGAACGGCGGCGGCCACGTTGTCGTAGTGACCCTCCTCCCGGCCCGCCGCGCCGATGGGGTCGTCAGCACCCTGCAGGACGGCCGCCGCCACGCGGGCTGCCGCACTCGAGCCGAGGCCCACCCCGACTGGGATCTCGCTGCTCACCCAGCCCCTGAAGGCCAGGACGGAGAGCGGGTTGTCGCTTCCGTTCAACAACTCTGCCCCCTCGCCCTCGAACTCCCAGTCCGGCTCTTCGGCCGACTCCGCCTCCACCTCCAGCCAGAGGTCGAGGGCCAGCGCGAGGACGTCAAAGCCAGGCCCGAGGTTGGCGATGGATGCCGGCACCCGAATCCTCACAGCTTCAGAACCTTGGCCAGCGCCCTGGCGTCGCCGTCGATGGTGACCGGCGGCTCGACGTTGCCCAGAGCGGCATCGGGATCCTTCAGGCCATTCCCGGTGAGCACTATGACGCTGGTCGAATCGCGCTCGATCCGCCCCTCTCGCACCAGCCGAACGAGCAGCGCCAGCGGGGCACAGGAGGCCGGCTCGGCGAAGAGGCCTTCGGCGGCGGCCAGCTGCAGCTGAGCTTGCAGGATCTCAGTGTCGCTCACTGCGTCGATGAGCCCGCCCGACTCATCTCGCGCCAAAGTGGCGTTCTCCCAGCTGGCCGGGTTGCCGATCTTGATCGCGGAGGCGACGGTCTTGGGCTCGGCCACTGGGGCGCCTTTGACGATGGGGGCCGCGCCCTCCGCCTGGGCGCCGACCAGGCGCGGCAGGACAGTGCTCCGGCCGGCGGCATGGTACTCCTTGAAGCCCTTCCAGTAAGCCGTGATGTTGCCTGCGTTGCCGACCGGCAGGATCAAGTAGTCCGGCGCATCACCCAGCGCGTCGACGATCTCGAAAGCGGCTGTTTTCTGACCCTGGATGCGGTAGGGGTTGACAGAGTTGACAAGCGCCACTGGATAGTGCTCGGCCAGGTCGCGGACGGTGGCCAGCGCTGCGTCGAAGTTGCCGGGAATCTGCACCACCTTGGCGCCGTAGACGAGCGCCTGGGAGAGCTTGTTGAGGCTGATCTGGCCGGCAGGGATGATCACGATGGCCCGCATGCCCTGGCTCGCGGCGTAGGCCGCAGCCGAAGCCGAGGTGTTGCCGGTGGAGGCGCAGACGAGCACCTGGGCGCCCTCCTCGATCGCCTTGGCGACAGCTACCACCATGCCCCGGTCTTTGAAGGAGCCTGTGGGGTTCAGGCCTTCGTACTTGAAGTAGAGCGCGCTGAGGCCTAGGGCAGGGCCGATGTTTCGGCTGCGCACGAGCGGCGTGGATCCCTCCTGCAGGTCTACTCTGGGCGTACGGTCGCCGACGGGCAGCCACTCCCGGTAGCGGTCGATAACGCCCTGCCTTGCTTCGCTCCCCATCAGATGATGCGGATGAACGACCGGACAGCGATATCTGGCTCCTCGGCGGCGATGCGCTCGCGCACTCGCCGGAGCGCGAGGTCGGAGGCAGGGTGGGTGGTGACGACGAACTCCGCCGTGTCGCCTTCCGTCTCCTTCTGCATCGCTCCCGCGATGTTCACTCCCTCCTGCCCAAAGACAGTGAACATGGCCCCGAGCATGCCCGGTCGGTCAGCCAGAACACAGCGGAAGTAGGCGCGCGTCTCGACCAGATCCATCGGCAGCATGACCAGTTCCGAGCGGAACTCGATGGCCGGTCGCCGCTGCACCTGCCGGTGACAGGAGCGAGCCAGATCGACCAGATCGCCCACCACACTGGAAGCCGTCGGGCGGCCGCCGGCGCCCTCGCCTTGCAGCAGGACGGGGCCCACCAGGTCGCCCTCCACGTAGACAGCGTTGGCGGCGCCCTCCAGGTTTCCCAGCAGGTGGCCCAGCGGCAGCAGCACGGGGTGCACTCGCGCCTCGACCCGACCCTGCTCGTCCTGCGCTGCATAGGCCAGCAGCTTGACCTCGTATCCAAGCTCTCTGGCGTAGGGGAAGTCGACAGGATCCACCCTGCCTATGCCCTCGCGGTAGATCGCTTCCGGCCGGACGTGCGCCCCGAAACCGATCGAAGCCATGATGGCCAGCTTGTAGACGGCATCGTGGGCCTCCAGGTCCTCCGTTGGGTCGGCCTCGGCAAAGCCGGCCGCCTGCGCTTCCGCCACCGCCTCCGCCAACGTCCTGCCGCGCGCCATCTGGCCAAGCACAAAGTTGGTGGTGCCGTTGATCACCGCCATGATGCGGCTCAGGTAGTTCGCGGCGAGGTCGACCCTGAAAGTGCTGATGAGCGGGATGCCGCCGCCCACCGCTGCTTCGAAGTAGACATCGACGTTGCGCCGGCCGGCCAGCTCCAGCAGCTGGAGGCCGTGCTTGGCCATCACCAGCTTGTTGGCGGTGACCACGTGCTTGCCGTTGCAGATGGCACGCGCCAGGTAGCTTCGAGCCGGCTCTTCGCCTCCGGCGACCTCTACCACCACGTCGATGGCAGGATCGTCGAGGACCTCGGCCGGCTCGGTGGTGAGCAGGCCTTCGGCCATTGTGATCGCTCGGGGCCTGTGCAGGTCTCTGACCAGCACTCGAGCCAGGCTCAATTCCAGGCCGGCGCGGCGGCTCAGCTCAGCTCGGCGCTCCAGCAGCCGCGCAGCCACTTGAGCTCCGACGGTGCCGAGACCGATCATGCCTACTCGGAGGCGGCCGGAGGGAGTCACTCGCCTATTCTCACCAACCGTGGCTCTCTTACTGCGTGAAGCTGACGTCAAAGCGCTGGGCGACCTGGATGCGATCATCTCCGCAGTGGCGGCAGCGACGCGAGATCTGGGCCGAGGCGAGGCGCAGAATCAGCCTCGCCGCCGGGTTTTTCCGCCTGGCGGCGTGCTCAACGTCATGTTCGCCAGCTGGCCTAGCGGCGGCGTGACCGGGCTGAAGGCTTACACCATCGGCGGCGGCCAAGTTCGCTTCCTGGTCACTCTTTTCGACCTGGACGGCGCACCGATCGCGATGATCGAAGCCAACCGCCTGGGCGCCCTACGCACCGGAGCGGCGACGGGCGTGGCAGCGCGAGCACTCGCCGGCCGGGGGCCGACGACCGTGGCTGTCATCGGCACAGGTGGGCAGGCCCAGACTCAGGTGGCGGCGCTGCGCGCCTGCCTGGAGGTGAGCGAACTGCGTATCTACGGCCGCGACGAAGGGCGAAGAGTGCGGTTCGCTCAGACCGTCGGCGGCCGAGCGGCGGGCTCGGCCGAGGAGTGCGTTCGAGGAGCCGATGTGGTGGTAACCATCACCAACAGCGCCGAGCCGGTCCTGGAGGCGGCCTGGGTCAAACCCGAAGCGCTAGTCGTGGGCGCGGGCTGCAACATTCCCAGCCGCAGTGAGCTGCCGGCTGACCTGGTCAAGAGCTGCCGCGCGGTAGTGGTGGACCAGCGCGAGACGGCGGAGCTGGAGAGCGGCGACCTGCTCAGCGCTGGCTACGACTTCGCCGGCTGCGTCGAGCTGGGCGCGGTGCTGGCAGGCACCGTCGAGCTGCCGGCAAGCGGCGGTCCGCTGCTCTTCGAGTCGCACGGGCTGGCGCTGTGGGATCTGGCTGCCGCCACGACTGTTCTGACGAGCGCTCGCACCGCGGGCCGGGGTGAGGAGGTTGGCCTCTTCCGGTCGGCCGGAGAGCGGCCGTGAACGCTGTCTTCCTGATCGCCCAGCAGGTGCTGCGAGTCAGCTTCGTAGGGGCACTGATCCTGGGCTTGGTCTTCTGGACCTTGAGGGCCGACTCGCTTCTGGGCCTGCACATGCTGTTCGGCATCCTGGTGGTCGCCTGCCTGTGGACGCTGGGAGCGGTGACAATCGCCTCCGGCGGGGGCCTGCCGCTCAGCTTAGGCGCCATCGGCCTGGGCCTTCTCGTGCTGCTGCTCGGGCTGACCCAAACGTCGCTCCGGCCCGGCCCCGGCCACTTCCCGATCCAGGTTCTCCACCTGCTGCTGGGAGTGACAGCAATCGGCTTCGGGGAGATGCTGGGCGCCCGCCGGCGCCGCTCGCGGAACGGGCAGGCGCCTCCTAGGTCCAGTCCAAAGACTGGGCGCGCGGTCCCTGAGCGGCCGTCGCCGCTGTGCCCTGACGGACGCTTCGCGGCCGGCTTTCAGCGGACTGTCAGGGCTCCCTTCATGCCCAGGCTCTCGTGGCCGGGCTCCTGGCACTAGTTGTACTGCTCAAATAGGTTATTGACAAGAGGAGAGCCATCCTGTGGGGTTGAGGTGTCGACGCCCACCCACGCAGGAGGCTCTCTATGCCACATCGTAGAGCGATGCTCACCCCTTTGGCCGGCTGCTCTTGGTTCAGCGA
>JAEKNQ010000053.1 GCA_016464825.1 Candidatus Dormiibacter inghamiae | reverse complement strand
GGCGGCCACAGTGGCCGCCGCCTGCCTCTCCTGCAGATCTACCAACTGACTGGAAACGCTACTTGAAGCTCAGTCCGTCGGCCGTCTTGACTGCGCTGTCCGCCGACAGCAGGCCGGCCACCGCGTACACGGTCGAGCTCTTCTTGTCGATCCAGATCACGCCCCCACCCAGGCCCGTGTTGTCGCCGATAGCAGTTCCCTGGATGCCATGCACAGTTGCCGGGTGTGCGGATGCCATGTCCACCGGGATGGGCAGCGGCAGGTTGCCGGCCGGGCTGTCGAAGCCGTTGATCAAGTCCTTCAGCGGCTGGCTGAGACTGGGATCGCTGGCCAGCAGCGCCTTCTTGACGTCACTCACGCTGACGCCGTTGGACGTCACCTTGGGCGACCGCATTTCCGCGATGGCCAGTACCGGGCCGACCTGGCTGGCGATCTCCTGCGGCGTCGTCTTGGAGCCATCGGCAGTCTTTCCCGCCTGCGCCGCCTTGTTGAGGTCGCCCACTACGGCCACCTCAGCCGGTCCCACCTGGACCGTCAGAGTGGTTCCCCTGAGCTTGGCTGGAGCATTGGCATTGAACGTCACTGAGCCGGTGGCGCCTGCCATGGCCGCGTAGGTGACCGGTTGATTGGCGAACTCCTGCGGCAGCTTGGATGTGTCGACCTTCAGCGCCGGCAGTCCTGAGATCTTGGCTGCTTCAGCGGCAGTCTCCGCCTGCTGCAGCTGCGGCTGGCTCACCCACTTGACGTCACCCCAGCGGGAGAACGCCTGCAGGCTGTTCATATCAGACTGTGTGGGCTTGCCCACGCTGACGGTCTGCACCTGGCTGGGCTCGAACACTTGCCGTACGTTCTGGGCGATCGGGGTGGCGGCCACTGTGGCCACCAAGCCCACCGCCAAAACTCCTGCCAGCGCCGGCTTCCGCCAGCTACTGACCTGCGCCTGCGGCCAGAGCGCTGACCGCAACCGCTGCAGCGTTGAGGGATTTCCCTGGCCGGCGAGCTTGGAGTTGAGGCGAACCAGTGCCGCCTCAGGGTCAACTGTCACGCCGGGCACGGCCAGGGCGGCAGCCACGCCGCGGGTCGTTGCGGCGATGTCGCTCAAGCGTTCCTGGCAGGCGGCGCAGCCGTTGTAGTGAGTTCGCTCGGCTTCGCTGAGAGCGAGAGGCTCGTCGTAGAGGCGACGGACGGTTCCGTCAGGCAGGTGTGACACGGTTCAGCTCCTTCAGCAGTGATTGCTCGGCACGTCGCAAGAGCGTGCCAATCTGGTTGGTGCCCACTCCCAGGGTGGCACCGATCTCGACGTAGGAAAGTCCGCTGTAGCGCAGAGCGAGAAGGGAGGCGGGCTTGGTGGCGAGCCGGCTCAGCGCTTGCCGCACCCGCCGGCGTTCCTCGTTGACGACCAGCACGTCCTGCGGATCGGGCGGCGTGTCGGTGCGGAGATTGGCGTCGTTGACCTCTCGGCGCTCCCGCCGCTTGCGGGAGCGGATCCGGTTCAGGGCAGTGTGGACGGCGGCTCGTTGCAGCCAGGCCGGGGCGTAGCCGGCGTCCGCTGGGTGCTTGCGGTGAAAGTCCAAGAAGACTTCCTGCGCCACGTCCTCAGCTTCCTGGCGATCGGCCAGGACGCGGTTGGCCACTGCCACGACCTTCCCGTACTCGGCCAGGAAGAGGGAGTCGAACGAGTCTGGCGCCGTCCGCACTGCGGCGCCCCGATCGGCGGGCTCTTCGCCCATGGGCTTCACGGATCTCGCTTTCACTGCTAAGGAGGCACCACTGCCCAGTTGGATTGTGACGTATCGGCCTCGGGAAGGTGGGCGACCCCAGCGGTCCTGCCGGGCGTGCTTACCGCGGCGCGCGACGGCGGCTTAGAGTTCGCGGTTATGGATAGCGTCGTTCGGGCTGCGTGGACGGCGATCGATCAGCGAGATTGGGACACGCTGAAGCCGCTACTCCATCCCTATCTTCACTGGACTGGCCAATACGGTCAAGCGGTTCGCGGGCGAACCAAGGTGCTGGCCAGGCTTGCGCTGACCCAGCCCACGGAGCCGCCGTCAGACCATGAGCTGCGCGATGGTCAGATTTATCGCTGGGTGGAGAGTCACTGGTCATCGTGAGTGTCTCGCCCACTCGGGGATAGGACCACTTAGTCGCCGTCATCGGCTGTGTTGATGTACGGCAGCTGGAACTGGATCTTGTCGGCGATGTGCTGGTAGTAACCGCCGTCCTTGAGGTTGATGGGAACGTACCTGAAGTCGTTTCCAGGCCTTGGGCTCAGGTAGCCGGCGGCCTTCGCCAGGTCTGCCGCATCCGGCACCGACTCCACGAAGACGGGCGCAAAGGCCCAGTTGTCGGACGGGCTGGTCGGCAGCGTGCCGGGACCGATATCGACCTTACCGAAGGGGCCGTCAGTGAAGGGAATGTTGCTGTTCGGGATGGTGTCGATGCCGTGGTTGGCGAGGATCTGACGGCCCAGTGCCCGGTGCTCGGACTCAATCACCGCGATCTGCGCGGCGATCTGGGCGAGCCGGGGCTGATTATTCGGCGGCGACGCCAGCTCTCTGACCGCGGCCAGGAAGGCGGAGTCGAACACGCCCTCCAACTGCTGCTGGGCGAAGATGAACTCGTCCAGCTCCGCGAAGGTGTCGTCAGCTTTGGGGAAGCTGAAATGAGTGGCGGTCGGGATGACAGCCATTCCGGTCACGGCGGCGAACAGCTCGTGGTGGATCTGCTCCTCGATGCCGGCTGCAGCCAGCGCCTCGATCTCGCTCTGGCGCAGAGCCGGCTTGAGCTTCCCCGCCCGGGCGGTTCTGACAATGTTCCGGTAGAGCGTGATCGCCAGCTGTTCAGCGGTCTCCGCGACTATGAAGATGGTCTTGATGTCGGTCACCTCGTCCGGCACCACACTGAGCTTCGCGACCGTGTCGGACGCCGAGTCTGCGGCGAAAGCCGGGGTGGCTCTCAGAAGCGGGCCGCCGACCGCGACAGCGCCCGCAGCCAGCATTCCGGTTCGTAGAACGTCGCGGCGGGACGCGACCATGTCCAGCAGCCGGCGGGTTCCTTCGGGACGGTATTCCATGAGTTTCCTCCAATCTCCATCGATCGACTTAGTTCCAGCCCTGCCGGTGGGTCACGTCGTCGCGTATCTGCCCTAGCAAGCTTGTGGCCGCCAAGGTTTCCCCACATCCTCCAGACGAACGATTCGACACCTACCCAGGCAGCATTTCCGGATGTCCATTCCCCGCTCTGCCTTCGTATAGAGCCAGGTGGGGGGACTGAGCCATCGAGGGTCAGCTGTGAACAATTCGTTACGGCAGCTCGCCACCGTAGTGAGATTCCTCGCGCAGCCGAATGTCCTGGAGGTCTCCGGCCGGCTACTCGACACGCTGCCGGTGGCGGTCCTGCTCACTGATTGCTCACCAGCGTTTCGCTGCCAGTACGGTAATGCTGTCTGGCGCAGCTGGGCCCCCCAGGGCACGCTGAGTCTCGAGAATCGACCGCTGGCGGAATTGTTGGCGACAACCGAACAGACAGACCTCTTGGCAGTGGTCCGTCAGGTCCGCGCTACTGGGCAGCCCGGCCGCCATCGCGGCTGCCTTCATTCAGGATGGCGTGGACCCCCCACCGCCCTCGCTGCTGACGCCGCGTTTTGGGAGTGTGAGGTCTATCCACTCACCCAGGATGGACAGGCATCGACTCACCTCCTGATCCTTTTCAGTGAAGTAACCGACCAGGTAGCACACCTACCGCAGAGGACCGGCCGAGTCCTACCTACGACCGGCGTGCCTCGCCTAGACCAGGCGAAGCGAAGCCTGCTTAGTCACCGGGAGCAGCAGGTGGCCGATCTGGTGGCCCAGGGCCTCAACAATCTCACCATCGCCAGGCTTCTCTTCGTGAGCCGCACAACTGTCGCGACCCACGTGGTTCACATTCTGAACAAGCTCGGATTCAGCTCACGTGTCCAGATCGCCGGTTGGGTGGTCGAGCAGCGGCTGAAGGCGGTTGGCGAGGAGGTGTGGTCTGAGCGGAAGCGCTTCACCAACGTCCGCGCGCTGGGCGACACGGCATTGATCAAGCACCCCGGCCAGCGCGGCGCGACAGCGGGCCTTCCGACTATCGAGAGCTGATCGACAGCGTGGCGGGCCGGGTTTGACAAGCCCGCGAGTGTGTCTAAGCCGGTTCGATGACTGAGCCGTGGAGGATCTGCCCAAGCCATGCACGGAGCCGCAGAGCTAGTGATTCTCGTCGGCGTGGCGGCTGGATGTGGCGGGGCCCGGGGGGGGCGTGAGCCGGAGTCTTCATCGAGCACCTCCTGGCAGAGTTCGATGCACTTGTCACAGATGTACACGCCCGGTCCGGCAACGAGCTTTCGCACCTGATCTTGACGCTTGCCGCAGAACGAACACCGGGTGGAGCGGCGGCGGCGCTCTCGTTCCAGGTCTCGCTCTCTCCCATCCATGTCTTGAGACTAAGCCGGCGCAGCGCTGGCCGAGGCCAGGCGGCTGGCGCTAGTAGTAGATCCCGCGCACGCGGTGGTAGGGGCGCATGGGGAAGACCTCCTGGGCCGAATGCCAGAGCAACCAGTCGACCTCGACCGAGGTGAGCCGGCGGCCCCGGTGGGTCAGCTCTTCGCGCAAGCGCTCGACCGCCACGACTGTGGCGGCTCGGATCTCCACCTCCGCCGGCTCGCCGCTCTGCAGCTCCACCCAGCCGTCCACCCGCGCGGCCAGCGGGGGTGAGTACTCGAGCGCGCCCAGATGGCGCAGCACCTGGGGCAGCTTGTAGTCGGCAAAGCAGGTCAGCTGATCGAGGTCTGGAAAGCCGGCCAGGCCGGCGCCCAGCAGATCGGCGGCGACGATCTGCGCTCGCTTCAGGAAGGGGACCTGCCGGCCGTCATAGCCGGAGACGTCGCGGTAGCTGACGAGCTCTTCGGCGAAATTGCGGGCCGTGTCCACAGCGGTTTCGCCGACCAGCCCGTCGTAGCCGTGTCGGCCGAGCTCATTCAGCGCCTGCGCCCGCTCGGCGAGCATTGGGAAAGGGCCAAGCAGCCTGCCCAGAGTCTCGGCATCGATCACCGCCAGCGAATCGGGGTCCTCCAAGCCAGCGCCGCCGCGGTAGACGTCACGCAGGCGCTCGGCCATTTGCGTGTAGCCACCCGGCCTCGGTCCCGGCATGCCCTCGGGCAGCCAGAAGGAGAAGTTGATCGTGTCCAGCACCATGAGGTAGCGGCGGGCGCGCTCGGGGTCGTCCGCGAAGTGGCTCATGCTGTCCCATGCCGGCAGCGGACGTTCGCGCAGCGTCTCCGCTGTCGTCGCGAGATCCTCTAAGCGCACGTCGCGTGCGCGCTCCACCACCCTGGCGCAGGCTCTGCGGACGCCGAGCGGATCCGCGGCATTGAGCTCAGCTGGCGGCAGCGCGGTCCCTCACAGTTCGCTTGAACTCGTCCTCGATCAGCTTCAGATCTTTCTGGGGCAGCTGGTGCAGATGGCCCTGGAAAGCCATGGACCACTGCTCGGGTGGCCACTTCTTCACATACTCCAGCCGGTAGGCGAGATTCTTGGCAGGCACCCATTCCGACTCTTCCAGCACGTGGTCGGGCCGCGTCTTGACGCGCCACGGGTAGTCCTCTTCGCGGCGAGCGGTGCGCCAGACATGGCTGTGGTCCTCAAATACAGGAGAGGTGACAGTGCAGGTGGCTGCAAAGCACATCCGGCCGGCGATGTAGTAGAGCAGGTGATCCCCCGGTCGGATGGTTTCGGCCCGGCGGCGGTGACGGCTCTTGATGCCCTGCACCGAGAAGCCCTGCTCCCGCGTCTTGCGAAAATTGTCGGGGGAGATGACCAGCATCCAGCACTGCCCGCTGCCCGCAGTTTCGCCACGGCCGGGTGAGCGCACACCGCGGCGCCGCCTCTTGCTGCGAGGCTGACCGCCGCCAGCTGGTGGGCCGGCGGGCGCTATCGGGGACTGCTGACCAGCCGGTGGCGGAAAGTCTTCAGACATCTTGGTGATGGTAGGGACTGGCAGATGTCTGACAGCTTGGGCCCTACCGCTGAGGGCCTTCCCAGTCTTCCCGGAGCAGTTCGGTTTGGATCTGGTCCAGCCAGCGACCGTCACGGAAGAACTCCTGGCGGAAGCGGCCGACCTCTCGGTAGCCGGCGGCGCGCTGCGCGCGAGCGCTGGCCTCGTTGCCCTCGAGATAGGCCGACTTGAGCTTGTTGAGCCGATACTCACGAAACAGATGGTCGCGGCGGAGGCACATCAGCTCGCCGCCGATGCCCTTGCCCCAGACGCCCTTGTCGCCGATGGCGGTGCCGGTGCTCGCGTGGCAGTTCTGCCAGTCGATCCGATGGGCTCCAGTAATGCCGATCGTCCGGTCCTCGAACTCGATGCACCAGACGATGTCGGTTTCGCTCGTGGCCATCTTCTGCAGCCACTCCCGCTCGAGCTGGAGGCTCGGCGCGGCCCTGCGGCTCAGGTACATAGTCACCTCCAGGTCGGCGAACCAGTCGCAGAAGATGGGCGCATCCTCTTCGGACGGTGGCCGCAGCCGGAACTGCTGCCGGTTATGACTGGACCGTACATGCGCCCATTCTGCCGGACACCGGGGCAAACGACCGGGCGCTGCAAACCGACGCCTGGCTTCGTTAAGGCACCTCTCGCTAGAGTCCGGGGGTGCTCGAGTTCAGCGTGATTGCCCAGGACGGGGCCGCCCGGCGCGGGGTCATCCGGACCGGCCACGGCGAGCTTGAGACACCCGCCTTCTTCGCCGTCGCCACGCAGGCCGCCCTGAAGGGACTAGATCCCGCCGTGGCCGCAGCGGCAGGCGTCCACTCAGCGATCTGCAACAGCTTCCACCTGGCGCTTGAGCCCGGCCCCGAGGCGATCAGGCGAGCGGGCGGTCTCCACAGCTACATGGGCTGGGCGGGGGTGCTGGCGACCGACTCGGGTGGTTTCCAGGTCTTCAGCCTTCGCCACGGCCAGGTCGCCGAGGAGCTGAAGGGCCGCCGCCGTCTGCCTGACTACGGTCACCAGGAAGATCCGCTGGACGCGGTGCGGGTGGACGAGGCGGGAGCGGACTTCCGCTCGTATGTGGACGGCAGCCGCCACCGCTTCACACCCGAGAACAACATGCGGCTGCAGCAGGCTCTCGGCGCCGACATCCTGTTCTGCCTCGACGAGTGCACTCCCTTTCATGTCACCCGGGAGTACACGCAGATCGCCACTGAGAGGAACGCCCGCTGGGCCCAGCGCTGCCTCGACGCGTTCCGAGAAATCGGTCTGGCCGCCAACCAATCGCTCTTCGGCATAGTGCATGGTGGGGTCTATCCGGATCTCCGCCGCTGGAGCGCTCAGCGAATCGCGGAGCTTGACTTCGACGGTTACGGCATCGGCGACTGCCTGGGAGAGTCGAAATCGGACTGGTACAGCGTTGTCGATCTGGTCTGCCCGCTGCTGCCGGAGGCGCGCCCGCGCCACCTGCTGGGAGTGGGGGAGCCTGACGACCTGGTGGAAGGCGCACTGCGCGGCATCGACAGCTTCGACTGCGCCATGCCGAGCCGCATCGCCCGCCACGGCCAGGCGTTGCATCTGGGACTGCCGCGGAATCGCCTGGACCTGGCCAAGGCCGACCGAAAGCTCGAAGATCGGCCGATCGAGGAGGACTGTCCCTGTTCAGCCTGCAGGCGCTTCGGCCGAGCGTATCTGAATCACCTGGTGAGGGCCAGGGAGATCCTCGGCATCGCCCTTCTGACCGAACACAATCTCGCCTTCACCAACCGGCTCATGAGGCGGATTCGGGAGGCGATCAGTGCCGGCTGCCTGGCCGAGCTGCGGGCCGAGGTCCGAGCGGGCGCCGCTGCCTGAGCGGGTCGGTCGGCCGCACCCCTGTCTCAATCGCCAGGGCTGCGGGCGTGCGCGGGGTCCTTGCTGTAATCGGTCAGGCCTAGCACGTTGCCCCAGGGATCGGCGAACTCGACAGTCCAGCCCGTCGCCACCTCAAATGGCGGCTTGAGAGGAATGACGCCGCGGGCTCCCAGCGCCGCTGCCGCTGCTCGCGCGTCGCGAACCTCCAGCCAGACCCGCGGCGGTCCCGGCTGGGCCCGAATGAGCAAGCCCGGCTCCTCGGGCCCCAGGCGAAAGCCGGCCAGTCCCAGCTGGGGCACCTCAAACTTGACAGGCAGGCCGAGCGTCTCGGCGTAGAAGCGGCGGCCCGCCTCGAAGTCGCTCACCCCGAGCAGAGCGTTGTCAACGCCCAGGATCTGCAGCTCGCTCATACTCACCTCCTGCTCGCCGCTGTATTTCACTCAGCGGCCCGACTTCAGATGACCGGGACCAGGGACACGAGATTGCGCAGCATGCCCAAGCGGCCGATTTCCTGCCGGGTGATGCGCTCGCAGACCTGGAAGAGTGTGAGCTCGCCATCGCGGGAGTCGAGGAAGGTGCGGCGCCAATCGCCCGGGGACATCCCGCGCAGCAGGTCGATGGTTCGACGGCGCACGCGGGCGAACGCTTCCAGCAGCTCAGCCGCCGGCGGGCTGAGCTCCGCCTCCGGTGTCGAGCGCAGCGTTTCGCTCAGCGGGATCTCCCGCTGCTCGGGCGCGAGGTACGCGTGCCGCAGGAGCCCGTCGACGGCAATGCCTGCCTGGCAAAGCGAGGTCACCGCCTCCCTTACCGTGGGCAGGGCAGGAGCATGCCTGTAGCCCAAACGGGGCTCGTCCAGGCCGGCGACCAGATCGCGAGCCCGATCGGCAACCGTGCTCAGGACTACGAGCAGGTCCTCACTGGAGCCCATCCGATCAGGCATTTGCAACAGCGTAGTCAGTGACGTCGCCCGCAAGCCGCGAGCACGCCAAAGTTGCTAGCTGGTCCTTTCCAGGAGCACCAGGGGAATCTCGCGGCTGGTCAACGCCTGCTGCTGCTCGAGCCACGAAACGGCCGCCCCAACCTGCTCCCGTTCCGCCGGCTCCGCCGTCCTCGCTCGGACTTGGAATCTGTCCTGGCCGACCTCCACAGTGGCAGTTGGATTCGCGAGGAGATTCCGATACCAGGCAGGATGCGACGTGGCCCCGTTGTTGGACGCGATCACCACGTAGCTGTCGGCGTGCAGCCCGTAGCCGAGGACGGCAGTGCGGGGCTGCCCGCTGTGGGCACCCGTGCTGGTGAGCAGCAGAAGTGTGCTCTTGGCCAGCGGGCCGCTGAGCCTGCCGCCGTTGGCCCGGTACTCCTCGATCACCTGGCGGTTGAACTCTCGCATGTCGGGTGGCATCTGCATGATCTTTCTCAGCTTCGCTCATCTCGCGGGCGATGCGCAAATGCCAAGCGAACCAGACTTCGGGTTTGGCCTGGCACTGAGGCATACTCAAGGGCGTGGCCACCGCGATTCAGACCGAGCAGACCAATTGCGATAGCTGTCAGAGTCCTCTGCCAGCCGGGGCGGCCTACTGCGACAAGTGTGGCGAGCGAACGCGAAAGGCCAAGCGCTTGGTGCGGCTCTCACTGCGGGTCGAGATAGTCTTCTTCATACTCGTCACGCTGATTGTGATGGGCTTCGCAGGAGTCTTCTACTTCCAGAAGTAGCTTCCGAGGCGGCCGGGGCTTGGTCAACCGAGTGCACCGCTGGAGACTCCCGAGTCGAGATGGCTCGGACGGCGGTTTCAGTCTTGGACCAGCAGGAGGGCGAAGCCGTCATAACCCTTCACTCCCACCGTCTGCAGTGCGGCCGCCGAAAGCCTGGGCTCGGTGGGCAGGAAATCGAAGACACGACGCATCCCCACGACGTTCTCATCGCTCGTAGTAGGGTCGGCGAGCGCACCCTGCCGAACCACGTTGTCAAGCACTATCACTGAGCCGGGTCCGCTGAGTTGAAGGGCCCAGCGGACGTACTCCAGCGAGTTCGGCTTGTCAGCATCGATGAAGACGAAGTCGAACGGGTCCTGCGCTCGCTCCTTCAAGTTAGGGAGCGTGTCGAGCGCGGCGCCGACGACTATCTCCACCCTGTCTGCGAGTCCTGCGCGGGCGATGTTCGTGCGAGCGACCTCGGCAAAGGCCGGCTGCGCTTCGAGCGTGATGAGCGTGCCGTCGGCCGGGAGTGCACGGGCCAGCCAGATAGTGCTGTAGCCGCCGAGTGTGCCCAGCTCAAGGACGCGGCGAGCCCGGCAAATCCGAGCGAGGAGGTGCAGGAACTTACCCTGGGCAGGCGAGACGGCGATCTCCGGCAGGCCGGCTGCGGCGGCGGAGCGCAGTGCCTCCTCCAGCACCGGATCAGCTGGCAGCAGGCGTTGGCCAAGGTACTCGTCGACCGCCTGCCACGGATCCAGCTTGGTAGCCACGCAGGGCAGCCTACCCGCCGATCAGTGACCGGCGCCTGCCCTGTGATGTGATTGGTCATCCGAACCGTTGGGCCTGACGAGAGGCCCCGGATTCAGCGCCGGTAGATCACCCGGTCGTTCATGTCTTCCTTGTTGAGCCGCTTGGCCAAATGAAGGCCCTCCAGCAGGAACTCCAAGGCCGAAGCGCGGACCTCCGGCCGGTCCGGCAGTTGCAGCCTGCGGAGCGCGGGGCCAAGCTCAGCCCCGGAATCGAACGCCCGGCCGTAGGAGGCGGCTGGCAGGCTTTCACCCACCTCGATCACCTGCCCCTCATCGAACCTGCCGACCAGCGACTCGAACTGGCTGGGAGCGAAGTGCCGGCCGAACACCGCTGCCACGGCGCCGCGCCGGATGCGTTCCAGCACCTGCTCTTCCTTCCCTTCATCGAGCGCCTCGATCTCGACCCGGCCGGCGGTGGAGGGGACGAGATAGGCCAGATCCGAGATCCTGGGCACTGCCAATTCCTCGCCGAGTCGCGCGGAGCGCCGGATGGCATTCGCGCTCAGACTCTCTAAGTTGCCGATCGACATGCGGACCGACACGCCTGATGACTGCGAGATGTGCGGGCTGCGCCGGGCGAGATGCGTCATCTCCGCCACTATTTCCTTCATGAAGCCGGGAACCAGCACTTGCACGCCAGCTGGTGGCGCCGAGCCCTCGGCTTCCATGATGGCCACCTCCTCCTCGATGGCCAGGGGATAGTGAGTGCGAATTTGGGAGCCGAATCGGTCCTTCAGCGGCGTGATGATCCTGCCCCGCGACGTGTAGTCCTCGGGGTTGGCGCTGGCGACCACCACCAGGTCCAGCGGCATCCGCACCCGGTAGCCGCGAATCTGGACGTCCTTCTCCTCCATGATGTTGAGCAGGCCGACCTGGATCCGCTCAGCCAGGTCGGGCAGCTCGTTGATGCCGAAGATGCCGCGATGGCAGCGGGGGATCAGCCCGTAGTGGATGGTGAGCTCGTCGGCCAGATAGCGGCCTTCAGCCACCTTGATGGGGTCGACCTCGCCGATCAGGTCGGCGATCGAGATGTCGGGCGTTGCGAGCTTCTCACCGTAGCGCTCGCTGCGGCCGAGCCAAGCCACAGGCGTGTCCTCCCCGCGCTCCTGGAGCAGATCCCGGCAGCGTCGGCAGATGGGGTCATAGGGGTGATCGTTGATCTCGCAACCGGTGATGACAGGCGTCAGCTCGTCCAGCAGCTCGACCAGTGAGCGCATGATCCGGCTCTTGGCCTGCCCCCGCTCGCCCAGCAGGATCATGTCGTGTCCCGCAATCAAAGCGTTGGCCAGCTGAGGCAGCACAGTGTGGTCGTAGCCCACTATCCCGGGCAGGCGCGCCTCGCCCGAGCGGAGCCGGAAGAGCAGATTCCGGCGCAGCTCGTCCCTCACGCTCTCGCGCACATGACCGCTCCTGCGCAGTGCCGCCAGCGTGGCCGGCCGGAGCGCGGAAGTCACAGTTCTGCTGACTATAGACTGCTGACCCCGTGACCCCGCCCACCCCTCTGCGCGACCTCTACGAGCGGGCGCGAGCCACCGGTAGACCGCTGATCGGCGGCCACCGCGGCAACCCGGCCGAAGCGCCCGAGAACACCCTCGCTTCGTTCCGATCGGCTCTCGATTTGGGTGTCGACATGATCGAATGCGACGTCCACCCGTCCTCTGATGGCGAACTGATGGTGATCCACGACCACACGCTCGACCGCACCACCAACGGCAGCGGGCTGGTCGTTCAGCACACTCTGGCTGAGCTGCGCCAGCTGGACGCGGGCCGCGGCGAGCGACTGCCCCTGCTTCGGGAGCTGCTGGAGCTAGTGAGCGGCAGGGCGGGGCTGTGCATCGAGCTGAAGCAGATTCCGATCGCCTATCCCGGCCTGGAGGAGCGCGTGGTCGGACTCCTCCGGGAGCATCAGCTTGTCGAGCAGATAGCTGTGATCAGCTTCCTGCACAGTTCCGTCAGGCGCCTGAAGGAGCTTGAACCTGACCTGCAGGTGGGCATTTTGGAGGGCGCCAGACCCATCGACCCGGTCGGCCTGATGCGGGGAGCGTTGGCCGACATCTACGCCCCCCACTACGGAGCCATGGATCCTGAGCTGGTGAGGGCCGTCCATGCCGCCGGCGGCTCGGTCGGTGTGTGGACCGTCGACGACGAGCAGGCGGTGGCCTGGTGCCGCGCCTGCCGGCCCGACTCGGTCTTCACCAACCGGCCGCGCGAGATCCTGCCGGCGCTGCTGCAGTAGCAGAGAGCCGGGCGCACGGGTGGTCGGCCGGTGCGCTCTGGCGTCGTCTCCCTTGGCGGTTTCATAACCTAGCGCGGTCCGGACCCGCCCCAGACCTCATTTCTCTCGCACTACGATGTTGACTCAAGTGGAGCTCACCGGAATCCGAGCGGCTGCGTCGGCCCAGGTCAGGGACCGCCATCGCCTCGCGGCACGCGAGCTGCTGACCGCAGCCCTGTTCCTGCTCCCATCACTGCTGGTCTTCACAGTCTTCCTTTTCTGGCCCCTCCTGCGCTCGGCGGTGATAAGCACCTACGGCAACGACATCATCGGTCGGCCAACTCGCTTCACAGGCTCGCACAACTACCAACTCCTGCTCAGCCAGCCGGAGCTTCATGAGGTCATCCTCAACACGCTGCTGTTCACGCTCTACACAGTGCTGCCTGCATTGGTCATCGGCATCGCCCTGGCGCTGCTGCTGCAGCTGCGCGTGGCCGGAATCGGCTTTTTCCGGACGCTGCTCGCCACGCCGTTTGGATTCTCGGTGGCGACGGCTTCAGCGGTGTTCGGCATCTTCTTCAATCCCGGGGTGGGGGTGCTCAACGGGTTTCTCTACCCCTTTCACATCCATCCAGTCGGCTGGCTGACCAGCCCAACAACGGCGCTGCTCGCGGTCGCAGCGACCACCGTCTGGCTGCAGCTTGGCTACAACGTGCTTGTGCTCTCCGCCGGGCTGCAGGCGATTCCTGAAGACGTGTACGAAGCCGCCCGGCTGGACGGTGCCCGGGGGCTCTCACTCCTTCGCCATGTCACGCTGCCCTTGCTGACGCCCAGCCTGTTCTTTCTGCTCGTCGTGAGCACCATCCAGAGCCTGCAGTCGTTCGGCCAGATCGACATCCTGACCAAGGGCGGTCCCGCCCGCTCAACGACCACCCTTGTCTATGACCTCTATCTGAACGCCTTCGCCTTCGGCAACAGCAACTTCGGACTGGCTTCCGCCATAGCTATGGTTCTCTTCCTGCTCGTGGTCATCGTCACCGCCATCCAATTCGGCGTGCTGGAGCGGCGGGTTTTCTACAGGTGAAGGCGCCTCAGATGGTCCGCCGTGGTATCTCCTATGCAGCGTTGGCGGTGATTACCTTCGTTCTGCTCTTCCCCTTGCTCTATGCCCTCTCGGGCAGCCTGATGACGGCCAGCGAGATCTCAAGTTTCCCGCCGCCGCTCCTGCCATCGCGGCCCAACCTGCGGAACTTCGCCGACGTACTGCGGGCGCTGCCCTTGGCGCGGCAGTACCTCAACAGCGCGGTGGTGGCGATCTCTGTGATGCTGGGACAGCTGCTCACCGCCACGCTCTCCGCTTATGCCTTCGCGTTTCTGCGCTTTCCCTTTCGGAACTTCGTCTTTGCACTCTTTCTTGCCACGATGATGATTCCCTGGGAGGCGGTGATCATCCCCAACTACCTGTTCATGGCTGACAACAGCCTGGTCAACACCTATCCCGCATTCATCCTGCCGTTCCTCGCCGCCGGCTTCGGCACCTTCCTGCTTCGTCAGTTCTTTTTGACCTTCCCACGTGATCTCGTAGACGCGGCGAAGGTGGACGGCTGCGGGCATCTGCGGTTTCTGTGGTCGATCCTGATCCCGCTCTCCAAGCCGGCGCTGGCCACGCTTGGCATCTATGCGTTCCTTTCCGCCTGGAATCAATACTTCTGGCCTCTGCTGATGACAAAATCTGACGCGATGGCCACGCTGCAGATCGGCATCAAGCGCCTGCGGGACGTGGAGGCCGCCACTGCGCCCAACTTCATCCTGGCCGGCACGGTGCTGGCGCTCATCCCGACCCTTATCCTCATCTACGTATTCCAGCGCCAGATAGTCAGGGGACTGACAACCGGTGCGCTGCGCGGTTAGCCCCGTTCCCGAACCCAGGAGGTTGCCATGAAACGGTTGGCGGTGCTCGTTCTTCTGCTGCTTCTGGCGGCTGCGTGTGGCGGCGGTAACGACCAGCAGACCAGCAGTTCAGGCAACTTCGACTGGAACTCGAAGGCGCCAGCCAAACCTGTCAAGATCACTTTCTGGCACGGTTTCTCGGCCGGCGCCAATCAGGACGCGGTCAACGCGCTGGCGGCCAAGTTCAGCGACGCACACAAGGGTGAGATCGAGGTCACGCCTGTCTACGCCGGTGACTACGACACCACTTTCGCGAAGCTCAAGGCCGCCATCCAGTCCGGCAAAGCAGACCAGCTTCCCAGCATGGTCCAGATCTATGACATCGGGACCCGGTTCATGATCGACTCGCAGGCGATCACGCCGGCGCAGACGTTTATCGATCACGAAAAGTACTCGGCCAAGGACCTGGAGCCTAACATCCTCGGCTATTACCAGATCAACGGCAAGCTGTTCTCAATGCCCTGGAATGTGTCGACGCCGCTTCTCTACTTCAATCGGGATGCATTCAGCGAAGCGGGTCTCGATCCCAATAAGCCGCCGAGCACGCTGGCGGAGCTGCGGGTCGCCGCTGAGAAGTTGACCAAGAAGGACGCCAGCGGCAGCACCGTGCGCTATGGCTTCGGGGCCGCGATCTACGGTTGGTTCCTCGAGCAGTTCACCGCGCGGGCGGATCAGACCTACTGCAACAATGGCAACGGTCGCGACAAGTCTGCGACCAAGGTGCTGTTCAACCAGCCCGTCGACATCAAGGTTGTCGACTGGTGGGCCAACCTGGTGAAGGACGGTCTTGCGCTCAACACCGGTCGCCAGACCCCTGATGCGCAGAACGCCTTCAAGGCCGGCAAAGTGGCCATGAACCTGGAATCGACAGGGACTCTCCGTGGCTATCAGGCGGCCGTCAAGTTTCAGCTTGGTACGGCGCCCTATCCGAAGGTAGAGAGCTCGACCACCGCTGGTGGCACGATCATCGGCGGTGCCTCGCTCTGGGTCCTCAACAAGCGGCCGGCTTATGAGCAGAAGGCTGCCTGGGAGTTCGAGAAGTTCTTGGAACAGGGCGACAGCATGGCCTACTGGCACACGCACACAGGCTACTTCCCGGTTGACAAGAAGTCCCTGGACGACCCGACCGATAAGGATTGGGTGGCAAGGTATCCGCAGTTCAAGACAGCCATCGACCAGTTGCACTCGACCAAGCTGGACAAGGCTACGCAGGGCTGCCTACTGGGTGTGATGCCGGCGACCCGCCAGGCTGCCGAGGTCGGCATGGAGACCGCCATCACCGGCAAAGCACCTGCCAAGAAGGCGATGGACGACGCGGCCGCGAACATTCAGCCTCAGATCGACCAGTACAACCAGGCGACATCCGGCAGCTGAAACCTGGCCGGAGGGGATTCACCCCGGTCGCCCTTAACCGCTCGGGGGCCAAGAGCCAGGCGCGTACTGCTGCTACCGCTCGCGGGCTGAGCCGCCCCGCCAGAGCGTCAACAGCCAGGTCGACAAAAAGCAGGCCGCCGCGGTTGCCAGCAGAGTGGCGAGGACGCCCAGCGCCGTCAGCTGCGAGAGCGAGCGTTCCCTCTCCTCAGCGAGCGACAGCGACCGCCCGGCCAGGACGTAGCCCCCCCGGTAGGGCACTATGACCACTGCGCTGCGCACTCCCGGCGCCGGCTGCCAGGTCAAGCGGTTCTCGCCCCTGCCGGTCGCGGCGGCAAAGGCGCCAGCGGGCGGAGCCGGGGTCGCGCCGTCGAGCTGCACCGTCTGGCTCACAGGCCGGCCATTGCCGTCGTAAAGGATCACATAGGGATCCAGAGTCTGGCGCAGATCGACTGCGGGTTGCGCGGCGGCCGCCGACCGCACTGGCTCGGGGGCCCGGTTGAGACGCTGGGCGGTGTCATGGGCAAGCTGGATCTGGGGGTCGTCGGCGCCGGCTCGGATCGTCTGCTGGCCGCCCACATAAGCGAGGCCACCGACCGCGAGCACCGCCAAGGCGATGGGCACCCAGGCCAGCAGCGAGCGGAGCAAGATGCTTCCCCAGTTCAGCATCGTCGCCAACTCTAGCGGCCTTTAAGTTGCCTGTACCAGCCGAAATAGCCGCGTCTCGGGGCTCAGGGGGCCGATGCGTGCGCAGCATTCCCCGCTTCGGGGGCCCCCTAAGCACGGGCCGGCCCTTCATTGTCACGGATCTTCGGATCCGCTCCTCCTCGTTCCACTCTTTCCATCGCCTAGGCCTCCTGACCGGCGCCCTGGGCGGGCGCCTCCCCCGAGCTACGGCCCAATCGGCCGTTACAGGCAAATCGGCTCTGCCTGGTACGAACTGGCTCCGCGACGAAACAGCCGTGGGCGCGGTTGCGTTCTAGCCTGGGAAGGAATGGTTCGTAGGGGAGGAACAGGTCTGCGGGCGTGGGCCCGATCGACGCTCGCCGGCGTTTCGGTTGCGCTGCTCGCCGGCGGCTGCTCAGCGGGCAGCCCGTCCAACACCTCGTCGTCGTCAGTCCCCTCGGCCTCGACAGCTCAGGCAGTGCATGGGGAGGTAATGGTGGCCTTGGAGCCAGGGCCGAGAGCTCAACCCATCCACAACCGCATAAGTCTGCGAAGGCCTGACGGCTCGGTCATCGTTTCCCACAGCTTCACCCCGCGCTCTGCGCCTCGCGTGAACTTCGCCGCGCCGGTACTGGCGCCGGAGGCCACGGTCATCGACGGCCACGCTTATTACGCGGACGGTGAAGGCCGCGTCCGCGCCTTGGCAGTGGACGGCATCGAGCAGCAAGTCGCTCAGTTTCCTTTGACCGGCTCGCAGCAGTCGCTCTCCTTCGCGGTCAGCCCTGACGGATCCCGGTTGGTCGGCGCGGTTTTCACCTGGCCCGAGCCATCGCCGAGCCCGGGTCAGGCGTTCGGACCTGGCAACTTCGCATTGGACATCTACACATCCAGCCCTGGCCAGGCGGCGACTCGCATTCGACATCAGGAGTGGCCACAGACGGAGCCACCCACCGACGCCGTCACAGTCGTCGGCTGGGCCCTGGCCGGCCCGGTGGTGACCACCGACATGCCACCCGCCACCCAACAGTCCTCACCCGGCCTCTGGTTCTGGGGCCACGTCAGCACCCTGGGCCCTGACGGTCGGCCGCAGAGACAGCTGGGCGGCAGCGGCTGCCGTGCGGTCGCCGTCAACCCGGACGGTACAGTCCTCTGCGTCAGCCAGAGCGCCTCCGCCCAGACGCGCAACCCTGACGGGTCGCTGCTCTTCGAAGCCAAGAAGCCGGGAGACGGTGGCTTTACGCTCTCGCCCGATGGGCAGCGCGTAACCGCCGGGACCCAGGTGGCGGGCAAGGATGGCAGGGTCGTCCAGCTGCCCTCGACGTTCGTCGGTCAGGGCTGGCTCGACAGCCAGACAGTGATTGGCGTTCAGGCGACGCCTCAGGGTGAGAGCAACGTCGACGAGCTGAAGTTGGCCAGTCCCCGCCAGGTGAAGGACCTGGGCTTTCAGGGCCTCTTTGTCGGCGCTTTCAACGTCCCCTGAGGACGGTTAGGGACCTCAACGAAGGGCTGAGGGCTGCTGATGGTTCTCTTCGTGATTCTGCTCTTCATGGGCTCCACTGCTGCTTGCGCACCTTGGGTCGCCATGGGCGGGAGATTGGAGCACGAGTTCTCAACGCAATTCGGTCAAGGTCATGTCTCCCGACGGGAAGCGGTGGTGGGATGGTGTCACCTGGCAGCCAGCAGCGTCGGCTGGCGGCCAATGGCGACCAACCGTGGAGTGGGGCCGTCGCGCCCCACTCGGCCAGGATCCCTTGCCCAAGAGCTGAGAGGCGAACTGTCAGGCCGCTCCGGCGGCCTTCAGCCCGGCCTGCAGGCGTTCCGCATCCAGCTTCCCCACGGCGGCCGTGCGGAGAACATGCTTGGAGTCGAGGAAGTAGCTGGTGGGAACGCCCGGGAGCCCGTAGCTCGCTGCGATCTTCCCATCGCTGTCGTACGCCACCGGGAAGCTCACTCCCAGGTTCTTCAAGTAGGCGGCCACGCTACCCGGCTGCGTTTCCTGGGCGTCGATGAGCAAGACTGCGTAGCGACCTCGGTCGGCCGCGGCTCTGTCGCGCAGCAGCGGCAGCTCCGTCTGGCAGTCGACGCACCAGGTGGCGAAGAAGTTGAGCACCACAGGATGGTTGCGCAAGGGCACCGAGCTCAGGGCCGGGAACGTGGGCGCAGGCAGTCCGGCGGCCGCCTTGGGAGCGGCGCTCGCCTGCACGCCCTTGACGTGAAAGCTCTGCAGCATGCCGGCAAAGGGCTTCTGGTCCGCCTGCACACGCTCGGTCGGACCGACCAGCACCAGCGACCAGACGCGGTCGCCGCTCAACGTGATGACAGCGTCCATCTCCTGAACGCCCCCACCGGCGCCGAAGGAGCCGTCGAAGCGCTTGGCGGGTCGGCCGTCCACAGTCTTGTTCGACTCGGTCACGCGGCTCAAACCGCCGCCCTGGGTCAGGTCGAGCAGCGCGTGACGGCCGGCGTCGTCGAGGTTGGAGCTGATCGCCTGATCGAAGGCGACGAGAACTACTCCGCTCGCCCCGTCGCTAAAGGTCACGCCCTGCGCTGTTCGGTCTGACTCCCGCCAACCCTGCGGCAGACCGACTTGGAAGCCCAGCCCGTTCTCGTCCTTGAGGGAGAAGCCGGCCGGCAGCGCCTCCGTCTTCGGCGCCTGCCCGCCGGCGCCGCACGCAGCCAGTCCCGAAGCCGCAAGCAACGGCAGGCTCAGCGCCAGGAGCGCCGCCTTCAGGAAGGCGGCCAGCGCCGGTTGAACTCGTTGAACCGCTGCCTGACGGCCTGCTCGAGCCCTGGCAGGTCCTCCCGAACTATCTTCTCTCCCGCCCGCCTCAAGTAGGGGGCCTCACGCACCGCCGCTTTGCTGAGCGAGCGAAACAGCCTGCTCAGCGACTCCGCCAAATCCGTCGATCCGCTGCTCATCTTGTTCGGAAGCCTACCCAGCCGAAGGCGGATTGAAGCTCGGTTGCGATAATGTCGAGGCTCGCCTCCGCGAGCGAGGCGCCAGTGTCCTGCGCCAGGGGTTCGTTGAGTCGATTTTGGCAGGCGCCCGAGGGCGCCGGTCCGGGCGCCGAGGCCAAGAAAAGGGTGGAACCAGGAGGAGCGCATCGTCGATGCGTGAGGACGACGGGCCGGGCCCCATTTCCGGGGTCCCCGCGAAGCCTGCTTCGTGGGGTGGGTTGACGCTGGCATCGGTGTCCGGAGCTGCAATATGCCAACGAATCTCGGGCGCAGGACACTAGATAGACTGCCGTTGGGATGGCCAAGAAGAGCGGAGGCACCCGGCAGCAGGTTCGCCGGGTGGTCAAGCCGAAGCCGCCGGTTCAGCCGGCGGCACCACAGACGCGAACCGAGCAGCGCAAGACGCAGGCGCAGTACGTTCGCAGCGGCGGCATGCTCCAGGGGTACGCGCCAAGCTTGGTGGTCAGGATCGGCCTGTACGCGCTGATCGCCGCAGTCGCTTGCCTCCTCGCGGGGGTGGCAATCCTGCTCCTCCTGCCCTCTGGCTGGCCCGTGCGAATCGCTGCGGCGATCGTCTGGCTCATCCCGATCGCGCTCATGGCGGCCTTCCTACTACCGGGCATTCGGCTGGCGCGAGCTGACCGAAGCTCCGAGCCGAAGCTGATCCAGGGGCAGCTCCTTGGCGCCAGCGAGGTGAGCCAGGCACTCGGCCTTGGCACTCTGATGATCAAGACGCGGGGCGGCCAGGAGCAGTTCCTGGTCCAGCCGGAGAAGCTGGCCAAGGTGCCAGGCAACCAGGTGCCGGTGATGCTTTCTGTCACACCCAACCTGCGGCACGTCGCCAGCGTGGGCGTTATGGGCCAGCGAATGATGCCGCGGCCGCCGCAGCCCGTGCCGCAAGTGCTAAAGCGCCTGCGGTTGCTCCCGATAGTCACACCCCTGGCACTGGTGGCCGCCGCCATCCTGGGCGACGACATAGTCGCCTTTCTGCCCATCCTCCTCCACCTGGACCTGGGGCACGCTCTGCTGGCTCTCCTGGTTGGCGCTGCCCTGGCGGCGGCAGTGTTCGGCGTCACGCATCTGATCCAGCGACGCGTCTACCAGCAGCTCCAGGGGCTGCTTCCCGGAGGGCTGGGATGAGGTCCAACGACGAGGTTCCCATCACAGCTGAGGGACTTGCCGGTGTAAGGCGCGAGCTGCAGGAGCTGACCGAGGTGCGGAGGCCACAGATAGTGGCCAAGATCAAGTCGGCGCGGGAGCTGGGCGACCTGAGCGAGAACTTTGAGTATCACGCCGCTCGCAATGAGCAGTCCTTCCTGGAAACGAGGATCCAGGAGCTGCAGCGCATAGTCCAGAACCACGTGCTGATCGAGTCGCAGATCCCGACTGGAGAAGTTCAGATCTCCAGCACGGTGAGCTTCGTCGAAGAGGATGGCCCTGAGGAGTCGTACAAGATAGTCGGGCCGGCCGAGGCGGATCCGGCAGCCGGCCGGGTGAGCTTTGAGTCAGCGATCGGACGAGCTTTGCTCGGCCGTCGAGCCGGCGATGAGGTGCAAGTGGAGACGCCGACCGGAGGCAGCTACACAGTCCGCATAGTCAGCATCAGCTGAGCGCAGCAAAATGCTCGATCGGCTTAGAACCTGGCTGCGAGCCGAGTCGGTAGGAGCCGCCTTCCTCACCGACCCCATCTCCATCGCCTACCTGACAGGCCTTCGTCTCAATCCCCACGAGCGGCTCTACGGCTTGGCGGTGACCGCCACCGGAGCGACCGTCGTGCTGCCGGCGCTGGAGGAAGCGAGGGCCCGCTCGGTGGTGAGGGGGGCGGCGCTGCTGCCGTGGCCGGACGGCAGCGATCCCTGGGCGGGGGTGCCCAGGGCCCTGGCCGGGATCGGCGACCGATTGGCAGTTGAGAAGGCTCACCTCAGCCTGGCTAACTGGGAGAAGCTGCGCGATCTGACAGGTGCCTCAGAGGCCGTCGACATCGGTCCGACTCTGACGCGATTTCGCGCCAGCAAGTCGCCCCAGGAGCTGGCGGCCCTGGAGCGCGCTGCCCAGCTCACTGACCTTGTGAGTGAGGCCATCTGGGAGCGGCTTCACGAAGGCATGACGGAGGTGGAGATGGCCAGGGCGTTGGAGGCCGTGATGAGCGAGTTGGGCACCTCCGCAGCGTTCGGCAGCATCGCCTTGAGCGGGCCCAATTCAGCTCTTCCCCACGGCCGGCAAACAAGCCGCCGCCTGCAGCGCGGCGATCTGGTCCTTCTGGACTTTGGGGCAAGCCACGAGGGCTACGCGGCCGACGTGACGCGCGTGGGTGTGGTTGGGCCGCCCAGCTCTGAGCAGACTGAACTCCACGCTCTGGTGTTGGCCGCCCACGACGCCGCTATCGCGGCGGTCGAGCCAGGCCTGACCGCTGGGGAGCTGGATCAGATCGCGCGAGCCAAGATCGGGGCCGGCGGTCACGCCGACCACTTCAACCACCGCCTGGGGCATGGGCTGGGGCTGGAAACGCACGAGCACCCGAGCCTTGATCCCGGCAGCCTGACAGTGCTGGAGGAGGGCATGGTGATCACCATCGAGCCGGGGGTCTACCTGCCTGGCTGGGGAGGCATCCGCATTGAGGATGATGTGGTGGTGGAAGCTGGCGGCGCCAGGCTGCTGACCCAAGCTGACCGCAGCCTGCGCACCATTCAGTGAGGGACTGGAGGCGATCTGAGGCACCCTTCCTGCGTCCTGGACAGGCAGGCGTGTGATCGGGGCTCGGGTTCTGTCAGGCTTGGGCCGCTGGCTCGGCTGGGGCCAGCACAGCTAGCCGCAAGAAGGAGAGCATCAGCAGTGGATCATCGAATCGTCGGCACCACAATGCCCGTCTTGGAGATGATGTTGCAGCCGGGAGAGATGGTCTTCGCCGAATCGGGCGAGCTGTCCTGGATCTCAATGTCGATCGGGCTCCACACCGGGACTTCCGTCGGCGGCCAGCAGGGCGGCTTCATGGCGGTCATGGGCAGGGCCCTCGCCGGAGCCACCATCTTCATGACCGAGTACACCTCCCAGGGCGGCCCCGGGATGGTGACGTTCTGCGCCAAGCTGCCCGGCCAGATCATGCCTCTCCAACTGGGCCAGGGGCGCAGCTACCTGGTGCACAGGCACGGCTTCATGTGCGCGACTCCTGGCGTGCAGCTGTCGATGGGAATCAGCCAGCGGCTTGGCGCCGGCATCTTCGGCGGCACCGGTTTTCGTATGCAACGACTGGGCGGTGAGGGACTGGCCTTTGTGGAGCTTCACGGTGAGGTCGTCCAGTACGACCTGCAGGCGGGCAACACGCTCCGCATCCATCCCGGCCACGTTGCGCTCTTCGAGGAGAGCGTGGGCTTCAACGTGACAACCGTGCCAGGCATCCGGAACGCCCTCTTCGGCGGCGGCGGCCTGTTCTTGGCCACGCTTACGGGGCCGGGCCGGATCTGGCTCCAGTCGATGAGCATGTCGCACCTTGCCCACGCGATAGCTCATTACCTGCCGCACGAAGGCTCGGGCTCAGGCGTGGGCGGCCTGCTGCAGGGAAACTAGTGTCCTGTCAGTGAAATAAGTGAGATAATGTTGGGGTCGCCGACAGCGCGCACAACGAGGCTCATACTATGCAACGCGGCCGTCCCCACAAGGCTTTCCTCGACGTTCCCCAAGATGATCGGAGCGAGCTCCTGCGC
>JAEKNQ010000041.1 GCA_016464825.1 Candidatus Dormiibacter inghamiae | reverse complement strand
CCAGCTCGAGAACGCCATCCGCCTCTTCGTCGCCCTTCACAACCACAGCCCGAAGCCCTTCGTATGGATCAAGACGGCAGACCAGATCCTCGCCAGCATCCGCCGCTTTTGCCAAAGAACTTCGGAGACAGGACACTAGTGTCCCACGCCAGAAGTTCGTTGAGGAGATTGTGGCAGGCGCCCGAAGGGCGTCGTTCCGGGCGCCGCGGGCAAGAAGGGAGTCGAAGGAGGAGGAGCTCACTTCCAGCCGGGGGCTCCGCGGAGCGGGAGCGTGCGTCGACGGCCGGCCCCATGACGCCGGCATCGGTGTCTGGAGCCGCAATCTGCTGCGTGGGACACTAGGCTGAACTCAGTGTCAACCTACGCAGCGTCCGGCGGGCTGGCTTATAGCCGCAGTCGCCTGCTGGTAGCGGTCAGGCCTTACTGGCTGCATCTATACCTGCTGGCCTACACACCGCTTCTCTTGCTGCTCGACTCGCGGACCCAGAACCTGGGCCAGCAGTCGGCGCTGGGCGTCCTGACCTTCTTCGTGCTCTGGCTCTGCACGCTGAAGCTGCCACGGGGCCAGCGGCTGCAGGTCTGGCTCTGCGTGGGCGTCGCCACACTCTTCGAGATCTTCGGGTCGCTCGTCTGGGGCGTCTATCGCTACCGCTGGCACAACCTGCCGCTCTACGTTCCGCCTGGCCACGGCCTGGTCTATCTGTTCGGCGTCACCGCCGCCGCGCTGCCCGTGTTCAGACGGCACGGCCGTCGGGCCGCTGAAGCGGTGCTGGCGCTCTGCACTCTGTATGCGATCGCCGGCCTCACGGTTCTGCCGCCGATCACTCACCGCCTTGACGTGCAGGGCGCTCTCTGCTGGCCTGTGCTGGCCTGGTGCATCCTCAAGACTGAGCGCTATGCCCTCTTCGCCGCCATCTTCTTAGCCACGCTCGATCTGGAGCTGGCAGGCACTCTGGCGGGCGATTGGAGCTGGCTGCCTGTCGCGCCCTGGGATGGAGTGCCTTCGGGCAATCCGCCATCGGCGATCGCCGGCGGCTACAGCCTTATCGACGGCTCGGTGGGCCTGGTCCTGGCGGCCCTGGTCTGGCTGCGCCTGCGCCGGTGGCCGCCGCTGATCAGCCCTCCGGAGCCATCAGGTGCCGCCGGAGACCGATGAGGGAGGCGGCCGCGCCCAGCAGGATCCCCACCAGCAGCAGGATCAGCCCAGCCGCAACGCCGGTGGAGACAGTGAAGCCTGGCACCAGGGCGCCCAACCGGTTCGAACCGCCCACGGTTGCTCCCACCCCGGCTCCAATTGAAACGAGCAGGCCGGCGATGAGACCAGCGAGCCCACCGGTGAGCGCTCCCTCGAAGAGAAAGGGGCCGCGGATCATCCAGTTGGGCGCGCCCACCAAGCCCATGATGGAGATCTCCTCTCGCCGGGCGTGGATGGCGCTCTGAATGCTGTTGGAGGTGACCAGCACCGCCACCAGGCCAAAAATTGCCAGGAAGGCCCCACCCCCGACCGCAAGATAGGTCAGCGCCTTCTGCAGCCGGCCGTAAGCGCCGGGATCGTAGGAAGTGGGCTGCACAGGGTCGATCGCCTTCTCCTTGCTGACTGAATCCGCCACCCCCGACACGTCCTCCACGCGCTTCAGCTTCACGTCAAGGCTGGCCGGAAACGGGTTGCTGCCGGCGCCGCTGGCCAGATCCCCCAGGCCGGGCCGGTTCTGCGCCTTCTTGAGAGCGTCGGCCTTGCTCGTGTAGCTGACCGAACGCACCCGGCTGTCGGCGCTGAGCTTTAGCCGAAGCGCGTCCACGTCGGTCGAGCTGGCGTCGTCACTCAGGTAGACGTGCAGCACAGCGGCGTCAGCCGACTCCCTGTCGGCCAGCAGGTGCAGAGCGAAGCCGCCTAGCCCGACCACGCCGGCCAGGATGAGCAGGAGGGTCATGGAGATCAGAGCGGGCGCTGTGCCTGCCAGATTTCTAATCCAGCTGAGGGCCGCCCCAAAAAACAGGTGGTGGAGGACGTTCCGGACGACAGTCAGGTAGACCGCCCGCCGTGGGAACGGCGCCTTCAGGACGACTGGGCCCATCCCAGCTTTCCCACCCGGCCGGCCGGCTCGTCGCGCACCAAGCGGCCGTTGACAAGCGTCAGCGTGCGCTGCTGCCGGCGTCTGACGATCTGCAGGTTGTGAGTGGCCACCAGCACGCCGGCGCCAAAACGAGCGATGTCGGCGAAGAGATCGATGATGCTGACACCCGTGTCAAGGTCGAGATTTCCTGTCGGTTCGTCGGCGATGACGAGCCCGGGCTGGCGAGCTATCGCCCGGGCGATCGAGACCCGCTGCTGCTGACCACCTGACAGCTCCGCCGGGTAGTCGCCACCTCGATCGCCCAGCCCCACAGCTTCGAGAGCGTCAAGAGCCCGATCGCGCGCCTGCTTGTCCGAGACCTTGAGATCGGTCACCTGCAGCGCGAAGACTATGTTTTCCAGCACCGTCAGGCGCGGCAGTAGCTTGAAGTCCTGGAAGACCACACCTACGCGCCGCCTGAGCGCTGGAATCCTGCCGGGCTTGATCCTGTGCGCCGGAATCCCGTCGACCCACACCTCACCGTGGGTGGGCGGCAGCTCTCGGTTGATCAAGCGCAGCAGAGTCGTCTTGCCAGCACCGCTCGGTCCGATCAGGAAGGCAAGCTCCCCCGGCAGCAGACTGAGGCTGACGTCCTCCACAGCAGTCCGCTCACCGAAGGCTCGCGTCACCCCTGACAGCTCAAGAATGGCAGTCAAACTAATTACCCTACCAACCAGTTGGGCAGGGCGACCGCGTAGCTTGCCTACCTAAACTCGTCGGATGCAAGAAACTGGCCAATACCGCCTGCGCTCGGCTGCGGGTCTGCGCTTGGCGGTGCTGATCGGCCTGGTCGGTTTCCAGCTCCGCGCAGTCATCGTCGGCGTCGGGCCTGTGCTGCCCGAGATCCGGGACGAGTTGCACCTCTCGTTTTCTTCCGCGGGCGCTCTGACAGCCATTCCTGTGCTGGGCCTGGGCGCGGCGGCGATCCCCGGCGCCCATCTTGTCAACCGCTTCGGCCCTCGGGCAGTGGTCGCGCTGGCCACGGCCGGCCTCGGGCTGGCAGCACTGCTCAGGCTCGCGCCGCCGGAGCCGCTCTCCCTCTTCCTCTTCAGTGCTGTGCTCGCCCTCTGCGTGGCAGTGGTCCAGCCTGCGCTGATGGTCTTCATCAGGACCTGCTTCCCCGCCGCCATCCAACGCGCCTCGACCATCTACACCACCTCGCTCGGCCTGGGCGGTCTCTGCGGTGCCACCCTCAGCGTCCCCCTGCTCTTCCTGGCCGGGTGGCGCGGCACCTTTGTCATCTGGGCAGTGCCCATCCTGGTCGCCGCGAGCCTCTGGCAGGTTTGGGCTCCGCGGGAAAGAGGCCGCACCGCCGCGCCCGGCCGCATCCTGGGCCTAGCCCGCGAACCGGCAGTCTGGCAGGTGGCAGGCCTGTTCGGCGCTCAGAGCCTCGTCTACTACGGGACCAGCACCTGGCTTCCCTTCACGCTCCGGTCAGCCGGGCCGGGCACCCTGACCGGGGCCCTGCTGGTGCTGAACCTTGTCAATCTGCCGCTGGCCGCCGTCCTGCTGCTGCTGCGGCGGCCCTGGGCAACCTCGCGCTCCTTCTATGCAGGTTCGGGAGCCCTCATGCTGGCCGGCTCACTCGGCTTTGCCCTCGGCCTGACCGGGCTGGCCTGGTTGTGGGCGGGGCTGATCAGCGCTTCGATCGGCATGACCTTCACAGGCTCCATGGCACTGCCCGCTCTGCTGGCCCGAAGCAGCGGTGATGTGGCAGGCTTCTCGGCAATTGTCCTGACCGCCGGCTACGCGCTGGCCTTCCTGGGGCCACTCGCCGGCGGCGTGCTGCTCGACCATTCGCACAGCAGCAGCGTCCCCTTCTGGGTCCACGCCGGCGCCGCGCTCGGCATATTCTGCCTTGCGCTGAGGCTGCCGAAGGTACCGCCGGAGCTGCTGAGCAAGGCGCCGGCGACTGCGGCTGACGCCGAGGCGGCGGTCAGTCCCGCTGGCGCAGCTCCACCCGCCTGATCTTGCCGCTGATAGTCTTCGGCAGCTCGCTCACGAACTCCACCTCGCGCGGGTACTTGTAGGGAGCGGTCTGCCGCTTGACGTGCTCCTGCAGCTCCGCCGCCAGCTGCGGCGTTGGCTCCCGGCCCGGCACGGTGATCACGTAAGCCTTCACTATCGTGCCGCGCATCGCATCTCGCTTGCCCACGACGGCGGCCTCGGCCACCGCAGGATGCTCGACCAGCGCGCTCTCGACCTCGAAGGGGCCTATGCGGTAACCGGCCGAGATGATCACGTCATCACCCCTGCCGACGAACCAGAAGTAGCCATCCTTGTCGACATAGGCTCGGTCCCCCGTCACGTACCAGTCGCCGCGCTGCGCCGCCGCGGTGGCCGCCTGGTTCCGCCAGTACTCGCGGAAGATCCCGACCGGCCGCTCAGGCCGAGTCCTGACAGCGATGTCCCCCTCGCTGTCGGGTGGCAGCGACTGCCCGTCCTCATCGATGACTGCAACTGTCATGCTGGGCGAGGGCTTGCCCATCGACCCCGGCTTCACTTGGAGCGTGGGATAGTTGGCGCAGAGCAGGATCGTCTCGGTCTGGCCGTACCCGTCGCGAATTTCGTGACCTGTGCCCCGCTTCCAGGTCTCGATTACCTCCGGGTTCAGCGGCTCGCCGGCGCCGACGCACCAGCGCAGGTTTTCCAGCCGCCGCCGCCCCAGGTCCTCCAAGACCAGCATTCGGTAGGCGGTCGGGGGCGCGCAGAAGGTGCTGATCGGGTACTGGTCCAAGAGATCCAGCGTCTCGGCGGCGGAGAACCTGCCCCCCGCGTCCTGCACGAAGAGCGCCGCCCCCATGTTCCAAGGTCCGAAGAAGGAACTCCAAGCCGCCTTAGCCCAACCTGTCTCAGAGAGATTGAGGTGCAGGTCGTCAGGGTGCAAATCGAGCCAGAAACGGCCAGTGATGACGTGGCCGATCGGATACGAGGCGTGGGTGTGGAGAACCATCTTGGGCGGACCGACGGTGCCCGAGGTGAAGTAGATGAGCGCCGGATCCGCGCTGGCAGTATCCACTGTGCGGACGTGGCCGGAGGCAGCTTCCACCTCGGCGCCGTAGTCGAGCCAGCCAGGCCTGATTTCACCGCCGACTTGCAGCAACACCCTGAGGCCCTGACACTCAGCCCGCACCTCGTCGACGCGCGCCGCGCCGTCAGCATCGGTGACATAGGCGACGGCCTCTGCCAGCAGCGAGCGGTAGGCGATGTCCTTGGCAGTCAGGAGAACCGTGCCGGGCACGGCCACCGCGCCGGCCTTAAAGCAGCCGAGCAGTACCTCCCACCACTCAGGGACTCGGCCCAGCTGGACCATCACCCGGTCACCCGGCTGGACTCCCTGCTGGTGCAGGACCTGCGCCACCCGGTCCGAGCGCTGGTCGAAATCGCGAAACGTCAGCCGCCGTTCCGAACCGTCGCCGGCCAGCCAGAGCATGGCCAGCTTGCCGGGGTCCTGAGCCCATCGGCCCACCACGTCCCGCGCAAAGTTGAAGCGGTCGGGGACCTGCAGCCGGAAGTCACGGACGGTCGCCTCATAGTCGGTCAGGTTGTGCCTACCGTCTGCCTTCACTTTCCACCTCTCAACTGCTCTTCAGCCATCGATCAGCTGCACCCGAAAGCTCATCGCCGGCTGCTTCCGGCGGCTCAGGGCTGCACCCCGCCCGGAGCATGGTTCGAGGCTAACAGTTCCGGGTATCAAGTTCGCAAATGGCAATCCCAACCACCCTCTGCGGCAACTGTGGTTCGTCCCTCGCTCATCCCGCCGCCAGCTGTCCGACCTGTGGCATGCAGGCCACCGCCCCACCCACCTGGCAGCGCCGGAGTCGTTTCCTGGCCGCCGCACTCAGCGTCGTGCCGGGGCTGGGTCACATCTACCTCGGCCACAAAGCCAAGGGCCTCATAACCCTTGCCGGGTTCGCCGGGCTTCAGCTCTTCGGCGCCGACCTGGACCTCACAGTGGTCGGCGCGGCGGTGGGAGTCCCGATGGAGATGGGCGGCTTCGGCCTCTGGGCCTGGAGCATCATGGACGCCTACCGGCTGGCCGGCCAGGAGCAGGTGCCGCAGAACGCCTGGCAGGCAAGCTACCGCTAGTTGTACTGCTAGCTCAGCCGGATCGGTCCGCCCGGTCCGGCCAGGGCAACTTCACGCACACCTGCCTCCCCTTCCTCGACGCTCCACCAGCCCGCATGGCCCTTCAGCACCTCCTCGAGATGACGCTGGGCGCGGGCCGGGGCGGGGTCCCTCAGCAGCAGCGATCGGAACCGCACGCGGCGCTGGGGGTCCGCTTGCGGCAGCCAGCCAGGGTACTGCTCCGCCGGCACCCGCCACTCGATGAGAAAGGGCAGAGGACTCGGTTCGCCCTGTGCGACCACCTCCTGCATGCGCCATTCAAGTCGAGTTCCGTCCGGCTTCGTCCGCGAGCCCTCGGTGAGCGGAGGTAGCGGAAGCCCCAGACGGAGCAGCCGTTCACGTTCCGCCGCCAAGCCGTCCACGCGAGCGACCCAGACCGGAAAGAGAGTGCTCTCAGCCAACGCCTGGACGACTCGCTGAGAGGCGGGATGGTGCGCGGCCTGCCCTTCGTCAGCGATGGTGATCAGCTCTAAATAGCACTCACCCAGCGGGATAATCCGGTTTGCGGTTCCTCGGCCGGTGTGACGGCCTCCGGCCAGCGAGCGCAGCCCGTAATCGGCGAGGAACCTGGCGGCAGCGGCCGCCAGGTCCGCAACCGCTATCTGGACGTGATCGAAACCAAGCTGCGGGACGGGCGCTTTAGCACCCGCCCCGCTGCCGAACTGCAATCGCTAGTGTCCTGGAACCGAAGGTCCTTGCATCTTCCCGGGGCGGCCGGGCGCCTGCGGCGCTGAAGCCGGCGCAGCATTCCCCGCTTCGCGGGGCCCCCTAAGCACGGGGCCTGGCGCTGCGTCGTCAGACATCATTGGATGCGCCTCTCCTTGCACCACCCTTTCCATTGGCTCCGGCCCCCGATCGCGCGAATATGCCGCGGACCTCAGTTCCAGGACTCTAGCCTTCGGTTGGGGTCGTCTTGGAGCGACGCCGGCGGGTCCCGGCGCCAGCGCCAGTAGTCCGCCGACGGCGAGTTGTGGGGCTGGCAGTGAAGGCGCGCTCCACCCGCCGCTGAAGGTTGCGAAGACCCTTTTCAATGGAGGCCGCCGCCGTTCCGCCACCCTGGCTGGCCTTCTCGAGCTGACGCCTCAGGCGGCGATTCTCCTTGATCAGGTCGTTGACCATGACGTTCAAAGTCTCGACGAGTTCCGGCCCCTTGCTGCGCGTGCCCCGACTGCGGCTTCCCGTACGTGTGGCGGTGCCCGTGGTGGTTCGATTCTTGCTGCCCGGCGGGCGGCCTCGCCGACGCGGCGCAGTTGCCATGACCTCTTGTTCAGACATTCAGACTTCTCTCCTTCAGGCGCTTTTTTTTGCTGCGGTCAGAAAAGTCAATATAACGCGGATCACGCTGCCAGTGAGAGGTTGCGCTTGCTCATGCTCCGCAGTCCCTCGCGGGCAAGTTCGTGGGCCGGGTTGGCACGGCGGCTCACATAACGCACCACCCGATGCCGGTGACGAACACGTTCCCGCACCTCGCCGACGGCCAGTCGGAATGTTTCACTGGCTTGAGAGCGGCTGCGAACCACCGGGGCGCAGTCGGTGCGTACAACCACGCGATAGGCCGGCCAGCGGGCCGCCGCCAGGTCGAGCGCGCCGGCGCAAACATACGCCTCCAGCTGAGCCGAGCCCCCCGCATGGTCCAAACCGAAAGACTCGGCATAGAGCAATCGGCCGCGAAAAAAAACCGCCAGTCCACATCCGGCCCGGCCATTTCGGTCGAGAGCAGCATCCACGTAGATCAAGAGACACTCCCGCAAGCGAACCTCCATTGTGAGATTTGGGGGGAGTGTAGCACCATCTGTGGACGCTGCACCCGGTCTACCCATCATGTTGTGTGCACAGTGGGTCCGGTGCTGATGTCGCGGGAGACTCGTCCTGGCGACTACTTTCTGGTGCTGATCAGCTCGGAACCGCTCGCGTGGTGCCCCCCGTCGACATGGAGGACCTCCCCCGTGGTCATCGGCAGGTAATCGCTGAGCAGCGCGCAGACGCTCTTGCCCACTGGCCTTGGGTCGCGTGTGTCCCAGCCCAGCGGCGCCCGCCTGGCCCATGTCTCCTCGACCTGATCAAAGCCGGGAACACCTTTGGCCGCGATGGTGCGAACCGGTCCGGACGCAACTGCGTTGACGCGAATTCTGTAACGCCCCAGGTCGCGAGCCAGGTAGCGGACCACCGCTGCCAACGCGGCTTTACTGACGCCCATCCAGTCATAGGATGGCCAGGCCATCACCGAGTTATCGAAGTCGAGAGCGACTATCGACCCGCCCCGCTCCTGCATGGCCGGGAGCAGCCCTGCCGCTATCGTCTTCAGCGAGAAAGCGCTGACCCGGTAAGCGGTGGCGGCGCTCTCCCAGGGCGTCTGCAGGAAATTGCCGCCGAGCGCGTCGTCAGGGGCGAAGGCGATTGAGTGAACCCAACCGTCCAGCCGCCCCCACCGCCGTTTCAGCTCCTCGCCCGCGGCCTCTGCATCCTCCTGCTTGGTGGCGTCGAGTTCCAATACATCGGCCGCTTGTGGCAATCGTTTAGCCATCATTCGGGTGATGTTGGCCACGCGGCCGAAACTAGTGAGGACGATCTCCGCCCCCGCCTTCTGCGCCTCGTCAGCGATGGCGAAGGCTATGCTCTTGCGATCGAGCACGCCTGTGATCAGCAGTTTCTTTCCTTCGAGCAGCATCGCTGTAGGTTAGGGCAAGCAGGGCGCGCCTCCCCTCGCTCTGAGAGGAGGAGTGTGGCACCTAGGCTGACCTTACTGGTCGGCTTGCTGCTCGGCGAGACCGGCTGCTGGTTTGCCGCCGAACTGTAGTTCAGCCAGCGCCCGAATCTGGTCCTGTTTCGACGGGCGCCTCGGGTCGGGACGACCAATCGCTCCAAGAACCCTCGTACAAGCGCGCGCCGGAAATGCCTGCCAGCTCCAATGCCATCAGGTTGTGGCAGGCGCTGACGCCCGAGCCGCAGTAGCTGACGGTGTTGCCGCCGGCCACTTCGAGAGCGCGAAACCGCTCGCGCAGCTGCTCGGCAGGCAGGAATCGACCCTCAGCATCCAGATTGCCGGACCAGGGTGCGTTTCGGGCGCCGGGGATGTGACCTGCGCGGGCGTCGATCGGTTCGGTCTCGCCGCTGAAACGCTCTTGGGCGCGGGCATCCAGCAAGACAGCGCCGGCCGGCAGGCTCTGCATCTGCGCGTAATCGAGCACCCATTCGTGCGACGGCTCTGCAGCCTGGAAGTCCCCCAGGGCGACCGTAACAGGCTCGCAGCTCTTATCCCCCCTCCACGCCTGCAGTCCGCCATCCAGCAGGTACACCTGATGATGGCCGAAGTACCGAAGGAGGAACCGGAGCCGGGCGGCGGTGAAGCCGCCCTGGTCGTCGTAGACAACCACCTGCGAGCTGCACCTCACGCCTGCTCGGCGCATTGCGGCTTGGAACTGCTGCCCCCCGGGTAGAGGATGGCGGCCGGCGCCCGACCGGACGCCCGTGACCTCGGCCAGGTCGACAAAAACAGCTCCGGGGATATGGCCCTTGGCGTAAGCGGCAGCGCCCGAGCGGCCGTCGAGGTACCAGCGGAAGTCGAGCACCGAAAGTTCCGGTTGAGCCAGGTGCTCAGCCAGCCAGCCGGCTGGCACGACGGGACCTGGCACCTGCTGTTCTAGCCGGCGATACTGCCGAGAGCGAGCAGCGCGAACAGCCCAGCCAGGTAGATGGAGGAGTAGCCGAAGAGCCGCCGGGTCCAGCCCCTCCTGACCAGATCGAGCACACACATGGTCACCAGGCCCAGACCGAGAGCCAGAGCGCCGGCCAGATAGATGGCGCTCTCGGCATGGGTGAGAAACGGCACGAGACTGACAACCATTGTCAGCACTGCGTAGGCCAGACTCTGCAGCTTCACCGAGCCGGCTCTTGCGACCACTGGCAGCATGGGCACCTCCACCGCCTTGTAGTCGCGCCGGATCATCTGCGCCAGCGCCCAGAAATGAGGTGGCGTCCAGAAGAGGATCACAGCGAAAAGCGACAGCGCAGTCCAGTCCAAGCCGCCGGTCACCGCAGCCCAACCCACCAGCGGCGGCATGGCGCCTGCCGCTCCGCCGATGACTATGTTCTGCGGCGTCGAGCGCTTGAGCCAGATGGTGTACACGAAGACATAGATCAGCGTGCCGATGAGGGCCAGGCAGGCAGCCACCAGGTTGGCGGCGCGCCACAGCAGCAGGAAGGCGACGACGTTGAGGAGGATGCCGAAGACGAGAGCGTGTCTGGCCGGGATCCGCCCGGCCGGCACCGGCCGCCGCCGAGTCCGAGCCATCACTGCGTCGATGTCGCGGTCGAACCAGGCGTTTATGGCGGAGGCCCCACCGGCGGCCAGCGTGCCGCCCAGGAGCACAGCTACCACAGCCTCCAGTCGGGGCACGCCATGCGCCGCCGGCAGCATGGCGCCCAAGGCGGTGAGAACCAGGAGGAGCACGACCCGCAGCTTCATGAGGCTCAGGTAGTCCCGGATCTGGGATAGCGCGCCGGCCCTGGCTCGGCTGGAGGTTGCGGCCGCTTCGTTCACCAGTCTCCAGTCTAGGTCGCGGATCAGGCTTCCCTGCCAGTCCGGCTCCGCTCAGTGCAGGGAGGTCAGCGCCTGGGCAAGCGCCGCCTCGTTGACAGGTCCTGCCTGCTGATCGCGGATGGTGCCGTCGGGACCCACCAGCACTGTGGTCGGAAACCCTGCGACTCGGTACGCCGCCGCGACACGCCCGTCCTGATCCAGCGCCAGCGCCGCCCTGACTCCGATCGAGTGCAGATAGCGGCTGGCGGTGGCCTGGCTCTCGCGGTTGTCGACCAGGAGCAGGCTGGTCTCCGGGTGCTCGGAGGCAAACTGCTGCAGTGCCGGCAGTTCCTGCCGGCAGGGCGGGCAGCCGGTCCACCAGAAGTTCAGAATGAGCGGCCGGCCCCTGAACTGCTCCAAAGTCACGCTGCCGCCGTCGCCACCGGCGAGGCTGAAGGCGGGGGCCGGATTGCCTGACCGGGAGGGCTCGCTCGCCGTGACTGTCTTCAAGGCTTCCAGCACCTGCGCTGATCCCCAGCCCTCGCCATGGCCGGCCAGCAGCTCGCGACCGGCGGGATCCAGCTCTGCTGTGAGCTGGGCGGGCAGCTTGCCCCCCACGTCCGGCGCTCCCGTGTAAGCGGCGCGCACGTAGCCATGGCTGTCGATGAGGACCAAGCCTGACGTGTGGGTATCACCTGTGGAGGGTTGAATGCCGAAGGGTGCCCAGAACTCCGTGACGGCGTCCTGGCTGCCGGTGGCGAAGAGCCAGTCGGCGCCGATGCGCTCGCGATACTGAGCCAGCACCTGCGAGGTGTCGCTACCCGGATCGGTGGTCACCTCCAGCAGGCTCACATCAGGCGCGGTCTGACGAAGCTGGAAGAGCAGGCCTGTGTAGAGCGGGCAGGTCTGGTGGCAGTTGGTGTGGAACGCGGCCACCACTGTGTCCCGGCCGGTGAAGGTGCTGCGGTCCAGGCGCCGGCCCGATTGGTCCTGGAGGCTGACGTCGGCTGGCCGGGTCAGCTTGCCGCCCAATTCCTGCAGGCCCAGATTCAGCTCCTGGTCGCCGATGTAGGCGCCTCCAGCCGGCACGCGACCCCCCTCCACCGCCAGCAGCAGCGGCTGAACCTGGTTGCTCGAGATGGTGATCTTGCGGGCTGCGGGCTGGCCGGGAATCTGCAGTACGTAGCTGCCGGGCCGAACGCTCAGCTCCTTCAGTTTGGCGCTCTCAGGCGCGCGCGGGACCCCGCCCGAGACTGCGAAAGAGCCGGCGCCGATCGAGATCTGGGTGAGCCCCAGCCGGTCGGGCTGCGCGGCGGCCGCCAGTACCAGCAGCGTGCCGGGAGCTGAGCTGCTGCGGAGGCTGAGCAGTTGGTAGGTGAGCCCGCCGGCGGCAAGCGCCGCCAGGGCGAGCAGCGCCGCGAGCAGCCGCAGACGAACTGACACCTCTACCTCAAGTCCCGGGACGCCCTGCCCGGGGTCTCCACGGCTTGCGGCGTCCAGGGATAGCGGGCGCGGACTTCGTCGATATAGCCGGCAAACGCGTCGGCCGTGGGCCCGTGCTCGATCTGGAGGACGTTCTCAGCGTTCGCCTCCCCGCTGTGCGAGAGGTTGAAGCTGCCCACGAACACAGTGTCGTCGGCCACTGTGCACTTCGCGTGCATGAAGTCATGCAGCGAACCTGGCGCGTAGGGCTGGGAGCGCTTCGCGCCCCAGGGCACTGCCGACGAGATTTGAGCCCAGAGCCCCAACTTCCAGGCCGATTGGGGCTGCGAGCCCCACTGATGACGCACCTCATCCATCTGGGTCTCATCAAAGCAGCCGGCTATGTCTGGGCCTTGCCTGTCGATGGTCTCGGCCAGGCTGGCAAGTACTGGACCGGAGGTGAGGACGGGCGAACAGATGCGAATCCGGCGCTGGGCCAGCGCCAGCCGCTCGGCGATCTCGTGCACCAGCTCCTGGGCGCGCCCAGGGGTGAAGAAGGCCCGCAGCCGCAGGTCGGGTTGGGGCTGCCGCCACTCCGGCTCCTCCTGACCCGAGCCTTGGACCGAGCGCCGCTGGAGCAGCTCTTCAAAGTTGGCCGCGTAGGCAGCCGCGATGACCGGCTCGGCCAAGCGCACTATCACATTCTCTTCCCGCGTCCAGCTATCAGTCGTCCAGTTGGTCGAGCCCGTCCAGACAGCCGCCTCCGGCGTCGCAGCATCGCGGACCACGTACTTGTGGTGCATCAGGTCGGGTTCGCCCGAAATGGGCTGGAACGGAACGCCAAGGGCCTTGAGCCAATCCCAGTCCACAAAGCCAGGCGGCGGCAACGGCTTGCTCCGCCGGGGCGGCTCCTGGTTGAAGACCAAGCGGACCCTGACTCCCCGGCCCGCCGCCGCCTGGAAGGCTGAGCGCAGGGTGTCAGCCGCCGGGCCGCTGGGCGCCAGGTCATAGATCGCCACGTCCAGGCTCTGCCGGGCGGCCGAAAGGAACTCTGCCAACAGCCCGGCGACGGCTTCAGCCGGCTGGCCGCCGTCGCGCAGAAACGTTGGCTTCAGAACAGCTGTCTGGAGGTCTATTGCGCGTCCGCCTTCCTCTCATCGTGGCTGGGCTCTAAGGCGCCTCGGGTGGCCAGGTCAGCCGCCTCCTCGGGATCATCGGTGATGGTCAGGAGCGACAGGTCGTCAGGTGACACCAGGCCCTGGTCCAGGGCCTTCTCCTTGAGCCAGCCAAGCAGTCCTCCCCAGTAGGCGCTCCCGAAGAGGATGACCGGAAAGTGCTCGATCTTGCCTGTCTGGGCAAGGGTTAGGGACTCGAACAGCTCGTCCAACGTGCCGAAGCCTCCCGGAAAGATGATGAAGCCCTGCGCGTACTTGACGAACATCATTTTGCGGACGAAGAAGTAGCGGAATTCGACGCCCACCTCGCAGTAATCGTTGAGTGACTGCTCATGCGGCAGCTCGATGTTGCAGCCCACTGACAAACCGCCGGCTTCGAAGCAGCCACGGTTGATGGCCTCCATCATTCCCGGGCCGCCGCCAGTGATCACCGCGACGTCGCGGCGCGCCAGCGCCGCCCCGACGCGAAGGCCCTGCTGATAGAGCGAGTTGTCAGGCCTGACGCGCGCGGAGCCGAAGCAGGTGACGGCCGGCCCCAGATCAGCCAGCGCGTCGAAGCCCTCGACGAACTCAGAGACGAAGCGGAGCACGCGCCAGGAATCGCTGTGGCGATCGTAGATGCTCGGCGTCTGCAGCAGGGTCTGATCGGCGGGCGGACGCTGCTTGGGAACCACGAGCGCGCCGGCGCGCCGGC
>JAEKNQ010000036.1 GCA_016464825.1 Candidatus Dormiibacter inghamiae | reverse complement strand
GCGGGGGGGGCCCGCCGAGCCGCCCACTGGGCCCGCGGCGGCCTGGGCCGGCGAGCTGCCGGCGCCGCGCCGCTCCATCTGGCCGGCCATCTATCCGCGCCTGGTGGAGCTGGTCCAGCAGCACCGCTCGACCATCATCTTCGTCAACTCCCGCAGGTTGGCCGAGCGGTTGGCCGCCCGGCTCAACGAGCAGGCTGGTTCGGAACTGGTGCTCGCGCATCACAGCTCGGTCGCGCGGGAGCAGAGGCTGCTGATCGAGGACCGGCTAAAGGCCGGCAACCTGCGGGGTCTGGTGGCCACCTCGTCGCTCGAGCTGGGCATCGACATGGGGGCTGTCGACCTCGTGGTCCAGGTTGAAGCGCCACCCTCGGTGGCGGCGGGCATCCAGCGCATCGGCCGGGCCGGCCACTCAGTCGGCGCTATCTCGCGGGGCACAGTCTTTCCCAAGTTTCGGGGTGACCTGCTGGAGAGCGCCGCGGTGGTGGAAGGGATGCTCAGCGGGCGCATCGAGCAGACGGTCATCCCGCTGAATCCCCTGGACGTGCTGGCCCAGCAGGTGGTCGCCATGCTTGCGGTCGACGAGTGGGCGCTGGACGAGCTCTTCGATCTGGTGCGCCGGGCCTACCCTTTCCGCAGCCTGGGCCGCCGCTCTTTCGAGGCGGTGCTGGACATGCTGGCCGGCCGCTATCCCTCTGACGAGTTTGCCGAGCTCCGGCCCCGCATCGTCTGGGACCGAATCGAGGGCAGGCTGCGCGGCAGGGCGGGCGCCCAGCGCCTGGCAGTGACCAACGCCGGCACCATCCCCGACCGCGGCCTCTACACGGTCAGCCTGTTCGATGGTGGGGACACGGCTCCCGCTGGCGCAGCCCTGGGCGGCCGCCAGGCCTCACGCAAGATCGGTGAGCTGGATGAGGAGATGGTCTTCGAGACCAGGGTGGGCGAAACCATAGTGCTGGGTGCCTCCTCTTGGAAGGTGGTCGACATCACCGCCTCGCACGTTCTGGTGGCCCCTGCGCCCGGCGAGCCTGGCAAGATCTCGTTCTGGCACGGCGACTCGCTCTCGCGGCCGGTAGAGCTGGGCCGGCAGCTGGGCAGCTTGATCCGAGAGCTGCGCAGTTCCTCGGCCGCGGGCGCCGAAGAGCGGCTGTGCCGCTCCTCCGGCTTCGTCGGCGGTGCGGCCCGCAACCTGCTCGCCTACCTGGACGATCAGGCAGCCGCGACCGGCGAGGTACCCGACGATCGCACGGTGGTGGTGGAGCGCTTCCGCGACGAGATCGGCGACTGGCGGGTGTGCGTGCTCACCCCGTTCGGCGGCAAGGTGCACGCCCCCTGGGCCCTGGCTCTCCAGGCCAAGCTCTCCGAGCAGCAGGGGATCCAGGTGCAGACCATGTACACCGATGACGGGCTGGCCCTGCGCCTACCGGATGCCGACCGCCCGCTCGACGTCGAGGACGTGATGCTGGAGCCCGAGGAGCTGCAGGAGCTGGTAGCGGCCGAGCTGCCTGGGACAGCGATGTTCGCCTCCCGCTTCCGCGAGAACGCGGCCCGGGCACTGCTCCTGCCGCGCCGCCGACCGGGCCAGCGCAGTCCACTCTGGCAGCAGCGACAGCGCTCCGCCGACCTGCTCAAAGTGGCCAGCCGCTACCCCGATTTTCCGCTGCTGGCCGAGACCTACCGCGAGTGCCTGGCCGACCTCTTCGACCTGGACGCGCTGCGCGAGCTGCTGTGTGGCATCCGCTCCCACGCCGTCCGGGTGGTGAGCGTTGACACCGAGCGGGCTTCCCCCTTCGCCTCCTCACTGCTCTTCGACTACATAGGCCAGTTCATCTACGAGGGCGACGCGCCCCTGGCCGAGCGCCGGGCGCAGGCACTCACGCTCGACCGGGAGCTGCTGGCCGAGCTGCTGGGCAGTGAGGAACTGCGCGAGATGCTGGACCCCGCGGCGGCCGAGCGGCTGGAGCTGGAGCTGCAGGGACTGCTGCCCGAGCGCTGGCCGCGCGACGTCGACGAGGCGCACGACTTGCTCGTGCGGCTGGGCGACATGACGGAGGCCGAGCTGGGGTTTCGCGGCGTGAGCGTCGAATGGCTGACCGAGCTGCGGGAGGCGCGTCGGGCGCTGCTGATCCGGCTGGGCGGCGAGGAGCGGTGGCTGCCGGCGGAGGACGCCGGCAGCTACAGGGACGCCTTCGGCAGCGCTCTTCCAGGTGGCCTGCCCGAGGTGTATCTGGAGCCGCCGCCGGACGCTGTGGGCAGGCTGCTCCGGCGCTGGGCGCGCACTCACGTGCCCTTCTCGGCAGCTGCACCGGCTGCTCGCTGGGGCCTGCCCGTGGCTCGACTGGAGGAGGCGCTGGCCGCGCTGGTGGCGCGCGGTGAGCTCATCTCCGGAGCCTTTCGACCCATCTCCGCCGGCGCTGCGCCGAGCCTCGAGTTCTGCCACCCCGAGGTGCTGCGGACGCTGCGCCGCCGCTCGCTCGCCGCCCTTCGGCGGGAGGCGGAGGCGGTAACGCCGAAGGTGCTGGCCGGCTTCCTGCCCGTCTGGCACGGGATCGACCGGGCCGGCGGCCGCCCAAGCGCGTCGCTGGAGCGCCTGCTGGAGGCGGTCGATACCCTGCAGGGCGTCGCGCTGCCGGTTTCGGTCATAGAACGCGACGTCCTGCCTGCTCGCGTCCCGGGTTACCGACCGGCCCTGCTCGACGAGCTGATCGCAATGGGCGAGGTGGCCTGGGTGGGGCGCGGCGCGCTGGGCGTCGGAGACGGGCGGGTCTCGCTCTACCTCCGCAGTGAGGTCAACCGGCTGTTGCCTGAGGTCGGTGAGCCGGCCGCCGGGGAGATGGCAGAGAGTCTGCGGGTGCACCTGCAGACTCGGGGCGCCTCGTTCTTCCGGGAGCTCTACAACGCGGCGGGCGGCGGCTCGGAGGAGAGGGTGCTGGACGCGCTCTGGGACCTGGTTTGGGCGGGCGAGGTGACCAACGACACCTTCTCTCCGCTGCGGCTCCTGGGGCCGGCGGCCAAGCGCCGGCCGCAAGGGCGCCGGCCGCCGCCGGTCCGGCTGAACCAGCCCCGCGCCAGCGGCCGCTGGTCGCTGGTCCAGGAGCTGCGCGAGCCTGCCCCGACGGCTACCGAGCAGTTGCTCAGTCAGGCGCAGGTCCTGCTTCGTCGCCACGGTGTGCTCACGCGCGAATCGGTCCTGGCGGAGGGCTGGAGCGGCGGCTTTGCAGCCCTCTATCCGGTTCTGCGCGCGCTGGAGGAGGCGGGCAAGGCCCGGCGCGGCTACTTCGTGGCAGGCTTGGGCGGCTCACAGTTCGCCCTGCCGGGGGCTGTCGACCGGCTGCGCGCCGGCCGGGACGCGCCCGGCCAGGTGGTGGCGCTGGCCGCCACTGACCCGGCTCAGCCGTATGGCGCAGTGCTGCCCTGGCCGGCCGACGCCGAGGGTCGCATGGGCCGGTTGCCCGGCGCCTTCGTGGTGCTCGAGAGCGGCGAGCTGGTGCTGTTCTTGGAGCGCGGCGGCCGCTCACTGCTGACGCGCGGCCGCATCACAGTGGACATGCTGTCGGCGCTGCTGCGGGTGGCGCTGAATGTGACCAAGATCGAACTGCAGCGCGTGGATGGAGAGCCTGTGCGCCAGTCGAAGCTGGCGCCGCTGCTCGGCGAAGCCGGTTTCGGCCCCAGCCCCCGCGGCATGATCGTCTGGAAGCACTAGTTGTCTGTACCGGCCAAATGTTCAGCATCCGACGTCCCAGCCCGGCGGGCGCCCTGCGAGCGCTGATGCCGGCGTTCCGGGACCCGGCAGGGCTCGTCACGCATCTTGGATGCGCTCCTCACCCTGCCACCCGGGCCTTGGCACCGCCGCTCTGGAACGCCGGTCCGAGGAGCCTCCGGCCTGCTAAACATCCGACCGTTACAGGCAACTAGCCGCCGGTGCCCGAAGGCGACACCATCTGGCGCACGGCTGCCGCACTCCGGCGCTGCCTGCTCGGCCAGACAGTGGTCGCCGCCCGGCCGGCCACTCTGGAGCGCCTCAGCGGCTCTGTGCTGGAGGAGGTTCACCCCGTCGGCAAGCACCTGCTGCTGCGGTTCAGCGGCGGCTGGACGCTGCATTCGCACATGCGGCTGACCGGCTCATGGCATCTCTACCGACCAGGTGAGAGCTGGCGCAAGCGCCCGGGGCGCCCGCGCCATCCTTGAATTCGGTGACTGGCTGGCAGTCTGCTTCTCGGCGCCGCTGGTCGAGCTGACCCAGGAGCCGCTGGCAGGTATAGCCCATCTCGGTCCTGACATCCTGGCCGCCGACGTGAGCTGGGTGGAGATTATGAGGCGGGCGCGGGCGCTCGGTCCTGTCTCGCTGGGCGAGCTGCTGCTGGATCAGCGTGTCTGCTGCGGTATCGGCAACGTCTACAAGTGCGAGGCGCTCTGGACGCTGGGCGTGGATCCCTGGCTCCTGAGTGACGCGCTGACAGACGAGTCCTTGACCCAGCTCTTCGCCACCGCTCGGCACGCGATGCAGGCCAATTTGAGCGGCGGCTTCGAGCGGCGCTTCGAAAGCGGCCGCCCCCGCGCCGTGCATGGCCGGCGGGGCCGACCCTGCCCCCGCTGTGGCACCACTGTGGCTGCGCGACTGCAGGGTGAGCAGGCGCGCTGGACTTACTTCTGCCCCACCTGTCAGAGGACTGGAGCGTCCGCGTCCTGACCTAAGTCTGGTGTCCTAAGCGTAGTCGAAGCCGACAACGTCGACTCGTTTCGCGCTCGTGAGGTGGCCGGAGCCACCGACGTAGCTACCGGAAGTCGGGGCGACGTCGCTGTAGTCCTTCCCCACCGCCACAGTGACGTAGCGAATTCCCGTCGACCGTCCGTGGGTGGGGTCGAAGCCGTAGGCGGCCGCCGAACCCGCTCCCAACGACGGCACCAGTGCCTCCACCCAGGCGTGCGTGCCACCTTCGCCCAGAAGGTGTCCGGACACGTAGCGGGCGGGGAGCTTGAGCAGCCGGCAGAGCGCCAGCATCACGTGGGTGTAGTCCTGGCAGACGCCCGAGCCTCGGGCCAGCGCCTCTTCGGCTGAGGTATGAATGCCTGTCACTCCCGGCCGGTAGTCGAGAGCGCCCCTGACGCAGCGATTGATCCGGTCAGCGAGCTCCAGCCCGGCCAGCCCCTCCCGAGCCAGCTCGCCTGCCATTCGGCGCAGTCGCGGACCCGGTTCAGTGAGGCCGGCCGGGGTGAGCAAACCCCTGTCCCCCAGCCAGCGCGGCGCCACCTCGGCCGGCTGGAGCCGGCCCTCTTCGCCGAGGCTGCGCTCGACGACGATGCGGGCCTCGAAATCGACGGCTGAGTCGACCTCTGGAAAGCGGATCTCGACCACCGAGTTGCCGTACCTGTCTGACCTGCGTGTAAGGCGGCCGGCCTCGGGTGTGAACCGGAGGTGGCTCATCAGCGTCCGCTGGTCTCCGTGCTGGTCGGGAGGCACCACTAGCAGCCGGTGGCGCAGCCGCCGGATGGGCGACTCGTATTCGTACCGGAAGGCCTGCCTGACCAGATAGCGCGCGCGGACCAGCCGGGCCCAATCGAGGTCGCCCTGATCGACAAGGCCTGGGATCAGGTCCTGCGCCATCTTCTGCTGACGTCGTCTCATAGGTCCGCAGTCCTCAGGTTCGCGGCCCCGTCGTCGGAGTCCCCGCAAAATCAACAGCTTTCGTGGGGTTCAGATCGGCCCATACCTCAAGGCTCTTAAAAGTAGCCGGTCCCCACGTGGTCACCATCGAAACGTCGGCTGCGTCGCGCCCGCGCCCGATTACCACCCGGCCGACCCGCCGGCGGTTGTTGCGGGGATCGAACGTCCACCAGCGATCGCCCAGATATACCTCCGCCCAGGCTGCGAAGTCCATGGGTGCGTCGGGCGGCTCGACATAGATATCCGGGAGGTAGCCGAAGACGTAGCGGGCGGGGAGGTTCAGCGCCCTGCAGAAGGTGATGAAGAGGTGCGTGAAGTCCCGGCAGACGCCCTCCTTGCGCTCGAAGGCGTCCACAGCGGTGGTCAGCCGGTCGCTGGCGCCGTACCGGAACGCCAGGTGGCCGTTGACCCAGTCCGAGATCGCCTGGGCCCGCGCCCAGCCGGGAGTCGTCGTCCCGAAGAGCTCCCAGGCAGTGCCCATCAGTGCGTCGGACAGGCAGTACCGGCTGGGCAGCAGGAAGTGGGTCACCTCCCCGGGCAGCGCCTCAACCGGTATCTGGCCGGCGTCCTCCGCCATGTCGTCCGCCACGTCAGGCACCTCGACCTGGGCGTCGTAGCGCAGCCGCGCGGGGCCAAGTCCGAGCACCGCTCGGCGGTTCAGGTTGCCGTAGAGGTCGGTGAAAGATGTGATCTCGGCCTCTGGCTGGAGCTGCCAAGTCTCCTCGAGAACACGCGGCGACTCGCCTCTGCGGGCGGCTACCTGGATCAGAGCGAAGCTAGGGCCGGGAACGTCGAAAGTGAAGACGCAGCCAACGCGAAGTCGCAGATTGGGGCTCACGGTTCTAGTGTCCCGTCCCAGAGCTTCGCCGGCAGGTTGCTGCTCAGCCTCCGGCTGCCTGCCACAATCTGCTCGTCGAACCTCTGAGACAGAACACTTGGTGAAAATACACGGAAGGCGCAGGGGGACGAGCATGTGCGATCCACACCAGGCAGGCTGGATAGGGTTTGGCTGAAGTGCCCAGCTGGCCTCAAGGGGCCGGCTGACTAGACTTCGGCTGCGTGGGGACTTCGAGCGCCGTTCGGCCCTACGACGAAATGCTCGAAGATAGCGGCCGCCCCCGGGCCGTGTACCGCCGGCTGCATCGAACCCTGCTTCGGGCCGGCCGCACGGATCTGGCGCGCCGTCACCGCCTCGCGCAGAGGGCGTTCAGGGATCACGGCATCACTTTCACTGTCTCGCAGCGAAAGGTCGGCATCGAGAGGATCTTTCCTTTCGACTTGATCCCCCGGATCATTAATCCGCCCCAGTGGTCTCGAATCGAGGCAGGCCTCAGGCAGCGGGTGACAGCTCTCAACCATTTCCTGGAGGATGTCTACGGGGAGCAACGGATCCTCCGCCAGGGTGTGGTGCCGGCCGAGATCGTGCTCTCGTCGACCGGATTCCGGCGGGAGCTGGTCGGGCTCACCGCGCCTCACGGAGTGCGCTGCCATGTCGCCGGAGTCGACCTGGTCTTGGACCACAGGGGCGAGGTCCACGTGCTGGAGGACAACCTGCGGACGCCCTCCGGCATCTCCTACGTGCTCGCCAACCGCCAGGTGCTCAAGCGTATCTACCCCGAGCTGTTCGTAGGTCACAACGTGCTGCCTGTGGACGGGTACACCCATCAGCTGCTCCAAAACCTGCGCTGGCTCGCCCCCGTCCGGGTCGACGAGCCGACGGTTGTGCTGCTGACTCCCGGCATCTTCAACTCGGCCTACTTCGAGCACCTGTTCCTCGCCAAGCAGATGGGCATAGAGCTGGTCGAGGGCTCGGACCTGGTAGTCGATCACGACCACGTTTTCATGCGCACCACTGCCGGCCTGCGCCCTGTCCACGTCATTTACCGGCGGGTCGACGACGACTTTCTAGACCCCATGACTGGCCGTACGGACAGCGTGATAGGGGTGCCCGGGCTGGTCAACGCCTACCGAGCGGGCAACGTCTCGATCGCCAATGGCCTGGGTAACGCTGTCGCCGACGACAAAGCTGTGTACGCGCTGGTCCCCGAGCTGATCCGCTATTACCTCGGCGAAGAGGCCATCCTGCCCAATGTGCCCACCTACCTCTGTGTGCGCCAGCGGGAGCGCACCTATGTGCTGGAGCACCTGCAAGAGCTGGTGGTCAAGACGGTGGGGGAATCAGGCGGCCACGGGATGCTGATCGGACCAGCCTCCAGCGCCGCCCAGCGCGACCGGATGCGGCGGCGGATCCAGGCGCGGCCGCGCGACTTCGTGGCCCAGCCGGTGGTGTCCCTGTCGGTCCAGCCGGCGCTGTTCGACGGAGCTCTCGCGAGCCGGCACCAGGACCTGCGACCGTTCGTTCTGACCGGCCACGAGGTCTCGGTCACTCCGGGCGGCCTGACCCGGGTCGCGCTGCGGGCCGGCTCGCTGGTGGTCAACAGCTCCCAGGGCGGCGGCAGCCGAGACACCTGGGTGCTGGGTTCGCCGGGGACGCGGGATGCCGCTGCTGAGTAGGGTCGCCACCACTCTTTATGTGTTTGGCCGCGAGCTGGAATCGGCCGAGCACCTGGCCCGAATTCTGCGGGTCCACTCGGAGATGTCGCTCGACCGCTCTCAGCCCCGACCTGGCCGTTTCTGGCCGGCCTTCCTGGAGCTGGCGGGGTGGCCGGCAACCCGCTCGGCGCGGCGCGAGAAGGCGATCGGGCTGGCCCTCGGCGACACCGCCGGCCCCTCCCTCGCCCGCTCGGTGGAGGCCGCCCGGCAGGCGGCTCAGGCGGTCAGGCCTTCATTGTCGACCGAGGTCTTCGAGCAGGTCAACCTGCTTTACTGGCGCCTCCGTGAGACCGGCTGGGAAGGCGGCCTCTACGACCACCTGCACCGGGTGGAGCTGACAGCGCAGCTGATCGGCGGCCTGATCGACGACACCATGGCCCACGACGAGGCGTGGAACTTCGTGCGGCTGGGCAAGTTCTTCGCCCGGGCAGCTGGGGTGACCCGGCTGATGGTGCGCAAGGGCGTCGAGCTGGCCCGCGCCGGCGATGACGCGGTCGCCTGGAGCAGTGTGCTGCGTTGCTGCAGCTCCTTCGAGGCCTACCAGATCCGCCGCCCGGCGGTGACCAGGCCTGCGGTCATCAGCTTCCTCCTCTTCGATCGGGCCTGTCCGCGATCCGCCGGGTTCAGCGTCGCCGAATCACTGCTGACTGTCAGGCGCATTGACGGAGCGGAGTCGGGACGACCCCCGCACCGTGCACTCGGCCAGCTCGCGGCCCTTTTCGAGTATGCGGACCCGGCCGAAGTGGTCAGATCCCCGGCATCGTTCGGAAGCCGGGTCGATCGCCTCGCCGGCGAGGTGGCGCGGGCGCTGCGGGAGGCCTACTTCCAGCCGATCGAACTCGCCAACTCCGTGATGGAGGGACTGAGCCGCCAGCCCCAGCAGCAGCAACAGGGCGTAGCGGGGAGCTGATTTGCGCTTCGAGATCGCTCACACCACCCGATACAGGTACAGCGCCCCGATTCGGGAAGCCCACACCGAGGTTCGGCTCCGACCCTCCGACGAGATGGGCCAGCGAGTGCTCCGCCACCGCCTCGAGGTACGCCCCGAGGCTACTGTCGGCGCCTACAGCGATGGCTTCGGCAACCGGGTGCAGTACTTCGATCTGCTGCCGCCCCACGATCACCTCGAGATCGTGAGCCGGGCGGTGGTTGAGACCGGCGTCCAGCAGGCGACCCACCCCCCAGACATTTTCCCCCACGACCTCTTACTCTTCCGGCCGCCAGTGGTCCAAGGTCCGGCTCTGCGCCGGATCGCCGCCCGGCTGGGTTCCTTCGACGCATCGGCACCCGCTGAGGTTGAGGCGGCTGCTGACCGGTTGCGCGAGCTGATCGCTCGCAGCTTCACCTACAGCCCCGCCTCCACCACAGTGACCACTGCCACCGATGAGGTGGTTCGACTGAAGCGCGGTGTCTGCCAGGACTTCGCCCATCTCGTCATTGCCGTCTCGCGCATGCTCGGTCTGCCCGCCCGCTACGTCAGCGGCTACGTCTACTCGGGCTCAGGGGAACCGACGCTGGGCGCCTCCCACGCCTGGGCCGACATATTGGTCCCCGAGAAGGGCTGGCTGCCCTTCGATGCCACCCACTCGGGGCTGGCTTCGGATCGCTACGTGCGGCTGGCAGTCGGCCGTGATTACCGCGACGCCGCTCCGACGCGCGGCGTCTTCGTGGGCTCGGCCCGCAGCGATATGGAGATCAAGGTCGAGACCCGGCCGCTCGGCGGCGGGTGATGTTCGGGCGGCGACCACCACAGGTCCCGCGTCCGCGGTGAAGCCCCGGTTAGCCTGAGCGGATGAGCTCAGCCGGCTGGTTCGATGGGGTCAAAGACCTCACCCTGGCCCTGGTCAGGACCCCCAGCGTCAATGGCAGCGCGGACGAGGTGCGCTTCGCCGGACGGCTCCGCGACATCATCGCCCAGGACGGCTTCCCGACCCGTCACGGTGATGAGCTGCGCGTGGTCCCCATCCCTGGCGATCCGTGGCGGCGGTCGAACGTGATCGGGTTGGTTCGGGGCGAGGGCCGCCGCACAGTTCTGCTCTGCGGCCACTACGACGTCGTCAGCACCGCCAACTACGGCGAGCTGGAGCCCTGGGCGTGCGACCCTGAGGCCCTGGCGCCCAGGCTGATCGAAGCCCTCGCCGGCGCGCCACCTGGCACGCCCGAGGCGCTGGCCCTGACCGACCTGCAGAGCGGTGACTTCCTGCCGGGCCGCGGCGCTCTGGACATGAAGAGCGGGCTGGCGGCCGGCATTGCTGTGCTCCGGCACTTCGCGCGTGAACGCCCGCCGGGGAATCTGCTGCTCCTCGCCAGCCCTGACGAGGAGGTCAACTCGGCTGGCATGAGAGCCGCGCGAGAAATGCTTCCCAAGCTCGCCAGCGAATGTGAGCTTGAGCTCACCTGCGCTGTCAACCTTGATTCCGAGTCCGACCACGGCGATGGCGGCCAGGGGCGCTCGATCTTCCTCGGCAGCGTCGGCAAGCTGCTCCCCTTTGTTCATGTTGTGGGTAGGGAGAGTCATGCCGGCGAACCGCTGGCCGGCGTGAGCACGACGCTGCTCGCGGCGGAGGTGGTGCGCAGCCTGGAGTGGAGTCCTGACCTGGTCGAGGGCCAGGGAGCGGAGGCTTCGCCATTGCCTGCGCTGCTCAAGGTGGCGGACACGAAGGGCGCCTACGACGTGACCACGCCTGCCGCAGTCTGGCTCTACCTGAACGTCTTGAGTCACACCCGGCGACCGTCCGAGGTTCTTGACTGGGCGCGAAGCAAGGTCGAGCGGTCCCTGCAGAAGGGCTTGCAGGAGGCGGCGAGTCGCGCCGCCGCGTACGCTCGCCTCACAGGCACAACTGTCGTGTCGTTCGAGTCGCAGCCCTTGGTGCTGACCTACAGCGAGCTTCACGCGCGAGCTGGCGGCCCGTCAGGCCAGCCGGCAGAGCAGGACCAGAGGCGCAGCCTGACCGAGGAGTCCGGCCTGGACGGCCCCGAGCGCTCCCGCCGCCTGACCGAGCTCCTCTGGCAGCGCAGCGGCCTGGGCGGCCCAGCGGCTGTGGTCGGTTTCGCGTCGCTCGCCTACCCAGCGACCAGTCTGGACCTACTGTCGGACGGCCCGTTTGCAGGACAGTTTCGGGAGATCGTGGTTCGGGAGGCTAGAGCGGCAGGCGAGTGGAGCGGCAGCACTGTCAAACTGCGCGGTTACTTTCCGGGCGTGTCCGACATGAGCTTCCTGGCCCGCGGGTTCACAGGCCCAGACGTGGCAGTACTGGCCGAGAACACGCCGGCCTGGGACTTGGGCTTGGCGCAGCCAAAGGCAGGGGATTTCGCGCTGCCGGTCGTGAACATCGGCCCCTGGGGCCGCGACCCCCATCTACGGCTGGAGCGGGTCCACGGCCGCTACGCTTTCGAAACCATCCCCGAGCTGGTCTGGCGCGTGGCAATGGCGGCTCTGGCGGGCTGAAAGATCGGCGTCGAAGAGGGCCGACTTGGCCGGCGACGGCCGGCCCAGCTCTCAAATCGGATCTACAGGTCTCTTACTTGGGGCAGGTGTTGAGCCAGCAGTAGTAGAACGGCGTCTGGTCGTGGCCGGCGCTCACCTCGTTCTCTGCCTTGCGCTTCCAGTCCTGGATCAGCGAGTTGTTCGGATATAGGTTGTCAGCCTGGGTGAACCACTTGTCGGCCAGCTTGTAGTGCTTCTGGTCATACTCGTCGAAACCCTTTTGCAAGTCGTTGGTGGTGGGGCTCGACTTGGCGGAGGTACCTGACTTGCTGAGGAACTCCTTCGCCACGCCGGTCGGTACTGCAAAGTTCAGACCCTGCACCTCTTGGCCGGTCGTGGGATCGATGGAACCGAAGGTGAGCAGCCCTACCACCTCGCCCTTGCTGTTCAGGACCGGCCCGCCGGAGTTGCCGTGCGTGGTCGCCGCATCGGTCTGGATAGCGCTCCAGCCGCCCTCCAGTTGCTTACGGCCGGAGACGCTGCCGGTGGTCAGCGTGGGATCGACAGGCTGGTCAGCCTTCAGCGCCGGGTTCAGCAGTACGGCGCCGGGATAGCCGATCACGTAGAGCCTTTCACCGGTTTGCAGGCTGGAGTCGTCCCCCAGCGGCAAGGTCGGGACGTCGTGCTGACCCTCCATCTTGAGGACCGCTACGTCCTTGCCCGGCACCGGAGTTCCGTTCGTCACGACGTCCGCGACAATGCCGCTACTCGGACTCAGCTGTTTGCCGTTGGAAAAGGTCAGGATCTTGCTGTTGATCTTGCCGATCTGGGCATACTTCAGCGCCCAGGTCAAGACCTGCTTGAAGAACGCTGCTTTGATGTTCTCGGGAATGCTGCTGGAGCTGCCGACTGTGGCGGCGACATCGGTGGCGAGCTGGTCCAGCGCTTGGTTGATCAGGGCCGGCTTCAATTCATCGTCGCCCGGAGCTGCGACATGGGCGTTGGTCAGGAGGATGCCGTCCGGCGAGATGACGAAGCCAGAGCCGAGGAAACCTGTTTGCTCCGCGAACTGCGAGACGTTGGCCGGGTTCGGATCAGGCGTCACGTAGTCGAAGAAGTGGGCGGTCAGCTCGGTGTAGGCAGCGGTATTCACGGCGGCAGTGTTGTTGGCGTCGAGCTGCCCGGCATCCACCAGAGCCTGCAGCTTGCCGACCAGAACCGCCTTCGCCGCCGGGCTGATATAGGTGTCCGGCACCGTCACGGGGCCGCTGAACTGCGAGTAGATCTGCATCACCGCCGGGCTCGACTGAGCGAAGAGCCGAGTCGCTGAAAGGTCCTTGGGCCCGCTCTGGTTCGAACCGCCGCAGGCCGCAGCGAGGCCGAGCACGAAGAGCGCCAGGAGGGCTCGGGTGACCCGGGCACGCCCCGCAGCGCCGGGTGCTTGCTTCATGGTCGACGCTTGGACACTCACAGTTCAACTCTCCTTGACTGGGACATCAGATCAGCGACCGCCGCTAACCAAGCGTCACGGTCACTCAGGCTCTGGTCGCATTGTCGCGGAAATTGGGCGCCCTTGGAGGCAGCGAACGATGGCATGCGCGGCTCCTGTGATGGACGAACGGACGAGGTCGACACAAGCCTCTCTCACGAGCGGCGCCGGGGCAACCGTGCGAGCCCTCAAAATCTCGACGCTTTACCTGCGGAGGGCGGGGGTGCCAGCACGCCTTCTCGGCGGTGCCGACACGGTCGCTCGCCGGAGGTGCTGCGGAGTGCCAGGAGCGGTTGGACCACTCACGGCTTACAAACCGAGCCACGGGTCAAGCCTTCGCGGCAGTACATTTGGCAGCTTCCATTGCGCGCTGCTCCCGACCCACCGCTCGCTCAGGCCGCCGGGCTCCTGGCCAGGGCAAGGCGCGGCCTCGCATTCACCGGCGCTGGCGTTTCCGCCGAGAGCGGCATCAGCACCTTCCGCGGGGCGGGAGGCCTCTGGACCAAGTACGACCCCGTCCAGACCGCCTCTCTAGCCGGGTTTCTGGCTGACCCGGCAGTCTACTGGCGGGTGTCGCTGGATCGCTGGCAGACCTATCGCCGGGCAGACCCCAACCCGGCGCATGTGGCACTGGCTGCGCTGGAGACGATGGGCCACCTGACGGCCATCGTGACCCAGAACACCGACGGTCTCCACCGGCGGGCCGGCTCTCGACGGATAGTGGAGCTGCACGGAGGGGGTGGCAGGGTGCGCTGCCTGGACTGCGGCACGGAGGAGCCCAGGGCGGAGGTCCAGGCTCGGCTTTCGTCGGAGCTGCCTCCACTCTGTCGCCGCTGCGGCGGCGGGCATCTGAAGCCGACCGTGGTCTTCTTCGGCGAGGGGGTGCCGGCTGCCGCCCTCAGCGCCGCGACCGAGCTTGCCGGCAGCTGCGATCTGCTGCTGGTAGTGGGCAGCTCGCTCACTGTCAACCCGGCGGCTACGTTGCCCGCACTTGCCCTGCGGCGGGGCGTCCCGGCGGTGATCGTCAACCCCGAGCCGACCCCGCTGGACGGCGGGCCGACGCTGTGCTCCGCGGGCCGGCCGGCGCCATCCTGCCGGAGCTGGTGCGGCTGGTCACAGCGGCGGGAGATAGCCCACCCTTTCGCTAGTCAGCCAGCGGCAGTCTCAACCCGGGGAAGTCGGGCGGAGGTGAACCACATCGCCGGCGACTATCCGGCGGCCGGCCACAATCAGCGCACCATCCGCATCGATGTCCTCCGCGACTCCCTCCAGCACGCCATCCGTCAGCTCCACTCGAACCATCTCGCCCAGGGTGGCGGAGCGAGCCCGCCACGCCTGCAGGACCACGGCGTCGGTCGCCTCGAACCAGCGCGACAGCTGGGAGATCAGCTCCTGAAGCAGCTCGTCCCTCGACGCGCCGAGGCGCGCCGCATCGGGCGGTGCCCAGCTCAGATTCACACCGACCCCAACCACACAGTGGTCGCCCCGCCGCTCGACGAGGATCCCGGCCAGCTTGCGGCCCTGCGCTAGGAGGTCGTTGGGCCACTTGAGGCGGACCTCAGGTCCGCACGCCACAGCAGTGGCAACGCCTGCGGCCAGACTGGCCAGTGAGTGCGCAGGAAGGACGAAGGAGGCGAGCAGCGCGGTGCCGGGAGGTGCCTCCCAGCGCCTGTCCCGCCGGCCTCGCCCGACAGTCTGCTCGTCAGTCACCACCACTGTGCCCACCGCCAGGTCGCGCGCGACGTCCTGGGTGGAGGTGGTGCGGCTGAGCCTGAGGATCGTCACCCGGTGACTCTAGTTGGCTGGACCGGCGGAGCGATCTTTTCGGCTACAGGCAATTGAGGGCCTCCCCCTAAGCTAAGGAGTGCATGGCGGGTACTTCCTGGGACAAGCAGGGCCGGCTGGAGCAGGCGTTCGAAATCGTCGCTCCCGCGATCCGCCGGGCGGCGCAGAGCCACGGCCTCCGGCTGCAGGAGTACTTCCGGGACGACCCGGTCTGGCGGCTCTCCCGCGGTGAATCCTCGGTTGACGTGGCCTGGGACGAGGCCGATCCCGAGCAGTACGCAGTGAGCGCACTCTGGTGGGAGGGTGACAAACTGCGGCGGCACGAGGCAGGGATCTTCACGCGCGATCGGTCTCTCGTCGAGCTGGAAGCGCTCGTCAGCGACGCTGTCGGCAGGCTGCCTCAATGAAGCTGCATCGCGCCATCACGCTGGCGGTGATGATCTTGGCCTCGCTGCTCCTGCTGGTGGTCTCGGTGGCGTTCGGGGCCGCCAGCCTCGGGCCGGGCAGCCTCACAGCGCTGCTGGTGGTAGTCGTCGTCGCGGCCATCGCGGGTATCGCATTCAGCTGGAAGCGGTACTTCCCCCGCCGGCCATGAGCCACCAGCTCAAGATCGGCTGGAAAGCTTCGGCCGAGCAGTTCGGACCGCGCCAGCTGCTGGACTATGCGGTTCTGGCCGAGGAGCTGGGCTACGACAGCGTCTGGGTCTCCGACCATTACCAGCCCTGGCGGCACACCAATGGCCACGCGCCGTTCTCACTCGCCTGGCTGGGGGCCCTGGCGGTGTCCACGCAGCGGATCGAGATGGGCACCAGCGTGCTCACTCCCACGTTCCGCTATCACCCCTCGATCATCGCCCAGGCCTTCGCCACCCTCGGCGTGCTGGCGCCCGGCCGCGTGATCCTGGGCGTGGGCACGGGCGAGTCGATGAACGAGGTACCAGTCATCGGCATCGAGTGGCCTGAGTTCCGCGAGCGCTTCCGCCGCCTGAGCGAGGCGACCAAGCTGATCCGCAAGCTCTGGAGTGAGGACTTCGTCGAGTTCGAGGGCGAGTACTACAGAGTGCGGGGCGCCACCGTCTACGACAGGCCCCAGGAGATGGTGAAGATCTACGTGGGCGCTTCCGGCGAGGTCGCCGCACGATTTGCCGGACGGCAGGCGGACGGTTTCATCTGCACCTCGGGCAAGGGGCCTGAGCTGTACAGCCAAAAGCTGCTCCCAGCCGTCGCCGAGGGCGCCCGCGCAGCGGGTCGAGACTTCGAGGCGATCGAGAAGACCATCGAGCTGAAGGTGTCCTTCGACAGCGATCGGCAGCGGGCGCTGGCCGACACCCGGATCTGGGCAGCGCTGGCGCTGCCTGCGGAAGACAAGGCCAACGTTCACAATCCCCGCGAGATGGAGAAGCTGGCGGCCAAGGTCGAGCATCCAGAGAAGCGCTGGCTGGTAGCAGCGGATCCTGACGAGCACGTCGAGCAGCTGCGACCCTATCTTGAGCTCGGCTTCACGCACCTGATCTTCCACGCTCCGGGTGACGATCAGGCCGGCTTCCTGAAGCTCTTTTCTGAGCAGGTGATACCGCGCCTGCGCGCCCGCTGGGGGTGAGCGGCTCGGCCGAAACCGTCTGGGCGATTGTTCTGATCAAGGACTTTGGGTCCGCGAAGGAGCGGCTGAGCGCCGCTCTGCCCAGCGGAGAACGGCGCGATTTGGCGCGGCGAAACGCCGAGCTTGCCCTGGCGGCGGCCGGCGCGGCGAGCCACGTTCTGGCCGTTTGCGGAGGCCTGGAGGCGGCCGAGCTGGCCCGTCTCGCCGGGGTCGAGGTTCTGTTGGAAGCGCGGCCCGCCGGCCAGAATCCGGCGGCCCGGCTCGGCATCGACTTCGCCCGCCAGCGTGGCGCCGCGGCAGTGCTTCTGCTCTCCAGTGACCTGCCCCTGATCCGGCGCGGCGACATCGCCGAGCTGCTCGCCCAGGCCCGGACCCTGGGCGAGCCGGCGGTGCTGGCCGCGCCCGCGACCGGCCGGGGCGGCACCAACGCCCTCTACCTCTGCCCACCAGACGCGATCGACCTGCACTTTGGTGACGACTCACTGCCCAAGTTCCAGGCTGACGCCGATCGGCGCGGCGTCGTCTTCGCGCTGTTCGAGTCACCGGCGCTGGCGCTGGACCTGGACGAACCGGCCGACCTGGCTCAGCTGGCCGAGCCCCGATTCAGGGAATCGGTGGATCCGGGCGAGTCCCGATTCATCGGTCCGCAGCGAGAGAATAGGGGTCCAGGTGCGCCAGATGGTGATTCGGCGCCGAGGACCGGAGGGAGCGCACCCCAAGGTGCGTGAGCGAGGACCGCAGAAGTCCGGGGCGCCAGCTGATGTGCATGGGCGCCAAGGCTCCGCGGTGGATCGGTGGATCGGGACTAACTCTTGAGGCGGTTGGAGGTCCTTGGCGTGGAGGGACTCCCCGAAGTGCTGCGCGGCGATGACCTCGCCGGGCTCATCCTGGCTCGGTGTTCTTTGCAGGAGCGGGATGTGGTGGTAGTAGCACAGAAGGTCATTTCCAAGGCGGAGGGCCGGCTGCGCCATCTGCCCGAGGTGCGGCCGGGTGCAGAGGCGCTGGATTACGCCCGCCAGATTGCCGGCGACCCGCGCCTGCTGCAGGTGATCCTGGACGAGAGTGTCCGCGTGGTGCGCGCCGAGCGGGTGTTGATAGTGGAAACGAAGCACGGCTTCGTCTGCGCCAATGCGGGCGTCGACCATTCGAACGTGCCTGGCGAAGAGACAGTCGTGCTTCTGCCGGAGGACTCGGACCGCAGCGCGGCTGAGCTCCGCCTGCGCCTCTGCCAAGCCAGCGGAGTCCGAGTGGGCGTCATCGTCGCCGACACCTTCGGCAGGGCTTGGCGCATGGGCATCGCCAATGTGGCGCTGGGGGTGGCAGGGCTGCCGGGGCTGATCGATCACCGGGGCCGGCCTGACGACTTCGGCCATGAGCTGCAGGCCACCGTGATCGCAGTCGCGGATGAGCTGGCCGGGGCAGCGGAGCTGGTGATGGGCAAGACCGAGAGGATTCCCGTCGCGATCGTCCGCGGCTGGCGGGCTGACGCACCCGAGAACACCGGCCGGGACCTGATCCGCCCGGCCGAGCTCGACCTCTTCCGATGAGGGACCCCAGAGTTGTGCTGCTCGCGGGCGGCACTGGGGGCGCCAAGCTGGCAGTCGGACTCCAGGCTGAGCTGCCTGATCAGCACCTGACGGTGATCGCCAACACCGCCGATGATGTGGACTTCTGGGGTCTGCGCATCTCCCCCGATCTGGACTCGGTGCTCTTCCGCCTGGGCGGCATCTTCAACGAAGAGGCCGGCTTCGGCGTTGTTGGGGAGACGTTCAACACGCACTCCCAGATGAAGCTCCTGGGCGCCCCAGACTGGTTCTGGCTGGGCGACCGGGACCTCGCCTTCCACCTGATCCGCAGTGACCTGCTGCGATCGGGGCGCCGGCCGAGCGAGGTGGCGCTGGAGCTGGGCCGCCGGCTGGGGCTTTTGAGCCAGGTGCTGCCCATGTCGGACGACGAGGTGCGGACGATTTTCGAGACGAAGCAAGGTCGGCTTGGCTTTCAGGAGTTCTTCGTGCGCGAGAAGCTGCGGCCGGAAATGCTGGGCTACGTCTTCGAGGGGGCGGCGGCCGCGCGGCCCTCGCCGGAAGCGGCGGCGGCCCTGGCAGCTGCTCAACTGGTCATCATCGGGCCCTCCAACCCGCTGATCAGCATCGGCCCCTTACTGGAGGTGCTCGGCTCGCACCTGGAGCGGGAGCGCACGGTGGCGGTCTCGCCGCTGGTGGGCGGCCGCGCACTGAAGGGACCCACTGCCGAGATGCTGATCAAAGCCCGCGGAGCTGCCACCCCGGAGGTGGTCGCGCGGGAATACTCAAGGGTGGCGCGCGGATTCGTGCTCGATAAGGTGGATAGCGACGGTGCCGCGCAGATAGCTGCGCTCGGCTACAGGGTGGCGGTCACCGACACTGTAATGGCAGATAGGGAGGCCGCCAGGCGACTGGCGAGGGAGATCTTGGGCACATGGACGAGCTGAGGCGTCAGGCGGCGACTCTGGACCCGGACGCGCTGGCCTTCCTGCTCAGCCCGGCCCAGCCGCTGGAGCCTCTGCTGGCTGCCGCTCACCGGCTCGGCGTCGAAGGTCACGGCCACCGCATCTCCTATTCCCCCAAGGTCTTTCTGCCCCTGACGCAACTCTGCCGCGACAACTGTGGCTACTGCACGTTCGCGAAGCCTCCCCGGTCGGGCACGCGCGCCTACATGACTGAGGAGGAGATCCTGGGTCTGGCTCGGGCGGCCGCCCAAGCCGGCTGCTCGGAAGCGCTCTTCACGCTGGGCGACAAGCCCGAGCGGCGCTACGCCGTCGCCCGCCAAGAGCTTCGCGAGCTCGGCTTTGAGACGACGGTGCAGTACTTGGCGCACGTCGCCGGGCGCGTGCTGGAAGCGACAGGCCTGCTGCCCCACCTCAACCCGGGGGTGGTGAGCCGGGAGGAGATGAGAGAGCTGCGCGCTGTCAGCGCGAGTCAGGGCCTGATGCTGGAGCAGCTCTCGCCACGTCTGCTGGAGCGCGGCCAGTCGCACTGGGCCAGTCCCGACAAGAAGCCGGCGGCACGGCTCCAAAACATCCGCTGGGCAGGCGAGTTGAACGTGCCCTACACGACAGGTTTCCTGATCGGCATCGGGGAAACGCTGCGCGAGCGGGCGGAGACGATCGCCGCTCTGGTTCAGGAGGCGCAGGCGGAGCACGTGCAGGAGCTCATAGTGCAGAACTTCCGAGCCAAGCCCGGCACTCTCATGGCCGCCGCGCCTGAGCCGGGCATGGAGGAGCTGCTGCGCGCGGTGGCTGTGACCAGGCTGGCCGGCGGACCGCGCGTCAATGTGCAGGCGCCCCCTAACCTGGCGCCTGACGATTACGCGCTGCTAGCCCGGGCTGGCATCAACGACTGGGGCGGCGTCTCACCGCTCACGATGGACTACGTCAATCCGGAGGCGCCCTGGCCCCAGCTGCGCTTTCTGGAGCAGGCGACCCGAGCGGCCGGCTCGCAGCTGGTGGCGCGGCTCAGCGCCTACCCCGAGTACTTGGCCGACTTGGACAGCGCCCAGCGGTGGCTCGATCCCCGCGTCATGCGCCACGTGCTCAGGGCCGCGGATGGCGAGGGCCTGCTGCGCAACGCCCGCTGGTGGCCGGCAGCCCAGATGCCGATTCCGGCAGCTTACGCGCCGACTGCCCGGCGGCCCGTGTTCGCCGCCGCGCTGCGGCGAGCGGAGCTGGGGGAGGTGCTCAGCGAGAGCGAGATCGAGACGCTTTTCACCGCCAGGGGCGAGGAGGTGCACGCCGTCGCCAGGCTGGCTGACGATGTCCGCCGGAAGGTCAACGGAGACACAGTCACCTATGTCATCACTCGAAACATCAACTACACAAACATCTGCTACTTCCGCTGTCAGTTCTGCGCTTTCAGCAAGGGCAAGATGTCGGAGAACCTGCGCGGGAAGCCTGAGCTGCTCAGTGTCCGCGAGGTGGTCGACCGCTGCCATGAGGCTGTGGCGCGCGGAGCCACCGAGGTTTGCATGCAGGGAGGCATCCACCCCAGCTTCACCGGCGACTTCTACGTCGATCTGCTGAGGGCGATCAAGCAGGAGCTGCCCGAGCTGCATGTGCACGCCTACTCGCCGCTAGAGGTGTTCCAGGGCGCCCAGACGGCTGACAGGTCCATCGCCGAGCAGCTGCGGCTGCTGCGGGAGGCGGGGTTGGGCACGCTGCCCGGCACGGCGGCGGAGATCCTGGATGACCGCGTCCGCCGCTGGCTCTGCCCCGATAAGCTGAACACCGCCCAGTGGGCGGAGGTGGTGAAGGAGGCGCACCGGCAGGGGCTGCGCACTACCAGCACCATCATGTTCGGCGCGTGCGACGGCCCCGAACATTGGGCCCGACACCTGATGGTGCTGCGGGATATCCAGATGGAAACCGGTGGTTTCACCGAGTTCGTGCCGCTGCCCTTCGTGCATATGGAGGCGCCCATGTACCTGAAGGGCCGCTCGCGCCGCGGCCCCACCTGGGAAGAGGTGGTCAAGATGCACGCGGTGGCCCGGCTGGCGCTGCGCGGCTTCATCGACAACATTCAGGTGAGCTGGGTCAAGTGCGGGCTGGACGGCTGCCGGGAAATTCTGCAGGCAGGCGCCAACGACCTGGGCGGCACGCTGATGAACGAGTCGATCTCGCGCGCAGCCGGCGCCGCCCACGGCCAGGAGGTGGCGCCGGCCGAGATGCAGGCGACGATCCGCTCCATCGGCCGCCTCCCCGCCCGCCGCACGACGACCTACGGCATTCTGGAGCGCTTCGACCAGGTCGCCTGAGATTTCTGAACCCAACCGCGGTTGTCCGATGATTGAGACATGCACTTCGAGACGATCGTGCGCGGGCTGCGCGATTCCAACTACGAGCTCAACAACGAATCACGCCTGGTTCGAGCCGGCCTGAAAGCCGAGCAGAACACGGCGGCCATCGTCGAGCGCTACGCCTGGCTTTACTCGCCGGACGCCCTCGCTGAAGTCGATGCCGCAGTCGGCGAGTCGGAGAAGCGCGTACACGGAGCGCTGCTTCAGGGCTTGATCGAGCGCCGCACGGCTGCTGCGCAGGATCGCCTGCTCGGCTTCTTTGCCCGTGCCGAAGCCCAGGTGGGCGGCGAGAAGGTGCAGTTCTTCACCGCCCTCGCCCGCCTGGCGGTGGAGCCTGCGCCCAAGCGGAGGGAAGAGATCGGCGAAGCCCTCAGCCGCGTGATCGAGGAGGCTGAGGAGCTGACGCTGGAGATCAACCGGACTGTCATGACAGTCCTGCGCGAACAGGGGCACGAGTCCTACATCCGCTTCTGGTCGGAGTTGAAGCAGGTCGATTACAGTGCCCTGCAGAGCGAGCTGGTGCGCGTTCGCGCCACCTCTGCACCGCTCTACCGGGGCTGGATCGAGCCCCGCCTGCAGCGCTGCGGGCACGGCTTTGGCAGCACGCCTCAGTTTCACCAGCCCTACATTCGGGGCCTGGCCGAGCACGACGCTGTCTATACGAAGGAGCGCTTTGAGCCGGCGATGCGGTCGACCTTCGCGCGACTTGGCCTGGAGCTGTTCCAATCTCCCACCATCCACTTGGACCTCAGCGATCGCCCGGGCAAGAATCCCCGCGCATCCGTCTCGGTGCCTGAGGCTGGGCGGGAGGTGCATCTGCTGGTCCGCCCGGCTGGCGGCAATCACGACTACGCAGCCTTCCTGCACGAGGCCGGTCACGCCCTGCACTTCGGGCTGACCGATCCAGAGATCGGCTGGCCGCTGGCCAACCTGAGCCGGTCTTTTGCCTACCCGGAGCTGTGGTCGTTCCTCATCGAGGGCATCGGCCGCGACCCGCTCTGGCTCCAAGAGGCGCTGGGTGCGCCCGCCGAGCAGGCCCAGACCATCGCCGCCGACCTGACAGGCGTGCATCTCATGATGTTCACTCGCTACACCGCCAAGCTGGCCTATGAGCTGGAGCTCTTCGGTGGCGATCCGCTGGACCGGGAGCGCGGGCGCAGGCTCTATCGCGAGCTGCCCAGGCGCACAACGGGATTCGTCTATGACGAGCGCTGGTGGCAGTACGACCGCGACGACGCCTTCTACTCCGCCGACTACCTGCGCGCCTGGCTGGCTCAGGCCGACGTAGAGCGCCGTCTGAGACAGCGCTTCGGCGAGCGCTGGTGGGCCGACCCTGCGGCCGGGGCCTGGCTGCGCCAGCAGTGGTCGCGCGGCTGCGAGCCGGAGGCCGAGGAGACAGTGGCCGAGCTGGGCGGCCGACCGGGGTCCGGCGAGGCGCTCCTGGCTATGTTCAGAGAGCGATTGGAGGGGATGAGAGTTGGCTGAGTCGGCCCTTTTTGAGCGCGTAGACGCTGACATGATGAGCGCGCGCAAAGCGAAGGAGCAGGCAGCGCTCGATGCCCTTTCGCTGCTGAAGAGCGAGGTCACCCGCGCTGCCAAGGAACCTGGCGCCAAGGGCATAAGCGATGAGCTGGTGATTCAGATCCTGCGCAAGGAGCTGAAGAAACGGGAGGAGGCGGCGGAGCAGTACGCAGCGGCCGGTCGGGAGGAATCCGCGCAGCGCGAAACCGACCAGGCGAAAGTCTTGCAGCGCTACCTGCCGGCCCAGGTCTCGGACGCCGAACTGGAGAGCGAGCTGCGCGCAGTGATCGCAGAGGTGAAGCCGAGCGGAGTCAGGGACTTCGGCCCGGTCATGAAGGCGGCCACGGCTCGGCTGGCCGGTCGGACGGAGAACGGCCGCATTGCCGCCACGGCGCGCCGGCTCCTCTCCTAGAGATCGCCCCGATGGCGACCGTCCCCTCCAAGCCGACGCCGCGCCGACCGGCCGCAGCGGCGCGGAAGAAGCGGCGCCGGCCACCGCTCCGAGCGCCGCTGGGCGCGCGGGAGCGTGCGCAGCTGACGGTTCGGCGCCTGTCTGACATGTATCCGGCAGCCTGCGAGCTGGACTTCCGGAATCCGTTCGAGCTGACGATCGCCACCATCCTGTCCGCCCAGACCACTGACCGGGCTGTCAATGCGGCAACGCCACAGCTCTTCAGTCGTTATCCGACCGCCCAGGACCTAGCTGGCGCTGACCCGGCCGAGGTCGAGATGATAGTCAAGTCCACCGGGTTCTTCCGGGCCAAGACGCACTCCATCATCGCCTGCGCGCAGCACCTGGTCAGTCGCTTCGACGGCGAGGTGCCGCCGCGGTTGGAGGACCTGGTCACGCTGCCCGGTATCGGCCGCAAGACCGCCAATGTGATCCTGGGCGTCGCCTTCAACTTGCCAGGCTTTGCAGTTGACACCCACGTCATCCGGCTCTCGCGGCGGCTGGGATTGGCCGGCACGAGCGATCCGGAGAAGATCGAGCGCTTAGTCACCAGGATGGTGCCGCCGGAGGAGTGGTCAGGCCTCTCCCTGCGTCTCATCCTGCACGGCCGCCGGATCTGTGACGCTCGCCGGCCGCGCTGCGGGGAGTGCCCGCTCAACGACTACTGCCCGTCCTCGCTGGTCAGAGGGACTGAACCGCCGACCCGGTGAGACCGGGCCCGCAAGTCAACCGCGGCTGCACTCGGTTCCGTGGCGGGTAGCGAACAAATGTTCTATAGTGCGATGAATGGCACTCGAGCCGCGCCGGACCGAGGTCGAATACTTGGACCAACCGTGCAAATCTGCTCTGAACCGTGTACGCGGCATGCCCTTCGAATGGTCGCTCAACCCCTATATGGGCTGCGAGCATCGCTGCGCGTTCTGCTACGTCCGCGCCTTCGAGAAGCGAGCCGACCGCCCCTCCGACTCTCGTTATGGCCGCACTGTTCGCGTCAAGTCCAATGTGGCGACGGTCCTTCGCCAGGAGTTCAGGCGGCCGAGCTGGCGCCGAGAGCCTGTCGCCATCGGCGCCGCGACTGATCCCTACCAGCCCGCTGAGGGTACCTTCCGTCTCACCCGGTCCTGTCTGGAAGCATTTGCAGACTTCCACAACCCAGGGTCGTTGATCACCCGGGGCCCACTCATCGTGCGCGACGTCGACGTGCTGAGCGCTCTGGCTCGGCGGGCGCGCTTTTCCGTTCACTTCAGCATCCCCACACTCGACCACGACGTCTGGCGCCGGACCGAACCTGGCACGGCGCCCCCCGCCCAGCGGCTGCGCGCGCTGGAAAGGCTCGCCGCCGCCGGCATCAGAACCTCCGTCGCCATGGCACCGATCCTGCCCGGCCTGAGCGACCGGCCGGAGCAGCTGGCCACGGTGGTCAAGGCTGCGCGAGATGCGGGTGCGGCAGGAGTCTGGGCCGGTCTGCTCTATCTCCGCGAGGGAACCCGGGAGCACTTCCTGGCAACGCTGGCAGAGCACTGGCCGGAGCAGCTGCCAGAGTATCTGCGCGACTACTCCGGGCGTGCCTACCTGCCCCCGGCACGGCTCAAGTCCGTGCAGGCTCAGGTGAGCGATCTCGTCCGCCAAGGTCCTCAGGAGGCTGACTGGACGCAGCGCCGGCACTTCCTGGAGCCGCCCCCCGAACCGCATCAGCTTGCCTTGCTTGCGTAGTCTTGCTGCAGCATGCGGTCCCCCCGAGACGTCCTCTTCGGCCGGGTCAACGGTCTCACCAAGCACGAGATCGCGAAGCGCACGGTGCCCTGTTTCAAGACGGTGATCGAACCGGACGGGGAGCGTTTGGCGCTCTGCCTGTTGGTTGATTCGGGACGCCTATATCGTTTTCCGTATGAGCGCTCCAAGGGCATCGGGTCGCTGGCGATCAAAGCGCGCTTCGTGAAGGGAGAAGTTGAGAACCTGCGGCTCCGTGAGTTCCAGCCTGGGGTATGCCGCTATGTCAACGAGAAAAGGGAAGCCGTCCCAGTCTGAGCCGCCCCTGATTCAGAAGCTGCTGCTCGAGCGGCGCGAGCTGCTGGTGAGCTGCGAGCGGCTGAAGCTGGAACTGGCTGAATTGCGCGGGGCGCGAGCTCATTCGTCGCCGCCCCTGCGGCGCCTGGAGCAGGAAAATCAGGTCCTGCGGAGTAAGCTGGCGGCAGCGCGGCGCGAGTTGGACGAGTTCCGGGCTGGGGTGGAGCTGGCCGTGGCTCACCTCAAGAACACTCGAGTTGACGCCGAAGCGGAGACCTCTGCTCCGATAGTTCTGGCTTCGGCTGCGGCCGGACAAGAAACAGGCCCCGCCCGCAGGCGGGGCCTATAGTTTGGCTGGGGCTTAGGCGCCGGCCATTCTCTCCGCGTAAGGAGTGACAAAACCGCCGACCAACGGGATCGGCCAGCGCTCGCCATGGCTCTGGATCGCCTTCACGATACAGACGATCCACATGATGAAACCGAACAGGCCGAGCAGGAGTTCGATCAGGCCAAAGATGGCGCCGACTCCGGAGTTCGTCACGGCGCTGAAGATCGAGCCCAAAATACTGAGGCCGATGTTGATGACTGTGATGCCGCCGAAGAAGATCAGCGATTGGGCGCCGTGGTAGCGGACATTCGGGTTGTCCTTGCCGACAAAGTACATGATCAGCCCGGTCAGCCAGGTCAGGATGTAGGCGATGATCGAGCCGGTCTTGCTGTCCATGCCGCTGGTGGCCGGCTGTCCCCGATGGTTGGCGGGCTGATAGCTGGGCGGCTGCTGATAGCCGCTGCCCGGAGGCTGCTGGTAGCTGCCGCCCGGCTGGTAGCCTCCGGTCGGCGGTTCATAACCCCCGGCAGGAGGAGGCGGCGGTGGTTGGTAGCCGCCACCGGTAGGTGGCGGAGGTTGCTGTCCGAATCCACCACCCGGAGTGGACGGAGGTTCGTAACCGCCGCCTGGAGCGGGCGGTGGCTGATAGCCTGGCTGCTGACCGAAGTCACCGGGTGGCTGCTCGGGGCCCGGCCTTTCGCCTGGCGGCGGACCTGGGGGTGGATTCTGCATTCAAGGACCTCCGGGAATTAGCCTTACAGCGACAGACGTGACGACTCGATTATCCAGCGCCAGTGCCCATTGGGGACACAAATTCGCCCAAGAACCATCGTCACGCCCAAGCTAACACACTGAGGCGCTTGTGATCAGGTGCGGAATCGCCGGTTGGATCGACAAGGAGCTGATCGGCTCCAAGAAGTTCTATCCGCCGGGAGTGAGCAGTGGTGAGGAGCGGCTGCAGTACTACGCCTCTCAGTTCTCCCTGGTGGAGGCGGACAGCACCTATTACGGAATGCTGCCGAAGCGCAACTCTGAGCTGTGGGTCGAGCGCACCCCTCACAGCTTCCGCATCGACGTCAAGTCCTTCTCGCTCTTCACCCAGCACCCCACCAATCCGAAGGCGATGCCGCCGGAAATCAGAGCGGGCATCCCGGCGGATTTGACGGCCAAGCGGAGCGTCTATGCGGAGCAGCTCCCGGCCGAGGTCGTGGACGCGGCGTGGGACTCCTTCCGCCATGCACTGGAGCCCCTGCGTGCCGCAGGCCGGCTCGGCGCAGTGTTCTTCCAGTTCCCGCCCTGGTTCTTCCCCTCCACCAAGTCTCTGGCTTATCTGGAGCAGTGCCACGAGCGGATGTATGGCTTTCAGATCGCCGTCGAGTTCCGCCGCCGCACCTGGCTCGACGATCGTCATGCCGCCGGAACCCTCGCCTTCCTGCGCGCCCGCGACATTCCCTACGTCGCCGTGGACACGCCGCAGGGGTTGGAGACGAGCATGCCGCCCCTGAGCGAATGCACCTCAACCAAGCTGGCGGTCGTCCGGTTCCACGGCCGGAATCACCGCAACTGGAACTTGAAGGGAGCGCCGCCGAGCGTGCGCTTTCAGCACAACTACAAGGACACTGAGCTCAGCGAGTGGGTGCCGCGGTTGCAGGCGATGGAGGAGCAGGCCGCCGAGGTGCACGCCATCATGAACAACAATTACTCGAACTGGTCGGTCGCCAACGCCAAACGGCTGGAGGAGCTGATAGCCGAGGCGCACGCGCGAGGCGAGGCGCCTCAAGACCACTAGACCCGGTACTCAGGGTGGTGGTTGCGCCGCATCTCGCCCAGGGCATGATCGAGAAGTCCGCCCAGAAGTGGTTCTGCCAGGTGACCGGCGCGATAGGGCAGCATGATGACATCCCGCCGGGGCCGCCGTGCGTTGCGTACTATCGACTTGGCAACCGAGTCCGCCGACTGCACGAGCGGCCCGTCGGGCTTGTGATCGCCGAAGAACTCGGTGTCGGTAGTCCCGGGGTACACCGTGCAGACCTTGACCCCGCTGCCACTCAGCTCTCCCCGCAGCGCGTGACCGAGACCGGCCAGCGCGTGCTTGCTGGCTGAATACACAGCGGAATACGGTGCGGCGCGAAAGCCGACCACCGACGCGACGTTGATGATGACGCCCGAGCGGGTCTCGAACATGATTGGCAGGGCCGCTTGGATGGTCCAGATGCACCCCAGCAGGTTGCTGCTCACCAGCTCGGTGACCTCCTCCTGCGGCATCTGCTGAAGTGGCCCCCGCCAGCCCCGGCCGGCGTTGTTCACGAGCACGTCGATGCGCTCGAAGTGCTGCAGGGCCACGTTCACGAAGGCCCGGGCGTCGCTGGGCCTTCCGACATCGGCCTTCCGCAGCACCACCTCGGTCGCACCGACCGCCCGGCAGCGTTCGGCCACCTGCTGGAGCCGGTCGAACCGCCGAGCGCAGAGGGCGAGGCGGGCGCCTTCTCGAGCAAAACGAACGGCGGTGGCCGCGCCGATTCCGCTGGAAGCGCCGGTGATGATTACCGCCGCCCCTCTGAGTTTCATGAGAACTCAGGGTAGGCGCGCGGGCGTCCAGCGCTCAGGCTGGCGGTCGGGGCCGGGGGGGATCCTCCTCGCTCTGGGGGTCGGGCACCTGGCGGACGTCACGGACGTCACGGACGTCATGAACCTCGCGTTCGGCACCGGCGCGAGGGACGCCCGGCTCCCCGGTCACGCCCTGCTCCGACTCGGCCAATGGCTCCCGGCGGACATCGTGGTGCTCCGTCTCGACTCGGCGCTCCGCCTGGGGGGCGACCTCATGTCCCCCCTGGGGAACTACCTCGCGACCTTCAGTCGGCTGCGGGACAGAGGCTGGCCGCTCGTCGGTCAGGTGCCTTCGCTCATCGCCGGGTAGGTGTTCCCGGCCTTCGGCCAGCAGCTCTCGGATTGTGAGGAGGCAGTCCTTCAGCACGCGGCGCAGCTCCTCCGTACTGGTGTTCTCCTTGAGGGCGCCACCCTGCACGTACCGCTCAGAGTGGGTGCGGTTGAAGTAGCGCAGGTCCTTGGCGCGCTCGGCGGCGCTGTTCCGAGCGGGGTAGCCCATCTCGTTGAGCAGGTCATCCAGAAGGCGTCGGGCCTCCGCCACGGCCTGGCGTGGCTCGTCGACGAACTGGCGCTCTATGTCGGTCAGGCGCGGCTCCGCGGATTCGATGCGCTCAGCGTTGAGCTGACGCCGCTCGAAGGGAGCGTCCCCGCCCCGGCGCCGGATGAAGAAAAAGATGGCCGCCACGATGAGGGCCAGGATGACGACGGCGCCTATGACAGCGAGCAATACGTTGTTGTCCATGGGTCCTCCTCTTTTTGATAGGGACGCTATCACTATAACTGGTGGTGGGGGCCGAAATCCAGTGAACCCCGCCGCCCGGCCACCTACAATCGCTGCCGTGCGAGCGGTCCTCATGCATGGACGTGGCGATTTTCGAGTTGGGGAAGTCGAGCGGCCGAACCTGAGCGGACCTGATCAGGCGCTGGTGCGGGTGACGCTCAGCGCCATCTGCGGCTCGGACCTGCACATCTACCACGGTCACAGCCCTGTGAATGAGGGGGCCGTCTTGGGCCACGAGTTCGTCGGAGTGGTGGAGGCCGTGGGCGCTGAGGTGGGCCGCATTGCTACCGGTGACCGCGTCGTAGCCGCCTTCTTCGCAGCCTGCGGCCGCTGCCGCCTGTGCCGGCGGGGCTGGTGGGCGCAGTGCGTGGAGCGCGCAATCTTTGGTCACGGCGAGCTGTTCGGTGATCTCGGCGGCGGGCAGGCTGAATACTGCGTGGTGCCAAACGCGGATCTGAACCTGGCGCTCATCCCAGCCGAGGTGGCGGACGAGCAGGCTTTCTTCGTTGGCGACATCCTGAGCACCGGCTACTTCGCGGCGGAGCGAGGACTCATAACGCCAGGTGACACTGTGGCGGTGATCGGCGCCGGTCCGGTTGGTCTGATGGCGGTCATGTGCGCCCAGCTGTTCGGCCCGGCTCGCGTCTACTGCGTCGACATGGTCGAGGAGCGCCTGCGACTCGCGGGCGAGCTGGGTGCAACTCCCATCGACTCCCGGAAGACCAGCCCCCAGGCGGTGATCCAGGCGGCCACTGAGGGGGCCGGGGCCGACGCTGTCCTCGAGTGCGTAGGACATATGCAGGCCATCGAGACGGCGTTCAACTGCTGCCGCGGTGGCGGCACCGTCTCCTCGGTGGGCGTGCCTAACAAGACGACTGCTGACTTTCCCTACCTCGAGGCGTGGACCCGGGATCTGACCTTTCGCTCCGGCTGCGCCAACGTTCACGCTTACATGCCTCAGCTGCTGGAGCTGATCGCGGCGGGACGTCTTCAGCCGGAGCGGATCATAAGCCATCGAATGAAGCTGGAGGAGGCGACGGAGGCCTACCGCCTCTTCGACAAGCGTGAAGCGACCAAGATCGTCCTCACCCCCTGAGGGCTGATAGCGGCCCCAGATTTGTCCGCGTCTTGTACGTCTGGTTGAGATAAGATCGTCTCCGGTGGGGGCTATGGGTTCGGATCAGGGTGGTCAGCGGTGGGTGCGGAGCTGGCTTCGTCGAATCAGTGTCACCCTGGCGCTGCTGCTGGTGGGCGTGGCGATGGCGTGCGGCGGGGGTAGCGCCAGCGCCCCGAGCCCGAGCCCCTCCCGGCCGCCCAAACCGACGCCGGCGATCGACCGCTGCGCCGAGCTGGCCAAGCGCCAAATCACTGTCTGCCCCCCTGCGGATCTGGCTATACCGAAAGTCCCGGTTACAGACAAGACGAACGGCCTCTTGACGCCGCAGCAGTTGCGAACCGAAACCGAGGCCGTGGAACGCTGGTTTGCGCTTGACAACTGGGCCCTGGACCACCGTGGAGCAAGCCTCCTGAGAAGCTCTGTAATGGTCTCGCCGGGTTTGGAAAACCTCGAATTCTCATTGGACCTGCAATTGCTTGACAAGGCTGATAGCGCAGGCGGGACGCTCAAGGTCGCTGCGGCTATTCAGCTCATCCGACTTGACGCCGTACCTCTATCAAACTCTGTTCGACAGATTTCTGCTGGGCAAGGGCTGGTGGCGGGCGACCACGGTTGGGTCTACACGATCCACGGACCTGGCCGGGTACTTCTGCAAGTACCGGGGAAAGCCGATGAGGTGGTGATCGACTTGCCGAGCACTCTCGTTCAACCAATCCTTCTTCTCGGCTCAGCACATCGTGACCCAATCCTCGGCTGGGTCTGGGTTGCCGGAGGCGACTTCAACTGCACCAACGCTCAGCAGCCAAAGGTGATACGCGATGCTTGTCTCTAGATGGCTCGCCGTTCCGGCTGCAGCAATAATTCTCGCATGCCTATGCGACGCTGGGGCTTATGCGAATAGCTGGAATCAAGGCGGCATCAGCATCACACAACAGACCGGTGTGCCGCCATCGGGTGGGCTTCAAGAGCGTGCTGGCATTTCGGTTTTCACTCCCGGTGGCCCGCACTTCAGCTCTGGCGGTCGAGCGCATGACGTCGCTCCAACCAGCGGAGGCATTTCGGAAGGCGATCCCTGCCAGATGCTCTGGATCTCCCCCGTCCAGTTCTCTGGAGCGCCCGGCTCACCCTCCTATCTCGCCGCGCCTATGGGCTCTCCGGACCACACCGTCGGAGGCATCGTCGGCGACCTCGGCGTCACGCAGAGCCGGATGGCCAGCTACAACGACGCCGAAATTCATTGGAAAGTCACCGGCAAGTGGACCAAAGACCAGAACGGCCCACTCACCTGCCAGGTGGACAGCAAGGCGCAGTGGCAGAAGCAATGTGACGCCGGGCCGCCCGATCCCTGCCTCTTCTGGCACGCGATCACCATCGTCGGCAGTCCCCGCGCCGTGGACTGGGGTCCCTATTTCGCCCAAGCCAAGGGGCAGATCCAGGGCCAGGCCGGCCAGATCGGGACCGCTCCAGCCAACAAGGGCGTTGTCAACCTGCCTCAGTGCGTCTGGCTGGAGGGCCAAACCATTCCCGATCAGAAACAGTTGGCAGTGACGGTCGGCGGTCCCCCCAGCGGTCCCGGTGGCCGAGCCGTCTTCTACACCCTGGTCATAACCATCCAGTTCGTCAAGACCCAATGGGACTTCGACGACCCTTGGGACGACAGCGAGACCGCTCCCGCGCCGCAGTGTGGCGTCCACGACTCGCTCACCGCCCACAAATACCGCGAGATCAGCGAGAACCGCCACCCAGACCAGAGGTACCACCTGGTCGCTCACGAGCACTACGCGATCACAGCCGAGGTCTTCTACCTGGACTCCTACGGCATGCATCACGACGCGGTCCCCACCGGCCTGGACGACGTAGTCGTCTCGACCGAGCCCCGCCCGGTTTACGTGGGCCAGATCGAAGCCATCCCGATCACTCCAACCCGCTAAATCGCCGCCCTGCCGACCGGACAGCTGGTCAGCACCGGCAGCCCCTACAACGGCCGGTCAGTCGATGTCCGAGGCCGGCTCGCCGCTGCCCCCAGTGGCGTGATCGAGGGCTATGAGGTAGCCGCGGGCTCGTTCATAGAAGGGGTACGCGCTCACCATCTCCCAGAAACGGGGGCCGTGATTGGCCTCCAGCAGGTGCGCCAGCTCGTGCACGAGCACATAATCACGCACCCAACCCGGCACCTCGGCCAGCCGGCTCGAAAGTCGGATCAGACCCGAATCGGGGCTACAGGAGCCCCAGCGCCGATGCTGCTCGGCGAAAGCGATCGAGGTCCAGCTCAGCCGAGCGCCGAAATAGCGTCGGTTGAGCTCCCGAGCCCGCTCCTGCAGCTCCCTGTCTCCAGGCTTGGCGCGGCGGCGCTGCCGCTCAACCCGAAGGCGCAATCGCTCCGCCCAGCGCTGACGCTCGGTGGCGGGCATCCAGGCCGGCACCCGCACCTCCAACACCCCATCCACCATGCGCGCCGAGACTGTCCGCCGCCGGCGGCTGGACGGAACCACGCGCACTGGAATCTCGGCAGCGTCCACCACCGGAGCCACCTGTCCCGCAGCGGCAGGAGGACTGCACTTCATGCCCGCCCATGCTAGCCAGGCAACCACCCGATGTCAGCCTGTTAAGGATGCTCAGGTGAAGAGCTGATCAAGCTCCGGAGTGAGGCGGCCGCCGGGTTCGAGCACGCCGAGCAGAGGGTCGTCGCCCGCCCCCGGAGGCGCATCGAAGACCAGCGTCCCCTGACTTACGCGCAGCCGGCCTCCGAGTTCGGCCAACAGAAAGGCGGCCACCCGGCCGTCTGGATAGACAGTTGCTCCTGTCAGATCGGGTGGGTCGAGCCTCAGCGCCTGGCAGGCTCCCGAGAACGCCTGACCGAAGCTCGCGGCGTCGAAGAGCGGCCACTCCTCGCCGGCCAGCCGGGCGAGGATCAGGGTGAGCGCGTGGACCCGCGTTGCATGTGGTTCGGGAGCCGCCCAGAGGACTCGCTCGTGATCAAGGCCGCGAAGCACGTCCTTGATGCGGTTGGTGCCCGTCTCGGGCGGCAGCGCCACCCAGGTTCGGTCGCCGCTGCTCCGTGCGCAGAAGAGATCTCGGTAGACGATGGCGCCCGGCGCGGCGGCGGCTGCCTCAATTGCGCCGGCCAGGCTGTCCTTGATGAGACGCCGGCTCGCCGTGTGAGCAAAGCCTGTCTCCTGTTCCCAGCTCGCTGTGCAGCGAACCCTCCTGCCGCACTCAAAGCACGCCACCGGAACGGCCAGCAGGCGGCTGCCGATCGAAAAACCGGCACCCTCCCAGCCCGGATTCGTCAGTCCCGGCGGGAGCGCCACCCCACCCAGAGCATCAGCCGCCAGCCGGACATAGCCCCAGCCCCAACGCAGCCTCGCCCGCTGATGTCTAGCTGTGTTCACCTGAGCTCCAGTCACCTCCGCTGACGGCCACTCGACGTAGAAGGCGGGACCTGATCCCACTCGCAGCCGCACGCTGCGTACGGGGCGAAGTTGGGCAGCATCCATGAACTCGTGCTGTTTCGCGTTGACGGCGAACTGGACGAGGGCGAGCGCGATGGTGGCCGGCGCTGGGACCGCCTGGGGTCGGTGCTCGGGTTGCACATCCACGCCCAGATCGGGCGCGCGCATGCGTATGGCGGACTCAGCCAAGGTCAGGACATCCGAGGTCGTCCCGCTGTCAGCCTCGGAGAGCGGCCGGCCGGAGATGAGTTCGAGGCCGGCCTGCAACACCCTCACCCGCCGCGCTGACTCACCGTCCAGCGCAGGCAGCGCGGCTTCGAGCGCGCCCAGCAATCGTCCCATCAGCGCGTCCAGGGCCGGCGGAGTGGGCGTGGCCGGCGCCACCACCAACTTGCTCAGCCCAGCGTGATACACCACGCTGCCGGGCATCGCGCCTGACCACTCAGGTGATCGGGCCAGGATGGTCCCGTCGGCCGACAGCAGAGCTGTCGCAAACGGCAGCTGGGCGACGTCGGTCCTGTCCAGTCGCAGAGCTAGGTGCCTGTAACGGCCGATTGGGCCGTAGCTCGGGGCAGGCGCCCGATCAGGGCGCCGGTCAGGGGGGCGAGGCGAAATCCGGGGTCCCCGCGAAACCGGAGGTTTCGTGGGGTGGGAAATTCGGGGTCCCCGCGAAACCGGAGGTTTCGTGGGGTGGAAAGGAAAGGGTGGGACGAGGAGGAGCGGATCTGAGGATCCGTGACGACGAAGGGTCGGGCCCCGTGCTTAGGGGGCCCCGCGACGCGGGAAATGCTGCGCACGCATCGACGCCTTGAGCCCCGAGATAGGGTCCTTTCGGCTGGTACAGGCAACTGGGGCCTCAGGCGCCGGCCGCGGCCGCGACCTTCCGCGGGCGACCCCGCTTTTTCGGCTGCGCCACCTGAGCCGCCTTCGTTCCCGCGCGGCGCCTGGGTTGAGGCGGCTCAAGCACAAGGTAGTAGTTGTTGTACTTGTGGCGGACTCGCACGTCTGAACCGACTGCTTCCAGCCACTTGTGCAGACGTCGGGCAGCCCGGCCCTCCGCCTGATCCAACACCACCTCGACCTCTTGCTCGCGGGCGGCCATCAGCAGCGTCAGGGCGATGCGGTGGGCGTAGGTCTTGCCCGTCTTCTCGTGCCACACTCGGCCGCCTTCGCTGTAGATGTCGCCGAAGCGCGCCCTGACCAGCTTGCCCAGCCGCTCGCGCAAGCCCTCCAAACCACTGCTGGTGTCCTGGACCAGGACGCTGGCGTGCAGCTCCTCCAGCCGGCTCCGCTGCCTGACCGAGTTCAGATCCTTCGAGTAAGCCAGGACCAGGCAGTCACCGAACGACTCGTACAGGTACGTGATCAGGTCGTCCAGTGCGGCAGCCGCCTTGCCCTTGGCATCGACGTTGACAAGGGTCAGCACAGGCCGGTGGACGAGGAGGATGCGCTCCGCCTCAGCCGCCGTCGCGGCCACCAGAGGCATCAGGTGAAGCAGACGGACCATACCCTCCAGCACCGCCCGCTGATCGGCGTCACCGTCGACTATGAGAACCTGGTTGTCAGCCCCCTGGCGTGGCAACGAAGGAGCGCGGTCCTGGTCGGTCCCGGCTGGATCCGTTCGCAGCGCCAGGTCGTAGTGCCGGTTTCGGAACGGGCGCACCTGAATCTCCGAATCCACCTCCTCGTCCAACCAGCGGCTGAACCGGCGCACCGCCCGCGCCTCAGTCTCGTCCAGGCGGACGTCACGGTGGAGCTTGGTGGCCACCACCAAAGCCACCGCCACGCGGTGCTTGAAACGCTTTCCGCTGGGCTGATGGTGCACACGGCCGGAATTGACTACGAGATCGCCCAAGCTCGCCTGAAGCATCTTGCCCAGCCTCTCGATCAGGGCGGTCAGGCCCTCCTTCTTGTCCTGGATCTGGGCGTAGGGATGAATTCGCGCCACTCGCTCTCGCTGCTCGATCCGGTCCACGTGGGCCGAGTAGATGATCGGGGTGCAGGCGCCAAAGTCCTCCAGCAGGCGCTCCAGAACCTGCTCGACCGTATAGCCGGTCTGCTCAGCCAGTGACATATCGAGGTCGATCACTGCCAGGATGGGGCGGCCGGTGTGAAGTAGGGCCAAAGCTTTGCGGGGATGTTCGGCGTCAAGGGGAATCAGGCCAGCCTCCCGGATCGCCTGCGCCAACTGCTGGAGCTGCTCGGGATCGTCCTCCAGCACCAGCACCTCCGGTCGGGCGCCGGTGGCTTCAGCCATCGAAAGCTGCCTTCGTCGCTCGCGGTGTGTCTGGTTTTCTGCTACCACAGTCCTCCTCATATGTGTTACTCGACGGGTGCCAGTCTCACATCTCCCTGGGCCACGCTCACCGCACAGCCGACGCCCGCACGCTGCACGGTTTGGCGGGCCCTGCGCAGGGTGCGAAAGCGAGGTAGAGCATGGGGGTAAGCGGCCATCAATCCCTCCAGGTCGGCTGTCCCTCGCGTGAGATATCCGCCAGGTGTCTTCAGGCCGCGCAGAGGGGCGAACTGAAGTCCCAGGACCGGCCCGCTCAGCGCCCGAAGTCTCGCCTCCAACTGGGGCCAGTCTGAGAACTGCAGGGTACCGGGGGGCAACTCGCCCTGCGGCTCCCCCAGCCACCAGACCGGAACCGGCAGCTCCTTCACCAGCTCCGTCAGGCGGGCCGGCACTTGCGCCGCGCCCCCCACCACGAGCCAGGGCCAGGGATCTGTTTGCTGCCAGGCCGGGGCCAGATCGCTGGGGCGCGCCTGTCGCACGAGCGCAAGCTCCGGACTGACCAACTCCCTGACGGCTGCCCACAAGTAGGGCCGCTCGGCCACGACCAGTAGGGTGCGGACCACTTCACGCCTCATCTCGTCAATAGCTTAGACTGTCGCTGCCGGCGCTGTCCGCCGTTTGTCCCGGCGGGCTAGTGTATAGTCTTCCCAGTTGTTGCTGGATCGCTTGAAGGGAAAGGTGCTCAAATGCGGGGGTATCGCGTTCTGGAGAAGCTCTGGGCAATGCCCGGATTGCTCGCTGAATTGATGCTGAGGCCGCTTCAGGTCTCCGATCGCGCCCGTCAGCGCGGGCAGGGCATGGTCGAGTACGGGCTGATCCTGGCTCTCGTGGCTGTGGTAGTAATCGTGGTGCTGACACAGCTTGGCACTGCGATCCAAGGCAAGTTCACTCAGATCGTCGGCGCCCTCAAGTAGACGCCTCGAGCTGGCCGCTCGGGCCGCCGAAGAGCAGGCAGACCGCGCTGGGCGCGGTTGCCGCCTGCCCCAGCTGGCTCAGTCGGCCGCTGCTGCGGTCGATGCCGAAGGCACCTATCGCGTCCCCGTCCTGGTTGGCCGCGTAGAGGAAGCGGCCCTCGGGCTCGATGGCAAACGACCGCGGATTCTTGCCTCCGCTGGGCCACCAGCCCGCAGGTGTCAGATCACCTCGGTTGGGGTCGACGGTGAAGGCCGCGACGCTGTCATGGCCGCGGTTGGAGATGTAGAGGTACCGCCCCGAAGGATGGAGAGCGATCTCGGCGGCTGTGCTTTCGCCGCTGAACCCAGACGGTAAGCAGGAGACCGTCTGCCGATGGCTGAGGCCGCCGGGCTCCTGAGCCAGTACGTCGACAGTGGAGTCGAGTTCGTTCACGACGTAGATCAGCTGTAGGGCAGGGTGGAAGCAGGCGTGGCGGGGGCCGGAGCCCGGCCTCGCCACCCAGCTGTCCGGCGCGGCCGCTTCCAGTCGACCGGGCGCTTCGACCAGCCGCCAGAGTCGGAGGCGGTCGGAGCCGAGATCGCAGCCGAGCACCAATGAGCTGCCGGGTACCTGCGTCACGAAATGGGCGTGCGGGCCTTCCTGGCGCTTTCGGTCAGGGCCCGAGCCGCTCGCTTGCCAGCGGTCGCTGAGCGGCTCCAGACCGCCGTCACTCCGGATGGGCAGAACAGCCCAGCTGCCGCTCACATAATTGGCGACCAGAACGAAGCGGCCGCTGGCGTCGACGCTGAGGTGCGCGGGCGCCGAGCCGCCGCTCGACTGCTCGGCCAAGAGCCGAAGCCCGCCGTCCTGCGCAACTGCGAAGGCGCTGACGGACCCCTGCTCCAACTCATTGACTGCGTAAAGAAAGCTACCGCTGGGGTGGAGCGCCAGAAAGGATGGGTTGCGAACCTCGCGGGCAATGCTCATGAGTTCGAGCTGAACAGGCTCGGCCGTTCCGCGAAAAACGAAGATGCCCTCGGCGTGGCCCGAGGGCTGCGTGTTCGCCTCGGTGTAGGCGCCGACAAAGAGGAGGCGGGAAGCGTCCATCGAATCCAGTCTGACCACATACGCCACCGCTCGGCCGTTTCGGGCCTAGAGCCAGCGCTTGGCTGGCCGGCGCCTCGGGACCTGCCGCTGCCGGAAAGCGGGTTGGTAGAAGGAGTACATGTGATGAGACGCTTCCAGAAGGTCGCCTGGCGGCTGGCGGAGCCGCCCAGCTTCCTGCCGCCCTTGGCTGTGCAGTCGTTGAAGGTGGCGCTCGCCTCCGGACTCGTCTGGGCTCTCGGCCAATCGTTGAACCCGCGGCCCTTCGCGGCGGTGCTGGCTGTGATCATCCTCATGCAGGGACACGCCTACGGCTCGCTTCTCAACGCAGTCCAGTTCCTGCTCGGCGTGGCTGCCGGGTTGGCCCTGGGGCTGCTGGCTGAACACTTCCTGGGCGTCTCGTCGCTGGTGCTGGCCGGCGTCATTTTCATCTGCATGCTGATGGGCGGCTGGCTCAAGGTGTCCCGCCAAGGCTTCAACAACCAGATAGCTGTCTCTGCTCTGCTGGTGCTGGCCTCGGGCAGGGCCGACAACGTCGACCGCCTCTGGGAGACGGCGCTGGGCGGCGCCGTGGGTATCGCCGTGGCAGCACTCATCTGGCCGCCCAACCCTGTGCGCGGCCTGCGCCAGGCCTTCCGCCGAGTGAGCGTGGACCTGCGCACCGACGTCCAGCGCACGCTGGAGCTGGCGGGGACAGCAGAGGCGGAGGCCAACCGCAGGCGCGTGCGCGATCACAGCGAGCGAGCAGACGAAGCGGTGTCCGATGTGGGCGAGGCGGAGGACGCTCTGCGCTGGAACCCCTGGCACTTGGGCCGAATCCATGACTTGAGCCGCCTCGAGGATCGTCTCCGGCTGGTCGCCTATCTGTATCGCACGGTTCGGGCGCTGGCCAGGCAGGCGGCCCAGGCGCGTGCCACTGACGACGATTCCGACAGGTGGCGCCAGGCTCGAACGCACCTGCTGGTCGCGGGCGCCACAGTGGTCGACGCGATCGAGAGGCGGCTGGGCGGCCGGGAAGTCCACGACACCGTGGCGACGGCGCGCGAGGAGATAGGTCGGTTTGCGGTCGCCGCACCGCAGGACCTTCACGCGGCCGCGCTCGCCGCGGCGCTGGGCGATCTCCTCAGCGACGTGGAAGGCTGGCGACCGCCGAATCAGGTTCAGCCTGATCGCCAGCTGGTGATGCGGATCCTGCGCCGGCTGGGCGATCGCCGGACCCCCGAACTGCCCGCTCCCGTCCGAGCCGAGCTCGAGTTTCGAGAGGAGCGCCGAGAAGCCCAACATCAGGAACTCGGTGCTCCCTTGGACCCAGGCACCACCGCGGTGCCCCAGCTCCGCCAGGTGGTGGAGGCGGTCGGCAGCACAGGCGAGCGCGACCTGGGGGTACGCGAGATCCCGCTGACGCAAATCAAGGGCGCCGAGAGCTACTCACCCGACTTCGACCCCTCCTTCCTTCCCCGCAGCCGCCATCTGCGGCAGCGCTGGGTACAGCTGTACGAGCGGATGGAGCGGGGCGACCAGATGCCGCCGATCGAGGTTTACCTGCTGGGGAACTCCTACTTTGTCAGGAAGGGTCACCACCAGGTCTCAGTCGCCCGGCATCTTGGCTTGACGAAGTTGAAGGCGAGGGTGGTCGAGCTCAAGACCCGGGTGCCGGTCGCGGATGAGATGAATGCGGAGGAGCTGCTCAGGGCGGCCGAATACGCCGACTTCCTGGAGAAGACAGGGCTTGACAAGAGCCGGCCGCAGGCGCGGCTCGATTGCAGCCAGCTGGGCCGCTACGACGTCATCCTCGATCACATCCAGGGTCATCGCTACTTTCTCGCGCTGAAGACTGGCCGGGAGGTCCCGCTGAGTGAGGCGGCGGCGAGCTGGTACGACACCGTCTACCGGCCACTGATGGACGTTGTCACTGCACGTGAGGTCCAACGCCGCCTGCCGGATTGGACGGAGGCCGACATCTATCTGACGCTGACGCGCCTTTGGCTCGACTTGGAGCAGGGAGGTCTACCGGCGGGGCCGGAGGGTGCTGCCAGCGCGCTCCTGGCCGATCCGGGCCTGGCGGCCCGAGAAGCTCGCCGAAACCGGCGAGGCCGCTCGGCGAGGCGGCCGAGAGCTGCCGGCTGGCGTCGATTGCTGGTCGACGCCGTCAAGTCGGGCCAACCCCGCTGAAGGCCGCGTCAGGGACTTGGCCGCCTGGTGGGCTCGATCAGGAACTCCGCCACAGCCTGCGCCACCACGGTGGCTGACACCCGGTCTGCGTTGCTGACTACAGCGACGCCCAGATTCAAGTTGGGGTAGTAGGCGAGCTCCGAGCTGATGCCCGGACCGCCACCATCATGCCAGACGACTGCCTGTCCGCCCACAATACTGTCGAATTCCAGGCCAAACCCGTAAGGCGTTGTCTGACCGTCGCCTGCCAGCGTCGGGGTGGTCATCAACCGGTAAGTCGCCTTGCTGACCACCCGGCCCGCGCGCAAGGCGTCCTGCCAGCGGAGCATGTCCTCAGGGGTGGAGCAGAGCCCGCCGGCGGAGAAGGCGACTGTCATGCTCACCGGCGCGGCCGGCTGCGGCGAGCTGCCTCCGGCGGCGTACCTACGGACTTCCCTCCGCCCGTCCGGATGACTTTGGCAGAACTCAGTGTCGTGCAGTCCAAGGGGCTTGAAGAGATGCTGCTGAAGGTAGGTCGCATAGGGGGAGCCGGACTGCCGCTCCAGGAGCAGGCCGAGCAGGAAGTAACCGCTGTTGCTGTAGCCGAATCGGGAACCCGGCGCGAACTTTCGGGGCGAGGAGGCGATGAAGCTGATCATCGTCTGCTCGGATTGGTCGTATGGCTCCAGCTGGAGATACCCCGGCAGGGACGTGTATCCAGCGATTCCCGAGGTGTGGTTGAGGAGCTGCCGAACAGTGACTGGCGGACTCTGGTCGGGAAACTCGGGCAGCAGCTTCGACAGGTAGTCGTCGAGGTGGAACTTGCCCTGTTCGACCATTTGCATGATCGCCGCGGCGGTAAATTGCTTGGTCACTGAGGCAAGGCCGAAGATCGAGTTCACGGTGACCGGAACTCGGTTCTCTATGTCTGCCCAGCCATAGCCCTTGGCGAAAACAGCCTGGCCCCCACGCTCAACGGCGATTGATAGGCCCGCGCCCTCAGCTGACAGTGCGGCACCTGCTATCTGGTCGACTCCCGCTTTGCTCGCCAGCGGCAGGCCGGATGGTGATGGCCTCGGTGACACACTGGGGCCTGGACTCCCGATTGGGGATGCACAGGCAGCCATCGCGAGGGAGACCAGCGCGAGCGTCGCCATGGCCCGGGCTGCCCAATTTCTCAATTTCGACTGCTTGCTCCAACCAGCCCTATTGTGGAGCGAGCATGCCAGCCCGAGATGCTGTCAGCTACCTCGCTCTGGGCGATTCCTACACCATTGGCACTGGCGCCGCCACCTCCGCCCGCGCCTTCCCCGCCCTGCTGGTGTCCAAGCTGGAGGCTCAGCTGCGCATGCCGGTGCGACTCACCAACCCGGCGGTCAACGGCTATACCACCGCCGACTTGATCCGAGAGGAGCTGCCGCTCCTGCGTTCGCGAGCGGATCTGGTGAGCGTGCTGATTGGCGCCAACGACGTGGTCCAGGGCTGGCCGCTTGCCCGCTATCGCAACAACCTGGCAGCCATCTATGAAGCGGTGCTCACAGCGGGCGTGCCAGGCCCGGCGGTCCTGACGGTGTCAGTTCCAGACTGGTCATCGACGCCGGCTGCCGGGCAGTTCGGCGCCCCTGCTGCGATTCGTGCTCGGCTGGACGCTGTCAACGCTGTGGCGCGCCAGGAGGCGGAAGAGCGTGGCATGCTCTTTGCCGACGTGGTTCCCATCAGTCGCCGCACTGAGCCGGGCTGGCTCTCTGACGACAGCCTTCACCCGAGCGAGGCACAGTACGCTGCCTGGGCCCAGGCGATCTGGGCCGCTCAGGGTGAGCGCTGGGCCGCGGCCGTGGCGCGATGAGCGGGCTGCCTCCGGAGCGCCGCGCCGCGCGCGGCGGCGGACCCAGCTTCGGGGAGGAGGATCGCCGGCTCAGCTACGGCAGCTACCTCAAGATCGCTGAACTGCTTCAGCTTCAGCAGCCGCTGACTGACGCGCACGACGAGCTGCTCTTCATCACCATCCATCAGGCCTATGAGCTGTGGTTCAAGCTGGTCCTCTTCGAGTTGGAGTCAGCCCGGGAGGCGATGCAGGCGGGCGACTGCCCGACCAGCCAGTGGCGGCTAAAGCGCGTGACAGTGATCGAGAGTCTGCTCATCCATCAGGTCGACGTGCTGGACACCATGGCGCCGCAGGACTTCCTCCAGTTTCGCCACCGCCTGGCGCCCGCCAGCGGTTTCCAGTCTGTCCAGTTCCGGGAGATCGAGTTCCTCTCCGGCTTGAAGGATCCGGCCTATCTGCGGCGGTTGGAGACTGACAGCGGGGAGAGAGCGCGTCTGGAGCGCCGTTTGGCCGAGCCGTCGCTGGCGGACGCGTTCGCCGCGCTGCTGGAGGCGAGCGGTTCCAGCATCGAGAGCCTCTTCAACGATCCCGGCCGGCGGGACCTCTTCCAGCTCTCGGAATCGCTGCTGGAGCACGATCAGGCCTTCAGCCTCTGGCGTGCCCGGCACGTGCAGATGGTCGAGCGCCAGATCGGCAGCAAGACAGGCACCGGCGGCTCGACAGGCTCCAGCTACCTGCGCTCACGGCTGGACAAGCGCTTCTTCCCCGAGCTCTGGGCCGCCCGCTCGAGCCTGTAGACCCGGGCGCCAGTAGTCTGCCCAGCAATGGATAAGTTGCCTCTGCCCGTGCTAGTCGCCGGCTTCACGGCCGCTGCGGCTCTGATCTGGCTGGCCGGTTATCAGCTCTCCCGCAGCACTGATGCCATCTCTGACCATTTTCACCTCGGCGAGGCGCTCGGCGGCCTCATCCTTCTCGCCGTCGCAACCAACCTGCCGGAGATGGCGATCGTCGGCGCTGCGGCGATCAGGCACAACTTCGACATCGCGACTGGCAACATTCTGGGCGGCATTGCGATTCAGACGGTGGTCCTCGTGCTCCTCGACATCGCAACCCCTGTGCGGCATTCACTCAGCGACGCGACCCGATCTCTGACCCAGGTGCTGGAGGGCACGGTTGTCGTGGCCGTCTGCGCGGTGGTGGTGATGGGCACGCTGCTGCCCAAACAGGCGGTGGTGGCGCGCATCGATCCTGCCGCGCTCCTGATAGCCGTGGTCTGGCTGGTGGGTCTCTGGCTCACCAAGCGCGCCAAAACCTTGCCCTGGGCCTCCAATCGGGAAGAGGACCAGGACTCCGGCGGGAACAAACCTCAGAAGGCCAAGTCACTCGCCACACCTGTCGCCGTGGCAGTCTTCGCCGGCGCCGCCCTCGTCACGCTCGGTGCTGGCGTGGCAGTGGAGATCACTGGCAACGCCATCGCGACTGACATCCACCTGAACGGTGTGGTCTTCGGCGGCACGATCCTGGCCGCGGCGACGGCGCTGCCTGAAGTTTCGACAGGTCTGGCCGCTGTGCGTATGCGCGACTACGAGCTGGCGGTGAGTGACATCTTCGGCGGGAACGCGTTCCTCCCGGTCCTCTTCCTGCCCGCCACGATCCTGAGCGGTCAGTCAGTGCTGGGAGCGGCCCAGCACACAGACGTCTTGTTGGCCTGCTTGGGCATCCTGCTGACCACTGTCTACGTGGTGGGCATGCTTTTCCGACCCAAGGGGCAGTGGCTGCGGATGGGCCCTGACTCCATCGCCGTCCTCGTCCTCTACGGCTTGGGCGTCGCTGCCCTGGTGGCAGTAAGCGGCGGCAAGTAGGATGTCGCCACCACTTCAGGAACTCTCAGCCCCGGACTGTGCCGCCGTCGGCAGTGGCTCGGGCCGAACTGGGGCCGGCTCTGAGGACTGCAAACCGCTCTGCGAGCGAGCCTGCCAGCAGCAGCACTCCCGCGGCGATGGCCAAGGGCCGCCTGCCGCCCAGAGTCATCAACGCTGCGCCAGCGCCCGTCAAGGCACGCGCCGCCTGGGCCGGCCCCGCTGCCGCGCCCTCGTGGTAGTGGCGCGCGTCAGGGCCAAGCCGCCGCTCCATCGCAAACGACGCGCCGAGCTCGAGCAGGGCTCCGAATGTCGCCGCCAGCCGAGCCGGTCGTGAATGCTGAGAGGGGGTGAGGATCGCGGCCGCCGCGCCCGCGCTGGCCGTGGCGCTGCCGGCGAAAACGAAGGGGAGGTGATGGCGGGCGTGGTGCCAGACGGGAACCGACGTGTCGGCCAGCAGCACTGCCGTGTACGTAGCGAGCGGAAGCCCCAGCAGCGCGGCTGCGCCTTCGGCCACCCGGCCGAGGGTGGCGAAGACGCCGCCCAGGAGCTCACCCGCGGCCGCCACGGCGGTAACCCCACCGAACCCGGTAAGAACCCAGGTGCCCATGCTCATAGGCGAGGTCGGCTTCAGGACGCGCAGCATGTTGTAGAAGCGCTCAGGTCTGCCCAGATCGGCTATGAGCAGCGGCGGGCACGGTAGCAGCGCCCCAAACGCTATGAACCAGGCGCGCCGCGCCAGACGGTCGTTCCCAGAGAGCCGGGCCGTAAAGCCGAGCACCGCCGAGATTCCGGCCAGGCCGCCCAGCCAGAAGTAGACCGCCACCTCCGGCTTCCAGACCGGCTCCTTCAGAACCGGGCGGCCGTAGTAGCCCGGCTCGGCGGTTGTCTGCGCTGTCAACGGCGGCCGCTTGCCGCTGCTGCGCCCACGCCGGCGAGAACCACGGCGGCAGCGGCGGCCGCTGCCAGCCACATGCCCCGAAGGCGCCTGGTAGGCGTGATCGGCCGTTCGGGGTAGCGGTACTTGGCCGGCTCATCGAGCAGCAGGAAGAACGCGCCGGCGCCGCCGACCTCGTTGTCCGATTCGTCAGCCAGGTAAAGCCGCGCAGCTTCCACCCCCTCTTGGTGCAGCACGTCCAAGCGACGCTGCGCTCGCTCCCGCAGAGCCGGCAGGGGGCCGAACTGGATCGACTTGGTCGGGCAGGCCTGGGCGCAGGCCGGCTCGTCACCCCCTTTAAGCCGGTCGTAGCACATCGTGCACTTCTGCGCAACGTGCGTCTCAGCCGGCTGATCGACAATCCCTTCGCGCCGGGTCAGCACGCCAAAGGGGCAGGCCGGGATGCAGTAGCCACAGCCGTTGCAGACATCGGCCTGGACGACCACCGTGTCGAACTCAGTCCTGAAGATGGCGCCGGTCGGGCAGACGTCCAGGCAGGCCGCGTGCTTGCAGTGCTTGCAGACATCCGAATTCATGAGCCAGGCCACACCGTCGTCGCGCTTCTGCTCGATGAAGCTCACGTGCCGCCAGCTGTTGGCCGACAGCTCGCCGGTGTTGTCATAGGAGCTGTTCAGGTAGCGGATGTCGTCGACCGGCACGTTATTCCACTCCTTGCAGGCGACTTCACAAGCCTTGCAGCCGATGCAGATGGAGCTGTCAGTGAAGAAACCCACTTCGTCTCCCGCAACCGGCTGGACGAGCACTTCGCCGGGATAGGGCGGCGGGCCGCTGTTTATGGCCACTTGGGCCTCTCCGCCGGCCGGATGTCGCAGGTGGCCGCCTTCACCTCCTGGATGTGCACGTTGGGGTCGAGCACGATCGGGAACGCGTCATTGGCCGAGTCGCCGCGCGTCAGCCCCCGCTGGCCCCAGTGGTAGGGCAGGCCCACCTGATGGAGGGTCTTGCCGGCCACCTGCAGCGGCGCTATGCGATTGGTCACCATGACCCGGGCATGGATCCGGCCGCGGGCTGTGATGATGGCCGCGTAGCCGCCCTGCTCCAGGCCGCGAAGCTCGGCCAGCTCGGGGCTGATCTCGCAGAAGAATTCAGGCTGCAGCTCGCTCAGCACAGGCACGTTGCGGCTCATGGCGCCGGCGGTGTGGTGCTCGGTCAGGCGGTAGGTGGTCATTACGAACGGGTACTTCTCCGGGTCCTCGTTGTAAGGGTTGAGCGGATGATGGTAGATCTCCCGCATCGGGTTCGCCTCCTGTTCATAGAGGCGGTTGCGGACGGGCGACTCGTGCGGCTCGTAGTGCGGCGGCAGCGGGGCGTCCAAGACCGCGGAGGGAGCGTAGAGCCAACCCCGGCCGTCCCCCTGCATGATGAACGGCGCGTCTCCGGACAGCGCGGCGTCGCCACCGGCGCCCTCGCCCGGCCGGTATTGGGGCTCCTTGGTGCGGTTGAAGTCGGGCACGTCCTCGCCCTGCCACTCAGCCCGCTCGGCGTCCCACCAGACATAGCGCTTGCGCTCGCTCCAGGGGTTGCCGGCCGGGTCTGCTGACGCCCGGTTGTAGAGCTGGCGGCGGTTGGCCGGCCAGGCCCAGGCCCATTCCGGCGCCACCCAGGTCTGCTGGCTGCCCGGCTTCTTGCGCGCGGCCTGGTTCACGCCGTCCGCATATATCCCTGAGTAGATCCAGCAGCCACAGGCGGTGGACCCGTCAGCTTTCAGCTCGGCGAAGCCGCTCAGCAGGCGCCCTGCCCTATCCCAGCCGTTGATCTCCCGCAGCACAGCCTCGGCGCTGGGCTCGGCCTTTGGACCTGACGCCCCGTAGTCCCAGGTCAGCTCCAGAATCCCCCGATCGCGCGGATCCTTCGAAGCGGCCAGCTTCTCGCGGATGACGCGGCCCAGGTGGTAGTAGAACCACAGCTCGCTGCGGCAGTCGCCAGGCGGCTCGATCGCCTGGTGGTGCCACTGCACCAGACGCTGCGTGTTGGTGAAGCTGCCGCTCTTCTCCGTGTGGGCAGCCGCGGGCAGAAAGAAAACCTCGGTCTTACAGTCCTCTGGTCGGGTTTGGCCGCCGGCCACCTCCGGCCCGTCCTGCCAGAACGTGGCGCTCTCGATTAGGAACAGGTCCCTCACCACCAGCCAGTCCAGCTGCGCCATCGCGGCTCGCTGCAGCTTGCCGTTGGCCGAGCCGACAGCGGGGTTCTCACCGGGCAGGAAGTAGCCCTTGACCTTGCCCTCCAGCATGGCGATGGCCGTGCGATAGGTCGAGTGGTCCTTATCGATGCGCGGCAGGCGGCCATAGTTCATGTCGTTCTCGGGCGTGGCCGCCTCGCCCCAGTACGCCTTCAGCAGGCTGATCAGGTAGCTGTCCAGTCTGGCCCAGCCACCACCGCTCTTCACGTGGCCGTCGAGATAGGTCTGGAGGTCCAGATCCTCCGCATGCGGCATTGGGATGTAGCCGGGCAGCAGGTCGTAGAGGGTTGGGATGTCGGTCGAGCCCTGGATGCTGGCGTGCCCGCGCAGCGCCATGATGCCGCCGCCCGGTCGGCCCATGTTGCCCAGCAGCAGCTGGATGATCGCGGCAGTACGGATGAGCTGGACGCCCACTGTGTGCTGGGTCCAGCCGACCGAATAGACGATGGCCGACGTGCGCTCACGCCCCGAGTTGGCGCAGAGCAGCTCGGCCACTTGGACGAAGCGCTCTTTCGGGACACCTGTCAGCTCCTCCACCATCTCCGGCGTGTAGCGGCTGAAGTGCCGCTTCAGCAGCTGGAAGACGCAGCGCGGATGCTGCAGCGTCTCGTCTCGCTCTGGCTCGGCGCCGGCCAGGCCGCCGCCCAGGCCGCCGCTGGGCTCCGCCTTGGCAGCACTGCCCTGGCCCTCCGGGGCTGAGTTCGCCTTGGCCATTCCGGCGAACTGCCAGCTCGCGGTGTCGTAGCCCTCCTTGGCTGGATCCCAGCCGCTGAACAGGCCGTCCAGGTCCTCGGTGTCGCGGAACTTCTCGCCCACAATGTTGGCCGCGTTCGTGTAGGGCAGGACGTAGTCCTTGAACCAGCGATCGTTCTCCAGGATGTGGTGGACTACGCCCCCCAGGAAAGCGATATCGCTGCCCGCCCGAATGGGCACGTGGAAGCTGGCGTTGGCGCTGGTCCGGGTGAAGCGAGGATCGACGTGGATCACTGGCGCGCCCTTGAGCTTCGCCTCCATGACCCACTGGAAGCCGACGGGGTGATTCTCCGCCATGTTCGACCCCATCACGAGGATGCAGTCGGAGTGCTGCAGATCCTGGAGGAAGGTGGTGGCGCCGCCCCTACCGAAGCTTGTCCCCAGACCGGGGACAGTCGCGCTGTGTCATATGCGGGCCTGGTTTTCGACCTGGACGATGCCGAGCGCTGTGAAAAGCTTCTTGATCAGGTAGTTCTCTTCGTTGTCAAGAGTGGCGCCGCCCAGGCTGGCGACGCCCAGCGTGCGGTTCAAAGGGCGGCCATCGGCGTCGGCGTCCTGCCAGCCCTCCCTGCGCGCGGCGATCACTCGATGCGCGATCATGTCGAGCGCCTGCTCGAGGCGAAGGTCTTCCCACTCAGTCCCGTACGGCCGCCGGTATCTCACCTTGTACTCGCGCAGGGGTGACTGAACCAGGTTGCGGCTGGCGGCACCCTTGGGACAGAGCCGGCCGCGCGAGATCGGGCTGTCCGGGTCGCCCTCGATCTGGGTGACCACCTCGTTCTGGACGTAGACCCTCTGTCCGCAGCCGACCGCGCAGAAGGGACAGATGGACTGCACCACGCGGTCAGCCTGGTGGGTGCGGGGCTGGAGAGCTATGGTGCGCTGGGAGCGCGCCGCCTCACCCCGCCCGCTGCGATCTCGACCAGTCAGCTGCCGGGCGGCCGGCCAGCGCGCAAGCGGGTTCCTCATACCGCCGGCTCGGGGGCGGCGACGACCTCCTGAGCTTGAGCGCGGGGCGGTCGAATGAGGAGCGGCACCACTGCCGAGACCAGCATCACCACCGCGATCACATACATGGCTGTGGAGTAGTGACCGGTCCGATCGCGCACCTGAGCAATGAGAATCGGCCCGACCACCCCACCCACGCCCCAGGCGGTCAGCATCAGACCGTAGATGGAACCGGCGAAGCGGGGGCCGAAGTAGTCGGCGGCGAATGCTGGCATGGTCCCGAAGCCCCCGCCGTAGCAGAGCGCAATCACGCAGGCCAGGACCGCGAAGAGCAGGTAGCTGACCGCCAGCGGCAGCACGAAGAAGATCACCGCCTGAAGCAGAAACATGGTGAGGAAGACATAGCGGCGGCCGATGTAATCGGAGATGGTGGCCCAGACGACCCGGCCGGCACCGTTGAAGATGGAGATCAAGCCCACCAGCCCGGCGGCGACCAGGGCCGTGGTGCCGGTCACCTCCTGCGCGATGGGCGCCGCCTGCGAGATGAGCATGATGCCGGCTGAGACGTTCAATGCCAGCATCAGCCAGAGGCAGTACCACTGCCAGCGCCCCAACGCCTGGCCGATGGTGAAGTCCTTACCGGCCCGCTGCGTCTTCTGCACCTCTGACGGCTGCCAGCCGGCGGGGGCGTAGCCGGCCGGAGCGGCGCGGTAGAACTGGGCAGCCAACACGACCACCAATAGATAGACAACGCCCAGGCTCAGGAAGGTGCTGGCCACGCCGCTGCTCTTGATCAGCTGGGTGGCGACGGGAGCGGTGATGAGCGCGCCGGCGCCGAAGCCGCCCACGGCGAGGCCCGTGATGAGTCCCCGCCGGTCGGGAAACCACTTGACAAGCGTGGCCACCGGCACTATGTAGCCCAGTCCCAGACCGAGACCGCCGATCACGCCATAGAAGAGGTAGAGGACCGGCAGGTTGCGGGCGCCCAAAGACGCCCCGATCACGCCGATTCCGTAGACGATGCCGGCGATAGTCCCCATCAGACGCGGCCCCACCCGGTCAAGCAGGAAGCCGCCGATGGTGGAGCCGATGCCGAGAAAGAAGATGGCCAGCGTGAAGGTCAGGCTGACCTGGGTGGTGCTCCAATGATTCAGATCCTTGAGCGGCTTGACGAAGACGCTCCAGGCGTAAACGGCACCCAGCGCCAGCTGCATGACAATGGCCGCCCCGGCGATGATCCAGCGCCGGCTGTCGAGGCTTGAGTCGGTGCGCCCTCTAGCGAGTGTCATGCTGCCGAGCGTACGAGCGGCCTGTAGAAAAGGCAATCTCGAATGAGTGCTGGGGAAGCCGCTTGAATGGGACCGCCAACGCGGCGGCGACGACTTGCACCAGAATCACTGAGGCCGGCACTGCAGAGCACGGCTCCGGCCCAGCGTCCGGTTTTCAGCCGCAGGAGGTCCCGCCCTGATCCAGAATCTCGCCTTCTCGGTCGGAGCCTTCGTTCTTGGAGTGGTGGTGGTGATCTGGGCGACCGAGCGACTCCTCGAGGGCATGGTCGGTCTCGCCTCGCTGGTGCGCCTGGCTCCCTTCGCGATTGCGGGGATCTTCTCCGGACTGGAGGCGGAGAATGTCGCGGTGGGCGTTGTCGCGGCTCACGCGGATGCCCCTGACATCGCTCTGGGAACGGTGTTCGGGGGAGGGATCTTCGTCGCCTGCGTGGCGCTGGGCCTGGGGGCGGTTCTGTTTCCCCTCCGAGTCGACCTGCCAAGGAGAGTCCTGCTGGTCCTGGCAGCGTCCCCCCTGGTCGCCGGCCTGGCCCTGATTGGCGACAGGACTTCGAGGGTCGCCGGAGCTGCCCTGCTGGTCGCCTTTGGACTGGCCCTCGGCTACCTGGTCAACGCCTCTCGCAGACACCGTTTCCTGGCCGCCGGGGAAGCACTTGAAGCGGCCGAGAAGTCGAGGCAGTGGTGGGTGCCCGCACTCCTCACGCTGGTCGGGATCGGCGTCATCGCGCTCGGCGCCGAGCTGGTCACGTTCGGCGCCGAGCGGATGATCAGCATCTACTCTGTGCCGGCTGCCCTGGTGGGGATGATCGTGACCCCAGCCGCGATCGAGCTGGAGGAGGTGATCCGTCAGGCCATACCCGCCAAGGAGGGCCGGCCAGACATCAGCGCCGGCAATCTGGTGGGAACAGTCCTCTACTTCGTGCTCTTCAATCTGGGGCTCATCGCCGTCGCGGCTCCCGTGCGGGTCTCCTCACTGACGCGCGAGCTTGACTGGCCGTTCCTCGTCGCCGCCACCTGGCTGGCCGCGGCTTTCCTCTGGCGGGGAGGCGTCAGCCGGCTCCAGGGCGGTGTACTGCTGCTGCTCTACGCCGCTTATGTGGCCGCCCACCTCTGGTTCAGGTGAGGCGGCGAATGGGCGCTCAGAAGCTGAGCCCGAGGGAGAGCGTGAGTTCCCCAGGGCTTAGCCCTCCAGCACGAAGGTGATGAGCATATTGACCTGGTAGGCGGTCACGCGGCCATTGCTGACCTCCACTTTCTGCTCCTTGACCCAGGCTGAGCTCACGTTTCGAAGCGTCTGCGATGCCCGCTGCACAGCTATCTGGATCGCGTCGTCGAAGCTCTTTTCCGACCGTGCCGCGATCTCGGTGACTCGGGCCACGCTGCCCCCGCCGGTGGACTGGTTCATGGTTCGACCTCCCTGCTGCGCGCCCGCACGTGGGTGGCGGGCGCCTTAGCGCTCAGTCTGCAACATCCGCGGCCGGCCTGCGGCATTACGTCCAGGGCTGTAACCCGGGTCACCGGCTCAAGCGCCCCGACATAGCTCCGGCGGGTGACCTTAGTGTGCAGAACGATGACGATCCGGCATGACCTTGAACGAGCACTCGGCCGGCGCGTGCTGGCAGTCGACCTCGTCCCGGAGGGTCACTCAGGGTTCACCTACAGGACTCTGCTGGAAGGCGGTCAGCAGGGGATCCTCCGGCTGTCGCCACCTGGTGCGCGGATCGCCGGTCCGGCCGACATCCCGCGCCAGGGCCGCCTCATGCAGGCGCTCAGCGGCGCGGGCCTGCCCGTGCCAGAAGTCATCGCGATGAGTGAGGAGTCCATCATCGACGGCCGCCCCTTCGTACTCATGGCTGCCGTCGAGGGCGAGCGCATCGAGAAGCTGGCCGGCCTGATGTCCGACGAGGAAATCGCGTGGTCCGCGATCGAGGCCCTGCAGAGGATTCACGCACTGCCACTGGAGATGACGGGCATCGGCCACGAGCACGCTGTGACGCCGGAGGACGAGGTGACCCGTTGGGCGTGGCTGATGAAGCGAGCGCCTGAGGAGCTGACCCAGCGAGCACCCACACTTGCCGGGCTTCTGTCGGCGAACTCTCCGCCGGCCGCTGAGCCGACCTTGGTCCATGGCGACTATCACTTCGGCAACATGCTGTTCAGGGACGGACGACTGGTGGCGATTCTCGACTGGGAGATAGCCGAGCTGGGGCAGCCGCTGCTGGATCTGGCCTGCTTGTCGTTGGCGGCCCGCACCGGGCGTGCAGGCGCTGGCGTGCCAGGTGGTGGCCAGGTCGACGTCGCTGACGAACTGCTCCTCGACTGGTACGGCGGAGACGCGGCAGGATACTGGTGGTATCTCGCGCTGACGTACTACAAGTACGCAGCCATCTTCGGCTATAACCTGATGCTCCACCGGCGGGGCAAGCGGCTCGATCCGATGTATGAGAGCCGAACGGAGACGATAGTTGAGTTCATCGATGAGGGAATCCGTCTGCTAACTGAAGGAAGTGTCTGAAATTGGCCTGGGACTTTGAAACCGAACCAGAATTCCAAGTGAAGCTGGACTGGATGCGGACCTTCATGAAGGAGGAGGTCTGGCCTCTCGAAGTTCTCGTCGACCAGCTCCCAGGCGACCGCTTCTGGGCCCTGGTGGGGAGGCTTCAGGCTGAGGTCAAGAGGAGCGGCCTGTGGGCCACCCACCTGCCACCCGAGCTGGGTGGTCAGGGCATGGGCCAGCTCAAGCTCGGGCTCATGCATGAGATCGAGGGCAGCTCGTTCTGGGGCCCCATGGTTTTCGGTAACAACGCGCCTGACACCGGCAACGCGGAGGTTCTGGCGCTCTTCGGCACACCCAAGCAGAAGGAGCAGTGGCTCTACCCACTGCTCGACAAGAAGATCTACTCAGGCTTCTCGATGAGCGAGCCGGAGAACGCCGGCTCCGACCCGGTGAACCTGTCGACCACCGCGATCCTCGACGGCGACGAATGGGTCATCAACGGACACAAGTGGTTCACCACCAATGGGCTCGTCGCGTCGTTTCTGATAGTGATGGTGGTGACCGACCCCGAAGCCGGACCGTTTGAGCGGGCGTCAATGCTGCTGGTCCCGACCGACACGCGGGGCGTGGACCTGGCCCGAAACATTCCGACGATGGGAGATCCCGAGCCGTTTGGCTTCGGGCACGCGGAGGTCTACTATCGGGATGTTCGCGTTCCCCGGGCGGACCTGATCGGGAAGCGCGGTGAGGGCTTCAAGATTGCGCAGCACCGGCTTGGCCCTGGGCGCATCCACCACTGCATGCGCTGGCTCGGCCAGTCGCAGCGGGCCTTCGACATCATGTGTGAGCGCGCGCTCCAGCGGGAGGCGTTCGGAGGCCCTCTGGCCTCGAAGCAAACCATCCAGAACTTCATCGCCGACTCCGCGGCCGAGATGGAGGCGGCGCGCCTGATGACGCTGCACGCCGCTTGGAAGATGGACAGGTTTGGTCAGCAGGCCGCGCGGCAGGAGATCAGTATGATCAAGTTCTTCGGAGCCGCAGTCTTGCACAATGTGATCGATCGCGCGATCCAGACCTGCGGGGGCCTCGGTTACTCGGGCGACCTACCCTTGGAAGCGATGTACCGCCACGCTCGCGCCGCACGCATCTACGACGGCGTCGACGAAGTACACCGGCAGACTGTCGCACGGCTCGTCCTCAAGAACTACGAGAAACCGCCTGGACTGTTCCCCTCCGACCACCTCCCGACCAGGCGCGCCGCGGCGCGGGAACGTTTCGCCGACCTCATCGAGGGTGAATGAGTGGCCACCTGTCGCTGAGCCGCCATCCCGTGCCGCGAGCCGGACGGATACGACAATTGGGTCGATGAACGATCCCAGCCTTTCCGCCGACGAGGTTCTGACCACGACCCGGGCCGTCCGCAAACGGCTCGACTTCGAGCGCCCCGTTCCGCGGCAATTGCTCCTCGAGTGCCTGAAGATCGCCGTCCAGGCGCCGACAGGTTCCAACCGCCAGGGCTGGCAGTTCGTGTTCGTCTCCGACCCGCCGAAGAAGAGGGTCATAGCCGACTATTACGGCAGATCGTTCGACGCCTACGCGAGCCAGGCCCCGCCAACCTACCCGGACGGGGACGTCAGGGCCAAGCGCAGTGGCGCTGTCGCGACATCGTCGCGGTACCTGCGCGAACGGATGCACGAGGCCCCCTGGCTGCTGATCCCGTGCATCACCGGCCGGCCGCTGGAGGGAGCGCCGACGGCGGTGCAGGCGAGTCTCTACGGCTCGGTCCTGCCTGCGTTCTGGAGTTTCATGCTCGCCGCCCGAGCGCGCGGCTTGGGCACTGCCTGGACCACGCTGCACCTCCCCTTCGAGCACGAGGTCGCCGACCTGCTCAACATCCCCTTCGACCGGGTCACGCAGGCCGGTTTGACCCCTGTCGCCTACTACACGGGCGCGGGCTTCAAGCCGGCGCCTCGGATCCCGCTCGATGGCATCACCCACTGGGAGAGCTGGTAGCCAAGGAATGGGCAGGCTGCGCATCGCTATGGTCGCGCCGCCCTGGATACCCGTGCCCCCGCGCGGTTACGGTGGCATCGAGCTGGTGGTCGACCTACTCGGGCGGGAGCTGCTGCGCCGGGGGCATGACCTCACGGTCTTCGCCTGCCAGGGCTCTGATCCCGAGTTGAACGTTGTGGCTCTGGCGGACGATGACTGGTTCAATGACCTCGGCACGCCCGACCAGCGGGTTCGAGAGGCCACTTACCTGCGGCGGGTGTACCAGTTCATCAAAGGCGACCAATTCGACGTAGTTCACGAGCACACCGAGTACCCCGGCATCATGCTTGCCCACACCCTCGGCGTCCCGTTCCCCGCGGTCGCCACCATGCACGGCCGGATTGGCCCCAAGGAGCACGACTTCCTCCGCGAGGTCGAACGCGAGATTGGCCTCGTGGCGATTAGCGAAGCGCAGAAGGTGGGAAGCGAAGACATCCACTGGGACGCGGTGGTGCACAACGCTGTCGACGCTCAGTCGCTGCGTTTCTCGGCCCGCAAGGACGACTTCCTGCTCCAGCTGGCGCGGATTACTCCCGACAAGGGGCAGCACGTCGCAATTGAGGTTGCCCGCCAGGCGAACCTACCGCTCGTCCTCGCGGGCAAGGTCGACCCCGACCTCCGCTCGCGGGAGTACTTCACCACCAAGATCCGGCCTTACCTTGGTGATCGGGTGACATGGATCCAAAACGTCGTCGGCGAGGAAAAGAAGGACCTTCTCGCCCGGGCCCGGGCAATGCTCTTTCCGATCGCCTGGGACGAGCCCTTTGGTCTCGCCATGGTAGAGGCGATGGCATCCGGAACACCTGTGCTCGCGTTTCCGCGCGGTGCGGCGCGCGAGCTGGTCGACCCCGGCGTCACGGGATTCTTGGGCGACACCGCCGAAGAGCTGGCGCAGTTGGTCGGTCGCCTCGGGGAGATCGATCCCGAGCGGTGCCGGGCAAGCGTGGCGGAACGTTTCAACGCGGGCCGCATGGCTGATGGATATGAGGCCGCCTACGAGCTTGCGATGAGTAGCTACGCCGAACCCCTCCGCCCAGGTCACACCATGAGAATGAGGGGTCCACGGCGCGGCGAGCCTTCCCCGTAATTGTCCTCACGACATGCCCAAACCGCGCAGCCCCCGGCTTAACGGCTCGCCTACCAGGTCGAGTGGACCTTCTCGCCAGCCCGGCGCGACTGCGACAACTCGACCTGACATTCCGCTAGCCCGGTGTCAGCATGAGACGCCCCGAAAGGGGCGGACGGCTCAACCAGACAATGAACGCGATTCGCTGCCGGAGGGCGCATTCGAGAAGCTGCCGACACCTTCCGCCAGAGCGAAAGCGTCGTCGATCGCCAGCAATTCTCCCTCCCTCTCCAGTCCTTCGGCTATTTCCGGCATTCGCAGCCGAATCGGCGCCAGCCACCGGACCTCCCGTTTCTGCGAAACCGGGGAGGGGAGTACGTCCAACATACGACGCAGCTGGCGGACGGCCCCAGTCAATCGCAGTGCCGTCTCCGCTTGGCCGCTCTCGGCTGCCAGCCACGCCAACGCCTCCAGACAAAGGGCGACAGTGGTCCGGTCACCCAACGCCGAAGCGAGTCGGACCCCTTCCAAGGCGCACGTCTGAACAGCTTCGAGGTCGCCGCGACAAAGGTAGTTGACGGCGAGTTCCGCCCGAAAAGTAGCCTCGGGACCCCCGTTGTGGAGGTTATGGTGAATCTCAATGGTCTCTTCCAGAAGCCGGCATCCTTCCTCCAGCGCACCGTTCTCGGTCTGGAGCACGCCGAAATTGCCGAGCAGGATGGCGAGAGCACGTTGGTTGCCAATCTCGCGGAAGACTGCCAAGCTCTCCTCATAGTATTGGCGCGCCTCCTCGAAGGCCTCCTGATGCATGGCGAACACCGCCAGGTTATTTAGACAACGCCCGATCTGCTGTCGATCGTTGAGCCGACGACTGATGGCCAGACTGCTCTCGGTCGCGGCGATGGCTGCAGCATAATCGCGCTGTGGTAACGCCAGCCGGCCGACACAGCGTAGGGCGTCAGCCCGCGCGGCTGTGAATTCGGCGTCGTCTACGAGAGCGTCAGCTATTCGCTGGCGGCCTTCGCTGAAGCGCCCGCGAACGAGCCAGAACCAAGTGAGTCCGCTACACAATCGCAGGCAGGCCTCGATATCGTTGCTCCGCGCCCAATCGAGCCCCGCTATGAAGTTGTCATAGTCACGCTCCAACCGCTCTATCCAGGGCTCTTCGGTTGGTCCACCCTCATCCCGCGCCGAGTTGGCTGCAAGGGCTAGGTAATGGTCGAGATGACTACGGCGCACCAATCCTACCTGGCCTGATGCCACTAGTCGCTCACGAGCGAAATCGCGAAGCGTTTCCAGCATCACGTAGCGCACGTGTTCTCGTTCCTCGCGGACCATGACCAGTGACTTGGTCACGATTCGCTGCAGGACACCGATAATCTCTCGCGGCTCGAGTGGGTCGCCACCACACACAGCCTCCACACTCTCGAGCCCGAAACTGCCGCTGAAGACGCTGAGCCGGTGAAACAGCATCCGCTCCCGCTCGTCGAGGAGCTGATAACTCCAATCGATGGCCGCCCGGAGCGTCTGGTGCCGGGCGAGCGCGGTCCGCCGGCCGCCGCCAGACAAGAACGTGAACCGGTCCTCGAGCCGGGTCAGCACCTCGGCTGGCGACATTACGGCCACCCTTGCGGCTGCCAACTCAATGGCCAACGGCAGCCCGTCGAGCCGACTGCAGAGGGCGCCGATCGCTGCCAAGCCGCGTTCGCCGGGCGTGAAGCCAGGTCGCGCCGAGCGAGCCCTTTCGATAAAGAGCTGGGCTGCCTCCGAGCGGAGGACGCCCCCAGACGCTGAGCCACCGACAATTTCAACCGACAGAGGCATTACGGGAAATACGAACTCTCTTCCGATGTTGAGGGCCTCACGGCTGGTGGCCAACACCTTCAACTCCGGGCATGTGGCCGCAAGCCGCTCAACCAGCCGCGCCGTCGCGTCCACCAGATGCTCACAATTGTCAAGGACCAGCAACGTGCGCCGCTCGTGAAGCGCTTCCTGCAGCGTGTTTAGTGGTGCGCGCGTCGACTCCTCGCGGAGTCCGAGCGCTGCCATCACCACTTGAACCAGAAGCTGCGGGTCGCGCAAGGGAGCCAGGTCGATGAACCAGGTGCCCCCCGCGTACTGTTCTCGCAGGTCCCTCGCGACTTTCAGCGCCAGGCGCGTCTTGCCTGTACCCGCCGGACCAACCAGGGAGACGACTGCCGCCCGCACAAGGACCCGCTTCAAGTAGGCGATCTCCCGGCGGCGCCCGACGAACGAACTGGTCAACTCTGGGAGATTGTGGCTGGAGGCGCCCAGCGAATGCAGTGGCCGAAACCTGGAAGGCAAGCCTTTGATGACCAGTTGAAAGACTCTTTCCGGTTCGGGAACGTCACGCAGGCTGTGCTCGCCAAGGTCTCGAAGCCCGACGCCGTCAGGAAGGGCGCCAGAGGCGAGACTCGCAGCGGTCGACGACAAGAGGACTTGGCCGCCGTGCGCGCACGAGCGCAGCCGAGCGCAGCGATTCGCCGAAGGTCCACGGTAGTCCGGTCCGCCTTCACCGTCGTGGATCGCCATGCGCACGCGAAGGCGCGTGCGTTGGGGCCACGACTGGTGGCGTAGGTGCCGCTGGATCGAAGCCGCGCACTCCACCGCGGGTCGTATGCGGTCGAACACAGCGAAGTAGCTGTCCCCCTCTCCATGACTCGTCAGCACGCTTCCTCCGAAGCGCTCGACCTCCGCAGCGACGATGCGATCGTGCAGTTGAAGAGCGACGCGCATACGCTCAGGGCGCCGCTGCCAGTGGCTCGCGGACCCTTCGATGTCAGTCAGAAGGAAGACTACACGGCCAGGGGTCGGCTGTGACACGGCACTCCTCGATCAGGGGGACGATTGAGGAGGGCCGGGTAGGATTTCCGAGCCAACAGTACGGAACATGGTCAGACCGTTGTTCTGGAAGGGATCCCCTTCCGGCCCCGGCAGTGACATCAGCCTGCCAGGGTCAGCTGGGTCGGGAGTCCTGCCCACCCAGGCACTCTGGGCCGAATCGTACACACTGACTATGCCGCCCAACTGGGGGAAGTAGGGCTTTTCCAAGTGTCCCATATGGTCCAGAGGCTTCGGTCGATGCTCCGAATAGAACGCCGGGTAGACGAAATTTGAGACCTCCACTCCATCGATCGTGTAGGCGCCGGTCTGGCACGGATCGCAAGCCTCAAGGCTGTACAGCTGGAGTGCTTCGTGCCGCTTGTGCTGATATGACGCGGCGCAGAGATACGGATTGCACAACATTTCGACCAATTCGTGGCTGGCTGTGCGGGTCCAGGCGGCCGCGGCGGGAGCCGTGTAAATATAGCCTACCGGGAGCCACTGACCGTCGATCTTCTGCAGCGTGTGGTGTCCGAATTCTCCGCGCGGCTCCCCTTGCGGCCTCTGGTCCAGGAGTGTGAGGCGCCAGTAATGGGGCGGGAACTCGGCTTTGGAGCCCAAGAAATGGATTTGAGCTGCCGCTCCCCAAGCTGGCTGGAGGTCTCGAGTAACCTGGGTCTGCAAGGCTTGGACCAGCTGAAGCGCCTCGCCGTCACTCTTCCTTGACTGATTCACGACGGCTACCGGGATTGTCGGCTCGATGTTCAAACTCCCTCCGCTCACGCCCGTTTGAAGACCCGACAGTGTAAGTGGTGCAGTGATTCTAACCCGCGGCTAGGCCAGGTGCCATGTCACGGCTAGCCGATCAGTAGTCAATCTGGGCGCGTCGCCGAAGGCCCCCGGGGTCGACGATGGTGACCCGCCGCCGCCTCAAGGCAACGACTCCGCGGCGCTCCTCCTCGCGGAGGACCCGGTTCACGGTTGCCCTGGCAGCTCCGGTCAGGCCGGCCAGGTCGTCCTGGCTGAGCGGGATCACCGTGCCGGGCGCGGAACTGCCATAGAGGGCAGCCAGTTCCAGCAACCGCCTGCAGATTCGGGCTTCGACAGGCACGTGCAACGCTTCCCGCAAATGTTGGGACAACCGCAGTACGCGTCTCACCAGCAGCTGGATAAGGATCTCACTCACCTCTGGAGTCTGCAGACGTAACCTCTGGAAGTCCTCCCGGCCGACCCTCAGTGTTTCGGTCGCCTCCAAGGCGCGAATGGTCGCTGAGCGCTGGCCCTCGGTCGAAAGCAGTGCCAGTTCGCCGAACAGCTCTCCCTCACCCATGATCGAGAATGTGAGGTGCTGACCGAGCCGGCTGTTGACCAGGCTTGCCACTCGACCCTTGACGATCACGTGAACGCTATCTGCCGGATCCCCCTCGTGCATGATGGCTTCTCCGGCGGGATACCGGCGACGGCGAGCCAGGCCGAAGACACGCTGCAGTTCGCTTGCGCTCAGGTTTTCAGACACTTCTCTTGTTCTCGTTGTCCGAGGTCATTATTGTCGATGCACGGCGGCCGCGGTGTCGTCAAACGTCGAAGACTTGGCGCCGGTCCGGTCCGCCACTTCGCCGCTATGCGGCTGCGCAGGGTCGGCTTCATCCCCCACCGGCTAAGGCGGCGGGACGCCGGAGGTTTATAGCTCTACGAGCCCTTTGCGAACTGCATAGAGGACCGCCTGGGCGCGGTCGAAGATGTGCAGCTTCTCGTACATGTTGCTGACGTGATTGCGCACAGTCTTTTCGCTGATTCGCAGCTTGTAGGCGATCTGCTTGTTGGCCATACCACTCGCCAGCAACTGCAGGACCTCGATCTCGCGCGGGGTAAGCCCATCGTAGAACTCGTTGCGGGTGCTGGTACCGGTCAGCATGTCGAGCACCCGCGCTGCCACGCTGCTGGCCATCACCCGCTCGCCAGCCATCACGGCCAGGATGCTGGAGACGATGGCGTCAGCGCGCGAGTCCTTGAGCACGTAGCCCGAGGCCCCGGCCTGCAACGCGTGAAGGATGCTGGACTCCGTGTCGAAGGTGGTGAGGATCAGCACCTTCACGTCCGGATTGGCGGCGATGATGCGCCGGGTGGCCTCGATGCCGTCCAGCTCCGGCATCTTGACATCCATCAGGATCACATCGGGCTTGAGTGAGGAAATCAGATCTATGGCGGCCAGTCCGTTGCCGGCCTGGCCGACAACCTGGATCCGAGAATCCTCACCCAGCAGCAGGGCGAGCCCACTGCGAAACAGGGTCTGATCGTCGACGACGACTACCTTCACGGTCTCGGTGCTGACACTCATATCAGCTTGTCCTTCGGAATCACTACCGCAAGTTCGGTGCCGTGGGAGGGGATGGGTGTGATGGACAATTCGCCTCCAAGTAGCAGTGCACGTTCTCTCATGCCGAGCATGCCCAGCCCCATCTCGTCCGACAGGCCACCTCGGAAGCCCTGCCCATCATCGATGACGCTCACCACTGCCAGGTCGCCATCCGTAATCTGGAAGGAAACCTCGACCAGCTTCGCGCCGCTGTGCAGGCGGACATTGTTGAGTGCCTCCACCAGCATCCGGTAAAGGTTGATCGCAGCCATGATCGCCATGCGCACCGGCCAGCGCGGCGCGACGGACAGCCGGGTGAGGATGCCGGTTTGGGCCTGGAACCGGTCGAGCAGTCGGCGGACCCGGTCCGGCAGGTCGTGCCCTATGTCCTCATCGCCCCGCAGCTCATGAAGGATGGCGCGGATGTTGCTGAGCACCTCGCGGGTCGCGTCCTGGTAGTAGGTCACCTCCGCGGCCACCCGCTCGCTTCCCAACTCGCCGGCCTTGAAGTTCTCCATCTCGACCAGCATCGTCGTCAGGGTCTGAGCGACTCGATCGTGGAGCTCACGAGCGAGCTCTTGCTTGACGCGTAGTTCCGTCGACTGGAGTTCTCCTCGGCTCGCATCGTCGTCACGACCGGGTGGCTCTAGGGTCACCACCTGTGTGGGCGCTCCCAAGGCTGCTGTAAACGATGAATCGACCACGTCTGGGCCCGTTTGCCCAGGCGGTGGTTTGCCGCCGGCGACAGCGCCGACCAATTCCATCGGGGCCTCGTCGCCGACCGGTCCGCCATTGCCGACCTCGAGATCGATCGCCGTTTCATAGCCAAGCACAACCGCCACCTGGTTGCGCTCGAGTTCTGCAGTTGTACCCATCGCTCCCTCTCTTCACCTGACGAATTGTTCAGTGACCATCTGCCACCTCATGGCTGAGCCTAGGCGGCGGCTGTGTCAGGCGTCCGACGGCTGGGCGACACACGGAACGTCACCCTGGTGACAGTTCCCCACCAGGCAGGCTCCGCCTGGCATCCTTGGGGGCAGTGAGCATCCGCAGGCGGAGAGCGGCGGCGCGGCAGGAGGTCGCGGGGGATCTCCGCCAGTCAGTCCGCGAGCTCTGCCGCCGCTTTCCGGAGAGCTACTGGTCGGACCTCGACAGCAAGCGAGCCTATCCAGAGGAATTCGTCAAAGCGATGACGGAGGCCCGCTACCTGGCGGCGCTCATCCCCGAGAAGTACGGGGGCCTGGGTCTCTCCCTGACCAAGGCTTCCATCATCTTGGAGGAGGTCAACCGGTCCGGCGGCAACGCACAGCCGGCTCATGCCCAGATGTACGTGATGGGCGCGCTGCTGCGCCATGGCTCGGAGGAGCAGAAGGGAGAGCTGCTGCCCAGGATTGCCTCAGGGCAGCTTAGGCTGCAGGCTTTTGGCGTCACCGAGCCGGTGGCCGGCACTGACACCACTGCGCTTACCACCACCGCACTGCCAAGGGATGGCGGCTACGTCGTCAACGGGAGAAAGATCTTCATTTCACGCGTTCAGCACTCCGACCTGCTGCTGCTGCTGGCGCGCACCACTCCGATCGAGCAGGTTCACAAGAAGACTGACGGCCTGACGATGTTTCTGGTCGAACTTCGCCAAGCCATCTCCCACGGACTGACAGTGAAACCGATCCCCGTCATGATCAACAACGAGACCAACGAGCTGATCTTCGACAACCTCGAGATCCCGGCGAGCAGCCTGGTCGGGGAGGAAGGAAAAGGCTTCAGCTATGTGCTCGACGGCATGAACGCAGAACGCATCCTCATCGCCTCCGAGTGCATCGGCGATGGGCGCTGGTTCGTGGAGAAGGCAGTGGACCGAGCCGGGCAGCGCGAGGTATTCGGGCGACCCATTGGTAAGAACCAGGGCATCCAGTTTCCCATCGCGCGTGCCCACGTGGGCGTGGAAGCGGCGGAGCTGATGCGGACCCGGGCATCGGAGCTGTTCGACCGCGGCGAGCCCTGCGGTTCGCAGGCCAACATGGCGCTGCTGCTGGCAGCCGAGGCCTCTTGGCAGGCGGCCAACGCGGCCATGCAGACCTACGGCGGCTACGGCTTCGCGTCCAGCTACCAGATCGAGCGCAAGTTCCGCGAGACGCGGCTTTACCAGGTCGCCCCGATCTCCACCAACCTGATCCTGGCGCACATCGGGGAGCACGTCCTGGGTCTTCCCCGCTCCTACTGATGCTCGCCCTCGAGGGCGTCACTGTCGTCTGCCAAGATCACCGGTGGCATAGGGCTGCGCAGCCTGCCGCCCGCATGGAGGGGGGCAGACGTTGCCATGAATCGTGTGCCAGCGCTTGGCGAGCACACCAGAGCCATACTCGCCGAGCTGGGGTCCGCCCCGCCGCGGTCGAGGAGCTGGAGCGAGCGGGAGCGATCTGAGGAGGCCTGGGCACAAACCCAAAGGGTGTGTCCGCACTTGCACGCATAGCTCGGGGTCAGGGCGCGGCCCCTAACGACTCCCAGGCGACGCGGACGCCGAGGCCGACGAGCACGACGCCGGCCACTGTCTCGAAGCGGCGGCGCAGGCGGCGCCCCACCGGGCTGGCACCGAGCCCGGCCAGACCGCGGCCGTAGAGGAGCAGCCAGCTGACCAGCATGACCTCGAACAAAGCCACCATGACCATGGCGCGCGCTGGGCCATCTCCCGGGCGCAGGAACTGCGGCACCAGCGTCAGGAAGATGACCGCCGCCTTGGGGTTGAGGATGTTGCCAGTCAGCCCCTGCAGGAATGCCAACCGGCGACTGACGTATGGATCGGCGCTCGTCGGCGCTGGTTGTGGCGCCGCGTGGCCGCCGGCGCGAGTGCGGAGCACCGACCGCAGAGCCAACAGGCCCAGCACTATGAGGTACGCGGCTCCAGCGAGGCGCAGCATCGTGAAGACGGTGGCCGAGCGGGCCAGCAGAGTAGCGACGCCGAACGCCGCTGCCGCCGCCCAGCCCAGAATGCCGAGACCCACACCGAGGGCAGTCGGGGCCACGGCATCGACACCACTGCGCAGCGCGTTGCGAGAGACGAGCGCCATATCCGGACCGGGTGTGATGATCAGCAGCCCCGCCACCGCGACATAGGCGAGAAACCGGCCGTCGACGAAGTCCACGGTCTTCAGCCTACTGGCCGCGCTTGGGGCGCCCCCATGACTCCAGCGTTCCTGTTGACATGCTCATATCGTTGCGAAACGAGAGGATCTTCTGATGTGATACAGCGGCTAGTCGGAGCAGTCCCACCGGCTTCGGCGATGATGGCCTCGATATCCTCCACCTCGCGATCGACCGCGTAGGGCTTGGTGTCACCGCTATCGCCACGGCCACGGCGGTCATAGTTGTATACCGTGAAGTCGGCTGCCAGGAGCCTGGCTAGCTCAGGTCCGGACCAGGATAAACGGGAGCAGAGCGCGCCAGCGATCAGGATGACCGCCGGCCCACTACCCACGCGGTCGTACGCGATGGTTGTACCGTCCCGAGAGGCAACTGTATTCATGGCGTCTCCTTGCAAAACCACATCTCTGAACGAAGCGGTGGTCAAGCTTTGTGGCCGTATGGCGAGATGCCGCTCGCGACGCCAGCGCGGATAAAGACCTGCCGGCAGTGAGCTCGCCATACACGTTGAGCGAGAATACGCAGCCGTGAGGGCAGTTTGGTACGAAGCGTATGGCGAGCGACCGCGGTTGAGGGAAGTGCCTCCGCCTGTCTGCCCGGTGGACGGGGTTGTGATCGAGGTTCGGGCGACCGGGCTGTGCCGGTCCGACTGGCACGCCTGGCGTGGCCACGAGCAGGTGACTCTACCGCACATTCCGGGACATGAGTTCGCGGGGGTGGTCTCCACGGTCGGCCACAGTGTGCGGTACTGGTCACCCGGCGACCGGGCGACCGCGCCTTTCGTTCTGGGCTGCGGGGTTTGCGATTACTGCCGCGCCGGTGATGCCCAGGTCTGCCCCGACCAGCGGCAGCCGGGCTTCACCGGCCCCGGTTCTTTCGCCGAGCAAGTCGTGGTCGAGCGGGCGGACTTCAATCTGGTGGCTTTGCCAGGTCGCCTCGACTTCGTGACGGCCGCTTCGCTGGGTTGTAGGTTCGCAACTGCTTTCCGGGCACTGACTACCCACGGCAAGGTCGGGCCAGGAGACTGGGTTGCCGTCTTCGGATGCGGAGGAGTGGGCCTGTCGGCGGTGATGATCGCTACCGCCCTGGGCGCACGCGTCGTGGCGGTCGACACTTCGTCTGCCGCGCTATCTCGGGCGGCCGCGCTCGGCGCGGCTGAGGTTGTCAACGCCTCTACCCAGAAACCTGTCGCCGCGACAGTTGTCGGCCTGACAGACTGCGGCGCGCATGTGTCGATAGACGCCATCGGCAGCGCGACAACAGCGGTGGCGGCGGTGAACTCGCTGCGTCCCCGCGGCCGCCACGTACAGGTCGGCCTCCTTCACGGCACTGACGCCACACCTGCCCTCCCGATGGACCTGGTCATCGCCCACGAACTTGAGCTGTATGGCTCGCACGGAATGGCGGCGCGCGAGTATCCAGCGATGCTGAAACTTGTCGCGTCAGGTGCTTTGCGACCCGACCGGCTGATCGGGTCAGTCATCGGCCTGGACGGTGCGCCGGACGCGCTGGCAGGGATGGATCGCCCTGGGGCGGATGGAATAGTCGTCATCGCTCCCTAGTCTGTCTATCCGGCAGAGAAGATCGATTGGGAAGCGGTCGCGCAAAAGCCGACGAAGTAGGCGGAGGCGGAACTGTCACCCGCCCGCACCCGCCTCTCCGCCGCGTGGATCGCCCTACTGCTGAAGCCCGCAGATCAAATGCCTATTGATACAAGACGGCCTGGATCTTAGGATCATTGATATTCGTGGAGTCGTACCAGTAGTAGCCCGTGTTGATGAACTTGGGTTGCTGCACTCCCTTGATTGCCTTCATTGCCGCCACGACCACCTGTTGGCCAATTGCGATGGGGTTCTGCGTAATTGCGCCTGCCAATGTGCCGGACTTGATCGCGTCGATCTGAGCCTTTCCTGAATCGAAACCAACTGCCTTCACACCCTTCTTGCCGCTCTCCTGGATGCCTTTAGCCACGCCTTCGGCGGACGCCTCGTTCGAGCCGTAGATGCCAGCAAGGTCTTGGTTGGCTGCGATAATCGACTTGGTGATGTCCGCTGCCTTGTTCAGGTCGCTGCTGCTGTACTGCGGAGGCAACAAGGTGATGCCGGGCGCGTTCGTCTTCATCCAATCGATGAAGCCGTCACGGCGTTGAGTACCGGTCTGGCTGGTCTGATCGTGAATGACCATGCCAACCACTCCCTTACCACCGACCAACTGCGAGAGGTGCTTGGCGTCCTCGGCGGCCGCAGCCTTATTGTCTGTTGCTGCAGTCGTCACCGGGACGGTGCTGTCGACCCCGGAGTCAAACGCGATCACCGGGATATTCGCCGACTTCGCCTGTTGCATGAGAGGAGCGGCAGCCCTGCTGTCCAGAGCGGCAAACCCGATGGCGTCGGGGCGCTTCGCGAGCGCATTGGTGAGCATCGTGATCTGCTTTTCCACGTCGGACTCGGTAGGCGGTCCTTCAAAGGTAATTCTCGCCCCCTCCTTCTTGGCTTCACTCTCGGCACCGCTCTTGACAGCCTGCCAAAACTGCTGAGAAAAACCTTTGGAGACAATGGCGATGTACGGTGTCTTGCCGCCGCTCGCGCCGGTGCTGCCGCTGCCACCGCACGCCGCGAGCGACAACGCAACGAGCACACTGGCAATGATTCCGATCCGTCCTCTGACCATCTGTATAGCACTCCTCCTTGACCACCGTGAATAGCCGTTCCCGACCGCGATGCCTGACTTCAGCACCGGATCCGCCATGCGAGACCCGCCGTCGAAGGGGATAATCCAATAGCTCACATGGCGGCCTTCCTTCTACGTATGTTGTCGGTGTAGACCGCGGCCAGGATGACCGCGCCCAAGACGACGTTCTGCCACTCTTGCGGCACGGACATGATCTGCAAGCCGTTGTTTAGGAGCGATATGATGAGGGCGCCGATCACAGTGCCGAGGATCGATCCCTTCCCGCCGAAGAGGGAGGTGCCACCGATGACCACCGCTGCAATCGCCTGCAGCTCATAACCTTGGCCCAGGGCGGGCTGGGCGGAGCCAAGGCGAGCGGAAATTAATACGCTGGCAAGGCCGATAAACAGGCCGGCAAACGCGTAAATGATGATTTGCCACTTGCGGACATTGATACCCGAGAGCGCAGTCGCTTCTGCGTTGCTGCCAATTGAATAGGTGTATCTGCCTAAGACAGTCTTGTTCAAGATGATGGCAGCGATGATGGCCACGGCAGCCAGAACAATTACGGCATTGGGGAACTTCACCCCAGGGATGAGATTACCGGTTGAGATGGCGGCATACGCGGGCACCGTGTCGAAGTAGATGGGCGCGCTGTGCGAAATGACCAGCGCAAGCCCCTGAGCGGCCAGCATCATGGCCAACGTAGCGATGAAGGGTGGGATCTTGAGTATCGCAACGTTGAAGCCATTAATGAGGCCGATGACTCCACCGAAGAGGATGGCCAGCGGCACTCCAATAGGCAGCGGTATATGCCAGTGCACAATGAACACCCCGGCCATCACCGCGCACAGAGACATCCCCGTTCCAATCGAGAGGTCGATGCCGGCGGTGATGATCACGAACGTCGTGCCTATCGCCAGCGTCCCTATGACGACTGTCGAAAACAGCATTGACGTCACATTTGAGAAAGTGAGAAAGTCCGGGCTCGCAAGCGAAAAGAACACAAAAATGACGATGAGACCACCGAACGCTAGAAACTGCTGGAGCCTTCCTCTGATTGTCGATGCCAGGTCCCGACTTATCGGTTTCTCCGTCACGACACCCGAGGCGGTCATCTCTTCCCTGCCGTCTGATCGCTGTTGACGTCGGTTGGAGAGGCTTGCTCTGTTTCGAAAGAGTCACGCTCCGCTGGGTCGCCAGGGCGTTCATCGTCCCTGAGTGTCGCGTAGTGCATAACGGACTCTTGAGTTGCCTCGTCAGCCGTGAGGATCCCGGCGACGCGCCCCTCGGTCATCACGACTACCCGGTGGGACATCCGCAGCACTTCAGGCAGCTCGGAGGAGATCATGATGATCGACTTGCCTTGGGCCGCCAGTTCGTTGAGCAGGACATAGATTTCCTCCTTGGCGCCGACGTCAATCCCCCGGGTTGGCTCATCGAAGATGAGAATGTCGCAGTCCTTGACCAGCCATTTGGCGATGACGACCTTCTGCTGGTTGCCGCCAGACAGGTTCTTCGTCATCTGGTTGATGGAAGGGGTCTTGATCCGCAAAGTCTTGACGTACCTCGCCGCAGTTGCTCTCATGCTCTTGCTTTTGAGGAAACCCCACGCTGCGTAGAGTTCGCTAACTGCGCTGAGGACGATGTTGGCCCCAACGTCTTGCTCGAGCAGTAGGCCGTAGCGCTTGCGGTCTTCGGAGAGGTAGCCTATCCGATGCTTCGCGGCCTCCGCAGGGTTGCGGATCGAGATTTGCTTGCCTCGCAGCGTAATTGTTCCTGACTCGATACCGTCTGCTCCGACGATGGCTCGCGCGACTTCGGTTCGACCAGCGCCCATGAGCCCAGCGAAGCCGAGGATCTCACCCTTCCTGAGGTCGAAGCTAACATCCTTCAGCCGGTCCTTGGTGTTGAGGCCCGAGACGGAAAGGAGAACCTCCCGGTCATCGCGCACCCCGACCGGGGTGGCGTCGCTCGTGATCGAGCGGCCCACCATGAGGGCAATGACTTCCTTCATCGATGTCGTCTGCACGTCAAGCGTGTCGACGTATTGGCCGTCGCGGATTACGGTCACGCGATCGGAGATGACCTTCAGTTCGTTCATGCGATGCGAGATGTAGATGACACCGGTATTCGGCCGGATGAAACGTCGGATAAGTTCGTGCAGTGTCGCTACCTCCGCGTCGTTGAGCGCCGCGGTCGGTTCGTCCATGATGAGGACCTCGGCCTCGTAGGATAGGGCTTTGGCGATCTCGACCATTTGCTGCTTGGCGACCGTGAGGGCGCCTACATTCTGCTTCGGGTCTAGGGGAAGCTGAAGGCGCTCAATGAGCTCTTGAGCCTTCACGTTCAGGGCGCGCTCGTTCAAGAAGGTGTGAGCCCACCGCGGTTCCCTCCCCACAAAAATGTTTTGGGCCACTGTGAGGTCGGGAATCAGGTTGAAATCCTGATGGATAATCGCGATGCCTAACTCTTGCGCATGCTTGGGGCTAGCGACCTCGAGCTTTTCGCCGTTGAGGTAAAATTCCCCCTCATCGGCGGTGTAGATGCCCGAGAGCAGTTTCATCAGTGTGGACTTGCCGGCGCCGTTCTCACCAGCAAGGGCCAAGACTTCGCCCGGACGAAGGTCCAGGTGGACGTTGGAGAGAGCTTTCACTCCTGGGAAGCTCTTTGTCACTCCTTGGACCTGCAGGAGTGGTGTCATGGTCATGGCGTCTTCCCTGATCCCGCAAGTGTCTGATCCGCAGTCACGACCCCCTTGCGAAGCAGCGCGTTGCCATATTTACGTGTTTCGCCCGTGCGAATGATCAGGAACGCTTGAGCCGACATCTCATAGAATGCGTGCCTCTCGACAAAACGTACGCCGGCTACGGTTGTCCCCGCTGCGGCGATGAGCTCGTCCTGCACGGGCAGCTGCGCCCCGGTGGCGGAAGTCATCAGATCAAGAGCCGGCGCATCGTCGAGCGGGACGACTGTGCGAATCGCGCGGAGGACGTCTGGTGAAGTCAGACCCGGGAGCTCCAGGATCCGGCTGGCGAGTCGCTCCGCCGGAAAGTGCGCATCGGCCACCACGACGGCGTCGGAATGCCCCATGGCATCAAGATACGTGAGCAACCGACCCGTGAGCAGCGGATGTATCCCTTTCAGCACTGCCTACTCTCTCCTCGACCAAGCTAAGTTCGGTTGGAACGGTTGAGACGCAATGTGATTATGCAATTTTCGTTGCTACCGCACGAGGCTTCCCGAACTCCAGAAGAATTTTCGGAGCAGACCTGCGCCCAGGGTCGGTTGTGGGCGGAGCCTGAGCCGTGAAGTGTGACAGAGGGCCGCAGAAGATAGCGGTTGGATGACGCGCGAGTACGCGTTTAGCACGCGGCTCTGCCAAGTCCGTAGGTCGCCACGGCAGTGCCGCCCATAAGCAGCGACTGTTCTGCAGCAGATAGCTCTCCGATGAGCTCAGCCATGACCCGCCAGGTGGGACCGTACCCGCCCGCCAGAACAGTCATCGGCCAATCCCCGCCGTACATCAGGCGCGATGGTCCGAAAAGTTCGAGTGCCGTCTCCCACGTTGGGCGCAAGGCCAGGGTCGTGAACGGCGTTCCTGGCATCCGCAGGCCGGAGAACTTGGCGACCGTATTCGGGTGGGCGGCTACGCGCGTAATGGCCTCGCGCCAGTCATCGTAGTCGGGCCTGCCAATCGGCGGTTTCCCCAGGTGGTCGATGACGATGGTGAGATCGGGGAAGTCCGCCGCAACGACTGCGGCAGCCGAAAGGTGGCGCGGCCAAGCATCAGGTATGTCGTACGGGATTCCGCGCCTGACCAACAACCCCAGCGACTTCTGCACGCCCGACAAGGTCAGGAAGTCGCCGCGTGTGTCCATATGCAACAGATTGCGTACTGCACAGAAGGCCCGGTGCTGCTGCCATTGATCCAGGGCATGCTCTGTGGCCGCCGGGTCATCCAGCTGCACCCACCCGATCACACCGGCCACCCACGCGTTCGCGTCGGCAGTTTCCAACAAGAACTCGGTGTCGGCGAGCGAATCTTCCGCCTGAACCAGGACCGCCCAATCGATGCCTGAGGCATCCAGTTCAACCTTAGCGTCGGCAGCCCTATATGTGGCGTACAGGCTTCCCTGCTCGGGCTGCAGCCAGGCGTAGTCGCTGACGGCAAGATCCCAGAGGTGCAGGTGGGCGTCGATCCGTAAGTCGAGTTTGCGAGGAGCGCTCATTCGGCAATTAGCCCCTTCGCAACGAGGGTCCGCCACATGTCGTCAGGGATTCCCACCGTCATCCGTTCGGCATTTTGTCGAATTTGTTCCGGCGTGCTTCCACCCACGACGACCGTGCGAACGGCCGGCTCGCGCAGTGTGTACTGAAGGGCGGCTGCCGGAAGCTCGACATCATACTGTGCGCAGACGCCGGCGATTTCTTTGGTCCGAGCAAGCAGCTCGAGTGGAACCTCACCGTACTCGTATCGCGAGTGCGTGCCGAGATTGTTGGAGGCCAGCAGCCCCGAGTTGAACACGGAGGCATTGACCACACCGATACCTTTGCGGCGGCACTCCGGGATGACCTCAGCCAAAGCCGGCTGCTCAACCAGGGTAAAGCGGCCAGCTACCATGAGCAAGTCTAGGGCGTCAGAGCGCACGGACTCGAGCAGAGCCGCCACGCACATGGAGCCGACGCCGATCGCCGACACCAAGCCCTCGTCGCGTAGCGCCGCAAGAGCTGGGATGCCAGCGGAGATCCCGAGAGTAAGGTCATATTTCTCGGGGTCGTGCAAGTAGAGAATGTCAACCGAGTCCAGCCCGAGACGTGCGAGCGACTCGTCCAGGCTGCGACGGATGCCGTCGGCACTGAAGTCCCACACGCGCTTCAAATCGGCGGGGACGGCGAAGTCATTGGCGGCGTCCAGCCGTCCGTGCCCCTCCGGGTTTGGCCGTAACAGACGACCGACTTTTGTGGACACGATGAACTCGTCTCGCGGCTTGGTCGCCAGGAAATGCCCAACTCGCCGCTCGGACAGTCCCAGCCCGTAATGCGGCGCCGTGTCGAAGTATCGAATCCCCGTCTGCCATGCGGTCTCGAGCACCGTCTGCGCCTGGTCGTCGGTGAGCGATCGATAGAGGTTGCCCACATTGGCGGCCCCGTACGACAGCGCTCCAAAGCCAAAGTCACTCATCACGGTTGCTCTCCCGTTCCTGGGCATCCCAGCTAGCCACGGAAAGAGGCTCCAAATTAGCGCGAGGGAAGCGCTTGAGGTCCCGGCACGCGTTGTTCAGACATCAGGGGCGGCTTTCTGCAGCCGAGCTAGAGAGTGCGCCTGTTCCAGCGTCGCTGGATAGAGATCTCGATACACCGCGTACAGCTCGTCGTAGAGGGAGCGATTAGCCGGGTTCGGCTCGACGGTTGCCACTACAGTGCTCCAGTCTTCCTCCGGCGCAGCCAGGCCCACGGCTCGCGCGGCCAGCAACGTGTCTCCATAGGCGGCGCCGATGGTGTATTGCGGCAGCAGCTGCCGGCGGCCTGTGACGTCCGAAACTATCTGCGTCCACAGGCCCCCCTTCGTCCCGCCACCGACCGCGACCAGCCTCTCGCTCTTGCCCCCGGCCTCTGCCATCGTTTCCAGAATGTGGCGCACCCCATAGGCAGTGGCCTCGAGGACAGCGCGGTAGAGATGGCCGCGGCCATGAGAGAGGGTCAGCCCAAGCATCAGGCCACGTGCCGACGCATCGAACAGCGGCGTGCGCTCCCCAGCGAAGTATGGCAGGATGACCAGGGCGTCTGAGCCAGGCCGGACCGAGGCCGCCTCTGCCACCAGGTCTTCGTAGGACATATGCCCCGAAATGTCCCGGAGCCACGCTGTGATGGCGCCAGAGGTTGCCATCCCACCAGCCAGGTTGTGAGTGCCAGGTAGGACGCCGGTCGTGCCCCAGAGGCCGGGATCGCTCAGCGGCCGATCCAGCACCTCGATCATGAACATGGTAGTCCCGTACATCAGCATCAGGTCGCCAGGATGTTGGACACCTACGCTCGCCGCCTCACTCCACGCGTCAATTGTTCCGATGACAACCGGCGTGCCGGCGGACAGCCCGGTGACCTCGGCCGCTCCCGCGGTCACGATGCCGACGACCTCTGCCGGCCACATGAGGCGGGGCAGCGATAACCCGGGTGCGATCTGCTCTGCCCATTCGGTGATCCAGCCGTTCTCGTGTACGTCGTAGAGCGGGTCACACTGACTCGCCGAGTGGTGATCGAGTACGTATTCGCCGGTTAGCCGGTGCGCGATGAAAGAGTTGACCATGAAGAGTTTCTCAGTCCGCTCCCAGATCTCCGACTCGTTGCGCCTGAGCCACAGAATCTTCGGGCCGATGGCCTGGGTGGTGAGGATCGAGCCGCACCGGGAGAGAAGGCTCTCCTTGCCATACCTGTCATTCAGTTCCCTGATCTCGTACTCGGCCCGGGTGTCGATGCCGTAGAGAATTGCAGGCCTCAGCGGCCTGCCGGCAGCGTCGGCCGCAAGGAAGCAAGCCCCGATCCCACTGACGCAAACTGCGGCAACGCCCCCCTCCGCCTGGAGCAAGAGTTCTTGGCACAGGCCGAGGAAGTCCGCCCACCAGATCCCCTCGGCATCGTGTTCGGCCCAACCGGGTCGGGGGAGGGAGAGCGAGTGCTCTCTCTGAGCGCTTGCCACCACCTCGCCACCGGGTCTGGCCAACACAGCCTTGCTGGAGGCGGTTCCAATATCCACGCCCAGCAGTAGTTCGCCCTTCACCATCGTGCGCAGCGAAGTCCTCCGCCGATTGTGCATGACATCCGCAGGTTCACTGTAATCGATTACTGCCTTCCATTACACTGCCCCTCAAAAGAGTGTCAAGCGGACCGCAGCGATCAAGCCGACCGGTCACCAGGATCGCAACAGTGCACGACGTGGCGGCGGCCGCGCGGGTCTCGGTCGCCACAGTCTCCCGGGTCCTGAACGGAAACGAGAAGGTGGACCCGGAGCGCCAGCGCCGAGTCCTGTCAGCCATCGAAGAGCTTGGTTACCGGCGGGACGGAGTGGCGCGAAACCTGCGCCGGGGCTCCACCAAGGTTTGGGGGCTCGTCATCAGTGACATCGAGAACCCATTCTTCACCAGCCTGGTCAGGGGGGTCCAAGATCAAGCCGACGAGGAGGGTTATTCGATCATCCTCTTGAATTCGGACGAGGACTTGGATAAAGAAGGCCGCTGTCTGGCGCTGATGGTGGAAGAGCGTGTCGCCGGTGCCATTCTGTCGCCCGTGTCTGAAACCAAGTCGGTGATGGATCTGCTGATTTCGACCGGCACTCCGACGGTAATGGTCGATCGCCGAATTCGCGGTCTCGCAGTCGACACGGTAATTGTTGACAATGTGCTGGGCGCGTACGACGGCACCATGCACCTACTCGGTGCCGGCCATCGGCGTGTGGCGTGCATCAGCGGTCCGGCCGAGTCCACCACCGGCAGCAATCGCGTAACCGGATATCTGCGCGCCCTCGAGAAGACAGCCCTGGCCGCTGAGCCCGAGTTGATTCGCACTACTGACTTCAAGCGGGGTGGCGGCTACCGGGCCACCCTGGACCTGTTTCGCCAAGATCCCCGTCCGGACGCCCTGATCGTCATGAACAACCTGATGACTGAAGGTGCGCTCCATGCCCTGCGCGAACTTGGACTACGAGTGCCCCGCGACGTGGCCTTGGTCGGCTTCGACGACCTCTCCTGGGCAACGCTGGTTGAGCCCCAACTGACCACCATCGCCCAGCCAGTGCGGGAGCTGGGACGGGCGGCCGCGGAATTGCTGGGCCGACGATGCCGTGGCGACAGCTTCGGCTTCCCGGCCGAGGTGATGTTGGCGCCCAGCCTGCAGATACGCGAGAGCTCCGTATCCAAACAGCCGTTTTCGGGTGATTCGGCGGCTGACTCGCGGAGTCCAAGGACGCGATGATCCGAACAAAACCGGCGCCTGCCGCGGGTCAGCGATAGACGGCCTTCGGGGTCGCCGGGGCACCTGCCGCGTGGTGTGAGGGGGAGGCGCGGCCTCCCCCGCCTTTACTGCTGCTTGCTGAAGTCGTATTGCTGATACAGCTGGGCGGCGTTCTGCGGAGTGACCTCGGTCGTGCCCAGCACCTGCTTCTTCGACACCGGTTGGTGGTGCACGATCTTCTCTGCCGAATCGGCCGCCTGCTGTGCGCAGGTGGGGTAGATGAAGGTACCGGCCAGCTCTCCGAGCTGCACCGCGCGAATCCCCCCGTCAGGGATTGCCAGGCCGTCGATCCCGATGAACTTCATCTCCTTATCGCGGTTTGCGGCCTTGGCTGCCAGGTAGGCGCCCAGCGCCATAGGGTCGTTGTGGCCGTACACCAAGTCGATCTTGGGATATTGCGCCAGCCATTGTTGCATGATCGGCGTGGCGTTCTCCTTCAGCCACTTGCCCTCCCGATTGGCGACTATCTTGATGTTCGGGTTGGCAGCGATGGCGTCCCGAAAGCCTTGGTCGCGGTCGATCTGAGGCTGGTCCGAGAGAATGCCCCGCAGCTCCACCACGTTGCCCCCGCTGGGTAGTAGCTTGACCGCGAGCTCCCCGGCTCGCTTGCCGATCAACACGTTGTCGCCCCCTATGAAGGATGTGTAGCAGTCCGTGTTGACGGAGCGGTCGAGGATGATGACCGGAATCTTGGCGCTGCAGGCCTGCTGAACGGCCGCCGTCAGGGGCGCCGGTTCGTTCGGGGACACGATCAATACGCTCGGCTTCTGCGCGATTAGGTTCTGCACCTGGCTGACCTGCGTGGCGCTGTCCTGGTGCGCGTCTGCGATCGGCAGCAGCTTCAGATCTGGGTACTTCTTCACGAAGTGCTGAAGTTGGATGTTCAGCTGGGCCCGGTACGGCTCAGCGTTGTTCGACTGGGAATAGGCGACGACGAACTGCTGTCCCCCGCTAGAACTGCCTCCACCGCCTCCGCCTCCGCAGCCGCCAAGCAACCCGGCCAAGAAGACCGCGGCAGCCAGGCCGTAGAACCCTCGACTCAAACGTTTCATCTCGTTCTCCTCCTTGTGAACTCCCTGCCGAAATTTCCCAAACTGATCAGTAGGCCGGGTCTTTGCAGCACGACCGCGACCACCACTATCAGACCCTTGACGATCAGCTGGAGGTTGTCACTGACCGCATTGAGGCCAAGGACGTTGTCCAACAGCGTCAGGATCAGCGCGCCCACCAACGTGCCGATGATGCTTCCGCGACCTCCCGCAAGACTGGCTCCGCCAATGACGGCGGCGGCGATGGCGTCGAGCTCGTATGACGTCCCTGCCAGCGGGTCGGCTGAGGCGCTGTAGGCCGCATCAATCGGGCCGGCGAAGCCAGCCAACATGCCCGACAGCGAGAAGACCGCGATCTTGACCGCAGTGACATTGACGCCCGAGAGGCGAGCTGCCGTCTCGTTGCCACCCACCGCGTACACGTGCCTACCGAAGCGTGTCTTCGACAGTACCAATTGGAACATGACGCAGACGACCAGGAAGGCGACCACCGGATAGTAGACCCCGGTCCTGCCGAAGATCGGGAGAGGCAGGCCGGTCAGGATGTTGTGGCCGGGCGTGCCGAGACCCTGGAATGCCGCCGAGAACGGCGCGAGTTGGCCGTTTGCGTCCACGACCTGCGTTCCCACACTGACGTTGTCGCTCGACTGGCGATCCAGACCGCGGACGATGGTCAGGCTGGCCAATGTCATCACGAAGGATTGGACGCGCAGCCAGGCCACCCCGGCGCCGTTGCAGAAGCCGAAAAACAGCCCGACCGCCATGCACAGCGGCACGATCTCCCAGGGCGCCAGGTGCCAGCGCGTGAGCAGCAACGCCGCGGTCATGGAGCCGATGCCCAGGATGGAGCCAACGGAGAGATCGATGCCCGCCGCTAGGATGACGAGCGTCTCGCCAACTGCCAAGATGCCCCGGGAGGAGAAGGCTCCTACCGCATTGGTCAGGTTCTGCTGGTTCCAGAACACATCCCCCTTGGTCAGGACGCCCGCCACGACGACGAGCACGAGCCCGATGTACCCCTGCAGGGAGCCGAGCAGCGACAGCACTCGCCCGCCGCGCTCCCGCCAGGTCCGGGGGGGTGCGACCACGGGCTCAAGCGGTCGTCGGCCGTCCCCATCGCGCTCAGTGGTAGCCGCGGGCGTCTGGCCGGGAACCGATCGGCGACTCATGCGCCGGGGGCAAGCACCGGTGTGCGCGCCATCGCCGCCTCGAGGATCGCTTCCTGGGTCGCGTCCCCACGATGGAACTCGCCGGTTATCCTGCCCTCACATAGAACCAGGATTCGGTCACACATGGCCAGCAGTTCAGGGAGCTCGGACGAGACCATCAGGATGGCCACTCCCTGCTCGGCCAGCCGGCTCATCAGGCCGTAGATCTCGGCTTTGGCTCCCACGTCGATTCCACGCGTGGGTTCGTCCATCAGAAGCACGCGAGGCCTGGTGAGAAGGCACTTAGCCAGCACGACCTTCTGCTGATTGCCGCCAGACAGGTTGTTCACCAGCGCACCGAGCCCGGGGGTCTTGACACGAAGATCCCGCACCATCCCGTTCACGGCGGCCGTCTCCAGGCGCCGGCTGAGAACGCCCCAGCGCCGGTACTGCCCGAGTGCTGTGAGGCTGATGTTGAACCGAACTGTGTTCTGCAGAACCAGGCTCTGGGCCTTGCGATCCTCGGCCAGCAGCGCTACGCCGCGGCGCAGAGCATGGTGCGGCGACCGCGGTGAGTACGGCCGCCCGTTCAAACGCATCCGCGAGCTCCAGGCCCTCCTCGGCTGCGCACCGAAAACTGCCTCGAGCGTCTCTGTCCGGCCGGCGCCCATCAGGCCGGCCAGTCCGACGATCTCACCCGACCGGATTCTGAAGTTGACGTCGTGAAGCGCCGCCCTTCCGTTGCGCTGATCGCCGCGCAGATTCAGGTGCTCGACCAGGAGGCCAACCTCGCCTCCCTCCATCGCCGCTTGCTCGCGCGGGTAGAGGTCGCCGAGCGGCCGGCCGACCATCATCCGGATCAGCTCAGCATGTCCCACCTCGCGGCCGGCTCGCCTGCCAATCAGGCGGCCATCCCGCAGCACTGTCACGGAGTCGGCTATTTCGTCCAGCTCCTCAAGGCGGTGAGAGATGTAGACGACGGCGACGCCCTGGCGGGCCAGGTTGCGGATCACGCCGAACAGCCTGTCCACCTCGGCCGCGGCGAGCGCCGATGTCGGCTCATCCATGATCAGCACTCTCACGTTCAGCGAGAGTGCCTTTGCCACCTCGATGAGCTGCTGCTCGGCAATCCGGCACTGGCGGACGGCACGTCGGGGGCTGAGGCGAAGGCCAAACCCCGAGAGAAGTTCGGATGTCCGCCGGTCCATCCGAGTCCTATCGAGAGCGCCCCAACGTGTACGTAGCTCGCGGCCCAAGAAGATGTTGTCCGCCACCGACAGTTCGGGCACGAGGTTCAGTTCTTGGTGAATCATGCCGATGCCGAGCTGCTGGGCGTCTCGAGGTGAGTGGACGGAGACCTGGCGACCGTTCATCAATACATGCCCCTCATAGGAGCCAAACACACCGCTCAGAATGTTCATCAACGTCGACTTGCCGGCGCCGTTCTCACCGAGCAGTGCCGCCACCTCACCGGCACGCACTGTCAGAGAGACGTCCTGAAGAGCGCGCACCCCCGGGAAGTCCTTCGAGATGCCACGCATCTCCAGGAGCGGAGGTCCCGTCAACATATCCGCCCCAGGGCGGCGTCCAGACTCGAGACGAACGCCGCCAGCGCCACCGTGCGACCGGTCGGCATTGAGGTCGGCCGTGCCGCAGCTCCAGCGAATGCTACGTGTCTCATACCGCCTCGCCCATTCCCTGGTAGTCGATGCCCACCAGGCCGCAGGCGGCTCGTAATTCTGCGACGTGCTCGCCCGGCACGGCGTGGATGTGGTTGGAGCCGTAGCGCTCGAGGAACTCTGAGGCTTCAACGCGAAGCCGCGCGAACGCGTGTGGCCACTCATAGGTCGACTGGCGCATCAGAGCCTCGTTGGTCTGCTGGTCGTATGTCTCGAGGGCGCCGCGCAGCACCTGCATTCGGTACCGGCCGTCAAGACGCGTAAGCCGGGCGAAGGTGCAGTCGCCGGGGGCGGCTAAGTGGTGGATGGAGGCGCCCCCGGCGGGGAAGTAGAAGCCTTCGGGGTACAGATGTACCCGGCGCAGATTCTCCAGCGGGTCATCGCTACGTGCGGCGTACCAGGTGGCATGCTCGCCGGAGTTGCACAGATCCCAGATGCCGCGATCGGCATGGTAATGACGCACATCCGCGAAGAGAACGGGCGTGCGGGCGAGGTTCTTGAGCAGCTGCATCGTGAGAGCGCCGTCCATGTCCGCTTCGGTCGCGCAGACATGCGTCTGCTTCGGGCCGTCCCAGTCGTAGGGATCGTTGAGGAACGCTTCAGTGACGTCCATCGTGGCGAAGTGGTTAGTGAGCTCGGGCTGGGCCTTGATGCCGGAGAAGTCGAGGTGCCATTCATCGATCAGCTCCCGCATCGCGTAGTACGAGCGCACCTGGCGTTCCAGTAGCTCGGGGGTGAGCTGGCGGCCGTCATAGTGGACGCCCGCCGCGTTGCGCTCCAGCCACATGCGTCCCTCCCGAGCCCGCGATGCTTCGACAGTGTCCGCCCGGCGCACGATCTCCCACTGGTCGATCTCCTCGACGTCCACGCCGAAGGTGCGCATCCACTGGTCGGGGTTTGCGACCGCCGTGTACATGCCCATCGGCCTCCCGCCGATGCGGCCAAATGTGGCGCCGCGAAGCGCGCCGACGGCGGCGGCGGCACGGACTTGGACGAGGACTCGGTCCAGCACATGCGACTCGCGAATGTCTCCCCACGCGCGCGCGTGCGCCCGACCAATCTGGTCCAGCGCCCCACCGGCCGCCAGCATCCCCACCATGCCTGGAAACTGCGGGTCGACGTTCGCGAGTAGAAGCAATGGACCGCGGTTTGCCTCGGCGGCCAGCATCGAAAAGTGGGGAAAGGCCCAGACCGGGTAGTGGAAGATGGTGAGGTCGGGACGCGCGTCAGCCAGGCGCCGACCTTCAGTGGTGGCGACTTCGCTGGTCCACAGCGGCCCGCCGCCCCGTACCACCTCGTGACCCTCCACCTCCAGCCGCGCCGCGATCGCGGTCTCGGCCGCCGTGGCGAAGTCGTGGACGTCGCGCTCCACGAAGTCGCGACCGTCCGACATGGTAAGAAGCCCGATTCGCGCCACCGTCCGGCTACTCCGCTGGCGGGGGCTTGTCCCGGCTTCGGTGTAAACGATTTCTCAGCATGTGCGGTTGGAGTATATAGAGCCCATGGGGACCTGTCAACGGTCCACCGGGCTGGTGGCCATCGGCTCGCCGCCGGCTGGGTTGGCGCACCGACGACCCGCCACCCATCTGGACGGGTGGCTACGGAAGCCGTAGAGCCGACGGTCGAGGCTGAATCGAGGGCCGCTATGGCAGACGCCATCTAGAATGACGCTGCAAGCAGCTATCTGGGAGAGCGCTCGGCCCGTGCCCTTTTAGGCCGGTGCGGGCGTCTAGGGCTCGAAGGCGCGCGAGAGGAGGTCCAATGTCTAATACCAGAACGGGCAAGCCGGTTCTGCACCACGTCACGTTGAAGACCACACGCCTGGACGAGATGGTGGCGTGGTACGCCAACGCTGTCGAGATGCGAGCCAACCACCACGACTCGGCCGGCGCGTGGCTCACCAATGACGAGGCCAATCACCGAATGGCGCTGCTCGCCGTCCCTGGCCTGAAGGACGACCCCGACAAAGTGCCACATACGGGGATGCACCATGTCGCCTTCGAGTACGGCGGCATCGACGGGCTGCTCGAGACTTACGAGCGCTTGAAGAACCAGGGCATCACGCCACACGCCACACTCGACCACGGCCTCACGACTTCTCTCTATTACCTTGACCCTGACGGAAACAGCGTCGAGCTCCAGGCCGACAACTTCGAGGACTGGAGTGCCTCGAGCGAGTGGATGAGGACCGCTCCGGAGTTCAAGGTGAACCCGATCGGAGTCAACACCGACCCGGAGCAGCTGCACGCGGCTTGGCGCGCCGGTGCGGATGCCGCTGAGCTTCACCGCCGGAGCTACGCCGGAGAGTTCGATCCGGGAACCCCGGTCGACCTGCGGCTGCCGACCGGGGCCGTCCAGCAGTCACCGGAGGTGGACAAACCACCTGTCTGACGCAGCGCTCGGGGATCACCCATCAGTCGCCGTCCGGCAGCCGGGGGGAAGGTTCGTCAGACAGCCGGCAGGATCCCACCGTCCACGGTCCAGGACGTCTCCGACTGTCCACACCGGTCGCGGTGCCCTCGCGGTGCCGTCAGGAGCAAGCACCTGGAGTCGGCCTGCGAGGTTTGCTACACGCAGCAATGTGAGATCTCCCTTCCACCAGCGACCCAACGACTCCAGTCACAACGAAGCCGCGCCGCGGACGCGATCGACGAGAGCTTCCGGGTGGACGTATCGCAAATCCCCGCACCAGGCGACGTGCTGGTCCGGCCGGACCAGGACGCAGTCTGCGCCGTAACGCTGGCGCAGGCCGCGGCTCCGGAGGTCGACCACGGTGAGCGGGACACGGCGAGCCCGCGCGGCGCTTTCGAGGGCTGTCCACGACTCGGCTCGATCATCGAGCAGGAGGAGGGCCATCCCGCTGCCCAGCTGGTCGTAGAGAGAACGGCCGGGCTCGAGCCAGACATGCGGAAGACGCACCCCCGGTCGGACGCGGGGTGCAACGCCGGGCGAGCCAGCCGTCTCGTCAGCCACGATCAGGGGCGAGCCCTCATAGCCGATGTCGAGCACGAGATCCAGCGCGTGGAATTCGGCGTCCTTCGTCTCCTGGATGCGAGCGTGTGCCATCCGGCGGGCCCGGACGCCGGTCTCGTCGTCGTCCTCGAGGTGCGGCGCGTAAAGCTCGATCGAGAGCGTCTTGTTGTTCTCGGTGGCCGCTTGGATCACCTGCTGCTGGACCCGGCGCCGTTCCAGCTCGTAACTGTCCAGGAGGCCGGGACCTCCCCATCCGTCCAGCACCGCGCCCAGCTTCCAGCCTAGGTCCACCGCATCGCCGATCCCGGTGTTGAGCCCGTGGCCGCCGAAGGGTGGGTTCAGGTGGGCAGCGTCGCCAGCGAGGAAGACGCGACCCGAGCGCAGGTGGTCGACGAGCTGCATGCGAGCCGTCCAGGGGTCGTCGGATAGGATCGTGGCGTCGATCGGCCTGCCCACGGCGCCATCGATCAGCGCCCTCGGGTGGCGCCTTCCAACGTCCGCATCGACGCCGAAGGCGATGATCCACCAAGTCCCCTCGAGGTCCAGCGGCCCCATGCCTGCGGGAGCGACGTCGTTGACGATCCAGTAGTGCACCGCCGGGCCATGGCGCACATGCCCCCACAGTTCCGGCGCGTGGAAGACCATGCCGAAGTTGGGACGAAGCGCGTGCTCGCCGGCGTAAGAGGCGCCGATCTGTTCTCGTACTGTGCTCCGGCCGCCGTCGCAGCCAAGCGCGTACTCCGCAGACACGACGGCTCGATCGCCGGCCGGGTCGGACACGCTGACCTTGACCGCGTCGGAGTCTTGCTCGACCCCCACCACCCGCAGTCCTGTCGCAAGGGTGCAGCTGGGCAGCTCGCGGACGACCTCGCGGAGCAGCTCCTCGAGCACGTATTGCGGCGCCTGCTGTCCCGGCTCGGGGAACCGGTCCCCCTCCGGCACCAGCCCGAGGACGCCGGTGAACCGCGACAGCTCGCGTCCGACCAGCGATGTGCAGAAGACGATGTCCTGAGACCAAGTGATGGGCAGCGGCGCCTCGGCCCGGAAGCGATTTGCGATCCCCCAACGCCGGAGGTGCTCCATCGTCCGCACGTTGACTGTCTTGCAGCGCGGCCGCGCGTGCGAAACCTCGACCCGAGGCTCGACCACTAGGCACTCGACGCCGCGACGGCCGAGCTCGACCGCGGCGGCGAGTCCGACCGGCCCACCGCCGGACACGACTACCTGCACCGAGCTTGGGAGGAAGGCCACACTCGCGGCTGGGTCAGGGCGCATGCGTCTCCACATTCTCCTTGTCCATGCTTCAAGATGACGTTCCGAAGGCATGCTCGAGAAGACCGCCCTGACCAACGTCCGTGTGTTCGATGGCCATCGACTCCTGGAGCCGGACACGGTGGTCATCGAGGGAGAGCTGATCGGCACCGACAAGAGTGGCGCCCGCGTGATCGAGGGGCGTGGCGCAGCCCTGCTGCCCGGGCTGATCGATGCCCATATTCACCTCAGTGGCGTCGACACCCTGGAGAAGCTCTCGGCCTTCGGGGTAACGACGGCGCTGGACATGGCCACCTGGCCGTCGGCTTTGGTCGACTCGCTCCGTGGGCGGGCCGGGCTGACCGACATTCGCAGCTGCGGCACCCCGGCCACCTCGCCTGGCAGCTCTCACAGCCGGATCCCCACCTTCCCGGAGAGTGGCCTGGTGGTCGGGCCTTCAGAGGCGGCCCGCTTCGTCGCCGACCGCGTCGCCGAAGGCGCCGACTACATCAAGATCATCGCCGACGTACCGGGCCCAGAGCAGGCGACGATGAACGCCATCGTGGCGGCGGCACGTGAGCACGGGAAGCTCACCATCGTCCACGCGTCTTCCTTCACCACGTTCAGGATGGCGCTCGAGGCAGGGGCCGACATGATCACGCACGCACCGCGTGACCGGCCCTCGACGAAGAGACGGTGGGCCGGATGCTGGTAGATGGGCGGGTCGCGATCCCGACGCTGACCATGATGGAGGCCGTCGTCGAGCACCTCACGGCGGCCTCCGCGGGCGTGCAGCCGCCCGGTGCGGACTATGGCGCGTCGCGAGCCAGCGTGGAGGCCCTGTACCGGGCGGGGGTGCCGATCCTCGCCGGGACGGACGCCAACTCCACTCCGGGCGCCCCAGTCACGCCTCCCCACGGCGTGAGCCTCCACCACGAGCTCGAGCTCCTGGTCGACGCCGGGCTCTCGACGCTGGACGCGCTGCGCGCCGCCACCTCGCTCCCCGCCCTGCACTTCGGACTCCACGACCGGGGCTCGATCGAACCGGGACGCCGGGCCGACCTAGTCCTCATCGATGGGGACCCTTTGGACGACATCTCCGCGACGCGCAATCTGCAGCGGGTCTGGTGCGGCGGCCAGGAACGGGTGCGGCCCTGACTCGCGCCAGCTAAGCCGACGCGGCGCCGACCCTCTCCTGCCGAGGTTCCCAGGAGCCCGTGGTGGAGGTCGGCCGCAGACCTAGCGCTGGCTGCGCCAGTGGGTCGGGATCGTGTCCAGGTCGCCTGCCTGGGCCAGATCGGTATATGCCGCTCGCAGCCCGGGCAGCAGCTGGTGTGCGCGGGCGGGGTCCGCCCACTCGGCCCTGAGCTTCAGGATGTCGCCGGTCCGGCGCTCCGGTGGCACGTCTACGCCGCGAGCCACCATCAGGGCGTGGAAATGGGGATAGGCCTCGCCGAAGATCATGACGTACGTGGCGGGCGCGTGAGTCACGCGCTTCAGCGCCCCGTCCACCGCGCGCGCCCTATGACCGAACGAGTTCAGCTCTGCTTCGTCCAGGCCGGTCCACCCGACGGCATGCCTTCGGGCCCGGAGAACCACCCAGCCGGGCACCTCGTAGCCGGGCAAGATCTCACAGGCCCAGAGCTCGTCGCGGAAGATCACAACCTCCTCGGCGGCCCCTTCCATCTCACACATCAAGCAGCCCTGCGTACTCATGCGCTCGACTCCAAGCTGTGACCCTGGCCCAATATGTCGGCGAACGCCTGCCGGCGCTCGTGGAGGTAGGCCTCGACTGTCCGGGCCGGCTTTCTCGTGACCCGTTGGACATCGTCAGTGACGAACTCCGACTCGGCGTTCCGGAACAGCTGGTACATCTCGGTGAAGTGTTCCGCCTCCCACGGCTCCGTTCCGCGCGTCAGCAGGCTCCGGCCGACGCCTTCCGGCGTCGTCTCGCTGACAGGGATGTCGAGTCCGGTCTCCGCCCCGATCTGCTTGGCGATATCCTCGTAACGGACAGCCCGCGGACCGGTGAGTACGAGGGTCTGCCCGCCCCACCGATCATCCAGCACAGCTTCGGCGGCCACCTCGCCGACATCCCGGGCGTCGATCAGGCTGATCCCGGCACTTCCTATCGGGTTGGGCACCGCACCGGTCGCGCGCAGGGCAGGAAGCATGACGTGATCGATCAGGGTCTGCATGAACGAGTTCGATCTGAGAATGACGAAGGGCTGCCCGCTGGCGGCCAGGACCTGCTCGATCTCCCAGTGCTCTCGACAGACCTGGGGGCCGGCGGGCTCGATGGCAGAACTGGTGCCCGAGAGCTTGACGATGCGTACGCCCGTGCGACGCAGCGTGCGGATGACCCGCAGCTGCAGGTCCGCCATGTCGTTGCCGTGCGGGCTCAGCAGGAACACGCCTGTGGCACCGTCAGCCGCAGCCGTGACGTCGGCGGGCTTCCACGCGTCGCCAGGGTGGATCTCGACCCCGGACGGCAACGCCTGGCGCGCCTTGTCAACGTTTCGGGCGAGGACACGGACGGCCGCGCCCCGACTGAGAAGGGCGGCTACGACGTGAGGACCGACATTCCCCGTCGCGCCCAGGACCAGTACCATAGCAGTTGCTCCTTTATCAGTGGGTGGATTCAGTCAGCGCATACAGTCCAACGACTGCATCACGGCGTGGAAGCAGGCTGAGCGCCGCCAACCCACGGCCGACCAAACTCTTCAGGGTCGCCACCATGAGGATTGTGCCCACTACATTGGCCGTGCCTACGATACGCCGGCGGTAGCATCGGCAGGCCTCGGCACGACCAGAGCCGGCAAGCCGACCCGCGGAGGCGCCCAGCCCTTCCCCGGTCCGCTCCGGAGTGCTCACCGACGAGCCCAGCCCTAATCTGAAGCGGCTGTGGTGACCTTCCAGATGGTGCGCGACCTCGCGTTGAAGCTGCCCGAGGTTGTCGAGACCGCCTCTTATGGCACACCGTCGTTCAAGATCCGCAAAAGGATGATCGCGAGGCTCCGCGAGGAGGGGGACGTACTGGTTGTCAGGATCGACCTTGACGACAAGGAGTACTTAATCCAGACTCGGCCTGACATCTACTTCACCATGCCGCACTACGACGGTTACCCGGCTGTGCTCATCAGGCTCACCGCAATCCGGCGCGAGGAACTCGCGGAGCTGCTCACGGCGGCCTGGCGGTTCGTGGCCCCCTCCCGACTCGTCGCCGCATTTGAGCCCCGATCAACATAATCGGGACGCGCACACGCCCTGCGGGAGCTAGCCCGAGGCTATAGCGGCTCCGCTCAGCTCAGGTGGTGGACTTTCTGGAGCCCGTAGACCGGTGTCTGAATTCCTTCCATCCGCGCCTTTAGCTGAAGGGCCAGGTAGAGCGAGTAGTGGCGCGACTGGTGCAGGTTGCCTCGGCCGCAGCCTGCGCCGCACCGTTCAAAGCCGCGGCCAGCTCTTCCCCACCATCTGCGGGCAGTGACTTACCCGACCCGTTCTCGCCGGCCAGGCAGTGTCCCGAATCACCTGGCCAGCATCTACTTCGCCGTGGCTCATGAGCAACCTCCTTGCATCAGGGAGACACTGGACGCGGTTCCGGGATCGTGAACCAGAGTCAGTGTTGATGGCTGCCTCGGGGAGCACCCGGCCGCTGTCGGACGGCTACTTGGCCTCAGCCGGAAAACGGTTCGCTGCTGAAGTGCGCGGCAACAGTAGCGGCATCCCTAGTTGCCTGTACCAGGCAACTAGTCCCGGCTTAGGTGGGAGCCTGGCCGACAGCCAGGCCAAAACCTGGCAACAACTCCAGCCAAGCGGCGCGTGTGAAGCCTGTTCCCAAGAAGAGCTCGCAGAATTCATCCGGCGTGTGGAATCCGACCCAGCCAGGATCGGCCAGCCGGGATAGCGGTGCGCTCATGGCGTTGAACCAAGCCGGTCCTGGGTCGATCACGCAGTAGACGCCGCCCGGTCGCAGGCAACCGAGAACTGATGCGGTGGCAGCCTCGGGATCCGGGTAGTGATGGTGGGCAAGGCAACTGTAGACAAGGTCGAACCGACCTCTGAACGCTTTCGACAGGTCCCCGACGTCGGCCTGGAAGAAGGCGCAGTTGTCGAGGCCATGAGCCCGGGCGGACTCGTGAGCTGTGATCACCATGCCCGGGGCCAGGTCAACTCCCACCACCTCGCCCATGGGCAGTAATCGCGCCACGCGCTGGAGCTCCCGTCCGGGCCCGCAACCTGCGTCCATGACCCGGGAGTCCGGTTGAAGATAAGGCGTCATCGCCTCCAGCCCTTCCTCGAAAATGGGACCCGAGAACGGCTGCACGTATACCTGGTAGATCTCGGCCATTCGATCGAACTCCTGGACCAAATGGTCGTGCTTCGTCTCCCGGCCCAGCAGCACCGGCTCTGGATGCCGCCGGGAGAAAAGAGGTCCGAGGCCGCCGCCTTCGCTGCCGACCGGAAGCGTTCCGACCACTGCTCCTGATGGCGCAAGGCCGCTCCGTTTTAGTGCGCGTGCCGGCTGTAGAACGGTTGTCGCATACCACCACATCGCCCCGACTAGCAGGGCTTCCGCGCCACCGGCGCCCGTCGCCATCAGTCCCGGAGGGTTGGTCTCTTGGACGTACGTCTGCCCGCGGTGGCGCGCCGGGGGCGCCGGGGCGGCGAGCCGGAGCCAGGAGCCACTCGCCGGCGTAAGACCAGCATGACCCGGTTCCCCGAGAGCCCAGGGATGGTGAGCTCCCCGCGATAGTCGACCTCGGGCTCCAGCTGCTGATCGATGACCGCGACCACCCTGACAAGCAACTGCTCCGCCGGCTCCAGAGTGACGACTTCGGGCTCGAAAGCAAGCCCGGGCCGGACCTCGCGACCATTGGGGTCGCCGAAAGCCGACGCTAAGATCGGCGCCGAAACGCGATGCTGGAGTCTGTTCTCGACCAGGAACACGCCCAGTGCTCGCGCGCCGGCCTCACCCTCGAGTACCATCGCAGGCCCGGCCGGCGCATGCGCTTCTGGCGGCGAGGCGACGCTGGCCAACGGTTCCGAAGCAGGCACGGCCGCCGGACCCCCAACGCGCGGAAGCCTGACCGGCAGCTTAAGCATCTCCAAGGTCCCGGAGACGGCTCCCAGGTAGTCGGCGGTGAGGCGAGAGAGGCCGCGGTAGTAGCTGAAGTTGGCCTCCATCACCCTGCGGAGCGTCGCCTCCAGCCCGGTCGTGACACTGTGGGGCGAGCTCAGCCTTTCAGCCTCCGTGGCACTTGTGCTCGCAATAGAAGTGGTCGTACCAGTGATGAATGAGGTCCGGGCAGTCCTCCACGTCGAGCTCGTGGCAGCATTCCGCCCCCCGCCTGCCGACCTTCACCGTCCAGCGCAGAAAGTGGTCTCGACAGCCCCGGACCCAAAGCAGGATCTGGTAACGACTCTCATCGTCAGCATCAGCCGGGATGGCAATCGAAGCGGAGAGGACGGCCCGTTCCATGGGTCCCAGGTTTTTAGGGCTACCCGTGACTTGAACCGCGTGGCCGGGGCTGACAGCCTCCAGGCGAACCTGCCTCTGCTCGGCGCCGCAGTTGGTCACGCGGAAGCGTACTATCGCGGTCCCCCCGGCACAGGCGTGGTCGGTCAGTTCGCCGAGACTGGCCGGCATCCAGCAGGGCGGAGGGATGTCACAGCCGCAACCGGCGCGCTTGAACAGCCCTCCTGGCGCCTGTTCACGCATACGCTCGACAACAATTACGGGACCCTTGGCGACAGAGCCGAGAAGCCGGAAGGCGAGCTCGATCCCGTCCTCGACAATGTCGGTAAGGTCTCTGACGGCGTCCTCCATCTCCCGCGGTGCGCTGCCTGTCCGCGTGGTGCTCATTTCTTGCTGGGTGCCCCCTTGCCGGCCGTGCGAACCTTGATGCTCAGTGAGAAACTGGTTCCGGCCAGCTCCCAGGATCCCGAGTAGACGCGGCCGGGTCGAAGGTCGTCTGGAACCGCGAGCGTGGCGCGCACCCGCCGCACCTCCCCGGGCTTTAGGCGCCCCGAGCCTTCGGCAACGCGCAGACGTCCCACACCGCCCCGACTGGCGGCAAACTCCTCACCGGCCAGTTCGAGGGGCCGCTCGCCCATCTCCGGCCGTGCACTCGCCGCCCGGCGAAGCGCCCGAGCAAATCCGGTCGAGTCCTCGAGCTCTATGGCACTACCTGCCGCCACCTCCACGTAGACATTGCCGATGTTGACGAGCTGAACCTGGATCGCCAGCTCTCCGCCTCGGGACGCCTCGGCCTCGACCCCCGGCGGCAACAGCCGGACCTGCGCAAGCGGATCCACCTCGATCTCGACGGGTTGAGCGAGGTCGCCAGAGCGAAGCACGCCACGGTAGGTGCCGGGAGGTGTCGAGTCCGGGACAGCCACCGAGACCCAGGTGAGCCCGTTTGCGCCCGCCGGAACGGCCTGGGCAACCAGTCGACGATTTCCCTCCATCATCGGCAGATCCGACTCCAGGGGGCAGAAGACCGCAAGCGGCCGCGCCGGGCGGAAGAAGCCGGTGAGCTCGTTCGGCTGGCCTCGGAGCTCGAGCGCAACCTGTCTGGCGGATCCACCCCGGGCACTGTTGCGTTTCATCTCACTAGCCATGAGTGCCTTGGCCCTGACCGTCGGCGTGGACCCGGCCGCAGACCTCGCACGGGTTTGGCTCGTACGGTTCGGTGATGATCTGAGCTTCGCCGCAAAGTCGCAGGCAGAGAAGCTCCATTCCCATCACTGAGATCCCGACCGAGAAGTCAGCCGGCAAATGGCCGCGAATCGAGGGGAACTCTTTTATGCGGAGCGAAAGATCGAGTGGGTCGATTCCCAGGAAGATCTTTGGAATGCTGTCTACAGCGACGTGGACCGGATCGACTCCGATGAGGATCTTCGGGACCTTGTCGATATCGATGTGGAAGGTGTCGGGGATGCCGTCGATGGACACTGGCCCGACTGCACCGACCTTGTCAACACTGACCCTCAGCGGCTGTGGTTTGAGAGTGACGTCCGTCGAGCCCATGTTATCGCGCCTCCTACGTTACATTGCGATGATCCCACCCGGTCGAGGCGGGCGTCAAGTTGAGCCGAGGAGTCCCAGACGGGCCAGAAGAACCATCTCCGAGCCGGCGAAAGCAGCCGCAGGCTGGACTCGAAAACGCTCTTCCCGGCGGCAGTCGAACTTGAAATCATCGGACAAACCCTGGAGTCCGGGTGCACGGGGCGATGCGTCGAGGATGATCTCGATCGCCTGAAAGATGCGAACCACATCGCCGGCCTGCCCGCGAACGGTCAGACGCCCGCGGGTGACGGCCTCGGTGACTTCGAGGTAACCGCTGAGTAGGTCGAGCAGAGTCCCGCGATCCGTATACCCCTCTCCATCGACCGGGGCATCCGCTTTCGCCGCCGTAACCTCGAGACTGCCGCTGACGCCGAGTGCCACGTCCACCGCCTCGTCATCGACCCCGATCCGCGCCCGCCGCTTGCCAACCGTGCGGCCCATTCGCTCATAGGCGATAGGGTCGGTTCGTTCCAGTTCGGCGACCAGAGCGGCCAAGTATTCGGCCAGGGTGCTGCAGCGGGGACTGGCGGAAGCAGCCATGAATCAGGTCACGTACTCGAATATGCCAAGTCCAGAGGCCGCGAAGCCTCGCCCATCAACATTGCCCTCAGACTGGAACTCGCCCACCAGTTCGTGGATGAAGCCGTAGCCGCGCGTGGTGGGCTCGGCGGTGATGAGCTGAGCGCCGGCACGGGGACGGAACTCGAGAGCTACGTGTCCAAGCCCATCGCGGGCCTCGATCCGCAACACGTTGGGAAGGCGCGGCCGGACGTGGTCCTGGTGCAGCGCCGCCATGGCGCCAGGCAGACGGCGGAGACGGAAGCTGGGTGGCTGTGTGGGGCAGTGGGCAGACACGGCCGCCCCCTGGAAGCTGCGGCGGTCTGAGCCGATCACGATGCTCAACATAGGTGAGCCGAACCGGCGATGGTCGCGGTCGCAGATTCGCCAGAACACGAAGCTCGGACCGGAACCGGCGGCCCGGAAGCAGCCCCATTCCCACGCAACGTCCTGTCCCCAGAGCCACCGGCCCCAGTTATGGTCGTGATAAGCCTGTGCGTTCTCCAGCCCGAGTCGCTCGGCGCCAATCCGAACCTCGCCTCTTAGAGTCAGGCGGGGGACCGCATACCAGCTGATCCAGCCGGCTCTCAATGGCATCTTTCGGTCGACCAGCAGAGCGGGCCCGGCAGGTTGCGCCGTGAGCTGTAAGGCCAGCTGATCGTCCGGCTGGCGGACTGATGCCGAAACCATGCCGGACCGCGGGTCGACCGCAATCGCCACCTGTTCCAGGGCAATGCTGCTGACGCCGACCTGCGCCCGGGGCAGTCCGCAAACCTCGAGGTTTCCGAACCAGCCCCCGTCTGGCCGGTGAAACAGGGCAAGACCGCTGGCCCGAGCGCGGTCGTCGGCGGGAGCGCCTTGAAGCGCGACATTGACGATGCCCATGACCATGGACTGTGGGTCGAACACGCACAGGTGGAGCCAATCCTTGTATGCATAAGCCTCGGGCTCGAGAGCGGACGGCGGCCTCAGGCACTCGCCGAGGATCACCGAAGCAGCGATCCCTCCGGTCCCTCGTCCGGGGCCCTGTCGGTGTAGACGGAACCGGGCGGAGCCAGTGTCGGGCCGGCCAGCAGCTCGACGGCTCGGACCACTTCGGCCGAGAACGCCCAAAGGCCGACCAGGTAGTCGACGAAGCGTACCTGCTCCGCCTGATCGGCCCCGATCCCGGCGACCTCGCTGGGGATGGGCAACAGCTCCAGGGTCTGTTCGACATCGGTAGCGAGGAGCAGAGCAAAGTCGTTCCGAAGCTGGTCGAGGACTGGGCTCGGGGGCAGGGTCGAAAGCCACTCCTCGATCCTCAGCTCCGACCACAGAAGGTCTCCGTTAGCCCCTGCCCGCCCCGCCTCGATCGCCTTCCCAAGCCTGGCACCCTCAACCGTGCCGGCCACCTGCCTTCCCAGTGCTGCAAGGCCGGCGGCGATCGAGCCGATCCCATCAGCCCCGGAGACGAGAAAGAGGCTGCCCAGCCTCGCGGTGAGGGAAGCCAGAAGAGTCGCAGTGGTCCGTCCGGTCTGCTCGGCGGCGTCCACCAAGCGCACGCGGCCGGCCGTCGACGGAGGCACGCTAGCCGGCCGCGCGGGGGGTGGGCGGGCGCAGGCGCATGCGCCGGGGCTTGCTGGCCGCCGGTTGCTCGCCGATGGTCAGAACCACCGGAAGGCCGCCTTCGCGAAACCCATGGAGAAGCAGGCTTCCTCTGTAGCTGCCCAGCGGCAGCTCCGCCGGGATCTTGACACGAAGTACCAGCGAGCCGGCCTCGCGGGGGGCCACCAGGAGCGACGGCGGCGTCATGTCAGCCTCGGGAAACCAGGTCGCACCCCCGCCACCGACCAGGGGGCTGAGCATCGGGGTGACGACACAATGGACGCGCTGCCGATTGTCGACTTCCAAGGTCAACTCGAGCGCTGCGCCGGGCAGCCCGGCGCCTTTCAGCTCCGGGGAGCTATCCGGCATTACAACCGTGCCCGGCGCGGCCGGTCCAAGCGTGCCCTGCAGCCTGCGGAGGTAGCGGAGAGTCTCGTCAGCAAGCCTTGCCTGGAATTCCGATTGAAGTCGCAGGAGGTCGGACCATGGCCCACCGCCGCTCTGGCCCGGGTCGTTCGGGATTCTCATGTGAGGACCTCACTTGGCGCGATCGATGACATACCGCAACATCTCGCCTAAAAAGCCGGCATCCTCATTCTCTCTAAGGAACGGGAGGCCATGACTGTACAGGGCCAGCGCCCGTTCCGAGTAGTCGATCGCGACCGCACGTCCATGTTCGAGTGATCGAGCCTCCACCATGGTGCGGTAGAGCCAGGCGACGTCCTCCGGCCGCTTTCGCGAACGCGGCGTCCGGAGCAAGCGGACGACCCGCTGCCGGGTCGACCCCCGGACGGTGCGCAGGAGATGGAGCAGCATTATCGTCCGCTTGCCCTCGTAGAGGTCACCAGCGGACTCCTTACCGTAGAGGGCTTCTTCGGACTCCAGGTTAAGCAGGTCGTCATGGATCTGGAAAGCGATGCCAGCCAGAAACCCGATCTCGATCAGCGGCAGCAAGTCATCGTCCAAAGGCGCTCTGCCGCCGGGCGGGCTGCCGCAGATCACTCCGATTCGAAGCGGCGCGATCACGGTGTACCAGCACGTCTTCTTGTATGCCATGCCGACGTAATCGCGGTCGTCGAGGTCAAAGCGCTCGTTCGCGATCCAGGAGAGCTCGATCGCCTGGCCTTCTGCCGACTCGCGAGCCATCCGTTCGACCTCCTGGAAGACCTGCAGGCTCTTGCGCACACCGAGGGTGGCCGTGTTGTCGAGGAGGAGGCCCAGTGCCAGAACGTTGGTCGCATCGCCCACGTTGACCGCCGCCGGTACGCCATGGGCGCGGAAGAGCGTCACCTGCCCTCGGCGGAAGTGCGAACCATCCTCTACGTCGTCATGCACCAGGAAGGCGTTGTGGAACAGCTCGAGCGCGGCCGCCGACTTGAGCGCCTGCTCGGTCTGGCCGCCGGCCGCACGGCAGGCTGCAAAGCAGATGGCCGGTCGGAGGCCCTTGCCCTCGCGGAATGGATAGTCGGAAAGGAGGTCGTAGAGCGGCCCGTAGCCGGTCTGCCGCCGAACAGCGAAAAGCTGCTGCAGCTCGGCGAGCACGGCCTCGCGAGCCTCACCCAAGACGCGACTGACCAGCTCGACGTCATGGCTCATCGGTTGCCGTTCTCAACGAAGCGCTCTTCATGGACAACTTCTCCACGACCTGGGGGTACTGCACGCTCATCACGACTCGACGACCGGCTGCACCAGTACTCGTTCTAGAACTTCTTGCTCGTGAAAACGGATTTGAAGGTGCTGTGCCCGAAGGAGTCGTAGCTGTGGGCGATTGTGCGGGCGCGCTTGTCCACCTCCTTGAACCTGGAAGGGCGGCGAGGTGTCGTGAGGGTTGATCGAGCCCGCGATCAGGTCTTGTGGCCCGTCCGGGTGTGACATTGCGACCAGATCGGCGATCCAGCCTGTGGGCGTCGCCGAAGTGTTCCTTAACGTCCTTGCGGAAGGCCATCGCCTGGATGGAGTCGTTCGCCGGTCGGAGCCACCGTCGCCGCCAGCAGCCGGACGGCCACATCGGCATGCAGCGCGCCCAAGACCGACCGGAGCTGTTCGTGGTGCTGATACTGTGCGAGCCGCCGCCGGTGACACTGCTATCGGACTCAGCCGAGTGGTTGGCGTGAGCATTTTCAAGCTGGTCTTCCGGGGCGGGAAAGGCGGGCGCACGAGCTCCACCAGTCCATCCGGTCGGAGGACCTTCCGATCGCCCGGTTCGGGCCCGACCTCGAGAGACTCAAAGCGGCGGGAATTCCTATCGCGGCCCTGGCCGGGATGCAGAGCAAGGACGCCTGCTACGCACGAGCGGCCCGGTGCCTAGCGGCGGACCTGGGATGCCTGCACCGCAGTGTGCCGGGGAACCACCTTCCATTCCTGTTTCAACCGGACACGTTCGCCGCGGACGTCAGGGCTGCGCGTGTGGAGCGCCAGGCTCCGTAGTCACGTGATGTCGACGAAGCACGCCGGGTACATACCCGCCAGACATCAACGAGCTGGGCGCCCCTCGCGCCGCAGAGAGACCATCCGCATTCGACTATGCGACGCTCGCGCCACTGAAGAGACTTCCTCGGCGCGCCCTGGTGCCAGCGGTCAGCGCGGCTGCTCCGCCAGCAGCTGGCACTCATCCGCGAAGGCGAGTTGGCGGAGCTGCAGAGCGTGCCCAAGCCTGTGATGGTCAATGCTGTGACCCGTTCCTCGCGCGATGCTCGCGTCGACGAAGGGAGCGGCGGTGAAGAGGGTCGCGAAGCGCGCAATCGTCTCGGGCGAGCTCACCCACAGGGCGTCGAACTCTGCCAGCGAGTTGTGGACCGGTACGGTGACTTTGGGCGCGAGCTGAGGCAGCTTCTCCGCCGCCCAACGTGAGGCGGCCACAAGCTCGACCACCGGCGCCGGTGCGTAGGAGGCGTGGGCGGCCTGCACACCGGGGTCGAAAGTCCACGAGGGGCCGAACATTACCCCGTCGCATTGTTCGGGCGGAAGGGCGGCGGTGTCCTGGCCGGTCGCCGACGTGGCCGCGGCCAGCCCTTCGGAGGCGCCGCCGGTGGGGATCAACGATCCGAGGCCAGTGGCTGAGACCCCAAACAGCTTGAACCCGGACTCGCGGGCGGCGATGGTCAGTGCAATCATGCCGCCGATCGAGTGACCGACCAGCACGACGCCGGGCGCGGGTATCCCGGCGGCGACCTGCTCGATTGCCACGCCGAGGATCTCGGCCTGGCGCTCGTAGGTGTTGTCGGCCGGCGCGAGGCTAGAACTGGCCCCGTAGCCAGGCCGGTCGAAAGTCACGATCGGGTAGCCCTGCTCGACAGCAAGTTCGATGAACGAGCCGCCGGGCCACGTCGGCACGTCGAAGTACTTCGCAGTGTAGAGCCCGCCGTGAAGGGCCACGATCAGGGGTTGGTTGCTCGGCTCGCTCGGCTTGGCCGACGAACCCGCGACCACCACTCCACTGCCGATATCGACCCGCACAAGGTCACGAGTCATCACTCCGGACATCGTCTCCCCTCCTCCCTTGAACGGCTTGGTTGCGATTGTAGGGTGCACTCGGAGATGACGATGACCGACCAGTCGAGGCCGCAGCGACGGGTCGACAGCAGGAGTGTCAGCAAGGCGGGGCAACACCCGGACGGCACTGCCTCGTTCGATGCCGGCCATCTGGGCTTGGTTGAAACCGAATTCGGTGATGTTGCCGATATTGGGCGCAACTCGCTTCGCTACCGGCTCACTCCCAGCCGAGGTCTGCCTTCGCTTCCTCCCAGGGGATATTCGGACCCTCCTCGGCCATCGCGACATCGAACGCCGCGACGTCCTCTGAGTTCTCCATTGCGGTCATCAGCGTCTCATAGCGCTCGGGGCTCACGAGCACGGCTGCCCGGCGTCCATAACGCTCGAGGAACACCGGTTCGGTCCGTGCCAGCTCGACTACGTCAGGGAGGTTGTCCCGCGCGGCACTGACGTTCATGGTCGCCACGTCGATTTATGTACAACACAACCCGCAAGTCGTACGAGTCGTGCCCGCGGGAGGTACCTGCACTGAGGGTGGTGGTCGCCGAAGCCAAGCTTGACACCCCTTTGAGAGAAAGGTACTTTCGGAAAGTAACTAATGCGGGCCAGTCTCCGGATCGATCCTCAGCGCGTCATCGGCCCGCTGCCGAAGCGCCTTTTCGGCCACCTCCTAGCCAGACGGCTAGGCGTCGCTGAAGAGGGCCTACATGACCCCTCACACCCTACCGCCGACGCCCACGGCATCCGCCAGGACATCGAGCGGCTGATCCGTGGCCTCGAGCCCAGTGTCTTTCGCTGGCCGGGGGGCTGCACAGGGACGAGCTACCACTGGCTGGACGGTGTCGGACCGGTCGACAGGCGGCCCCGAAACATCGACCTCCACTTCGGCTGGGAAACCGGCTACCGCTTCGGTACCAACGAGTTCATCGCCTGGTGCCGGCGTATGGGCGCAGAGCCTCTGATTAACTGGAACATGGGCACCGGCACCCTGGACGAGGCCGTCGCCTGGCTCGAATACTGCAATCGCGCGGACGGCACCCACCACGCGGAGTTGCGAAAGCAGCACGGTGTTGAAGAACCGCACAGGGTGAAGCTGTGGCAGCTCGGCAACGAGACGTACGGAAACTGGGAGATCGGCCACTCCACTGCCGAGCGCTACGCCGAGGTCGCTCGGGAGTGGGCGAAGGCCGCCCGTAAGGTCGACCCGAACATCGAGATCGTCGCTCAGGCGGGCGCTCTCACGCACAGCCTCGACTGGGCGGCGACAGTCATTCCCGGCCTTGCCGCCCATGTCGACTTCCTGACCTTCCACGCGTTCTGGCGCAAGACGTTGGGTAGCCGCGGCATGCCCCCGGCCTGCGACCCGAGCATCAATGGCGACGACCCCTGGTACTTCGTCCTCGCCGGTCCACATCTGGCCGAGGCGTACATCAGATCCCTGCAGGGTCTGATCGCCACCGCCCGACGCGATCTTCCTGGGGCAAGGCCAATGAAGGTCGCAATCACAGAGTGGAACACAGCCGACTTTGCAATCCACATGGCCGACAACCCAAGCTTGGCCAGCTTCGAGCCGTACTACGATCTCCGCGACGCTCTCGCCAACGCCTCCTTCCTGAACATCCTGCTGCGCGAGTCTCGCACCGTCACCCTGGCCACAAGTGCCCAAGCCCTAAACGTTCGGGGCCACGTGATGGCGAACGACAGGGGTGTCTGGCGGGAACCGATCTACTGGCCGCTGCAGATGATCGCCGGCCTGATGGGACCCGTCGTCCTCGACACCTGGGCCGACTCGGACGGCTTCACTGCACCCGAATACCGGCTGGACAACCTCCAGACGCTCGACGCCGCGGCCTCTCTTGACCCGGACAGGAAGGGGCTCGTCCTCTCGATGGTCAACCGAAGCCGTGACCAGCCGCTGGAGGTGCAGTTAAGCCTTCATGACGCGAGGATCAACACCCGAGCACGGGTGACCCTGCTCCATCACGACGACCCCTCAGCCATGAACGGTCCCGGGCAGCCCGACAACGTCCATCCGACCACGAGCGAGATGACGCTGAAGGCGCAGGCTCCGGTGTACGAGCTGCCCCCGCACTCCCATGCGGTGTTGGAGCTGGCGCTTGACTGACGCTCTCAGCCTGCATCCCCCTGCACGGCGCCAGCCCGCCATCCGCCAAGGTAACGCCTCGGCTGTGCTGCGGGCGGTGCTGGCACACGGCTCGGCTGCCCGCTCCGAGATCGCAGCCGCCACCGGACTGTCAGCTGTCAGCGTCGGCCGGCAGGTCACGGACCTGATCGGCGCTGGCGTCCTCCGCGAGCTGTCGCCGGTTGGCGCCGAGTTGGGCCGTCCTCGGGTGCCGCTCGAAATCGACCTCCACGGCCATCGCGTGGCTGGCATCCACATCGGCCTGCACAGGTCCAGCCTCGGCGTTACCGACCTTCGCGGCAACCTCCTCCGCCGCATCGAGCTGACGCACGACTCGACAGAGCCCAGACCGATTCTGGAACAGGCCGCTCAGGCCGTCGAGACCCTGCCGGAACGGCCAATCGGGCTCGGCATAGCAGTGGGCGGCTGGGTCCAGCCCATCGACGGCACGGTTGTCGAGAACGACGCCCTGGGCTGGCGCAACGTCGAGGTCGGCACGCTTCTTCGCGAACGTACCGGCGTCCCGGTCTGGGTCGAGTCGAATGTCCGGGCAATGGCCCTTGCCGAGAGCTGGCTGGGAGGCGGTTCCCAGGCGGCCAGTCTGGCCTACCTGTTTGTCGGGAATGTGATCGGAGCCGGAATCGTCATCCGGCGAGCCCTGCACCGAGGTCCCCAGGGAGCGGCGGGCGCGATCGCTCATGTCCCCCTCAGCGACCGCGGTGTCACCTGCCAGTGCGGGCGGGAAGGCTGCTTCCAGGCTCTGGCCAGCGACGCCGCGGTGCTGGCCAGGGCTGACGAACTGGGTCTGGACGGCACGCGGGACCTCGCCGGCCTGATAGCGATCGCCCGGGGCGGCAACACTCAGGCCCAGGGACTCCTTCGCCGCCGCGCCCGCCACGTTGGCGAAGGCGTGGCCCTGCTGATCGACCTCCTCAACCCGGAGCTGGTGGTGCTCGCCGGCAGTGGTGCCCTCGATGCTCCCGAGTACCTGAAGGACTTGAGGCAGGAGGCCTCCGCCAAAGCCCACACCGATTTCGAGGCGGAGAGGTTGATCGTCCCCTCCAGCTTCGGTGCCGACGCGATAGTGGTCGGCCCCTGCGGCCTGGTGCTCGATGCCGTTTACCAGCGCCCGACCGAGCTTATCCATCCCCGTCCGGCGCGAAGGCTGAGCGCGTGACAGGGCAAATCGAAAAGCTGGAGATGGCCTCGGTCGTAGTCAGCCCACGGACCACCTGGACGCTGGTCCGCCTTGCCGCCGGAGGTGAAACCGGTCTGGGCGAATGCTCAGACGGAGGGACCAGCCACGAGTTGAAGGAGGCGTTGAGGCTGGCCTCACCGGCCGTCATCGGGAGCGAAACTACAGGCGCCGAGCAGATCGCGGGCGAGGTGCTGGCCGCACTGAGCAGCGCCGTCAAGCCGCTCCTAGCCAGCACGGTAGCGGGGGCGGTGGAGCTGGCCTGCCTTGACCTGCTCGCCAAGCTGGAGGATCAGCCGCTCTGGAAGTTGCTCGGGGGCACTGACCCCGGCCCGGTGGATCTCTACGCCAACATCAACCGGGGAGCCAGCCCGCGAACGCCCGGCGGTTTCGCCGCGCTCGGGGCCAAGGCGGTGACGGACGGATTCCGCGCCCTGAAATGCGCCCCCTTCGACGATCCGGCGAATGGGGCCGCCCTGGCCAAGTCGGGCCTGGCGGTCGTGGAGGCGATCAGGGCTGCGGTGGGTCCTGAAGTGAGGGTGATGGTCGACGTCCACAACCGGCTCCCAATGGAGGGGGTGGTCGCAATTCTTCCCGACCTTGAGCGCCTCGAAATCGCCTGGCTGGAGGACGCCGTCGCCCTCGACCAGCCCGATGAGCTGCGCTACCTGTCGACCTTGACCTGCATACCACTCGCGGGTGGAGAGATGTGCTCACAGCCTGACCTGTTGCAGCCCTCGCTGGGGAAGGGTGGCCTCAGGATCGTACTGCCCGACGTGAAGCACGCGGGCGGACTGCTGGCCGCTCGAAGGCTCGCCCAGCTGGCAGCCAGCCAGGGAGCCGAGGTCTCACCGCACAACCCGACCAGCCCGGTCGGCTGCGCCGGCAGCCTACAGCTGGCGGCTCTTGTCCCGAGCCTCAGCGTCTTGGAGTTCGCGTACGGCGAGGTCGGTTGGCGCCCCGTCTGCGTTCTGCCCGAGGAACGGCCACTGGCGGGGCGACTGACCGTGCCCGCCGGGCCGGGGCTCGGAATCACCACTAACCCAAAGTTCATCGAATTCAGGAGCCTCTGACGCAGGCTCGCAGGAGGAAAGATGGCCATCGAAGATCTGATGCAGCAGAGGGTGAGTCGGCGTTGGGTCGTGAAGGCCGGGGCGGCGGGCACTCTCTTCCTTTTGACCGGGTGCACCTCGGCCGCCAACAGCGGCGCGGGCACCTCCAGCGGTCCTAAGAAAGGCGGGACCCTGCACATGGCGCAGGTGCCGGACATTATCCCGAGCGGCCTCTTCGGCCAGAACTTCCCCAACACCGCTGTCGGCCGGCTCGTCTACAACACTTTGACCGAATACGACCACAAGACACTCAAGCCGAACCCCTCGCTGGCGACCAGCTGGCAGCTTGCCGGCGACGGCACCAGCCTTACCCTGGAGCTCCGCAAGGACGTCAAGTTCCACAGCGGCCGGCCCTTCGGTCCGGGTGATGTCATCTTCTCGATCCAGAACATCCAGGACCCCAAGCGGGCCTCACAGCTGCGCTCGACGGCGGCAGTGATCACCGACGCCTCTGGCAGCGGCAGCACAGTCAAGCTCCGGCTCAGCCACGCAGCCAGCAACCTCTTCGATCTCTTCGAGATCATGTTCATCGTCGACAAGGACACCCTCCCCGACATGCTGAGCGGCAAGAACCTGAACGGCACAGGACCCTTCGTATGGAAGCAGTGGAATCCAGGCGATTCGGTGGCTCTGACCAAGAACCCGAGCTACTGGAAGCCGGGCCGACCGTACCTTGACGGCGTCGAGCTCCGGATCATCCCCCAAGCCCAGTCCCTCCTGTCCTCCCTGCAGGCTCAGCAGACCGAGCTGGCATTGGGGCTCGCCCCGAAGGACTACGTCGGCCTGAAGAACAACCCTGCCTTCACCACCCAGGTCGCCGACACCGGCGACGCCGCCTACTACGTAGGTTGCAACGTCAAGGTTCCGCCGTTCGACAGGAAGGAGGTGCGGCAGGCGGTGGCCTACGGGGTCGACAAGGAGCGAATCCTGAAGGAGGTGTTCAGCGGCGTCGGCAACGCCACCTCCATTCCCTGGCCGAAATCCTCACCGGCCTATACGGACACGGCGGCCACTCACTACAGCTACAACCCAAACAAGGCGAAGCAGATCCTGCAGTCGGCCGGCCTCACCAACGTCCAGGCCCAGCTGGCATTCAATTCGGGCAGCCCGCCGCTGTCGCCGATGGCGCAGATAGTGCAGTTCAACCTGCAGCAGATTGGCATCACCACCCAGACGGTGTCCTACGATGCCGCTCAGTTCATCCAGAAGCTGCAGGCGGGGACACTCCCCGGTCTCTGGGTGAACGTGCACGGGTTCAGTCAGCTGCATCCCGCCACGCTGATCGTCAGCGCGTTCCCCTTCAACGCCGCCAAGAACGCTTCCAACCTCAACGACCCGGTCTACGTCGATCTCGCCAACCAGGCCTTCAGGGCTTCGGAGAGCAGCGCCAAAGCTGTCTACCAGAAGGTGACCGACTACCTTTTGGACCAGCAGTTTGTGATTGACAGCGTGATCAGTCCCGGCACCTTCGTCAGCGTCAACAAGTTCAAGAACTTCACCTACAACATGTTCGACTACCTCGACTTTGACGAGGCGTACCTGGCCTGATGGTTCAATACGCAGCTCTGCGGCTGCCGTCGGCGCTGCTGGTGCTGGTGCTGGCCTCGGTGGTGATCTTCGGGATCCTGCGACTCACACCGGGTAATCCGGCAGTCGTCCTGGCGGGGCCTGACGCCAACCCCGCCACCATCACGTCGATCGAGCACGACCTCGGGCTCGACCAACCCCTCCCGGTCCAGTATCTGCGCTGGGTTCAGGGGCTGGTCACTGGCAACCTCGGCCACTCGTATGTGCTGGGAGCACCAATCGCCACCCTGATTGCTCGGGGAGCCGGCAACACGCTCGAGCTGACGGTGGGGGCTATGATCCTCGCCCTCCTCCTCGGCCTCACGCTGGGCATCCTGGGCGCGACGACTCGGAACCGGCTGGCGCAGTTCCTGCTGATGGTGGTGAACACGGTCACCTTCGCAGTCCCCACCTTCATCAGCGGTGTGGTGCTGGTCCTGGTCTTCGCCGTCACCATCCATCTTCTCCCGCCTGGCGGCCAGCTATCTCTGTTGAAGGACCCCTCGCTCGGGATCCAGTTCCTGATCCTGCCTGCGCTCTGCCTGGCGCTCCCGGTTTCAGCCGTCGTCGCGCGCTTTCTGCAGACCTCGATGCGCCAGGTGCTGCAGGAGGACTACATCCGCGCCGCCGTGGCGAAGGGCCTGAAGCGGCACCTGATCCTCCTCCGCCACGCCCTTCCCAATGCTCTCCCACCGGTGATCACGGTCCTCGGCATCCAGGTCGGCCAGCTGCTTGGCGGGGCGGTGATCGTGGAGGCGATCTTTGCCTGGCCGGGGCTCGGCCAGCTAATCCTTCACGCCGTCCTGAGCCGTGACTACCTCCTGGTTCAGGATCTTCTGATGCTGGGCGTTCTGGTCTTCATAGTTTTGCGCACAGCGGCGGAGATCCTGCAGGCAGGCCTCGACCCCCGCATTCGGCTGATGGGTTGATGGCACAGGCGGGCGCCGTCGACATCGTCCGGGTCCCGGATCGCTTGGCGTTCACCCGCAACCGCTACCTGAGGGCGCTGCAGACTCCGCGCGGCCTTCTCGGCTTAGGGCTGGTGGGCACGATAGTGCTGCTCGGCATCCTCGCTCCCCTCCTAACCCCTTACTCGCCGACGTTCCAGATTCGGCTCCAGGAGCTTCTGCCGCCCAGCGGCACGCACCCTCTCGGCACCGACGAGCTTGGCCGCGACCTGCTCAGTCGGGTGCTCAACGGCATCAGGGTGGACCTGATCGTGGCTGTGGTAGCTGTGCCGGCGGCAGCGATTCTCGGCTGTCTCGCTGGCCTGCTGGGCGCCGCCGGACCGGGCTGGTGGGATACCACCATTCAGCGGGCGTTCGACGTCATCCTTGCCTTCCCGGCGATCATCCTCGGCATAGCGGTCGCAGCCATCCTGAGCCCGGGTGAGAGGGCGATCGTCGTGACCATCCTCCTCGCCAACGTGCCAATCTTCGGGCGCCTCAGCCGGGATGCGCTCATCTCGCAGCGAGAGCGCGAGTACGTCGTCGCCGCGCGCCTGATCGGCGTCTCCCCGGTTCGCGTCCTGTTCCGGCACATTTTTCCGAACGTGGTCGATCCCCTCATCGTGCAGCTGGCGCTGTCGATGTCGCTGGCGGTCTTCCTGGAGGGCGGTATGAGCTTCGTCGGCATTGGCATCCAGGTGCCTCAGCCCTCGCTCGGCAACCTGCTGAACGAGGGGTTGCCCTACCTGGCCACGAATGTCAACTATGCGGTCGGCCCGATGCTCACACTCACCGCTTTGGTCGTCGGTCTGAACCTGATCGCGGACGCACTCAACGCTGGGGTGCTGCGGCGTTGAGGCTGCTCAGTCACCCTCCTGACCGAGTCCACCCCGGCGTATATGAACAACCGGTGACGATGGTGGCCTCCCTGTGACCAGCTTCGAAGGAAGCGTCGCGATAGTGACAGGCAGCGCCCGAGGAATTGGTGCCGCGATCGCGGGCGACCTGCGCGCCCGCGGCGCCCGAGTGCTGGGGGTGGATGTGCTGGCCCACAATGGTTTGGACGCCGTTGTGGTCGGCGACCTCCGCGAGGAGGCAACCGTGGAGCGTTGCTTCGCCGAAGCCGGCGAGCTGCCGGGCACACTGCGAGTCCTCGTCAACTCAGCCTTCTGGGCGGAGCGAGGGCCGCTGTTGCAGACGACCCAGGCAGGCTGGGAGCAAACGCTCGCTGTGAGCCTGGGCTGCACTTGGCGGATGATCCGGGCCTTCGCGCCCCGGGCGGGAAATGACGCGGCGATTGTGAACCTGGCCTCCGTTCACTCGTTCGGTGCGGTGGCGGGGTTCGCACCCTACGAAGCTGCCAAGGCTGCGATTGTCGCCCTCACCCGCTCCGCCGCGGTGGAGCTCGGCCCGACGGGCATCCGCTGCAATGCGGTGGCCCCCGGCTTTGTGGCAGTGGAGCGCAACCGAGCGATCTGGGAAGATCAGTCGAAGCTGCAGGCGCTCCTTCGCGCCTACCCCTTGGGCCGGCCGGGCCGGCCGGAGGAAGTGGCCAGCTGCGTCGCTTTCCTGGCCTCCAGCGAGTCGGCCTTCGTGACGGGCTCGGTGCTCAAAGTCGATGGCGGCATGTCCGCCCAGCTGGCGGAGGCGATGGTCCGCTGAGCGAGGCTCCGCTGCTCGAGGTCCGGGACCTCAGGACCAGCTTTCAGACCGAGGCAGGTGAGATCCGGGCAGTGGATGGCGTGAGTTTCCAGGTGGCCGCCAGCGAGACGGTTGGCATTGTCGGGGAGTCAGGCTCGGGGAAGTCCGTGACCGCAGCCTCGATCTTGCGAATGGTCAGCCCACCGGGGCGGATAGTTGGTGGTTCGATCACGTATCGGGGGCTGGACGTGCTGGCGATGTCCGAGCCTGAAGTCCGCACGCTTCGCGGTGATGCGATCTCCATGATCTTCCAGGATCCAATGTCGTCACTGAACCCCGTCCTCCGGATTCAGACGCAGTTGGTTGAGGCGCTCGATGCCCACGAGAAGTACCGGGGCAGCAAGTCCAGGCCACGCGCGATTGAGATGCTGCGTCAGGTCGGCATCCCCTCTCCGGAGAACCGGATCCACGACTACCCTCACCAGTTCTCGGGCGGGATGCGCCAGCGCGCGATGATCGCCATGGGTTTGGGCAATGATCCCGGCCTTTTGATCGCTGACGAGCCCACCACAGCCCTCGACGTCACTATCCAGGCCCAGATCCTGGAGGTGCTGCGAACGCTGAATCGGGAGTTCGGCACCGCCGTGGTACTGATCACCCACAACATGGGGATCGTCGCGCAGCTGTGCCGGCGGGTGGTCGTCATGTACGCCGGCCAGGTGGTGGAGGAAGGCCCGGTGGAACAGGTCTTCGCCAGGCCTGACCACCCCTACACCGAGGGCCTCCTCCGTTCCGTGCCGCGTCTGGACAGCATCCGCCACGGCCGCCTTTACTCGATAGACGGCCAGCCGCCGCAACCGGGTGAACAGACCAGCGGCTGTCCTTTCCACCCACGCTGTGGCTACCGGATCGAGCGATGCGCGAGCGAGCGGCCACCTCTTGCGGTGCTCTCCTCCGGCCACCGCTCGGCCTGCTGGGTCACGCAGGCCGGAGGCGAACTGGGAGCGGCCACGGCCGGAGCCGCGACCGGCGGTAGACGGGCCCCAGCCCTCGGCGCCGAGGTTGCGCCACTCCTCGAGGTCCGCAGCCTGGTCAAGCACTTTGAGATCGGCGGCGGAGTGCTCCGCCGAACGGCGACAGTGCACGCCGTCGATGGTGTGGACCTCCACGTCGGGGCGTGCGAAACTCTGGGGCTGGTCGGCGAGTCGGGCTGCGGCAAATCGACGTTGGGGCGGATGGTGCTAGGCGTGTACGCGCCCACATCGGGCTCCGTCCGCTTCGATGGCGCCGATATCGACAGCGCGGACCAGTCGCACCTCCGGCGGTACGCCCAAATGATCTTCCAGGACCCCTTCGGGTCGCTGAACCCGCGCCTGACCGTCGAGCAAATGATCTCCGAGCCCCTCTCGGTCCACGGCATCGCCCGCAGCGCCGCGGCCAGAAAGCGGGTGGGCGAGCTGCTCGAGATGGTCGGGCTGAGCCGCCGCCACGCCAGCCGCTACCCGCACGAGTTCTCGGGCGGCCAGCGGCAGCGGATTGGTATCGCCCGCGCCCTCGCCGCGGGACCGAAGCTGCTGGTAGCGGATGAGCCGATCTCCGCCCTCGATGTCTCCATCCAGGCCCAGATCATCAACCTGCTTCAGGACCTGCAAGCCGAACTGGGCCTGAGCTATCTCTTCATTGCTCACGACCTGGCGGTGGTGCGGCACCTCAGCGACCGGGTGGCGGTGATGTACCTGGGCAAGATCGTCGAGTCGGCCCCTACGGCTGAACTGTTCGCGAACCTGCTTCACCCCTACACGCGATCGCTGATTTCAGCGGTACCTGTGCCCGACCCTCGGCCCCAGGCGCGGCCGCCCCGAATAGTGCTCCAGGGTGACCTCCCCAGCCCGACGGCTCCGCCCAGGGGCTGCCGCTTCCACACCCGCTGCCCGATCGGTCCGCTGGCAAACCCGGAGCGGCGAATCTGCATCGAGCAGGAGCCACCTCTGGACCCGCACCGGCCCGGCCACCTCGCCGCCTGCCACTTCGCGGGTGAGGCGCCGGCGATCGAAACAAGAAACGCCATGGCGTGACCTGGCCGTCACGCCGCGTCCGCGTCGAAACCGGACCGAATGGCCTGGACCGGACCGCGGCAGTGGCTGGCGACCGCTGGCAGGTCGGTCTCCTGCCGGGCTCGACGTGCCATCCGCGACAGATCGGTTCGTTCACTATCAGTCCGTCATTCCTTCACATCCTGTGCACATCCTCGGAGCAGCATGGAAGCCGTTAGGGGTGAAACCCAATGAAACATCGATTGCAAAGGAGTGAATCATGATCCGTCGTGAGCGCCGTTGGGAGCAGCGGGGGCAGAGCCGACGCCAGCCACCTCCAGGATGCGATCCTGGCAGGCCCGTTTCGCCCGAAGCTTCAGTTGGGGCACACATGCTTGGTACTCGGGTCGGCGGGTATGCTTGCGCTGCATCGCAGCGCTGATTGGATTCGCGGGCGAACCGCGTTGAGCGCCCGGGAGGGACACCATGGCACCGGTACACCAGCTGAACGTCTATGGCGCCTTCGGTGGATACTCCGGACCACTCGCCCCCGGAGCTTCGGCTTACTGGCAGTGGACCGGAGGGCCAGCCGGAACGGTCCGGCCGTTCTGGATCACCGCGGCAAACGAGGGCGGCCCGGAGGGCGTTGCGGATGTGGAGGTTCTGCACGTCAGATGGGAGGTCGGTTCCGACGGTCGGGCAACTCCCAGACTCCTCTTCGAAATACACAACAACGGACATACGCCGTGCTATTACTACTTCTACGGGTCGTGGACCGACGTCATCTATTAGGGGGCTTGGGATGCGAGTTCTTGTGGAGCATGACGAGAGCGGCGAAATCAGGTCGGTGTCCACCGTCGTCGCGATCGAGTCATCGGAGGGATCGGCGATGAGGGCGCGGCGGATCGCCGATCCCGGGTTCAGCCTCTCCGAGGTCGAAGCAGACGTCGTCGAGCATGAGCGCGACGTCGAAGGACTTCGAAAATTGAGAGAGGCGTACCGAGTGACTGGCCATCCGGATCAACCCCACCTAACACCAAACTGAGGGTCGATTACCTCTTCCGGCCACTGCTCTCGACGGGACCGTCGAGGTCGACGAACAATTCCGGCGCTGGGCTGACTTCGATTCCAACACCCTGGCCTGGGGCGCCCCAGATCCGCTCCACCGGCGTCGTCCGGGCCGCCTACGGTGACGGGGCGACCTCGCCGATCGACCCGCGGGACATCGCCGGCCAACCTGCGCCGCCAGTTCGTCGAGACCGGGCTCGTCGAGTCGCCCGGCACGCCCGAGCCCTTCGCAGCTGCCCCCCCAAGATCGCCGTGTTCCGCGTGGACGAGGCTGTGTAGCCGGTCAGCCGGCCGCTTCCGCGGCCGGAATCGCTCTGTAGCAAGGGAGAGGACTCAAACAACCACCATGTTTGCCGCCTATGTCGTGGTCACGCTTGTGGCTATCGCCGCCAATGGTTTCTCGGGCGTCGCCGCCGCCGTCCACTTCAAGCCGATCCTGCCGGCAATGGCCAGGGCAGGCGTACCCGAGTCGTGGCTGACCTTCCCGATAGGCACCCTAAAGATTGCGGGCGCGGTCGGGCTGCTGCTCGGTCTCATCGGCGTGCCACTAATCGGGGCGGCTGCCGCAATCGGCCTCATTTTGTTCTTCGTCTGTGCGCTCTACACCCACATTCGCGCAGCCGACTTTTCGGCCCAGTTCGTCCTGGCGATCGGATACCTGGTGCTGGCCGTCGCCGCACTCGTGTTGGTCCTTGCTGTTGCCCAGCTCAGCGTTCACGACCTTCGCTGAGACTGATCAAGGCGGGCGGCTGAGCCGGTCGGCGATCCTGGCGCGGGCGGGGTCGATGACGAACTCCTCCAGGCGGGCGGGCAGCGCCACCGACCAGTTCGGCTGCTCGGATGGTCGAGGCCGGACAACGCGTGGCAGTCCCACTCCGAGCGGTGCGGCCGGCGGCCATGGCGGGCTCGGTCGGCGCAGAGCCGTTCCGGAATAGCTGGCCGTCCCTGCCGTCAACTGTGAAAGGTCCGCGTCAGTTGCGCTTCGTGCTGGGCGAGCTCTGCGAGTCGGGACCATGCGGGAACATGGCGTTGCCGTAGCCGTTGAGCAGCTGGAGGCCGCGCAGGTCGTCCGTATGTCTGCCGTTGCGCCGTCTGGGTCGCGGTGGCGCTCAGGGTTGACAAGGAATTCATGTAAGTCTATGCTTACGGTGCGTGCAGACTTACGAAGGTGCTGGATGGTCCGCCCTCGGCGATCACACACGACGCGCAATCTTCGAACGGCTGGCCGATCGCCCGTGCGCCGTGGCTGAGCTAGCGAGTCGGCTGCCGGTCAGCCGACCTGCCGTCTCGCAGCACCTCAAGGTCCTCAAGGACGCTGGGCTGGTCGTCGATCAATCCGCCGGCAACCGCCGCATCTACCGGATCAACCCCGACGGTCTCGCCGAGCTCCGCGCCGACCTTGACCGGTTCTGGCGCAGCGCCCTTGGAGCCTACAAAGCCGCCGTCGAACAACCCCAAGAGGAGAACTGATGACCACACCAGCAGGAGCCACGTCCATCCGCCATGAGGTCGTCGTCGAGGCGCCGATCGAGCGGGCGTTCTCGGTATTCGCCCACCGCTTCGGCAGCTTCAAGCCGCGCGAGCACAACATGCTCAGCGTCGAGATCGCCGAGACGGTCTTCGAACCACGCAAGGGCGGCCATATCTATGACCGCGGCACGGACGGCAGCGAATGCCGCTGGGCGCGCGTCCTCGCCTACGAGCCTCCGGACCGGGTCGTCATCAGCTGGGACATCGACCCCCACTGGCAAATCGAGACCGACCTCGACAAAACCAGCGAAGTTGAGGTGCGATTCATCGCTGAGACGCCGGACCGCACGCGCGTCGAGCTGGAGCATCGTAACCTCGATCGACACGGAGCCGGCTGGCAGGCAGTGCGCGGAGGAGTCGACTCCGAGGGCGGCTGGCCGCTCTACCTGCGCCGATTCGCCGACATCCTGGCCGCGTGAATCCCGTCAAACGACGCCGACCGACGACAACCCTGGGACAAGGGTGATGGCAACGATCGTTTCGAGCATCGATATCGCCCGTCCGCAGGATGAAGTATTCGCCTACGTCACCGACCCCTCCAGGTTCACCAAATGGCAGACGGGCGTGGTCGGGGGAAGCATGGAAGGCGGCAAGACCCCGAGCGTGGGCTCAAAGTGCATAACGACGCGTCGCATCGGCGGCGCCGAACGGGAAGTGACATCGGAGGTCACGACGCTCGACCCGCCAAGGAGGTGGGCCATTCACGGCATCGACGGACCGATCAGGGCGATAGTCAACGTCACCGTCGGGCCCCACAACGGGGGCGCCCAGTCGCGCGTCATGATCGAGCTCGACTTCGAGGGACACGGCATCGGCAAGCTACTAGTGCCGTTCCTGGTCCGCAGGCAAGCCCGCAAGGAGATGCCATCGAATTGCCTCAGGCTCAAGCAACGCCTCGAAGCGACAACCAGCCCCTGACTACCTGACAGCCACCGCTGGTCGTCTCAGCCGTCCCGTATGCGGCGATCCCCTTGTGACACCCACGGATCCTGGCTCTCCGCGCGGACCGCGTCCGATGAGGTGTGAGAACCGCACCACCTACCGCCGAAGGCCAGTCAGCCGCCAGGAGGGAGGAAAGCGGCCATTGGTCCAGGCGCTTTACGGCCGGTCGAAGGGACTCGTATCGATGGCTCAGCCGGACTCGCTCGAAGGCCATGTCCTGTCAAGTGGTGTATGACGATGTCCACGTCATCCACAACAACTAACTGGCCGCCGCCAGCTCGGGCAACACCTCCGCCGGCGCAGGAGTCTGCGCCTTGCTGAGTGACTCAGCGCTCAGATAGCGTCGGGC
>JAEKNQ010000048.1 GCA_016464825.1 Candidatus Dormiibacter inghamiae | reverse complement strand
CGGCTACCTCAGCCTCGGCCAGCCGCTCACCACGCTGTCCGGCGGCGAGCGGCAGCGGCTCAAGCTGGCCATCCAAATGGCCGAGAAGGGCGGCGTCTACGTCCTCGACGAGCCGACCACCGGCCTCCACCTCGCCGACGTCGAGCAGCTGCTCGGCCTGCTCGACCGGCTCGTCGACTCCGGCAAGTCGGTCATCGTCATCGCGCACCACCAGGCGGTCATGGCGCACGCCGACTGGATCATCGACCTCGGCCCCGGCGCCGGGCACGACGGCGGCCGGATCGTCTTCGAGGGCACACCCGCCGACCTCGTCGCCGCCCGCTCCACCCTCACCGGCGAGCACCTCGCGGCCTACGTCGGCACCTGACCGAGGCCCTCGCGGACACCGTGAGACGAGTTGTCCCATCCGTTTTGACTCGGCCCGACCGGTACAGGGGCGTAGACAACAGGGCAGGTATTCGTCCTGCTCTCCATACAGTCGTATGTGGCACGATCTCGCATATGACCAGCACACCAGCCGCGGCGCAGCACCTGCGCGACCTCGCGCGGCTGCGCCGCGTCCGCGACCGGATCGACCGCGAGTACGCGTGGCCGCTGGACGTCGAGGCCCTCGCCCGCGGCGCGCACATGTCGGCCGGGCACTTGAGCCGCGAGTTCCGGCTCGCCTACGGCGAGTCGCCGTATGGCTACCTGATGACGCGGCGCATCGAACGCGCGATGGCGCTGCTGCGTCGTGGCGACCTCAGCGTCACCGGGGTCTGTTTCGAGGTCGGCTGCTCGTCGCTGGGCACCTTCAGCAGTCGCTTCACCGAACTGGTCGGTGTGCCGCCCAGCACCTACCGGCGCCACGAGGGCCACGCGACAGCGGGGATGCCGTCGTGCGTCGCGAAACAGGTGACCAGACCGGTCAGGAATCGAGAAGCGCCGGTCACCGAGCCGCACCTAGCATGACCGCCATGGACATCACCATTCACGCGAGCTTCCTCCCCCACGACGACCCGGACGCATCCCTGGCCTTCTATCGCGACACCCTCGGCTTCGAGGTCCGCAACGACGTCGGATACGGCGGGATGCGCTGGATCACGGTCGGCCCCGCCGACCAGCCCGGCACGTCCATCGTCCTGTCCCCGCCGGCCGCCGACCCCGGCATCACCGACGACGAGCGCCGCACCATCGTCGAGATGATGGCCAAGGGCAGCTACGCCATCATCCTCCTGGCCACCAAGGACCTCGACGGCGCCTTCGAGCGGCTCCAGGTCAGCGGCGCCGACGTCGTCCAGGAGCCGACCGAGCAGCCGTACGGGGTTCGCGACTGCGCCTTCCGCGATCCCGCGGGCAACCTGATCCGCGTCCAGGAGCTGCGCTGAGCCGTCCGGCTAACGCAGCCATAACTTGCACGGACGGCGCGGTGAGGCGCTGAGACGAGATCTCTCATCGGTTTCGACGCGTCCCTCCGGTCAGCCATCAAGCACGGTTCCGAATCATTAGGTGGCATCCCCTGAGCCGCGAGGCCGCCGCACTCAGGTAGGCCGCCGAATAAGGAGACACGTTAGGCGGTGAACGGGTCCAGCCCTACCCGGACCGCGGCGGCTGCGGACCCGTAGGAGGCGGTGGCGTCGGCATCTCGGCGAGAGCCGCCACTAAAAGACACCTAAGGACGAACCGGAGCCTTTCCTCAGTTTTTCATCAACGCCGGGAAGTCCCTAACCGAATCAGCTGCCGATTTGATCGGCGGTACGCCTGCCTGAGCCGAGCAGCTCGCTCGACTGTCGCTTGAGTGAGTTCGTGTTGGCCTCGGCCCAGCCGTGGCCACCGCCAAAGGTCACCGACTCGAGCAATGTGATGATCGCTGACCCCAGCGTGTTCCGCTCGCTCGTGAGTCCTGCGATCGCCTGCTCCAACCGCGCGTAGCGATTGTCATCGCCTACGAGCGCGAGCGTTGAAATCCTCAGCACGGCCAGGCCCAGCGGGCCCACGGGGGCCTCGATTGCCTTATAGAGGCGACCCAGAGCGACCAGCTCCTGCAGGTGGTCACGAACGGCCGTCGGTAGCGCCTGCTCGGTCATGATCTCGAACAGCGCCCGACCCTGGTGCGCGTAGTCGTCCTTCAGGCCGGTGAGCAACATCATGGTTGGCCGCAGGTCTGTGTGATCTGACCAGATGCTCCCGTTGCGGCCGAGCCGCTGAACGCCCGGACCGACCAGACCGAACCAGGTTCGGGTGATCTGCTCCTGATAGTCGCCGTGAATCCAGGCGTCGGTGCCGAAGGAGGGAGGACACTCGACTACCGGGCCGCCCGGGCAGACGGCGGCCGCTGTCGTCACCCAGTAGTCGGGTTTGGCAAAGGCCACGAGCGTAGGCGTTCGTCTGGGATCGGCAGTCACCATGTGCAAGAATCTCAAGCCGACGGGATCCGCCATGGCGTCGAAGAGTCGCTCGTCGCGGGCCCTCAGCGGGTTGCTCACGGTGAGCCGGGCCAGCGTCTGCTCGAACTGACGAGCCACCGCCGCGTCACGTGCCGGCTGCCCGTTTAGGTAGATGGCGGGTGCCGAGTCCGGGTTCACTTGAAAAGGAGTGTTGTTCCCGGCCTGCTGCATCAGTTGGGCGAGGTTGACGTGTACCTCACCGATGGCTGAGTAGTTGCAGGGAGTGTGCACGCCGTCACAGTTCGCGGGCGTGGACGGACCGCCCGCGAAGTGATCGTTCTCGTCGGCGCCGACGACGAAGAGGGTGTTGTCCCGGGTGATGCCGTCGCCCTTCAAACGGGCGAAGAACTTGCCCCAGGCTCCGTCGTAGGCCTTGAGCCGAGCGACGTAATCGGCCTGTCCCGGCCCTGCGTGATTTCCGCTTGCGTCAGCGTGAGCCAGAGCCACGTAGGAGTAAGTGATAGGGACACCGTGTTCGAGCATCGCAGCTGTGTAACCGAGAGACGCCGAGGCTGTAAGGCCGTCGAAACCCGGGAATCCCGGTATCGTGCGCCCGCCGAACCGGTCAGCTATCACGTTCCCGTCGAGGTCCTTCAAGGGGCCGCTACTGATCAGGGGCGCCACGTACTTGTGTCCGAGAACCGTGTTGTACCCGGCGTATCCGCCCGGCTCATTCGGGAGCCGATCGGCGATTCCGTGGTTCCCGGCGGCACACGCGGCCGCTCCCTTGGCGCAGTGGATTCCAACGCCGACAAAGTCGGCATAGGCGTTGGGCGAGTGAGAAGAAACCTCCAGCGCCTCAGGCGAGTTCGGCCCGTAGATCTGCGCCACCTCAGCCGGGCTCTCGATGGCCGTGTTGGCCATCCCTACGCTGCCCACGTTGCAACCCGCGCGGGTGTAAGGGACCCAGGGCGCTGGTGTGTTCAGGCCAGACTGGTCAAGCAGGTTGTAACTGCCGTCTAGCGTCTTGTTGGTCCAGTACTGGAACGAAGACATAGAGGTGGAGCTGCCGTCCGGCTTCACATACTCCCGGTAGGAGTTCGCGATGGGGTTGCCCTGCCGGTCGCCGTAGAGTCCGGTGGTCGCGGTCAGGATGTCGTCAGCTGTGTGCGACACCAGCGGAGTGTGGTGGTTGTCGAGCAGAACGCCCTGGCCCTGCAGGAAGTTCAGCAGGTTGGGCATCTGCTCCAAGTCGGAAGGCACGTTAGGGTTATCACGCCTCAGGTGGACGTTGTCGAACTGCACGAAAACGACGTGCCTGGCGCCCGTCTTGGAGGGCAGCTGACAGCCGGAAGCTGTGGAGGACGTGGCCGGAGAGGTGGCTGCGGACGCCTGGCTGGTAGGGAATGCCAGCACCAGTGGAACCATCAACAGCGTGGACTTGAGGGCCGATCCAACCCGCATGACACCATCCTCCCCTGACAACCCGCAGTTAGGTTGTTGAAAGCATAGCCGGGTTCTTTCTAGTGCGGGGTTGCTTAACCCCAGCCTGGTTGCGAGCGTCATTGTTGGCTCATGCCAAGCCCTTCCGTCCTCCCGTTTGTGCAGGACAACCGGAAGCTGGCCCGTATAGGCTGGGGATCCCCTGATTCCCAGTCGGTCAGCCTCGACGGCATGCTTGAGCCAAGCCAGCGGGGCGAGGACGAGAGGACGCTGATCATCCCAGGCGAGCCAATCCACAGCTGACCGCTTGGGCGCAGGGGCAGGCTGGCCGCTGAAGGGGCCGCCCTCCGTCTGCATCGGCGAAGTTGCGGCGGCGCGGAACAGAGTCTGTGAAGCGACTGCCGCGCGTCGCTAGACGCTCCTCCCGGAAGCGCGTATGTCGCTCTGCAGGTGACTGACCCTGGCGGCAGTATGCGTCTGACGAGGATCATCGCCCAAGGCCCCACTCTTGGCGACCCGGCAACGTCACGAAGCTAGCGAGTGAACGGTATTCTGCCGCTGTACGCGCGACATGCGGGCCGCTGTCCGCTGGTCCCCTTTCCCGCAAGCGGGTGCTGTAAATGGAGGTCACCATGGACGAACAGGGCAGAGAGCAGGCGTTCATGAGCGCACTCGTAACCCAGCATTTCGACCTACGCTCCGCCGCCAGCGCCACCATCAGCGAGAGCAGCAGTCGTGCGTCCCTCTACCTCTTCTCCCTCTCCAGCGCGCTCGTGGCGCTCGGGTTCACTGCACAGAGGGGAGAGGCATTCACCATATTCGCTGCCGCCGTGCTGCCCGCAATCTTCCTGCTTGGGCTGTTTACCTTCGTTCGCGTCTGCGACACCGCAATCGAGAACGTGAATGCTTTGCGCTCGATCGTCCGGATCCGTCGCTTCTATTCGAGCCTCACACCAGAAGCTGGTCGCTACTTCGACGTTGGTTCCCGAGCCGACGACACTGAAGCAGCCATGGACGTCATGGCGACCAATCGGTCCTGGGTCGGAGTCCTGTTCACCACGGGGACGATGATCGCGGCGCTGAACAGCATGGTTGCCGGCGTGGGCGTGACGTTGCTACTAAACGCCACTGTGCGACCCACGTCTTTGTTCATATCGGTCGGCACAGGCGGCGGAGTCGCGGTGGTGCTGGTCATCGCTGCCATTTTCTACCAGTGGCGTCGATTCCTGACGCTTTTCGCGTAGTGGCCCCTGACGCCGCGGGACAGAAAGACTTTGGTTAGTTCTTCACCTCCGGGCCGTGCTCAGTCGGCGTCGTCATCAAGCTGGTATGCCTGTTAAATCGAGCGCCAGGGCGAGCGTGAGGACCGCGAGATTCTGAGGCAGCTCTTCGCACCAGCCGCACAAGCCCTGAAAACGGACTGGGACCAGCACGCACAAGCCTGCTGGTCCCAGCCGTCATGGCGATTGCCCGATCAGTCGGTTAGATGCGACGACCGGCGGCGCCAGACCAGAAAGCCCGTGCTGCTTGCGGACACGAGCAGGAGAAGGCCGAGCGCCAGGAGTGCGGAGCCGCTGCCATTGACCGGAGGCTGACCCGGGCCGGCTCCGGTAATGGGCAGACTCGGGGGTGCGGTCGGGGTAGCTGTGGGCGCAGGCGTGGGTGCAGGGGTGGGCGTTGGAGTGGGTGGGGGCGCCGCCGTGCAGACCTGATCGCTGTGGGCCTGAGAGATGGTGATGGTCCCTGTGATAACGGGCGCGAGCGGCCCAGTGGCGGGGAAGTCGACTACCAAGGCGCTAACAGTTCCGGCACTAGTTGTCGGGGGAGTACCGGTTGATGCCTGGGCGTTCAAGGTGACAGTGGCGATCGGAGCTGTAGGCGGCCCGACAACAATCAGAGTGTTCGGGGCAGGATTGGGCGGAAGTGTAATCGTCGTTCCATTAATGCTGAGCGTGGCCACGCTGGAGGCCAGCGTCGGTGCACCGCAGTTCACAACGCTTGAGTTTGCATTCAGGACGGTCGCACCGAGTACGCCGGTCGGGAGGAGGGTGGTTGGAAGGATCGTTACACCGGCGACCTGCGACGTGGAGGTGGACGTCGTGCCGCCTCCGCTGGTCTGCTCAAGAACTACGGTGGCCGTACCAAGACCCCCCGGCAGCGTTACCGTGCCAACGCTGCCATTCAAGGTGCCGCCGGCGGGCGGCAGGGGCTGGGTGAACCCCACCAGCTGATCCGTTACCCCGACGCCTGCGACGGTGACTCCGGTCAGGCCGACTGCGTACGCGTTGCCTGAATAGGACGTGACTGCGGCCTGAGCCGGGATAGCAGCAAACGACGCCGCTACGAGCCCGAAGACGGCCGATAGGCCGAACAAAGGAAGACGGCGCCGACTAAGACTCGATCGCACTGGCGGTACCCCTCAATGAAGAAGCTGACGGTGGCAGACCTTCCTCCCGTCGGGGAGGATAGCACACATGCATAGGCGGATGTCGTAGAGACTGGGCGGATGTCCTAGACATTGGGCGAACGACCTGCCAACGTCTCTCGATCACGAGCGCTTTGGCCACTCCTCCCGACGGCCAGCGGCCGGGCAATGAATTGGCAAGAGGGAGCCGCAGAGCTACCAAGCCAGCACGACATGCTGCGAGGGACGCATGAGCTTCGCCGTGATCTGCGTTGGCCCCGGAAAACTATCGAGGTTTTGGACTGAAAGCAGCGTCCACGTCGATCCCAAGGCTGCTGAATCAGTAGGAGCCGCCTCAGCGGCTGGTGACAGTCGCGCGTCCGATCAGGCTGAGCGCGATTGAGGTGGCAATCTGTGGATTCTCCTGCAGCCGCCGCAGAGAATATGCGTACCAGTCGCCGCCGTACGGCACGTAGACACGCACGCGGTGGCGGGCGGTGACAAGCCGTCGGCGGAGGGGCTCGGCCACCCCCATCAGCATCTGAAACTCGTACTGGTGCCTGCCCAACCCGTGATGTCTGACGATCTCCAGCGAGCGCTCGGCTAGCCAGCGGTCATGGGTGGCGATGCCGACATAGCACCCGGCCTCCAGCAGGCGATCGAGCAGCCGCAAATAGGCGGTCCGGATCTGGTCGAAGTCCTGGAGGGCTACGTCAGGTGGTTCCTGGTAGATGCCCTTGCACAGGCGGACCGAGATCCGCTCGCGCAGCAGTCCTTCGATGTCATCAGGGCTTCGGCGCAGCCGGGCCTGGATGACGGCCCCGACGTTGGCATGGTCGGCATGCAACTCGTGGACGAGCTCCAGCGTGCTGGTCGTGTAGTGGGACTCCTCCATGTCGACTCGCATGAAGCGGCCGTGCTGGGCGGCCGCGGCTGCCACTTCACGCAGGCTCTGGAGGCAGAGGTCGCGGTCCACCGCGAGCCCCAACGCGGTGGGCTTGACTGAGACGCCGGCCGGCAATTTCTCCTCCGCGAGGCGCTGGATCGCCTCCCTGTACGCTGCCTTGGTGGCCAGTGGCTGTTGCCGGCTGGTGACGTGCTCGCCGAGCAGATCCACTGTCCCCAGGCAGCCGCCGGCGCTGAGCCGGCGGACTGTGGCAAGGGCGTCGGCCAGAGTCTCCCCGGCGATATAGCGTTCGGAGACTCGCCGCACAATCCGGCGGGGCAGCAGCTGCACGGTGCCGGCCATCGCGCGGTCGAGCAATCGAGGCATGCCTGAAAAGAGGTTAGCGCTTGGCCCCGAGGGCTTGCTTCGGGCATGAAGCGTGCAGTATCCTGCGAAAGTGCCCAGGCAGCCGCTCACGCGTGCGCCGGGCACAATCCAAGAGCGAAGGAAGTGATTAGTCGTTGAAGGTAGTCGTCAAGGATCCAGAGGAGTTCGAGCAGGCGCTGCGCGAGTTCCGCCGGAAGGTCCAGGAACAAGGCCTGGTGCGTGAGATGCGCCGTCGGGCGCACTACGTGCCGCCGGCCGAGGCCCGGAAGATCAAGAGCCTCCGCGCCCGCCGCCGCCGCTCCCGCTAGGGAGGCGCTCTGAGCCGGCCTGAGCGCCTATAATCGAGTAGTTCGGTGGCTACGGCGGAGGGGAAACACCCGTTCCCATTCCGAACACGGCAGTTAAGCCCTCCTGCGCCGATGGTACTGCCGCGGTAACGCGGTGGGAGAGTAGGTCGTTGCCGAGCATCTAAACCCCGTCGCCCGCGAGGGTGGCGGGGTTTTTCGTTGCCGCCTCAGTCCTCCTCCGCCGTGACCATCTCGGGGCGCAGGCCGGGCAGCAGGAGCAGCCAGCGGACCATCAGCGCTCCCAGCAGGAGCAGGACTGCTGTCAAGACGTCCCCCACCACCTGACCGATGCCAGCGTGAAAGAGGGTGATCAGCGCGGCCTCCAGCGCACACGCGGCGGCCAGTATGGGGATGAAGACCCGATCGTGGACTGCCATGAAGAACTGGACCAGCAAGTTGTCAAGGCTCAGGCCGAGACCTATCACGCCCACCAAGACAAGGTAAGGAAGGCCCTCCTGGAGGCCCGGGCCGAACAGCGCCAGCACGAGCCAGCCGAAGAGCCAGAAGCCTCCGATGGCGCACAGGCCTAGGAGCCCCATGATCCCGCCCGACATCAACAGCAGGCGGCCGGGGTGGTTCTTCGTCGCCACAGCCTCCACCACGCGCGGGAACAGTACCTGGCTGACGCTGAGCGTGAGGAAGTAAACGATGGTGCCCAGCTTGTTAAGAACGCCGTATACGCCGACCGAGTGCTTGTTCAGGAAGTGCGCCGAGAGGACCACGTCCACGTTGTAGAGCAGCAGGATCCCGGCTGTACCGGCAGCTGCTGTGAGGGCGAAGTGGACCATGGTCCGCAGCTGGGCTTGCTCCGGTGCGAGCCGCAGCACATTGCGCAGAGAGTACAGACCGAGCAGGATGCCCCAGGCGGCCCCCGCGACCAGGGCCAGCGCGGCGCCATTGACCCGGAGGCCGAGCACCAGCAACAACGTCAGGCCACCCGTTCTGACGGCCAGCTCGCTGGCCAGGTTGACCGAGAAGCCTGTGAAGTGCTGACTTCCCTGGAGCAGGCCGCGGGGAATGGCGAGGTAGGAATAGGCCACCATTGCTAGGGCGGTCCAGAGCAGCGGCAGCGGCGAGTCGAGATTGAGAAAACGAGCGGCCGGTCCAGCGAGCAGCGCGGCGCCGGCCAGGAAGAGCATTGATGGCGGAGCCAGGACCAGTGCTGCACGTCGGGCGATGTAGGGAAGACTGCCGGGGCGGCCCTCAGCCTGAAGGTGCGCCGAATAGCGGGCTAGGACGATGGTCAAGATCTGGTAGGCGGTCGTGCCGACAGTGAAGACCGCCACGATGGCGGCGACCTCTCCGTACGTGCGCGGACCCAGATACCGCGTAGCTATCGCGTGGTAGACGAAACCACCTATGCCCGCGCTGAACCCGCCGAGAAACAGGATCAGATTCTGGCGTACGAGCCGGCTCCGGCGCAGGCGGTCCAGCCGCGCAATGTGAGACCGGCGCGTGATTGACTCGGTGGGGAGGCTCACGCGGAGTCAAGAGTTTACCCAGGCCGCCGGGGGCGAACCCGGCGGCTCCTGGTTATTCTTGGCGGGCATGTCCGCGGGTAAGCCGCTTGTTTCCGCAATCGTAGTCGCCGAGAACCAGCGAGCGCGGACGGTGGCCTGCCTGCAGGGGTTGAAGGACACTGCCGACATCCCGCTGGAGGCAATTTTGGTCGACAGGTCGTCCAGTGACGGAACAGTTGAGGCCGTCCGCGAAAGGTTTCCGATCGTCAAGATCGTCCGCCGACCGGCCGACAGCAGCTTCGGCGTGGCGGGCAACGCCGGCCTGGCTCTGGCGGAGGGTCGCTTCGTGCTCCTCGTCGATCCGAGCGTCACAGTGGGGCCCGGCTGCGTCGGCAAGCTGGCTGACTTTCTGCTCACGCGACCTGACATGGGGGCAACCTGCCCCCTGCTGGTCGATGAGGAGGGCGAGCTCGACCTGGAGGCTCGGCGGGCGTTCCCCACGCCTGCGCGCCACGTCGGTGCCGCGACAGGCCTGGATCGCGTCTTCCCCAACAGCCGCTTCGGGGCCAGCCGGCTGGGCGGTGGGGCCGAGGCTCATGAGATAGACGCCGGCAGCTCCGCCTGCCTTCTCGTGCGGCGGGCGGCCGTGGACCGGGTGGGTTTCCTCGACTCCGACTACGGCCAGGAAGGGGCGGACCTGGACCTCTGCTACAGGCTGAAGGCCGGCGGTTGGAAGATCTACTTTGTGCCTCAAGCGCACGCCGTGCGAACGCCTTTGAATCTGCCTAAGACTGAAGTGAGGAGCGAGCTCTGGGCCCGCCACCGCTCACTCTGGACCTTTCACCACAAGCACTACGCAGCCAACCTCTCAGCCTTTCCCAACGGGGTGGTCTGGCTCGCAAACTGGGCGCGTTGGCTGTATGAGATAGTGCGCTTAGAGCTCAGCGCGCAGGCGGCGGCCTTCCAGCAGCGCGAGGCTGACGCGCGGAGCTCACAGCCGCATGAGCGCGAGCCTCAGCCGCAGCCGCTGGCGCCGCCGACCGCCGAGCCGCCGGCGCAGGCCGGACACGAGCCGGTCGCCTCAGGGGCCCAAGCGGTGGCTCCCGACCGGGCCCCCGAGCAATCACAGTCTCCGCCTCGATCTGGGCGGCGACGGGCCGGACCGACGGTCGAGGGTGGCGCAGCCCCGCTGCTGACCGGTCCAGCGAAACCGACTGGGAGACCGACAGGTGAGCAGTCTCACCTGCACGAGGGTGCCCGGACGGGCGGTTCGCCAGCTCCGCAGAACAGGGAGGAACCGGTGCCGGGTGCGCCGGAGTTCAAACCGGCCGACGAGGCATGGCCGGAAGGGCGGCCGCCGGCGGAGGACCTGCCTGCCGGGCGCTAGCGGACAGTGCTGGTCGGTGACCTTGGCGATCTAGGGAACCGTCACTTTGGTCCAGATGTCGCCGTCTTGACCACGCCGGCCCTGGGCGATCTCGACGGAATATCCGTCGGGGTCGAATCCCCTCATCACGCGCTCCCAGGGTTCGTCGTGTGGCGGCTCGTCAAACGTCATGCCTCTGGCGGTCAGTTCCTCGTAGATAGCGTCGAGGTCATCGGTAGTGAACTCGATGTGGATCGCCTTCGTCTGGTTCGCAGTCATCTTCTTGACGCCTTTCTTGCGCGCCTGCTCGACCGAGAGCAGCCCGATGGTTCCGCCGAGCTCTCCGCCAACCTTGATCAGGGCGAAGGCTGGCCCCGGGTGGTAGGCCACTTCCAGCCCCAGGGTTCCGCCGTAGAACTCGACCGATTTGGCGACGCTTTCGACAGTGAGTGTGAGCCCCTCCAGGCGCAGCTTGTCCTGCATGCGAAAACCTCCAAAAGACCAGCGCCCTGCCGGCCGCCTCTGATCACTTACCGACCGACCTAGCGCCTTGACCTAATGTCCCACTAGAACGCGCTGTCGTCTTTGGCTTCCTCTGCCGGGGGGGCCGGGCGCACTTCGATCCGGCTCTTCGCCTCGCTCAGTCGCTGCTCGCACACTCGGAGGTAGACCCGCGCCTCGTCCACGGCGGTCAAAGCGTCCTCCAGAGACAGGTTCCCGTTCTCCAGCGCTTGCAGCTTCTCATCGAAGAGGGCCAGCGCGCGCTCGTAGGGCAGTTCCTCTGGGCTCGTCAAGGATTAGCCTCCTCCACTCGGGCGGCCAGGGCACCCGCGGCCAGCCGGACTGAGATGCGGGCACCGGGCGCCGTTTGCTTGGCCGAGACAACCACGCGGCCGGAGGCGTCAGTGGTAATGCTGTAGCCGCGGCTCAGCACACCTTCCGGGCTCAGCGCCTCCAGCCGCAGACGCTGCTGCTCCAGCGCCTGGGTGGAACGCACCAATCGCTCGGCGATACTCCGGCCGACCCGCTCCTGGCCGCGGCGGGCCGTCAGCACCGCGCTCCTAGCGTCCACTGTTTGCCGGCTGGCTGCCCGCAGCCTAAGTCGTCGGTCAGCCATGGCGGTAGCGCGGACCGCCAGCTGTCGCGGCGCTAATGCTGCAAAGCGCTCGTGCCGCTGGGCCAGTTCGGTCTTCGCCCGCAGCAAGCGCTCCTCCAGGGAACGAACCACGCGAGCGGTGCCGCCGCGCGCGGCAAGGGCCTGAAGGCTGCCGTTCAGCGCGGCCTGGGCCAGCCGTTCAAGGCGGGTGAGTTGTTCTCGAAGGTGGCGATCGCGCAGCTCGAGCTGGCGGGCCGGGCTGATCGCGGCCAGCTGCCGGCGGCAGCTCTCAAGGCGCTGGAGGCGTGGCTGCAGGACCGCCGCCGCCAATCGAGCGAGGCGATCACTGCCCTGGCTCAACTCCCGCCCTCGTGCCGCCGCAAGTGCGTCCATACATCGCTCCAGTCGCAGCCGGCTTCGTTGGAGGTCAGCTGAGAGCCTGGCCTTCTCGGGCACCACGCGATTTGCCGCCGCGGTGGGCGTCTGGCACTCAACGTCCGCCACCCGGTCGGCCAGCGTCCGATCCGAGGTGTGGCCCAGCGCGGTTGCTACCGGCAGCCGCGAACGCAGAATCGCCTGCACGATGGGCAGAGTGTTGAAGGGATACAGGTCCTCAAAGCTGCCGCCGCCCCGGGCGATCACCACGACGTCGGCGTGTGCCTCCTGGTTGCAGCGATCCAGCGCCGCGGCCACGCTGGCTGCCGCCTGACCGCCCTGCACCTGCGCCGGGTAGACAAGGATCGGCATCTCCGGAAAGCGCTTCTGGATGGTGACCTGGAGGTCATGGATCACAGCGCCGCTGGGCGAGGTCACCAGGGCCACAGCCCGAGGCAGGAAGGGGAGCGGACGCTTGCGTTCGAGGCCAAAGGCGCCCTGTGCGTCCAGGTGCCGCTTCAGGGCCTCCAGCTCCGCGTGCATGCGGCCGATGTCGTCGTACTGCACCCAGGCCGCGACGAACTGCAGCTTGCCCAATCTGGACGAGAACTGCAGCCGTCCGCCGACCAAGCAGGTCTCGCCGTTCTTGGGCAGTGCGTTGAGCGCGGTTGCAACAGTCGCGGGCAGGAACACTGACAGCTGGGCCAACTCGTCCTTAAGCGTGAAGAAGTAGTGGCCATTGGACTGGTTGAGACCGCTCACCTCACCCTTGATCAGGATCGGGTGACGCCACTCGCCGATCTTTTCTCGGATCCTGTCGGCCGCCCGCCCGACAGTGATCCAGCCGAGTGCCTGCCAGTACGAATCCGGTTGGTTGTAGGTGGGATCGCCCTCAAAGAACGGCAGCGCCATGCTCTTGTCCCTCTGGACGGGAACTCAGCCGCCGATCTGCGACATGCTCTTGGCGGGCGCCTGGTAGGAGCTGTCGGAAATGTGCAGCGCCCCGCCTTCCTCCTTCTGCCAGACAGCAGCCTCGATCACGCGTGCCAAGCTGTCATCCGAAGCGCCCTGGCGCATCAGATCGCGCAGGGGCGTCTCCCGCATTGAGAAGAGGCAGGTCCTGAGGCCGCCCTCGGCGGAGAGGCGCAGCCGGTTGCAGGAGGCGCAGAAGGCATCGGAGACCGAGGAGATGAAGCCGACGCCGCCAGGTGCGCCGTCAGCGAACTTGAAGCTCTGGGCGGGGGCCGCTTTGCCTTCTTGGGCGGCCACCAGCGGGAAGAGGTCCTCGATCTGCTCCTGCAGGCGGCGGTTCGGCACCACCAGGTCGCTGTTCCAGCGGCCCTGACCGTCGAGCGGCATGTACTCGATGAAGCGCACCTCGTAGCCGCGCTGGCGCGCCAGCCGGGCGAAGTCGAGCACCTCATCGTCATTCACGCCCCGCATGACCACCAGGTTCAGCTTCAGCGGTCTCAGCCCCGCCTCCTCAGCCGCTGCCAGACCGTCCATGGTGCGGGCAAAAGCATCCCGGCGGGCGATCTCTTGGAAGCGGTCGGCGTGCAGGGTGTCGAGCGACACGTTGACCCTCTTCAGTCCGGCCTCGCGGAGCAGCTTCGCCTTCTGCCGCAGCAGGACACCGTTGGTGGTCATGGTGATGTCCAGGCTGGGATCCAGTGAGTTGAGCATCGCCACCAACTCCTCGATGCGCACCCTTACCAGTGGCTCGCCGCCGGTCAGCCGGATGGTCCTGACGCCGTAGCGCTGGACGAAGATGCGCGTCAGCCGATGAATCTCCTCGAAGCGGAGGATGTCCTCCCGCGCCAGCCAGCGCAGACCCTCGGCAGGCATGCAGTAGACGCAGCGGAAATTGCAGCGGTCGGTGACCGAGATCCTCAGATCGTCAGCGACGCGCCCGAAGCTGTCACGCAGGGCTGCCGGCACTCTCGTGATGATACGTGCGCCTCTGGGGCCGAAGCGGGCTGTAGGCGATACAGTCGAATTCATGGATTACGAAAACCTGCTGGTGGAGCGCGAGGGCGCTGTCGCGGTCATCACGCTCAACCGGCCGAAGGTTCTCAACGCGCTGAGCCCGGCGCTGATCGCTGAGCTGACTCAGGTCCTCGACGGTTTCGACAGCGAGCCAGTGGTCGGTGCAGCCGTGCTGACCGGCGGCCCCAAGGTCTTCGCCGCCGGGGCTGACATCGCCGACATGGCCGATCGCACTCCAGTCGAGCAGGTGCAGCGAGACCAGACAGGGCGGTGGAGCAAGGTCACCTCGTTCACCAAGCCGCTGATAGCGGCGGTGAACGGCTACGCGCTGGGTGGCGGCTGCGAGCTGGCCCTCATGTGCGATCTCATCATCGCCGGCGACAGTGCCCGCTTCGGCCAGCCGGAGATCAACCTGGGCATCATCCCCGGCGCCGGCGGCACGCAGCGCTGGCCGCGGACAGCCGGAAAGTACGTCGCCATGGAGGTGAACCTGGGCGGCCAGCCGATCAAAGCGCAGCGCGCCTATCAGCTCGGGCTGGTGAACCGGGTGGTTCCGGCCGAGGTCACGGTCCGCGTGGCTGTCCAGCTGGCCCAGCGTCTGGCCAGCAAGGCGCCACTGGCAGCCAGGCTGGCAAAGGAGGCGGTCAACCAGTCGCTGGAGCTGCCGCTCAAGGAAGGGCTGGCGGCCGAGCGCAAGAACTTCTACTTCCTTTTCGCCACTGAAGATCAGAAGGAGGGCATGCACGCCTTCCTGGAAAAGCGCCCGGCGGAATTCAAGGGCAGATGAAAGAGATGAGCGAGCGTACCGAGACGCATTCCGTGCTCGAGTACAAGGTGAAAGACGGAGTTGCCTGGCTCCGGCTCAACCGGCCGGAGAAGCGCAACGCAGTCAATGCCGAGCTGCGGGCGGCTCTCGCCGAAGCAGTTAGGCGGGCGGAGCGCGATTCCCAGGCACGGGTGGTCGTTCTCATCGGCAGCGGAGAAGCCTTCTGTGCCGGTGCCGACGTGGTCGAGTTCCAGGAGCGCGCCAGCGCAGCGGAGCGGAGCCGGGGTGAGTACGAGAGCATCCTGCTCGGGCTGCACGACATGCCCAAGCCCACCATCGCCGCCCTGAACGGCGTAGCGGCCGGCATCGGAATGTCGATGGCGCTCTCCTGTGATCTTCGCTATGCTGTCGCGAGCGCCTATCTGCGGGAGGCTTTTGTTCACATCGGTCTCACTGTGGACGGCGGTGCCAGCTGGCTTCTGCCCCGTCTGATCGGGGCCGGCAAGGCCCTCGAGCTGATGTATACAGGCGACGACCTGCCGGCCGAGGAGGCTGAGCGGCTGGGTCTGGTCAATCGCATCTTGCCGGCCGACCGACTGGAGGGCTACGTCGGGGACTTGGCGGCTCGCCTGGCGACCGGCCCCATGCAGGCCCTGGCCGCCATGAAGCGCTCGGTCAACCATGCCGCCAACACGACGCTGGAGGAGGCGATCGACTTCGAGTTCCTGCTCCAGGGCGTGATGATGGAATCCGACGAATTCCGGCAGCGGGTGCGCGCCTTCGTCGAGCGCCGCCGCTAACTTATGGCGGCCCTGCAGGAGGCGGTGGTGGTGGCGTTCGCCCGAACGCCGATGGGCCGCTACGGCGGCCAGCTGAAGTCGATGCGGCCTGATGATCTGGCGGCGCTCGCGCTTGGCGCTGCCGTGCGGCGAGCCGGCGTCGAACCGGCGGAAGTCGATGACGTCATCCTGGGCTGCGCCAACCAGGCGGGCGAGGACAACCGCAACGTCGCCCGCATGGCGGCGCTGCTGGCGGGCTTTCCGGTTGAGGTGCCGGGCCAGACTGTGAACCGGCTTTGCGGCTCAGGCATGCAGGCCTGCATGAGCGCGGCGCGAGAGATCCAGTCCGGCAGCGCCTCCGTGATGGTCGCCGGCGGCGTGGAGAGCATGACGCGGGCGCCCTGGGTGATGGCCAAGCCGGAGGCGGGCTTCCCCCGCGGCCCGCAGACAGCCTTCGACACCTCCCTGGGCTGGCGGCTGGTGAACCCGAAGCTGGCTGGGATCTACGGCACGCTCCAGATGGGGGAGACTGCGGAGTGCGTCGCGGCCAGATACCGCATAAGCCGGGAGGCGCAGGACGGGTTCGCCCTGCGCAGTCACCAGCGGGCGGTGGCGGCCCAGCAGGGGGGTGTCTTTGACGCCGAGATCGTGCCTGTCGAGCTATCCCAACGGAAAGCCGCTCCGCAGCTCCTGACCCAGGACGAGGGACCACGGGCAGACGCCTCGCTGGAGACGCTGGCCCGGCTGCCGGTCATCTTCGCCCAGGAGGGAACGGTCACGGCCGGCAACGCCTCACCGCTCAACGATGGGGCGGCCGCCCTGGTGCTGATGTCTGCCGGCGAGGCGGAGCGACGTGGCCTGCAACCGCTGGCCCGCCTGGTGGCGGCAGCCGCGGCGGGGGTGCACCCCAACTACATGGGCATCGGCCCGGTGCCAGCCACGCGCAAGGCGCTGGCCCAGGCCGGTTTGGCAGCGAACCAGTTGGACCTCGTGGAACTGAACGAAGCCTTTGCCAGCCAGGCGCTTGCCTGCATCCAGGAGTTGGAACTTGACCCGGAGCGAGTCAACGTCAACGGCGGCGCCATCGCCCTCGGCCACCCGCTCGCCTGCAGCGGCGCCCGCCTGGTCGGCACGCTGGTCAGGCAGCTGCAGACCCGAGAGAAGCGGTTCGGGTTGGCCACCATGTGCATTGGCGTAGGCCAGGGCATCGCCTCGATCTGGGAACGCGTCGGCTGAGGCTTGCTCAGCTGGTCGGTTCGCCCTGGCCCTGAGCCAGCTGGACGCTGGCGTCTTCCATCGTCTTGAGCACCTTCTGGCTGCGGTCGGGATCTGCCCACTGCGTCTGCAGGGCGGTGTCGGTATAGGTGGGCTTCCAGGACGCGGCGACCAGCTTGTCGTCGTAGAAGGTGTAGGTCCCGATCACGCTGGTCCGGGTGTCCTCCGAGCAGTACGTGCGGTAATCGCTGCCGATGCCAGGGAAGCAGTTGACCTGGTCGAACACATAGTTGCCGTGCGCATACGTGATGAGGTGGCCGTGGTAGACCTCGACGCCCTGGACCCAATGCGGATGGTTACCGATCACGACGTCGGCGCCGGCGTCGATGGCAAGATGGCCCAGCTCGATCGGCTGGTCGGGGGCAATGCCAGGCGCGATCATCGGCTGCCGCTCATATTCCCTGCCCCAGTGGAACTGCACCACCACAATCTGGGCCAGCTGCCGCGCCTGCTGAATCACAGCCTTCAGCTGGGCCCTGTCCACCTGACCGTTCTCGACAGCCCGACAGCCGACAAAGGCGATCTTGAGGCCCCTCACGTCCAGCACGACAGGAGGGCCCAGGTCGGTGGTCACCTGCATGCCGTTCTGCTCCAGCAGCGCCTTGGTCTCAGTCACCGGCCGGCCGCTGTTGATGTGATTGTTGGCCACGTTCACCACCTTGGTGCCGATCATCTGCAGGCCCTGGGTCCAGCGCGAATCGCCGCAGAAGTTGAGGCTCGGGCGCCCGTCCGGTACGCAGCCCTGGAGCAGCGGCGACTCGAGGTTGATGTAGGTCACATCGGCGCTTTTCACGAAGTCGGCGGTGGGCCGAAAGGGCCATGCATAGTCGCCCCGGCGGCTCGCCTCCAGGTTGACCAGCCGGGCCGGGATGACGTCGCCGGTAGCGATCAGCGTCCTGATATGGGACGACGTGCCTGGGGGGCCGCCCTGAGGGTGGAAGAGGCCGGTCAGCGTGAGTGGCGCCTGCGGCGTCGGCGTGGGAGCGGGCGTGGCAGTGGCCCGCGTGGCGACGGACGCTCTGGGGCTGGGGCCGCTAATCGCCCCCTCTCCACACGCGGATGTTGTGAGAAGCAAGGTTACGAGGATCAGCGCGGAGTTCCTCATTTTGGGCAGCTTAGGGTCAGGGTTGACGACCACCGGCGGTCTAACGCTCCACCACATCGACCAAGGGCAGCGAACCCAGACGACTGTCGGTAGTGACCAGGCGCAGCGAGAGTGATGCCGCCAGCTCGACGTACAGGGCATCCGCCAGCCGCAGCCTGTGCCGTCTGGCCCAGGCACCCGGCAGCAGTTCGCTCACGGGATGACGTTCGAGCGGCGCCGCGGCCAGGTTGGCGAGCATGGTCTCGACAGTGTCGGCGTCAAGCTCGCCAGCCCGATGCAGGCGTGCCAGAGCGGAGAGCGCTTCCGCGTCGACATGGGCGGGGACGTGCAGTTGGTGGCCGGCCAAGCGGGCGGCCACCGCCTCACCCAGGGCTTCACCCAGCAGAAGGTCGATCAGGGCGGAGGCGTCGACAACCGCCTCAGGCATGCTTGGTCGGAGGCTCGTTTCGAATCGCATCCAACGCGCTCAGCGCGCTCTCGTGCGTCCCCAGGTGGAGAGGCGCGGGCCGCAACCTGGCCAGTCCAGGTGTCGGTGGAACGAGCGGCAAGGGCCCGGCGGATGGCTTCCTGGGCGACCGCCGACACGCCCAAGCCGGCGCGCCTGGCCTCTTCGGCCAGCTCGTCGGGCACGTACACGTTCAATCTGGCCAATACACACACCCTACACACGTTTCCGGCAGTTTTCGGTCCTGAGAAGCACGCCGATTGCACCGGTCTGCGCCAATACCGGCCTCCGCGCTGTGCCACCGCCCCGGCGCCTCTACATTGAGTCGTGCCCTTGTTGGCGGCGGACCATGGCTGAGCGAGACCCGGTGGCCGTCCAGGCCATGTTCGACCGCATCGCCCAGCGGTACGACCTCAACAACAGCCTCCTCTCCGCAGCGTCCGACGCCCGCTGGCGGAGAACCACGGCGAAAGCGGCCCGGCTGGGCCCGCAGGCTCGAGTGCTCGACGTCGCCTGCGGCTCCGGCAAGCTGGCCGGCGCTCTCCACCGGCGGGCGCCGAAAGGCTTGGTGGTGGGACTGGACTTCTCGGCCAACATGCTGCGAGTGGCAGCTCGCAAACAGTTGAACGTCTCCTACCTGCGCGGCGACGGGCTGAACCTGCCCTTCGCCGACCAAGTTTTCGACGCCGTCACGGTTGGCTTCGGCCTCCGCAATTACGCCGACCCGCTCTTGGGCCTGCGCGAGATGCGCAGAGTCGCAAAGCCTGGCGGACGGACGCTGGTGCTGGAGTTCGTCAGGCCGCCTCGCGGCCTGATCGGAGCGCTCTACCGACGCTACCTGCGCCATGTGCTGATGCCGGTCGGCGGCTGGATCTCAGGAGAGCGGCGGGCCTATAGCTATCTCACCGACACCGTCGACACCTACCGCACACCTGAAGAGCTGGCCGAGCTCGGCCGGCAGGCCGGCTGGCGGGAGGTGGAACTGAAGCTGCTGACATTTCGCACTGTGGGGCTGCTCAGCGGCAGGGCCTGACGAGAGCTCGAGCGAGCGGCTGCAGTGATTTAGGCCTGGCGGTCCACGGTGGCTTCCGCGAGCGAGATCAGCGCCGGGCGCACTCCGTTCAAGTCGACCTGTTCGAGCTCTCGCACCGCCGCTGAGACGAGCCCGCGGGCCTCTTCCGAAACCCGCTCCAGCGCCCCGGTCTGCCCGACCAGGCGCTGGATTTCCGCCACCTCTGGCTCGCCCAGCGTGCCGTCCAGCAGCTCCTTGACCCGAGTTCCCAACCGAGAGTGCTCCGTCGCATAGATCAGCGGCAGGGAGACTGCCCGCTCGCGAATATCCTGGCCGGCAGGCTTGCCGGAGGTCGAGCTGTAATCAATCAGGTCGTCGCTCATCTGAAAGGCGATGCCCAGCACCTCGCCGAAGCGCTCCAGGCGCTGACAGACGTCCGCCGGCGCGTTGGCGAGCTGAGCGCCGGCCCGGCAGGCGGCTGCGAAGAGGGCTGCCGTCTTGCCCCGCACCACCCGCAAATACATTGCGTAGTCGCCGGGATAAACGCCGCGCAAACGCACGTCGTCGATCTGCGCGAGGCAGATTTCCTCCATCGTCTGGGAGATGGTCTGAGTGACTGTCTGGTTGCCCAGTTCCGCTATCAAGCGTGTCGCCTTGGCGAAGTAGTAGTCGCCCACGGCGATGGCCCGCTCAGGTCCCTCGGCTGAGGCCACGCTGGCCCGGCCGCGACGCGTGGCGGCCTGGTCCACGTAGTCGTCGTGCACCAGCGTGGCATCGTGGATCAGCTCCACGGCAGCCGCCAGCTGGGCGGCGCGCAGGGGATCATGGTCGGGGCCGAGGCGGGCCGAGAGCATGACCAGCCGCGGCCGCACCCGCTTGCCGCCCGCTTCCACCAAGCGCTGCATCGGCTGACGTACGAGTTCCATGTCGACGAGCAGCTGACGGCCCAGTTCCAGTTCGACCAGGTCTTGATCGGACTCCCGGCCACGGCTGGCGTCGAACTCACCCTCCAGCTGGACAGCGACCTCCCGCTGTCTGGGGCCGTCCAACTCCACGGCGAACACTGACTGCCAGCGGCCCAGCACGAGCCTGCCGTTTTCGACCAGAACCGTGCAGGAGGGGAGCAGCAGGAGCTGCTGGCAATGGGCCTGGCCGTTGCGCGGCTCGTCGGCGAGAATTCCGACGCGGCGGGCGAAGTCGTCGTGCTCATAGGCGCCGTGCCGGGGCGAGAGGCGCTCGAGCATCGCTTCCAGATCGGCCAGCAGCAGCGGCTCGTTCTCGTTTAGCGTCAGACCCAGGGTGGTGTGCAGCGATTGGATGAAGATCCGCCCTTGCGTCAAACCAGAGGCAGTGACCTCAGCCTGGAGGCGACCGGTCAGATTGAGAAAGTTGATCTCTCGACTGCTGGCGAAGGCAAGGCGGCGGGTGCTGATCATCGTGATCTGGTCAGCAGCTCCAACAGTTGCTGGCGCACCGGGGGCGCCTTGAAGCCGCCGGCGGCGCTGGCGGCCGTGCGCTCGACCACGCGGGCAAACCCGACCTGGAGACCCTGATCTCGGGTCTCGGCCAATAGGCGCGAGGCGCGGGCGAGGCAGAGGTCGCCCAGCAACAGCTCCGGGGGCCGGGCCGGCTCTCCGCCCAGCTGCTGCAGATCCACCGCCCGCTCGACCAGCGTCGCCGCCAGGGCGGCCAGATGATCGGCTGCCCTCCGGTAGAGCCGGTACGTGTCCTTCAGGTCGCCCTGCCAGACCTCCTCCAGAGGGCTCAGATCGGCCTCCTCCAGGCGGAGGCCCGCAGTCGTCATGCCCTCTCCTCACCGGCCGCCGCGCTGGGCGCCGGGACGGGCTCGACCAACGACCGGGCGAGCTGGGGAAACGCCTGCAGGGTCCGCAGGCAGGTCTCGTCGTCGCGGGTAACTACGTAGTAGAGGCCGAAGCCGAGCACCGTGTTCAACACCAGCGGTACGACTATGTCGCGGTCCACGCTCAACCTGACGCGGCCGTCGCGCTCCAGGCGGTCGATCTGCTCCTGGATCACGTCGCGATAGCGGGTGAAGAGCTCAGGCAGGTAGGCCTGCAATCGTTCCGTGCGGGGAGCCTGAACCATGAGGTCGAACGCTGCCAGCTGCATGTCGCCCAGGCTGCGCAGCGTTCCCCAGATCGACTCCACCCCGAACTGCAGCACCTCAAGCGGATCGTTCACCTGATTCAGCGCCGTGCGGAGCTCTTCCACCGAGCGGTCGGTGAGATAGCGCCAGGCGGCAACGAGGAGCTCTGACTTGTTCGGAAAGTAGTACTGCAGGTTGCCGATCGCGATGCCGGCGCGATGCGCGATGGCCCGGACGCTGGTGCCGGAGTACCCGGCGTCGAGCAGGGATTCAGCCGCCGCACGGATGATCTGCTCCCGGACGCTGGTGCCTTCGGCAAGCCCCTGGGTCATACGTATGTACTACTCTAGCGCCAAGTTCTCCGACGGTGCTGCTAGAGCTGGGTCTGGTTGAAGCGACGAGCCGCGTTTCGCGACAGGCCCGTTGCCAGACGAAGGCCGGCATTGGTTTTTCTCTGCTCGACTTCGCGGCCGCTGCTCGCTTGGGCCGGCTGAGCCGGCGCCGCCGGGAGCAAGCGTGCGACCAGGCCCAGGACACGGCTGACTGAGGCAGGAGCGACACCATTCACGCGCACCGCCACCTTGGCGGGGAGGGAGAGGATGACCTCGGCGGCGCCGCGCCGGGCGGCCACGACTATCTGTCGGGCGGCCCGTTCGGCATCCATCGAGATGCCCGGCAGACTGGCGCCGAGGGCGAAGAGCGGATAATCGCCGTCCACCTTGAACTTGGCGTTCAGGTGGGAGCCAGTTCGCATGAGCCCGGGGACAACCGTGGTGACCGCGATCCCCTCGCGAGCCAGCTCGGCGTGCAGGCCCTCCGAGAACCCAGCGGCGGCGAACTTGGCGGTGCTGTAGGCGCTGAGATGGGGGACACTGATCTTGCCGCCGATGGAGGTGATGTTGACGATGTGGCCGGCGTGCCGGCGCCGCATGCTCGGCAGCACAGCGAGCGTCGGCTGGAGGACTCCCCAGAACATGATGTCGAGCGCCTCCCGGTAGTCGGCCTCGGTGAGGGCCGCCTGGGGGCCGACCTGGATGACGCCAGCGTTGTTGACCAGCAGGTCGACTGGACCGAGCCGTTCCTCCACCTGCTGGATGAGGTTCTCGACCTGCCGCTGGTCGCTGACGTCACAGGGCAGGGCAACCACCTGGACGCCGTCCGCGCTGAGCAGTTCCTGAGCTCGGGCCAGCTGGTCCAGGTCCCGGGCGCAGATCGCGACGCGCCGGCAGCCCTGCCGGACGAGCTCGCCGGCGATCAGAAAGCCAAGGCCACGAGAACCTCCGGTGACCAATGCCGTGTGGTCGCTCAGATCCAGCAGCTCTCGCCGGCGCCGGGCGGCCAGAACCGCCAGGCTCACACCGGTCGCCCCCAGCCCGAGGACGAGGCCTCCGGGTTTAGCCATTGACCACCTGGCCGCCGTTGGGGTGAAGGATCTGGCCCGCCATGTATGAGGAGTCGTCCGAAGCCAGGAAGACGTAGCACGTGGCCACCTCGTCCGGCTGGCCGGGCCGCTTCATAGGTGTGTCCTGACCGAACTTGGCGACGTCCTCCTCGCTGAAGGTGGCGGGTATCAGCGGAGTCCAGATCGGACCCGGGGCCACGCCATTGACCCTGATGCCCTGGCTGATCAGCGACTGGGAGAGGGAGCGGGTGAACGCGACTATGGCGCCCTTCGTGGAGGCGTAGTCCATCAGCCCCGGGTTGCCCTGGTAGGCGGTGATCGAGGTGGTGTTGATGATGGCGCTCCCCTCCTTCAGATGCTTCAGCGCCGCCTTGGCCATGAAGAAGTAGCCGAAGATGTTGGTCCTGAAAGTCTTCTCGAGCTGCTCAGCCGTGATCTCTTCGAGGGAGGTCGCCTTGTGCTGCTCGGCAGCGTTGTTGACGAGGATGTCGAGGCGGCCCAGCTCGGCCACTGTCCGCTCGACGGCCTTGGCGCAGAAGCTCTCCTGGCCCACGTCGCCCGCCATCGTGAGGCAGCGCCTTCCCTCCGCCTCGACCAGGCGCTTGGTCGCGTCGGCGTCCTCGGTCTCCTCGAGATAGACGACCGCCACGTCAGCGCCCTCCTTGGCGAAGAGGACCGCCACTGAACGGCCGATGCCGCTGTCACCGCCCGTCACCAGTGCCACCCGGCCCTCCAGCTTGCCCGCGGCGCGGTAGTTCTTGCCGACCTCAGGCGCCGGATCCATGGCATGTTGTCGACCAGGCTGGCTCTGCTTCTGCGGCGGCATGGTCTGCTCGGTCATCGGTTCCCCCCGAGAAAAAGCGGCTCTGGCGGTGAAATTATTTGTGACAGCGCTTTGCGTCCATGTTAGGCACGGTGGACCTGGCAAAATCCTGGCGCTTCGTCAGGCTTGAGCCGCCGCCGCCTCCTTGCCCGACTGCCGCAGGCGCTCTCTCAACTTCGCTATCGGCTCGATGGAAAACGGGTGCCGCCACTGGACTATCAGGTGTCCGGCGCCGGCGGCGATAAATCCGCTCGGGTCGGGGACCTGCTCAGGTTCGAAGAGAACCGAGCGTTCGATCTGCCGCGGGGCCCTACCGACCTTCGCACACCAGCTGTCGAGAATCGCCTGCTTGCGCCGGAACAGCTGGACATCGTTGGTGACCGAGTTCCACATGTCCGCGTACGTGGCCACGAGGCGCAGAGTCACCTTCTCGCCACCGCCTCCGATCAGGATGGGGAGCCGGCCTAAAGGCGGCGGATTCAGTTTTGCCAGGCGCGCCTTTATGCGGCGTAGAGAATCCTCAAAGGCGCGCAGCCGCTCAGGGGCTGTCGCGAAGTCGTAGCCGTACTCGCGGTAGTCGTGCTCGTACCAGCCGGCTCCGAGACCGAGCACAGTGCGGCCCTGGCTGATGTGATCGACAGTCCTGGCCATGTCGGCCAGCAGATCCGGATTGCGATAGCTGTTGCAGGTGACAAGGATGCCCACCTGCGCTCGCTGGGTTTCCGCGGCCATGGCGGCAAGGGTGGTCCAGCCCTCGAAATGAGCGCCTTGCTGGTCACCGTAGAGGGGATAGAAGTGATCCCAGGTGGTGATGCTGTCGACGCCCAGCTCGTCGGCCGCTCGCCAGGCTCGCCGCATGTCGGCCATGGTGGTGTGTTGGGGATGGAGCTGGACACCGAACTTGACTTCACTCATGGCCGGAACGCTACAGGCGCCGACGCTTCGCCGGGCGGATCGGCCGGTCAGTCTGCCCCGCGCGGGGCTAAGGTTTCCGGATGCCCAGAAGAAGAGCCAAGCAGCCAAGCGGTGCTGAGGAGCTACCCTCGACGTTGAAGCGGTCCGACGCCAAAGCCCAGCGGACCTTCGTGGAGACTCATGCCAGCGCTGAGGAGCAGTACGGCGAGGGTGAGAGGGCCTACCGCACCGCTTGGTCAGCGCTGAAGCACACCCATGAGAAGGTGGGGGACCACTGGGAGCCCAAGGCTGAGCCAGGGCCGAGCGATCCGCAGGCCGCTCTCAGCGGCGAGCAGGCGCGCCGGGCCGAGAAAGAAACCTTCGGCGGGGTGGATGTCCTTGGCCACACGCGGCAGGAGCTTTACGAGCGGGCGCGTTCGCTGGGCGTCAAGCGTGCATCCAGGATGGCAAAGGAGGAGCTGGCCAGGGCGATCCAGCGCAAGCAGTGAGGCGCCTGCTTCAGCCGCCCCCAACCACCGCCGCCGCCACGCTGCGGTCTTTGATGAAGGCTCGGTAGGCGAGCTGGTGGGCCTCTTCGTCAGGGGCTCGCAGGATCGAGGAGGGATGCACTGTGCCCAGACCAGCGAGGCCGAGCAGTGTGCTCAGCACCTCGCCGCGTTGGGCGAGCACGCGGAAGGAGGGCCCGAAGAGGGCCTGGGCCCCTGTGGCGCCGAGAGCGACCAGCAGCTTCAGCCGCACCGCCGCGACCTCCGCTCCGAGCCAGGGCGCGCAGGCGCGAATCTCTCCCGCGTTGGGCTTCTTATGCAGCCGCCACGGCTGCACCCGAGTGCTTGACGGCGTTGGTCACGTAGGCGTCCCGGCGGTCGATCCCAGCCCCGTCCAGGGCGCGGTCCTCATGATCCCCAGGCTGATCTCCGACGAACAGCAGGCGAGCGGTGCGCTCGCCCTCACCGAAGACCGTCTGGGTCGCGTTCTGCCAGAGATCGCAGGCGCGGCAGCCTTGGGCCGCCTCCCGCAGTTCGGAGAGCGGCAGGCTGAGGATGTCATGCATCAGACAAGACCCCCCGGCGATCAGCCTGAGGCCGCCTGCCTCTGGCCTGCGGTTAGGTGATCTGGCCTGACTGCTTCAGGTCGCGAGCGAGGTCGTGGATATTGTCAGCCGTTTGCTCGACCTCGAGATCGTGATTGCTGGCCGCCGTCTTCAAATCGTCCAGCGTTATGTCGCCCGGCTTATGACGCTCGTTCGGTTCACCGCAGCCACAGCTCATGCACATGTGTGTCTCCTCCTCGATTCAGGCTGACGAAACTGCACAGTCACGATATCAGCCGGCCAGGTTCGGTGCCAGGGCGACCGTTGACCGCTGGGGCAGCTCTGCCAGAGCAGCCAGAACCTCGTCCGGGTCGATCGACAGCAGACCGGAATGGGGCTTTCTGCCCAGCGGATCACCGGCCGGTCCGCGCCAGATCGCTAAGTGCGGAGCATCCGCCGGCGGGCCCCAGAGCTGGGGTGGCGTGGGGCCGAAGAGGACGACTGAGGGAGTCCTGGTGGCTGTGGCGAGATGGGCCAGCCCCGTATCGGCGCAGGCCACCCGGCCGCTCGCAGCCACCGCCGCTGCCAGCCGGTCCAGGGCCAGGCCGTGGAGCAGGTGATCGGCCGGGAGTCCGGCCAGCTCGAGCAGCCGCCGGCCCAGGGACTCCTCTCCCGGACCGGCGCTGACCAGCACCTGACGCCCTCGGTGTGCTTCTCCGGCTGCCACGGTCGCCCACTTCTCAACCGGCCAGTGGCGCGCCGCGCTCTTGGCTCCGGGATGGATCAGCGTGGCCCGCGCCGTCCCGGTCGGCGCTGCCGGCAGGCGGCCCAGATGGAGGACCAGGTCGGCCGGGTCGGCGGCCAGGCCCGACTCCCAGAGCAGGCGACACCAGCGGCGCACTTCATGTTCGTCTGGGTGCCAGCGCGGTTGACCCCAGCTCTCGGGCACGGAGGCTTGTTCGAAGGCGATAAAGCGTTCCGGCCGTGTGGCCAGGAGGAGGCGGTGGCTCTCGGGTCCACGACCGTTCAGGTTCACAGCCACCTCGGGCCGTCGCACGAGCAGCGGTTCCAGCTCCCCGGTTGGCAGCGTCTCGAAGCCCGCGCCGATCGTCTGGACCAGTGGCGCCAGCACAGAGGGACAGGCGAGGAGCCGGCGGTGGCGCGGAAACGACGTTGCCAGTCCGCGCAGGGCAGGCACCGCTGTCAGCAGGTCGCCCAGGCCCAGCGTGCGCAGGGCCAGGAGGACCGGCGGACTCACGGCCAGGACGGCTCCAACGAGGGGGTGATGATGAGCTCCCGCAGCTCGCAGCCGGCCGGCTGCCGGAGCGCGAAGAGCACGGCGGCAGCCACGTCCTCTGGCCGGTTCAGCTGGGCGTCAGCTCCCGGCCGGTACTGCTCACTGCGCCCGTCGAAGAATGCCGTCCGCATCCCTCCGGGGATGAGCAGCGTAACCCCTACCCGGCCGGCCAGCTCCAGGGCCAGGGCCCGGCTGAACCCGACGACGCCAAACTTGCTGGCGCAGTAAGCGCTGGCATCCGGCAGGGCCCGCAGGCCGAGCGTGGAAGCGACAGTGACGATCCGGCCGCGGCTCTGCACAAGGTGGGGGAGAGCGGCGCGGACGACAGCTGCGGTGCCGAGCAAATTGACCCTGATCACCCGCTCCCACTGCTCCCAGGCCACTTCCGCCAAAGGCCCGCAGGCGTCGGTGCCGCCGGCGGTGACCACCGCTTTGAGCCCACCGCTGCGCTGCGCAACCTGGTTGACGGCCGCCTCGGCCGCGGCTGGGTCGGCCAGGTCCACGAGCACCTGTTCGAACTCGCTTGGGGCAGGCTGCCGATCCAGCACGACAGGCTGCCAGCCGGCCTCTGCCACCGCCTGGGCCACCGCTCGCCCGAGCCCTGACGCTCCCCCGGTGACGATCACCGTCTCAGCCAAGCCTTCGCACCTCCTCCAGCAGCTGACTGGTGGAATGGCCGTGGGCGAAGGGCAGCAACACCACTTCGCCGCCCCACTCGGCGAGGGCGGCCTGCTCCGGCAGCACCCGGCCGGCGTAGTCACCGCCCTTGATGAACAGGTCGGGCTGGAGCCGGCGCAGCAGCTCGACAGGAGTCGCCTCGTCGAAGCTCACCACTGCGTCGACGCAGCTCAGGGCGGCGAGGACCGCCGCTCGGTCGAGTTCGGACTGGAGGGGCCGGTCAGGACCTTTGAGCGCCCGGGTGGAGGAGTCGGAGTTGAGGCAGACGATAAGGCAACCGCCAAGGCGTCGCGCCGCCTGCAGGATCGACACGTGACCGGCGTGGAGCAGATCGAAGCAGCCGCCTGTGGTGACCACCTGCTCGCCCCGCCGGCGGGTCCGTTCGATCACCGCCCGAGCCGGTGCCAGGCCCTGGCTCGTGCTGACGGGCGGAGCAGCGGAGGGGTTCGCGGGGGCGGTGATCACTGCCGCTGCTCCCCCGGCGGCCACGAAGTGTGTGGCGGCGGTGACGGCCCCGCGCACCGCCTCCTCCAGGCTGGCGCCGGCGGCCAGGAGCGCAACCGCGGAGCTGCAGAAGCTGTCCCCGGCCCCGCAGGGATCGTGGGCCGGAGCAGGCGGAGTCGGGACCAGGTAGGCAGGGCCGTCGCCGGTTACGAGCAACGCCCCTGCCGCGCCCCGAGTTACCACGACCCCTCGTGCGCGCCAACCCTTGCGCAGCTCCCTAGCCCGGCGCGCTAGGTCAGCTGCTTCCTGGCCGGCGGCGGCTTCTCGGCGGTTGGGCTTCACCAGGCTGGCGCCCGGGACTGGCTCACTGCCGTGGGGATGCGGGTCCCAGACAAGAGGCGTCCCGACCGCCACGACCTCGGTGAGCGCTCGCCGAAGGGCCGGCTCGCCGCTCAAGCCGCGACCATAGTCGGAGACCAGAATTCCGTCGGCTGACGCTATGGCCGCCAGCGACTCGGCCGGAGCCGATCCAAATCGGGCGTCGCGAGGTCCCGCCTGATCCAGCCGCAGCAGCGTCTGGCCGGCCGCTCGTACGCGCACCTTTTCGGGTGTGGCGGCAGCCAGCCCGAGATCGATGATCTCGACGTCGGCTTGGCTCAGTGTGCGCCGCAGCTCGTCCCCGCCCGCATCGCGGGAGAGCGCTGCGATGAGGCGGACGGAATGGCCTTCGCGGGCGGCCAGAAGGGCCGCCAGGCCGGCCCCGCCAGGGCGCAGCTGGGCCTGTGGATCCTCCACCACCGGGACCGGCGCGTCGGGGCTGAGCCGCTCCACTCGCCCGACGAGATCGCGGTCGAGCAGGCAGTCGCCCACGACGACAAGCTGACTCAACCGCGGGACTCCTGTGTTTTGGCGGCCAGCACAGCCTCGTCCACGCCGGCGCAGAGGAGATGCACTGTCAGCAGGTGCACCTCCTGAACGGCTGGGGCGGCAGCGCTGATCGACACGCTCTCGGAGCAGGCCTGAGCCAGGCGGTTCGGTGGGGTCCCGGTCAGGGCCCACGTGCGCAGGCCGAGGCCGGCGGCGGCATCCACAGCCGCCAGCAGGTTGGTGCTCTCGCCCGAGGTGCTGAGGGCGAGCAGGACGTCGCCCCGCCGGCCATGAGCGTGGACCTGCCGGGCGTACGCCGCCTCCCAGCCGTAGTCGTTGGCCAGGGCGCTGAGACTGGACGTCTCGGCGTGAAGGCACAGCGCCGACAGCGGGCGCCGCTCGCGGCTGTAGCGACCCACCAGCTCAGCGCTCAAGTGCTGAGCCTCCGCGGCCGAGCCGCCGTTGCCCGCCGTCAGCAGGCGGCCGCCGCCCAGCAGCACGGCGGCCAGCTCCCCCGCCCAGCGCTCGAGCGTGGCGAGGTGGCGCTCCAGCTGCCGCACGGCGTTGCCGTGGCACTGCAGGTGCTGGCCAAGAAGCGAGGGCCGGCGCTGCTCGATCAACCGGGTGCCTTGGCGGTCAGCCTGCAAGCTGTCTCCTCAGCGCTCGCCTCGCGGTAGGCGGCCAGGGTGGCTGCCGCGACGCCGTCCCAGCTGTAGCGTTCCCGCGCCCGGGAGGCCGCCTGCGATCCGAGAGCCCGCCGCCGCTCTGGAGCCGCCAGCAGGTCGTTCAGGGCCCGGGCGACGGCTGCCGGATCGCGCGGAGCGACGTGTACACCGGTAGCGCCGTCCACCACCGTGTCAACCAAGCCGCCGACGGCGCTGGCCAGAACGGGAACGCCGCAGGCGGCAGCCTCCAGCGCCACCATGCCGAAGGGCTCGTACCAGGGAACGCAGGCAACCACATCAGCGGAGCGAATCAGCTCGGGCACCTGCTGCCGCGCCAGGCCGCCAATAAAGTGGACCCTGTCGCTCAGGCCCAGACGCTGGGCCAGACCGAGGAACCGAGCGGCTTCAGGATCCGCGATCAGCTCCGGCAGTGGAGGGCCGCCCGCAACCAGCAGCTCGCACTCGGGCACGTCGGCGAGCGCGGTGATCACGTTGCCGATCCCTTTGCGCTCGACCAGCCGGCTCACGATTACCACCCGCGACCAACCGGGCCGCCGCGGTCGGGTCGCGCCGCCCGGCCGGAATAGGCTCACGTCGACGCCGCTCGGGATGACGCTGATCCGGCCGGGTGAAGCGCCCAGGCGCACCAACTCGAAAGCCTCGTCGGAGCAGGTGGCCAGAATCCGGTTCGCCTGCTGGATGATCCGCCTCTCCTCCGCGAGCCGAGTCGGCGGGCTGGTGTCGCGCTCGCCCTGGTGACGGCGCTTGACCACGCCCAGGGCGTGGAAGGTCTGGACCACCGGCAGCCCGCGGGGCCCGGCGGCGGCTAGCGAGGCGAGCCCGGACATCCAGAAGTGGGCGTGCACAATGTCCGGCCGCCGCCGCTCCCAGGCTCGACTCAGCTCGCTGGCGAAGACGGGCATGTGCTGAAGCAGGTCGTCCTTGGCTAGAGGGCGCGGTGGTCCGGCGGCCACGTGATGGACCACCACCCCGGGAGCTGCCGCCACCCATTCCGGCAGCTCAGGGCTTTCGCGGCGGGTGTGCACCACCACCTCCGCCTCCTGGCGCGCCACCGCCCGCGCCAACTGGTCGACGAACACGTTCTGACCGCCCGCGTCGACGCCGCCGAGGGCAGCCAGCGGGCTGGCGTGCTCTGACACCATGGCCACCCTCACCGGGACACCTCCGCGAGCAGCTGGTCCCACTCGCGCAGGAATCGGGCCAGGCCGTAGTGCTCAAGGGCGGCCGCTCGCCCTGCTGCGCCCATGTCGCGACCGAGATCCGGATCAGAGCGGAGCCGGCGCAGTCCCTCCTGCAGGACGGGGAGGCGGTTGGACACGAAGCCGGCAGCAGCTGGAACTGCCTCGGGGACTTCGGTGGTCGCGAGCGCGACGACGGGCAGACCGAGGTGCATCGCTTCCAACAGCGCCAGTCCCAGGGAGGTCCAGCGGTAGGGGTGGACGTAGGCCCGGCGCCGACCGAGTTCCTCGTGCAGGCGATCTTGGGGCAGGTCATTCTCGGTGGCGATGCCGAAGAGATCGATGGGACAGGCGCTCGCCAGCTGTGGCAGCAGGTCGTAGCCCACCACGCGCTGGCGTCGCTGCGGCTCGTTGATTGCCGCGCCTGCCCGCGCCAGCTCTCCGCTGTAGCGGTGGCCGGGATCCACTATGCCGTGCTCGATCACGCGCACAGGTGTGCTGCCCGAGTCCCAGAAGAGGCGGTTGAAGTGGCTGACCTGGACCAGGTGCAGGTCGGGCCGGTTCGCTGCGGGATGCCGCATGGCGTTGACAGGACCCTGGGGCGCGTTGTGCTCGAGATAGAGGCCGGGCAGGTCGCGTCCTGGCTCCCGACCCCCGAGCCAGCGGCAGGCCAGTCCCTCCAGCTCGACCGGCCGCTGCATGATGACAATGTCGACCGCCGCCGTCGCTGCCGCTTCCGGCGTCACCTCGACGACCGTGTCGGGCCAGGCCCATGTCTGGGCGCGGCCGCGGCCGTCGGGTCCACGCCCGGGCAGCACGGGGAGCAGGTAGCGGTGCCGGCCCTGGACCAGGCTGTTGGTCCAGGAGCCATGCACGTGCCAGAGGAAAACGTTCATCCAGCCGAGACTCCACTGACTGCAACCTTCCGCTCCTGTCCGCTCAAGCTGGCAACCGCCGCCGCCACATCCAGCGGCTTCACGCTCGTCAAGCACGGGTGGCCGGGGACTGGGCAGACGCGCGCGCGGCTTCCGGCGCAATCGGTCGCCTGCTCGCCCAGGAGCACGTGCGGCACCCGCCAGGGCCGCCAGCGGCAGGCAGGGACCACCGGTGCGAAGAGCGAGACGACAGGCGTGCCGACCGCGGCCGTGAGATGGGCGGGACCGGTGTTCCCCACCACGACCACTTCCGCCCGTGCCAGCAGCGCGGCCAGCTCAGCAAAGTCGAGCCTGCCTCCGACGTCGATCCCGGCGTTGCCTGCCACCTGGGCTGTCAACACTCGCTCGTCCGGGGATCCGGTGACGACGACAGTCCAGCCCGCCTCGTCGAGAAGCTGGACCAGCTGCCGGTGGTGGCCTGCGGGCCAGGCGCGCGCCGGGGCTGAGGTGCCAGGATGTACGACGACGAACCGGTCGAGCCCGCGAAGCAGCTCGGGTGGAGGCAGCGGCAGCCTGACGCCAAGTGCGCCGTCGTCGCTGGGCGGCAGCTTGAAACCCATGGCGTGGGCGAGGGAGAGAGAACGCTCGACCTCGTGCAGATCCTCGTCCACGAGGTGGCGGACGTCCAGCAGGGAGCCAGGGTAGTCGACGCTGATGGCGCCGATACGGGCCACGCCGGCCAGCCGGAGCAGCAGCGCCAGAGGCAGTGGGGACTGGTGGAACGAAGTGAAGATCACCGAGGTGTCAACCCTCAGCGAGGTGATGCGCGCGACCAGGTCCAAATGAGCGGCCGGCGAAACACGGAGCGGCTCCGCGTCGATCCAGGGCGCGGGGAAGACGATGATCTCATCCACCCCCGGCAGGAGCCGCGCGGCGGCCTCGCCACGAGGTCCTGCCAGTAGCGTGACCCGGCTCGAACCGGTCGCGACGGCGCGGATGGCGGGGCCCTGCAGCAGCATGTCTCCGGCGCTGTCCAGGCGGGCGACCAGCGTGTGAGGAGCCATCAGCGTCTCGCCAGAACCAGATCGACAGCCGCGCCGAGGTGAGGCGCGACCTCGGACGCTGCGCGGACCTCCTCGGGAAGTGTGGCCGGCGTGGGCACCAGGATGCCGCGGGCCCCGGCGGCTGCGGCAGCCTCCACGTCGGCTCCGATGTCGCCGATCACCACACAGTCGGCCGGCGCGACACCCAGACGCGCTGCTGCCCGCAGGATCAAGCCGGGCTGGGGTTTGCGACAGGCGCAGCCAGCCTCGGGCGAGTGGGGGCAGACGAACCAGCCTTGGAGCGGCCCTGCCAATTGCTCGATTCGTTGGTTGACGAGCTCCACCTGTCTCTCGCTCAAGAGGCCGCGGCCGACGCCGCTCTGATTGGATACCACCGCCAGCGGCACTCGCTGCCGGCGGAGCCGGTCGAGCGCCGTTCGGACGCCCGGCCGGAGACTGACGGCCGCCGGGTTGCCGTTGTAAGGCACGTCGTCGACAAGCGTTCCGTCGCGGTCGAGGAGGACTGCCAGCCGCGGACGTGCCGCCGAAGGGGCGAGTGTGAGGACGCCTCGGAGCCAGTGCCAGACCGCGAGCGGGGGAATCAGGACGCTGGTGACGGTCATGGTGGCGACCTCGGCTGCGCTGCCCGGGCCAGGTGCGATTCTGGCCCAGGCGAACTCGGCAGTGCCCGCCGCCCACGTGGCCGCCGCCAGGGCTGCCCACCGCCGCCGACCGGTCAGCCAGAGCGCCGGGCTGGCCAGCCCGGCGAGGGTGATGGCGGCATGGCGCGAGCGGCGTCCGGGCGGAGCTCCTGCCAGTGTCCGCCAGCCGCGGCCGTACCGAGCCAGCATCAGTGCGTCGTAGGCGTTGCCGCGCTGCCGGCCGAGGCTGATCCAGGGCGGGGCCGGAGGCACTGGATGAATGCCCTGGCGCCGGCCCTGGGCGATCTCAAAGCCGGCCTGGATGAGGCGCAGGGCGAGATCCGAGTCCTCCCGGAAGGCAATCCGAAAGCGCTCGTCGAAGCCACCCACCTGGGCCAGGGCCGAGCGGCGGAAGGCCATGTCGGCGGTCGGCCAGCGGGCGGCGGTCAGGCCTGCCACCTGCCGCTCCCAATCCGTCCGTCGGCGTCCTGCCGTCAGGGGAACCGAGAGTCGACCCTGGCTGGCCGCCACCTCCGGGCCCAACCCTGCCAGATCGCACTCCAGGCCGGACAGCCAATCGCTGGCGCAAACTAGGTCGTCATCGAGGAAGGCGATCCACTCCGCGTCTGCCGCCAGCCAGCCGGTGTTGCGCGCAGCGGCCGGTCCCCGGCCTCCGCTCCGCAGCACCTTGACAGGCAGCCCGGCTTGCTCCACGACTAGGGGAGCCGCCGGCTCCGGACGGTCGTCGACGACGATGATCTGGGCCGGTCGCGGACCTCCGGCGGCGGCCAGCGATTCCAGCAGGCGGCGGAGGGAGGGCCGACCGGTGGTCGGGACGACGACTGCGAAGTCTGGCGCCGTCACGCCGGCCGCCGGACGAGATAGGGGCCGATGGCCAGGGCGTCGACGGGCGTCGAGCCGAAGCACTCGAGGGCGTCCCGAGCGTCGTCCACCATGGGCCGACCGGCCGTGTTGAGGCTTGTGTTCACCACCACCGGCAGCCCGCTGCTGCACTCGAAAGCGCGCAGCATCCTGGCCAGCAGGGGTTCAGCTTCCGCGTTCACAGTCTGGATCCGGGCGGTGCCATCGACGTGGACCACTGCCGGTATGCGCCCGCGCCAGCCGTCCTTGACTCGATGGGTGAAGAGCATGTAGGGGCTCGGCAGACGGCCTTCGAAGATTTCGCCGGCGCGCTCCTCCAGCACCATGGGGGCGATCGGCCGGAACTGCTCTCTGCCCTTGATGTCGTTGAGCCGGGCCAGATTCTCGGCTCGGCTGGGGTTGGCGAGCAGGCTCCGGTGGCCCAGCGCGCGGGGACCGAACTCGCTGCGGCCCTGCACCCAGGCGACCACGCCGTCCGCGGCGATGACGCCGGCCACGGCGTCAGCCAGGTCTGCGGGCCTCTCGTAGGGCACCCGGGCAACCTCCAGAGCCGCCGCGACCTCAGACTCGCTCTGGCCCAGTCCGAGCGCCGCAGTCTGCATGGGCTGAATCGAATCGTCCAGTTCCTGAGCCAGCCAGAGCGCTGCCCCCAGCGCGGTTCCGGAATCGCCCGAGGCTGGCTGCACCCAGATCTCAGAGAAAGGCCCCTCGCGTTCCAGCCGTGCGTTGGCGACGCAGTTCAGGGCCACACCTCCGGCCATGGTCAGGGCGCGTTCGCCGGTCCGGGCTTGGAGCCAGTGCGCGAGCTCCAGCAGCACCTCTTCGACACGAGCCTGGACGCTGGCCGCGAGGACCGAGTGCGGATCCCCCAGCTGCCCTGATGACGCGCGGGGAGCGAAGGTCTCCCAATCGACAGGCAAGGTTCGAAATCCCCCCTGGCCGTCGGTCTGGACCAGGTCGCGGAACCGGGGCAGCAACGCCGGCTCGGCGTAGGCAGCCAGCGCCATCACCTTGTACTCGTCGGAGGAGCGCAGGAAGCCCAGGTGTTCGGTCAGCTCCTCGTAGAGAAGCCCTAGCGAATGGGGCAGGCGCTGGCTGGCCAGGATCTCCAGGCGCCCGTCGCGGGCGTGGCCGGCGAGATGAGAGCCACGCTCGCCCCGACCGTCAAGCACCAGGACGGCCGAGCTTGAATGGGGCGCCGCCAAATAGGCCGAGGCGGCGTGCGCGACGTGATGCGGGACGAACCTGACCCGGGTCGAATCGAGCCCCGGGAGCGCCGTCTTGAGAAAGAGCGGAGCCCGCCGGGCGAAGAGCGTTCGTAGGCCCTCCCAGCCGTCCGTCGCCAGGTCTCCATCCGGTTGCAGCGCCAGATCCGGATCGTAGGAGTAGGCGACCGCGTCCAGGTCGGCCGGCTCGAGCCCTGCCTGCCGCAGACACCAGCGCGCCGCCTGCTCGGGCAGCTCCCAGGTAGAGAAGGGAACCGGACGCTTGCCGTGCTTGCGCCGGCTGAACCGTTCCTCCTCTGCCGCCGACACGATGCTGCCATCCACCACGAGGGCCGCGGCCGGGTCGTGGAAGACGGCATTGATCCCCAACACCCGCACTTCTAGGAACGTTATAGCATGGTTGTCAGCGAAGCGGTTCTAATTCCCTCTCGCCGATCGAGAAACGGAAAAGAGAAGTGCTTCCTCACGCTCGCGTACGCTCACTGGACGATTCACGTCTCAGTACCACACTCGCGCGGACGCGGGGCAGGAGCACTTGAAGGAGGGACCATGGACCGGCCTGAAGAAGAGAGGCGACCGGGGCTGGAGCCGGAGGGCGCGGAGCCCGTGCCGGACGAGCGGCAGGGCAGGCTCTGGCCCAAGCCAGGTGGCGAAGCCGAGGGCGCGCCTCGTCCCGAGGAAAGGCCGGGCGCGGTGGCGGCCGCCAAGGCTCGGCCGGCTGAGGCGCCGAGTTCGATTGCGGCTGCGGACAAGTCCCGGCCGGCCGACACTGCAGCTTTGGCGACCCAGGCGCAGCAGCAAGAGCGAGTGGTCGAGCCCGGCGGTCCCGGGACGCCGGCGGTGAGCCAGTCCGACGAGAATGATCTGCGCCGCCGCTGGGACAGCGTCCAGGGGTCCTTCGTTGACGATCCCCACGCTGCGGTACACGAGGCCGACGCGCTGGTCGGGGAGACGATGGATCGGATCCGGCAGGCGTACGAGCGCCGGAGGGCCGGGCTGCGGGAGGCGAGCGACAGGTCCGGGGACACGGAAGGGCTGCGGCTGACCATCCGCGAGTACCGAGCCTTCCTGTTCGACATCCTTCACCGCTGAGCCGAAACGATGAGTCATCAATTCGACGAGAGCTTGTCGGAGACAGAGGTTGCCCCTGAAGCGGCTGCCACCGATCCGGCTTTGGACCCAGTGCTGAGCTCAGAAGAGCGCGACTACGCCGAAGACCTGCGGAGGGCGGAGCCCAACCCCCCGCAAACAGTGGCGCGCACTGACGACCCCAACACCTCGGTCGATCTGGGGTACATGGAGGACCGAGAAGCCGAGCATGACGCGGAGGAACTGCGCAGCGGCATCGAGGCCAGCGCCGTCGATCCACTGGAGGCAGACCGCAAGGTTGAGCAGAGGCCCGGCCCGTCCGCGGGCCCACTGCCAGGAGATGCGCCCTAGGCCACTACGTCAGTCCAGGGCTTGGATCAGCTGCGTCCAGGTCGGGAGGTCGGCCAGCAGGTGGGCCGGGTCCTCGTAGACTCGCGCCGCCCCCGCCGCCTCCAACTCGTCGCGAGACGTACCGCCGCAAAGGGCCGCCACGGCCGGCAGGCCGCAGCGACTGGCACTCTTCAAGTCCCAGACCGAGTCGCCCACGACCAGTGCCTGACCAGCGTTCAGGCCCGACTGCTCGAGCGCGGTCTCGAAGATGTCCGGCGCCGGCTTGCTGGTGGAGACCTCCTCCGAGCTGACAACGCGATCGATGGCGTCGTCGGCATCGATCTTGGCCAGCAGCCGCTTCAACTCCTCGGGCTTGGCGGAGGTGGCAAGAATCACCTGAAGCCCCTGGTCGTGCAGTGAGCGAAGGAGCTCGGAGACCTTGGGAAAGGCCCGTGCCTCTTCGCCCAGTTCGCGGTAGTGCTCGGTCTGCTCGTCGCTCAGCCCCGGCTGCTCACGCCCGATCAGAGCCGGGATTAGCTGGTCGGACCCCATTCCGACAGCGCGATGGATCTTGTAGGTCTCGACGTCATGGCCCGCCTCCCGGAACGTTCTGGCCCAGGCCAGCGTGTGCAGGTACGTGGAGTCGACCAAGGTGCCGTCGACGTCGAAGATGACGCCACAGCGCCGCTGTGCTTGGTTGCTGCCGGCGGCCACGTCAGCGGTTGGGCTCGGCTTCGCTGATTTGGCCCAGAGCGGAGCTGGGGTCTCGCTCCACTGCCAGATCCCCGAGCGAGACGATGCCCAGCGGGCGGCCGGCCTCGTCGAGGACCGGCAGGCGGCGCACTGCCCGCTCCTCCATCAGCTTTACGGCCTCCTCGACGGGTTGGTCCATTCTGAGCGAGGTGAGGTCGCGGCTGCTGATCTGAGCCAGCACCGTCTGGCCCGGGTCCTGGCCCTCCGCCACCGAGCGGATGACTATGTCGCGATCGGTGACGATCCCGACCACCGTGTCGTTGTCCAGCAGCAGCACATTGCCGACATCGTGGTTGCGCATGGCCTGGGCCGCTTCGACGAGTGTGGTCCCGGCCTGTAGGGCAAGCGGCTTTTCGGTCATGACGTCTTTGACGGTTTTGAACATGAAGGCTCCTTTTCGATGGGCCAATGTTGAGTGAGTCGCTGTCAGACTACCAGTCTGCTCCGGCGCCGAAAGCTTGCCAGGCAGATTGTTAGCATCGGCGCTGGAAGTGGCGAAGACGGCCGAGGAGGTGGCTCACAAAGAGGGGTGGCGACGCCCGTGAGGCGGGGCTGCGCTACGTCCCGACAGCGATGAGGGGATCCAGGTACTCGGAGGCGCAGGTGATGAAGAACGTGGTACCAACGATCGAGCCCGTGGCCGAGCGCCTGGGGCAACACCCGCCGACGTCGGTCGCAAGTGCCATGTCCACCCGGCCATCGTCGATACGTATCTCGACGGCTCCATGCTGGAAACGCTGCAAGGCCTGGCGGAAGCTGAGCTGAAAGGCTGGCTCAAGCGTCGGCAGCCGGAGGAGGCGGCGGTGCTGTGGTTGCTTCAGCAGCGGTTGAAGCAAGAGGCCAAGATGGCCCGCCGCCCGAGAGTGGCCCAGCGCGCTAGGTTGGTCGGGCCTTCACCACCTCGCCGCTCTTCACCACCAGGTGCACACTGGCCGGGTCGGCCAGCAGCTCCAGCCGTTGAAGCGGGTCGCCCGGCACGCCCACCAAGTCAGCATGAGCGCCCACCTTCAGCGTCCCCACCTGGTTCTCGAGGCGGAGCACCCGGGCGGCCACTGTGGTGGCGGTGCGCAGGCAGTCATCGGCCGGCAGTCCGAGCTGGCGGAGGAGCAGGAACTCCTCGCCCATGGTGCCCTGTGGACCGACACCGGTATCGGTGCCGAAGGCGATCTCCACTCCGGCTTCGATCGCACGCTTGATGCTGGCGTCATGGTCGGCCCCCACGTCCTGCGCTTTGGCTGCCGCCCAGGCCGGCATGCGGCCCGTCTCGGCGTGGCGGATCACCCAGCGCGGCGCCACCAGGGTCGGCACCAAAGCCTGGCCGCCGGCGCTGAAAAGCTGGAGCGCCTCATCGTCGATCCAGATGCCGTGCTCGATAGTGGCGACGCCGGCGCGGAGCGCGTTCTTGATTCCCGCGGCCGCCTGAGCGTGGGCCATGACGCGCCGGCCCTGCGTGGCCGCCTCGGTGACAGCAGCCGTGATCTCCTCCTGGCTGAAGGTGGCGTGGTGCGGCGAGTCGCCGGGCGAGAGCACGCCGCCAGAGGTGCAGAGCTTGATCCAGTCGGCGCCCTCGCGGATCAGGTGGCGGACGCGCTGGCGCATAGGCTCCACGCCGTCGACGACCGGCGGCGGCAGGTCAGGCGTCGGGTTCCAGTTGACTGTGACGCCGCAGGGAAAGTGGTTGTCGGCGTGGCCGCCGGTCTGGCTCAGGATCTGGATGGCAAGCACCATTCGGGGCCCGGGGAAAAGGCCGCGTTCGACGGCCAGCCGGACGCCGTTCGGGGTGCCGCCGGCGTCACGCACGGTGGTGAAGCCTGCGTTGATCGTCTTCCGGCAGGAATCCACTGCCTGCAGGACGACCAAACTGGCCGGCGCGGCCAGGCGCTCGCCGAGGTCAAGTCCGCTGCCGGCGAAGCAGAGGTGCACGTGGCAGTCGATGAGGCCCGGGAGCAGCGTGAGGCCTTCGGCGTCCACCACGACCGCGTCGCGCGGCACTTGGATCTCATCGCGGTGACCGGCGGCGACGACGCGGCCGCCCTCGATGAGCACAGTGGCCGGCCGAAGAGATTCCGCGGTCTCGGGATCGAGCAGAGCGTCCGCGCGGACTGCGGTGGGCATCGGTTCAATTTAAGCCAGTTGTTCGTTGGCGGGGCGTAGCTTCTCTCAGTTCGGCAAGAATTGACCGTGCGAGTGGACAGGGTGCGCGATCTGCTGGCCAGGCTGCACGCACGGCCGCGGCGTCGTCTGACCCTGCTGGTCGGATTGGACGGCACTGACGCCGGGGGCCGTCGGCAGTTGGCTCAGGCGCTGAGCGAGAACGATCCCCATCTGAAGGTGGTGTCCCTGACTCAATTCGTCGCTGAGGGGGAGGAGGGCTCGGTGGACTGGCGCCGCCTCCGCAGCCGGGTGCTGCTCCAGCTCGTGCGGGGGTCAGCAGCCGAGTATGAGGATGCCAGCGGTCGCCCTCAGCACTTGGCGGCTGGGGGCATGGTGCTGGTGGAAGGCATGGGCGCCTGCCGCCGGCAGCTCGCCTCCAGCTACGACTACCGGATCTGGGTGGAGAGCTCCGGCGAGTCGAGGTCGCGTGAAGTGGAGCAGTATTTGACTGAGCATGCCGCCGACCGCTCAGCCGACCTCCGGGCTGATTGCTCGGATCTGACCCGGCTGCGCGAGAGGGGCGAATTCCTCCAGCTCTGAATCAGTTCGGCGCGGTGCGTACCTTCTGCCAGGCCAGGCGCACGTCGTCCAGGCTGGTCGCCAAGTTGCCGATCGAGATCCGAATCGCGTAGCGATCTCTGACCCGTGTGTGGGAAATGAATACCGTGGCGTCTTGATTGACGGCTTCGACTATCGCCTTGGTCCGAGCGTCCCCTTCCCGGTGGGCGAAGCAGACGGTGCTGAAGGGCACGGGCGCCAGCAGCTCGAAGTCGGCGTCGGCCCGCACCCAACTCTCGAGCTCCTTCGCCATGGCCACGTGGGAGGAGATGACCCGGGCGGCGCCCTCCAGGCCAAACGCCCGCAGCACGAACCACAGCTTCAGGCCGCGAAAGCGCCGGCCGAGGCTGGTGCCGTAGTCCATGAGGTTGCGCACCTCATCCCCCTCGCTCGTCGTGAGGTAGTCGGGCACCAGGCTGAAGGCGCTCTTCAGCACGTCTGGCCGCCGGCAGTAGAGGACGCTGCAGTCCATGGGCGTGAACAGCCACTTGTGGGGGTTCATGACCAAGGAGTCGGCGCGGTCAGCACCGGCCAGGACGTGCCGGTGCGACGGCAGCACTGCCGCGGCCCCGCCATAGGCGGCGTCGACGTGGAGCCAGAGCTCCTCCCGCTCGCAGATGTCAGCGATCGCGGCCACGGGATCGATCGAGGTGGTCGATGTGGTGCCGACCGTGGCCACAACCGCGAAGGGCTGCAGGCCGAGCGCGCGATCCTCGGCGAGCATGCGCTTCAGCTCCGAGACTTCGAGCCGCATCTTCTCGTCGACCGGGACCTTGCGGACGCCGTGCTGGCCGATCCCGAGCACGATGCCCGCTTTCTCGACCGACGAATGGGCTTCAGCCGACGTGTAGAGGCGTAGGCGTCTGCCGTCGACGCCCTGGCTGCGGGCGCTCAAGCCGGCCGCCTCCCTCGCCGCTGCCAGGGCGTAGAGCGTGCTGGAGGACGCGGTGTCGTTGATCAGACCGAAGAAATCCGAGGGCAGACCCATCGCCTGCCGCAGCCAGTTGCAGGCGACTTCCTCGACCTCAGTGGCGGCGGGCGAGGTGCGCCAGAGCATCGCGTTCACATTCAGGGTCGCGATCAGCAGCTCGGCCAGGATGCCTGAGGTGGAGCCGGTGTTGGCGAAGTAGGCGAAGAAGCGAGGATGGTTCCAGTTGGTGATGCCCGGGAGCACGATCCTCTCGAAGTCGGCGAACAGAGCCTCCAGCGGCTCTCCCGCAGAAGGTGCGCTGGCGGGCAAATGGCTTCGGATCTCGCCCGGCGCGACGGCGCTCAGCACCGGCCGGTCCCGCACCTGGGCAAGGTACTGGCAGGCCCAGTCGACTGCCTGGTGAGCGACTTGAGCGAACTCGCTTAGGTTCTCGCCTGGTCGTTCGGGCATGGGCGGCATTGTGCCGGATGCCGTCAATTGTCCAGTTCAGAAGGTGGGCGATAAGCGCAGGGCGGGCCCGGCTTGGACGCTAGACGGACGAACCGTCCAAGACGCTCGCGATCCGCGCGGCACGATCCTGCAGCCGCCCGTGAATCCAGAGCCGGCCCTTTGCCTCGCCGCCGCCCATTCCGCCCGAGACGATACCGTCCAGTGGCCTGCGCTCGTAGTAGACCTGGGCCATGGTGGGGTCCTTCCACTGCGCTGCATCGATTTCCCGCAGCAGTTCTTCAAGGCGGTCGTCGGAGCAGCGGACGTCGCTCGCAGGCACCGTCAGGTAGATCTGGCCGCCGTCGTCTCCCTCCAGGACTACTATGCCGTCGGGGTCGGCCTGCGCTTCGGCGAGGCTGCGGTACGACGTGTAGCCGTCACCATGCACCAGGCTTCGAACGCCGCTCTCGTGAGGTTCCTGTCGGCTGGGCCACATTTCTAAAGTGTCGCAGAACCGCTGGCGATGGCAGCACCGGCGCCGGGTTCGGTCGCACGCAGGGCGGTGGCCGAACACTGGCTTGAGCAACCCGCAGGAGCTCCCTAGAAAAAGCTGAAGTGTTTGAGCGAGTAGAGGAATGAGACGGCCAGGAAGGTCAGCAGCCCGGCCGCGACCACCGATGTCGCCAGCAGGAACAGTCCGATTACGAGGAGTACCTGCTCGATCCGCCAGTTGCGGACGCCGACTGCGATCTGTCCCGGCCCGGACACCCCGACCGCATGGGCCCTGAAGCCCCGCTCACGACGATGCAGGAGGAGAGCCGCGACGACGATGAGCAGGGCGGCGCCGGCGAGCAAGCTGAGGACCGCGTACGCGCCGTCGAGGCTGCCGTTTCCAGACGGTAGAAGGAGCAGGCACAGGCCGAGGAGGGCGCCGGACGAGGGTAGGAGGAGCAGGATCGAGAGGCCGGCAACGATAAATCGCCCGCCGCTGCCAGGCGTGCGCAGGCGAACGAAGAGCCCGGCGGTCAAGAGCCCCAGGCCGACCAGCGGCTGCGCGATGCCCACGAGGTACACGAAGCCAACCAGGGCGACTCCGATGAGCGGCGAATTCATGCTCAGGCCGCCGGCTCTTCGGGCATCCGGCATGACGTACGTCTAGGTGCCCGTAATGGTCTGCTGCTGAAGATGTTGCGCGGTTCAGACAACTCTAGTTGCCTGTACCAGCCGAAAGGACCGCATCTCGGGGCTCAGGCCGCCGATGCGGGCGTCAAGGGGCCCGGCCCTTCGTCGTTACGGATTTTCAAATCCGCTCCTCCTCGTTCCACCCTTTCCTTCGCCTCGACGCCC
>JAEKNQ010000025.1 GCA_016464825.1 Candidatus Dormiibacter inghamiae | reverse complement strand
CCCCGGTCGAGATCAGCCATATCCTCGACAGGCACCTCGACGCTGACCTCCAGCGTCTTGCGTGCGCTCGACTCCACTATCTCGACTTGGCGACCGGTGCCTGCCAGGAAGCGACCTATCTCGGCCAGCGGTCGCTGCGTGGCGGAGAGGCCTATCCGCTGCGGCTGTTCGGCGGTGATGCGGCAGAGCCGCTCGAGAGAGAGCGCCAGGTGAGCTCCACGTTTGTTCCCGGCCAGAGAGTGGATCTCGTCCAGGATCAGCCAGCGGACTCCACTCAACACCTCCCGCGCCGCGCTGGTCAGCATGAGAAAGAGCGATTCAGGCGTGGTGATCAGCACGTCGGGCGGCGTGCGCGAGATGAGCCGGCGCTCCTCGGCGGGCGTGTCGCCGCTGCGCACCGCCACCTCGATCTGAGGCGCCGGCAGGCCGAGCCGCTCGGCTTGCAGCTGGAGGCCGACGAGAGGCGCTCGCAGGTTCCGCTCCACATCCACGGCCAGAGCCTTGAGGGGCGAGACGTAGAGCACCCGGCAGCGCTCCTTGACGGCGGGTCGCGGCTCCACCGCCAGCCGGTCCAGGCACCAGAGGAAGGCGGCCAGCGTCTTGCCACTGCCGGTCGGTGCAGTCATCAGCGTGTGACGGCCGGAGGCGACAGCCTGCCAGCCGCGCTCCTGCACCTCGGTCGGCGCCTCGAAAGAGGCGCGGAACCAGCTGGCGGCGAGCGGCGAAAAGAGGTCGAGCGAGGAGCCCATGACTTAGAACGTTAGTTCGTCGTGAGATCTGAGGTTTGCCGGCTGCTTTCCAGGCCTCGCTCAGCGATCAATGAGGGCAGACTGCAGTGGCCGGAGCAGCTTCTGCGCCGCGTACCCGCCTATGATCCAAGCACACAGCTGACGGCGGCCATCCAGCACCAAACTGGGAGCAGTGCACATGAGCGCGTTGACGAGTCAGGCCGACATCCTGCTGGTGGCTTCCAGCACAATCCGAAAGCTGCGGCTTCGGATCATCCCCTTCATCTTTTTGCTCTACGTCATCGCTTATCTGGACCGGGTCAACGTGAGCTATGCACAGCTCAAGATGGGCAAGTCTCTGGGCATCGCCGCGGCAGCCTTCGGCCTGGTTTCCGGCATCTTCTTCATCGGCTACTTCCTATTCGAGATCCCGAGCAACGCCATCCTCTATCGCGTTGGGGCGAGGAAGTGGATAGCCCGGATCCTGGTCAGCTGGGGTTTGGTGGCGATGGCCACCGGCTTTGTCCAAAACCTCAACCACCTGCTCATTGCTCGCTTCGTGCTGGGGCTGGCCGAAGCGGGCTTCTTCCCCGGCATGGTGCTCTACATCACCCTCTGGTTCCCTGCCAAAGAGCAGGCGCGGGCCTTCTCCCAATTCATGGTCGCCCAGGTGGTCGCCTACATCATCGGGGCACCCACCGGCGGCTGGATCCTTGACCACGTCCACCTAGCGGGTCTGGACAGCTGGCGCTGGGTGTTCATCCTGCAGGGGCTGCCGGCAGTGATCTTCGGGGTGGTGACGTTTTTCTACCTGACCGACAGGCCCCGCGATGCCCGCTGGCTCACTGACGAAGAGCGGCGCTGGCTGGAGGATCAGCTCGCGCGCGAACGGGCTGAGAAGCAGAGCCGCCACCATCTGAGCGAGTGGCAGGCGCTGCTCAGCCCGCGCATCCTGCACCTGACGGCTATCTACCTCTGCATAGTGCTGGGGATCTACGGCCTCAATTTCTTCCTACCCCAGATCGTGAAGGGCCTGTCCAGCTCGTACTCGAACACCACAGTGGGCCTCCTGGCGGCCATCCCCTTCGTGATCGGCGGGATCGCCATGCTGGTCAACGGCTGGCACTCCGACAGGACCCTGGAACGCAAGTACCACGTCATGTTCTGCACGGTGACTGCCGCCGCAGGGCTGCTCCTGATCCCGTTCTTTCGGCACGACCCGCTGCTGGCGATTGTGCTGCTCTGCGTGGTGAGCATCGGCAACTTCGGCTACATAGCAGCTTTTTGGGCGCTGCCCCAGCTGGTGCTCACTGAGGCAGCTGCCGCGACAGGCATTGCGCTGATCAACTCGGTTGGGAACCTGGGCGGCTTCATCGGGCCCTACATCGTCGGCGCGAAGGCGACTGAGAGCAATGTGACCCAGGGCCTGTACCTGCTGGCCGCATCGTTCCTGGTCGCCACGCTGCTGCTCGTGCTTCTCCCCACTGAGAAGGTGAGGTCGGCGGAGTCACTGGCGCCTGCTCCAGGACCTGCCGGGGGCTGAGCCGCCTGAGAGCGCTCGCAATCCTGATCGCTGTCCTCCTCAAACCCGGCAGCCCGAGTTGAAGGGAGTCCCTGCCGTGTTGAGGAGACGCTGCGGGCAGAGGCCGCCGTAACGCTTTCTCGGCCCTGCACGTTTGCCCGGTGGTGGTAAACGCTGTAGTCCTGCAACTGCTTCGGCTCGCGTTCTTGCCTATTGATGCCTTGGGCACCACGCGTTCCCGGCTCGCGATCAGGCGTCTGACCTTCCGTTTGCGGAGCCAGGTTCACATCCACGGCAACAGCTGATTCCGGCGGCCCTGACCCAATCGATTCGGCCGGCCGTCGGCGAGAACTTGATAATCCTGCTATAAGTAAAGGCGTGATTCGACTTACCCGAGGCCACGAGTCTCAGGCTGCCCTTGCGGCTCTCAGCCAAAGGCTGCGACTGGCTCGGCGAAGACGCCTGTTGCGGCGCGTACGGACAGTGCTGGGCTTCGGCGTCTGGATTGTCGGCGTCGTCCTCCTGGTGGCGCTCATGACGGCGGCCGCCCTGGCCCGCTGACTGCCCGACCCGGTCGGCCTGACTCGCCGGAAGCTTTGGGCGTAGCGTCAACGGCGTGACCAGCCGGCCTTCGCCGAACGGGGCCGAGCGCCGCGTCAGCTTCGGCGACCAAGAGGCATTCGTGGTGGAAGCCGGCGGCGCGCTTCGCGATTACCGCGTTGGAGGCCGCTCCTACCTGGATCACTTCGGCCCTGACGAGATGAGCAGCGCTGCTCGCGGCCACATCCTGATGCCCTGGCCCAACCGGCTTCGCGAGGGCGTTTACAGCTTCCGTGGAGAGGAGCATCAGCTGCCACTCTCCGAGCCGGATAAGCGAACTGCGCTTCACGGGCTGGTTCGCTGGGACACTTGGCAGCTGTTGGACGCCGAGCCGGCCTCGGTCTCAGTCAGACATCAGCTGCTGCCGCGCGACGGCTACCCGTTCAGCCTGGCCACTACGGTGACCTACTCACTATCCACGAAGGGCCTTACGGTCGCGAGCGACGTGCTCAACAACGGGAGCGCGGCGCTGCCCTTCGGAGCCGGCTTCCATCCCTATTTCCGGGTGGCGACGCCGCCTGTCGATGGTTGGACGCTCCAGCTTCCAGCTGAGCGGCGGCTCCAGCTGGACGGGCGGGGCATTCCCACCGGAACCGAGGAATTGGCGGGCAGCGGCTTCGACTTCCGCCGCCCGCGCCTGATCGGAGCCCTGAAACTGGACACCGCCTTCACAGGGCTCAGCCGGGACCAAGATGGCCTGGCCCGGGCGCGCCTCAGCGCGTCGGATGGCGGTCAGCTGACAGTCTGGATGGATGCCGCCTTCGACCACATCATGGTTTTCAGCGGTGATGTGCTGCCGCACCCGGAGCAGCGCCGCTCGCTTGCCATCGAACCCATGACCTGCGCCCCAAACGCACTGCAGGAAGGGACGGCGCGCACCCTGCAGCCGGGCGAGAGCTGGGACTTTCGCTGGGGCGTAGAGCCCGGTAGAGTGAGCTCATGACCGGCGATCGGGAGGGGGTCTCGCCTTCGGTGGGCGACCACGTCCCCGATCGATCGGCGCCGCGCGAGGGCGACCAGGAGGAGCGCGAGCTGACCGAGTACGAACCCGCGCCCGAGCAGGAGGAGGCCTAGCCGCCCAGCTGCCTAGCGCTGCTGCCCATCGTCGGGGGTCACGGGGCCGTTTTCTGGCTGCGGCGAGGCCAGCCAGCTCGGCACACTGCCCGAAACCCTGCCCGGCGTCGTCTGGCTCTTGATCAGGTACTCGAGCGCACCCAGCTTGAGACCCCGCTCCACCAGCTCCTGCTCGCCGTAGTTGGAGAGGACCACCACCGGCACGTGCTTGGTGCGCTCGTCCCTACGCAGCGCCTGCAGCACTTCGAAGCCGTCCATCTTCGGTAGGCGCACGTCGAGGAAGACCAGGTCGGGCGGATCAGCCTGGGCCGAGCGCACAGCCGACTCGCCGTCGGAGATGACCTGGACCAGATAGCCATCCAGTTCGAGCTTCAGCTTGTACATCTCGGCGACCGCTTCGTCGTCTTCGACCAGGAGGACCCGGACCTCCTCCGGCACTGTGATTCTGTCATCCGATTCCACGCCCAGCTCCTTCGATGATCGAATCTTCAATAAAGCAAACCTGATAGTGAGGCATCAGCTTTCTCACTGGGATCATAACCAGGAAAGCTGCAGATCGTCAGTCGAAAACGACAGCGAGCACGGCTGCCCCAGCCAGCCTCAGTTAACCTGACTCGGTGGAGTCACTGCCCGAGCGCTCAGGGGAGGCCGTTGATGCTTGACTTCACGCCTGATCCTGAGGCTGGGGTCGCTGTGGTAGCGGCAGATCGCGCCCACGTCTTCCACTCCTGGTCCGCCCAGGCGAGGGTGGATCCGCCGCCGATCGCGGGCGGCCAAGGCTCCTGGTTCTGGGACTACGCGGGCAAGCGCTACCTCGACTTCTCCTCCCAGCTGGTCAACCTCAACATCGGACATCAGCATCCCAAACTGGTGGCTGCCATCCAGGACCAGGCCGCCAAGCTCTGCACCATCGCTCCGGCCTTCGCCAACGACGCGCGCTCGGAGGCAGCCAGACTGATCGCCGAGCTGGCGCCGGGGGACCTGAACCACGTCTTCTTCACGAATGGGGGCGCCGAGGCGAACGAGAACGCGCTGCGCCTGGCGCGTCTCCACACCGGCCGCAGCAAGGTGCTGGCCGCCTACCGGAGCTACCACGGGGCCACTGCGGCCGCCATCAGCCTGACCGGTGATCCTCGGCGCTGGCCCAACGAACCGGGGATCCCGGGCGTGGTCCGCTACTGGGGGCCGTTCGCCTATCGCTCAGCCTTCCACGCCGCCAGCGAGGAGGAGGAGTCGGAGCGCGCGCTGCAGCACCTGCGCGACGTGATAGCGTTCGAAGGCCCGCAGAGCTTTGCCGCTCTCATCCTGGAGACGGTGGTCGGCACCAACGGCATCTTGGTTCCACCTCCCGGCTACCTAGCGGGGGTGCGGGAGATCTGCGACCATTTCGGCATCGTCCTGATCGCCGATGAGGTGATGGCAGGCTTCGGTCGCTGCGGCGAGTGGTTCGCCGTCGATCACTGGCGCGTGACACCCGACCTGATCACCTTCGCGAAGGGCGTCAACTCGGGCTACGTGCCGCTCGGCGGCGTCATCATCTCTGACGCCATCGCCGCCACCTTCGCCGATCGCGCCTATCCCGGCGGCCTTACCTATTCAGGGCATCCGCTGGCCTGCGGCGCGGCTGTCGCCTCGATCAACATCTTCCGAGAGGAGGGAATCGTGGAGCACGCCCGGGACCTGGGGGAGGAGGTCATCGGCCCTGAGCTGCGAGCATTGGCCGAGCGCCATCCGTCGATCGGGGAAGTGCGTGGGCTGGGCGTCTTCTGGGCGCTGGAGCTGGTCAGGGACCGGCGAACGCGACAGCCGCTCGTTGCCTACAACGCGGCTGGTGAGGCGGCCCGGCCCATGAGCGAGCTGGCGGCAGCCTGCAAAGAGCGGGGACTCTACCCCTTCATCCACTTCAACCGGATGCACGTCGTGCCGCCGTGCACCATCAGCGTCGCCGAGGTGAGGCAGGGACTGGAGATCATCGACCAGGCGCTGGCGGTGGCGGACCGCCACTACACGGGCGAGTAGTAGGAGGAGTCAGATGGCTGTTGGAACCCAGTCCGAGCTGCGCGGCATTCACGAGGCGATGCTCATCAACGGCGAATGGCTTCCAGCGCACGATGGCGAGGAGCTGCAAGTCATGAACCCGGCCAGGCACGGTGAGCTGATCGCCCGCGTGCCGCGAGCCCGGGAGGCTGACGTCGACCTGGCTGTCCGCTCCTCGCAAGGAGCGTTCCCCGGCTGGCGCGCCACTGCGCCGCTGGCGCGCGGCAAAGCGCTGGTTCAAATCGCCCAGGCTCTTGGCGAGCGAAGTGAAGATATGGCCCGGCTCATCGCCAGTGAGACGGGTAACGCCATCCGGACGCAGTCGCGGCCGGAGGCGAAGACGTCGGCCGACATCTTCCGCTACTTCGGCGGCCTCGCCGGTGAGCTGAAGGGCGACACTGTTCCGCTGGGTGACAACTACGTCAGCTACACGGTCCGGGAGCCCTGGGGAGTGGTCGCCGGCATAGTGCCCTGGAACTCGCCGGTGCAGCTGAGCGCGCTCAAAATAGCGATGGCGCTGGCCGCCGGCAACACCCTGGTCTTGAAGGCGGCGGAGGACGCGCCGCTGGGCGTGCTTTTCATGGCCGAGCTGTGCCAGGACCACCTGCCGCCAGGTGTGCTGAACGTCATCACCGGCTACGGAGAGGAGTGCGGCGCGGCTCTTGCCAACCATTCTGGCATCGCCAAGCTCTCCTTCACTGGGTCCACAGAGGTGGGGAAGTCGATCATGAGGGCGGCGGCAAACCGGATTCTGCCGGTCTCGCTCGAGCTCGGCGGCAAGAGTCCGGCAATCGTTTTTCCTGACTCCGACGACGACAAGACGGCGGCAGGCGTCATCCAGGGTATGCGCTTCACCCGCCAGGGCCAGTCCTGCACAGCCGGCTCGCGGCTATTCGTGCATGAGACCATCTTCGACTCCTTCCTGGCTCGCCTGATCAGCATGCTGAAGGAACTGAAAATCGGCTCGCCGCTGGCCGAGGAGACCGACATGGGCGCGATCATCAACGAGAAGCAGTTCAAGAAGGTCTGCCAGTACATCGAAGAGGGCATCGACACCCAGGCGTCGGAGCTGCTGCTGGGAGGCCCGCCGCCGAAAGAGGGAGCGCTGGCCGAAGGCAACTTCGTTCAGCCCACACTCTTCAAGAACTCGAGCAATGACTGGCGCTTGGCCAGAGAGGAGATCTTCGGTCCTGTCCTGGTCGCGATTCCGTGGTCAGAGGACGCAAAGGTGATCGAGATGGCGAATCAGAGCCACTACGGCCTGGCGGCCTTTGTCTGGTGCCGGGATTTGAGCCGGGCACTTCGCACTGCGCACGCAATCGAGTCGGGCTGGGTCCAGGTGAACCGCGGCGGTGGTCAGATCATCGGGCAGTCCTACGGCGGCTACAAGGAGAGCGGCCTGGGCAGGGAGTTCTCGCTGGAAGGCATGCTGGACGGTTTCACCCAGACCAAGAGCATCACTGTGGACCTATCCCACTAACAGAGGAAGGAGCAATTTGACGTGACAGGCCTGGAGGGGAAGGTGGCCATCGTCACCGGCGCCGGCCGAGGGATCGGCAAGGGTATCGCCCGGCGCTTGGCCCGGGAGGGCTGCCGGTTGGTCCTGACGGCGCTGGAGCAGAACGAGGTCGAAGCTGTCGCCGATGAGCTTCGCCAGGGTGGGGCACAGGTGGTGGCCGTGGCGGGCGATATCGGTCTCCCCGAGACCGCTGACCGACTGCTCGAGACAGCGCTCAACAGCTACGGAACGCTCGACATCCTGGTCAACAACGCCGGCTGGGCGACCCCCGTCTGCTACTTCCTCGACCTGGACGAGGAGCACTGGGACAAAGTGATCCGGACCAACCTGAAGAGCGTCTACCTCACCACCTTGCGAGCCGCTCGCCACATGGCTCGGACCGGCGTGCGAGGCAGCATAGTGAACATGAGCTCCTGGGGCGGCACTCGGTCGCATCGCCAGATGGCGGCCTACGACGCCTCCAAGGGCGGAATCGAAGCGTTCACCCGCACCACAGCCCTCGATCTGGGGCCGCTGGGAATTCGGGTCAACGCTGTCGCTCCCAGCATCGTGCAGACTGAGAGCTACAGTCCCAAGGGCGACCTCTCGCCGCTCGGCAGGGCCGGCCAGCCGGCCGACATCGCCGCCGCTGTGGCGTTCCTCGCCTCCGACGACGCTTCCTACATCACAGGCCAGGTGATCCAGGTCGACGGGGGCATGGGTGCCCAGGGCCGGCCGCCAGCGCTGGACCACCAGCCGCCCGAACGGTCCCAGCCAGGCTAGTGTCCTAGAACTCCAGGTCGCCGGGAGGTGGTGGGGTCCTGTGTGATTCGCCCCGGCCGCGGTAGAGCAGGTAAGCCGACAGGCCGATGACGAGGAGGACGCCAGGTGACCAGCCCAGGCCTGGCCCGAAGGGGTCGTAGGACGAGAGATCAAAGGCGAGCGCAAGCACAGCGAAAACCGCCGCGATCGCGAGCACCAGCCCCCGATAGGCGGTCCTACCCAGCCTGTGGCTGTCCGGATCGAAGTAGCGAAGCCTGTGGTGCGTGCCCAGCGGCAGCTGCCCGCTGGTGTCGTGCACGCGCACGTGACGATGACCGACGTGGACGCGCTCGATCGGCCGGGGAGCGGCGGCGAGCGCTACGAAGGCCACCCGCCGGGCAGCCCTCGGCGGAGAGGCGAGCGGTTCCCAAATCGGCCGCTGGTGGACCTTTTGGTAGGCCACATAACTCAGTCCGCCAGCCACCAGCCAGGCGACATAGATGAAGGTCGAGTTGCCGACGTTCTCGAGTAGCAGCTGGGTGAAGACCGACCCGATGGCAACCGCTCCCAGGATCGACAGCACGGGGATGCTGGAGCGACCAAACGGGATGTTGAAAGGCATCCGGTAGGGACGGCGGAGGAACGGCTCGACGAAGCGGAGGCGCATCACAGCCAAGTGCGCCACCGCAAACGCGAAGGTGGCGGCCAGCGAGTAGACAGCCGCCATGAGGTCGATCTGCGCCGGCAGGATGAGGAGGGCGGCCGCGACGCCGAAGACGATGACTGAGACGTAGGGGGTCTTGAAGCGCGTGTGCAGCTTGCCGAAGGCTGAGGGAAACATCTCGTTGGTGGCCAGCGAGTAGCTCAGTCGCGAGATGCCTATCAAGCCCGCGTTGGTGGCGATGACCAGAATCGTGAAGGCCAGGATGGCCACCCAGATGCCTGCCCAGAAAGCCAGCGCAGGAGGTTGGAAGAAGGTGACGATGCCGGCCACCGGATCGCCCTTCCAGGTGGTCGCCAGCTCGGTGCTGAAGGCTCCGTGAGCGTCCATGTGCACTGGAAAGACGCTCATGCCGATGGTCGGTAGAAAGGCGGAGACGAAGAGGACGGCGACGATGACCGCATAGGTCGCCCGCGGTACTGCCTTGCTCGGGTTCTTCGCCTCCTCCGACATGTTGGAGATGGTTTCGATGCCTGTGTAGGTGACCATAGCGATGGAGATGCTGGACAGAAAGTGGCCCCAGGTTGGCGCGACTCCCCAGTGGATGTTGTGGATGACAGTGGAGAGGTTGAGGAGCAGCACCACGCCCAGAATTACGAGGACCAGTTGCGTCCCCAGGTCCAGCAGGGAAAGGATCAAGTTCATCACGCTCGATTCCTGAATGCCTATGACATTCACGACCACCAAGCAGCCGGTTAGAGCCACGGCGGCCAGCGAGTGCCAGGTGGGGTCACTGATGTGCTTGAAGAACGCCAGGTACTGGCCGAAGACGCCGAGATAGCCGATGGCGAAGTAGGAGGAGATAGCCACTGTGGCCGTGTAGTTGAGCAGCTGGATCCAGCCGACGATGAAGCCCACGGGCGTGTTGAAAGCGCGCCGGGCAAAGCTGGAGGACCCGCCGGCGTGAGGAATCGCTGTAGTGCCTTCCGCGTAGTTGAGGGCCGTCGTCACGAAGATGAAACCGGCCAGGATCAGCGCCAGGGGCGTCAGGCCGAGTGCGAAGGCGGCGGTGACGCCTAGGCCGTAGTAGATGCTGGAGCCGACGTTGCCGTAGCAGGCGGAGAAGAGGGCAGGGGCGCCGAGGGTGCGAGGCAGCTTCGAGCGCCTGGAACGCACATGGAAACGCAGGTCCCCGGGCGTGCTGCCGTGCTGCTGGACGGCTACCTCTTTGTCCAAAGCCTCACCTCACTTGCGCTGAAGGTACAGCCTAGAGCGGCCTGGTGCGGCCTCGGCGTCGGGCCTCTGACGCCGCTACCCTGGGAGCCGATGTGGGCTCGGTTCGGTGTGCTGCTCTCCGTTCTGGCCGTCTGCCTGAGCGCCTGCGTCCTACCCGGCCTGCCGATCGGCCAGCATAAACCGACGCCCCCGCCTGACAAGCCCGCCTCGCAGTACTTCACTGAAGCCATCAACGGCTACGACAGGGCCAAGGGGATCCGGCTGACTGAGGTTGCCGGCCACTCGACTGCCTTCGGCAACGTCACCGGCGGGAGCATCGACCTGCAGGGCCAAGGATTCCACGCGACGCTCACCGCTGACAACGGACCCATCGAGCTCATCGCCAGCACCGGCAGCCCGGTCTTCGTCAAGGCAAGCGCTGACTACTGGCGGCAGGCTGGCCACGGTCCGGAGGCCAAGGTCCTGAACGGTTACTGGACCAAGCTCGTCACCGGCAGCGAGGCCGGCGCTTTCAAGTCCTTGCTGCCCCACGAATTTGCCAGTCAATACAGACTGCGGCCCAAGAATCTGAGCAAGGGCAAGGTCACCAGCGTGCCCGGCACTCAGGCTAAGGCGCTTCCGCTGAGCACACCCCAGCCCGGCACGCTGTACGTCACTCAAACCAGCCCTGCTCGGTTGGTGCGGGTGGATAAGCTTTCGGCCGCTGACTGGGAAAGCTTCACTGCAGCAGTCGCTTACGACGATTCAATCACCGTCCAGGATCCCAGCGCCGATGTACTGGATCCCAGCATTCCGGCCACGCTGCCCGCTCGCTACGTGAGTTCGGGTAGAGCCGCGCTGCCGCAATGCAGCAGCAGCAACGCCACCTGTCGGGAGGGCTTCAATCTGTCGAACCAGAATGGACCTCAGCGGGCGGGAACCAAGTCCACGCTGAAGATCCACTTCGAGGGGAGCGGGAATGACGAGTTCGCCTCCTGCGTCGCGGACGTACCGCCGGTCGGCAACGGTCAGAGCACAACCGCATCCTGCGAGATACCGACGGGAGTTCTGCTCGGCTACCTGAACGCGCACAACACCAGCCAGTACTTCATCAAGGCCGAGGTCCACAACGCGATCTGGGACGACTGACCGGCCGTAAGGCCGGAGTCGTGCGGTGGCTGCGGGTGGACGCCAGGATGGTGACTGGCAAGGCCAGCCACTTGACACGACCGACCAGCCGAGCTCGTCGATCAGGCGACCGGCCACCCTGATAAGCTGCGAGCGTCTTGGGGCCTCCCGCGCCGGCCGGACGTCCAGTCGACCAAGGGGACGGTGCGCACCCGATCGGCATAACCGACCGACCACCGGTGGTCGGTCGTGTCAGCTGAGGATGTTCACAGCCCTGGCGCCGACCAGCGCCACGGTGATCAGGGAAGCCAACGCCTGGATGCCCATCAGGCTCTTGACGCGCTGCGAGAGCGGCATGGTGTCGGTGGGGCTGAAGGCGGTGGCGTTGGTGAGAGAGACGTACATATAGTCGAGGAACGCCGGCCGCCAGCCCTTGCCGGTCACGTCCGGGTTGATCATTTGCGGATAGAGGAACTCGGGCGGCTGCAGGACCTCACGGGTCCGCGCGCCCGGTCCGCCCCGATCGATCTCCCAGTACCACAGACCGAAGATGATGACGTTGGTCAGCCAGATCAGAATGGACGAAAGGATCAGCTCCTGACCGGCAGCCTTGCCCCCGTGGATCAAGTAGTACGCCAGCTGGATGAGGGAGTAGAGGTTGGCCAAGCTGATCACAGCTGTGAGCGTCAGCGAGAGCAGGCGGGCGAGAGCCGACTCGCGGTGATGCCTGTAGCGGGAGCTGATCAGCAGGGGCAGGAGCAGGACGCCCTCCAGCACCGGTATGAGCCAACGTGGTCCATAGACAAGTTTCTCCGGCAGCGCCAGCTGCAGGACCAGCGCCACGACAACCGCCAAGGCTGCCGGCCAGGTAGGCTCCCGGTGGTATTCAGGCCCGGCGTCCGCCTTCACAGCTCTCTCACCGGCGCGTGACGTCACAGCCGGAACCTACAGGATCGGCGGCACCGGATGGTGCCGAAGGGCGACCAGCCTACTGCTTGAGTTGAAGCATGGCGCAGGCGGCTCCTTGCGGATCCTGGAAGAGTGCGAAGCGGCCAGTGTCAGGGATATCGGTGGGCTGGACCATGACCTGGCCGCCGAGCTCGGAAACCCTGCCGCTGCTGGCGTCGCAGTCGCTGACGGCGACGTAGATCAGCCAGTACGGAGGCACTTCGGCGGGCACTCCTGCAGGCATCGGAAAGCAGCCGCCAACGTTGCTCTCGCCCCGCTTCCACTCCACGTAGACGCCATCGCCGTAGGAGCCTTCGTGATGGTCCCAGCCGAAGACCTGGGGATAGAATCGCACGGCTCCGCGCCAGTCGCGCGTTTGCAGCTCGTGCCAGCAGATAGTCCCCGGCTTGCCGCTCACGTCGGTGCCGGCCATCCGGATTGGCTGCCAGAGCCCAAAAAACGCTCCCTCCGGATCGTGGCAGACTGCCGTCCGGCCCTGGTCCAAAACGTCAAACGGTGGCACCACCACGGTGCCGCCCGCGGCCTGGACCTTCTGGACGGTGGCTTCAGCGTCCTCCGTCCCCACGTACACCGACCAGGCGGTGGGCTGGCCGGGCTGCGCCGGGCCGTAGCCTGCCACAGTCTCGCCCTGCTTCTGAAAGAAGCCGTAGCCCCCTGCCGCCGGGTCAGGACTGGTTTCGGCGGACCAGCCGAAGAGCTCCCCGTAGAACCGCTGGGCGGCTGGCAGATCAGGGCAGGCCAGATCGGCCCAGATGAATGTGTTGGCGCGCTCGGCGCTGAGCTCAGGCATGGTTTCCTCCAAAGTGGTTCCGGCAAGCTACCTGACGAGCCTAACAGTCCCACGCAGCTCGGAACAAGTATGTCTGGCGTCCTGGTTCTGAACACCCAGTGACTCCAAGAGGTGCGGCCGAAAAGCCCGTCCGGATCTTGGGCGCCCAATCTCTCGGTCGAGTTCCCGGCCGCACCTCTCGCGAGCTGTTGCACGCAAAGGACGGGCTCCAGTGCAACCATCCCTGCGCTGAACCAGGCAGCCTGAGGTGTGCCCGGCTCTCGTGCGTCAGAGGTCAGACCGAATGAGGCGGATCCACTACGCGTGGGCGATTGCGGCAGTCACCTTCATCGCCCTGATGGGCGCAGCCGGCTTCCGCTCCACTCCTGGCGTCTTGATAGTGCCCCTGGAGAGCGAGTTCGGCTGGAGCCGTGCGCTCATCTCCGGCGCCGTCTCGATCAACCTCATCCTCTTCGGCCTCACGGGCCCCTTCGCGGCCGCCCTGATGGAGCGCTTCGGTATGCGCAAAGTGGTGGTCGCCGCCCTCGCCCTGGTGGCGACGGGCTCGCTGCTGACGGTTTACATGACGGCGCCCTGGCAGCTCTATCTGCTCTGGGGCCTGGTGGTGGGGCTGGGCACCGGGACCATAGCCTCGGTGCTCGCCGCCACAGTCGCCAGCCGCTGGTTCGTGAAGCGGCGGGGTCTGGTGCTGGGCGCGCTGACCGCGGCCGGGGCCACCGGGCAGCTGATCTTCCTGCCGTTCCTGGGCTGGCTGGCGCAGAATGTCGGCTGGAGATGGTCAGCGATCTGCGTCGGCGTGGCCGCCTTCGCGGTCGTTCCGCTCGTTGCGCTGATCCTTCGCAACCGACCGGCGGACATGGGTCTTCTGCCTTACGGGGGCACGGAGGCCGAACCAGTCGGGCCGGCAGTCAGCGGCGGCCCCATCCGCAACGCTTTCCGCGGCCTGCGGCTCGGTGTCCGTTCGCGCGATTTCTGGCTGCTCGCGGGGAGCTTCTTCATCTGTGGAGCTTCCACCAACGGTTTGATCGGCACCCACCTCATCCCTGCCTCCATGGACCATGGACTGGCTGAGGTAACAGCGGCGAGCCTCCTCGCCGTCATCGGCGTCTTCGATGTGATAGGCACGCTGGCCTCCGGCTACCTGACAGACCGCTTCGATTCGCGCAGGCTGCTCTTCTGGTACTACGCGCTGCGTGGGCTGTCCCTTCTCTTCCTCCCTTACGCGTTGGGGTCGCGGTACTTTGGCCTGGTCCTGTTCATTGTCTTCTACGGGCTGGATTGGGTGGCCACTGTGCCGCCCACTGTCCAGCTCGCTCGGCGCGTCTTCGGGCCGCGTGACATGCCGGTTGTCTATGGCTGGATCTTCGCCTCGCACCAACTCGGCGCTGCCTCAGCTGCCTTCGCCGCTGGGGCGGTCAGAACGTTCTTCGGCGATTATCAGCTGGCGTTCATGTCATCAGGCCTTCTCTGCCTCGTGGCGGCAGGCCTGGTGCTGCGGGTCTCGCGAAGCAGGTGGGAGCCGCAAGGCCTGCCGGCGCCAATCGAGCAGCCGGCCTTCTCCTGAGTGGCGCGGGACACTGAACTTGTCGCGCCGGCTGCTGGTCGCGGCCGTGGCCGCCATGTGTGCTCTCGCGCCTCGTCCTGTCCTGGCCCACGCCCAGCCGACCGGCAACTACCCCGCCGCCGGGGCACTGCTCAGCAGCCCACCTGCTGAAGTGACTGTCAGCTTCAGTGAAACCGTGTCGCCGGCAGGGCGCGGAATCCACGTCTACGCGCCATCGGGCATAGAGGTCGGCGGCCAGGCTCTCCCCAAGGGTATCCAGCTCATCGCACCGGTCGAGGCGAGCGAGCCTGGCACGTACGTCGTGAGCTGGCAGGTGCTGGCTGCCGATACGCATCCCTCCCGTGGTGCCTTTTCTTTCAGCGTGATCAAGGCCAGCGGGAACCGCTACCTGGGCCTGCTGAGCGGGGCCGAGTTGGGCACCACCACCCCGCTCGGGCTCGCGCTGCAGACGCTGGGACGCTGGCTTCACTTCGCGGGCTACGCACTTGCCTTCGGCGGAGCCGCCTATCTCGCGCTGATCAGGCGAGAGCGGCGCCTCTGGCGGCTGGTGCTGGTGGGTGTCGGCCTGCTGCTGGCCGCCGAGCCGGTGGGCCTGCTCGCACAGTTGGTGAGCCTCTCGCTTGACACTGACACCGCCTTCTCCGTACTCGCCTCAGGTTTTGGGCGACTCCTCGCGCTACGTATCGGCGGCGCGCTCCTGCTTTGGTCGCTGCTGGCGGTGGAATCGCCCTGGCCGATTCTGGGCCTGGGCGCAGTGGTGGCGCTGATCGACGGGACCACAGGTCATGCCGTGTCAGGGCAGCCGGTACTTGGCCAAGCCCTAGACGCCATCCACGTTGCAGCCATGTCGCTCTGGGCCGGCGGACTGGTTGCCTTCCTCCTGGCTCCCGATCGCCGCTTCGGCCGACTCGCCGCGCCGGCAGCCGGCATCGCTGTGGCGACCGGCCTCTTACTGGCTTACTTCCACGACGCCCTGCCGCTGGTGAGGTTCCTGCCGAACAATTACGGCTGGGCGATGGCTCTGAAGATGACGGCAGTCGCGGGGGCGGCGGCGGTAGCCGCCTTGGGCCGGCGCCGGCTGGAAGCCTATTTGCTCGCCGCTGTATTGCTGGCCGCCGCCCTGGTGGTGTCGCTACCTCCTGCCCAGTGAAGGGGTCGGATCGCAATGCGCGCTGTAGACTGCCGGTCGCTGCAGCTACCCGGTCTGGGAGTGACGAAATTTGGTAGGCATAGTTCTGGTCTCACACAGCTTTGAGCTGGCCCGGGGGCTGGCCGACCTGGCCGCCCAGGTGGCTGGCCCTGACGTGCGGATCGAGGGCGCGGGTGGAGGTCCCGAGGGCAGCCTGGGCACCTCTGGCGATGCGGTGCAGGCGGCGATCGATCGCGCTGAGAGCGGGGACGGAGTGGTTGTGCTGGCCGACCTGGGCAGCTCCATCTTGACAGTGAGGCACCTCCTGGAAGACGCGGCGAACGGACAGGTGCGACTGGCGGATGCACCCCTGGTGGAGGGCGCTGTCGCCGCGGCGGTCATTTCGTCCACGAGCCAGCCGTTGGAAGTTGTGCTGCAGGCAGCGGAGGAGGCACGCGGTGCCCGGAAGCTCTGAGCTCAACGTCACGCTCCCGGCAAGCGTCGCGTTGCACGCCAGGCCGGCAGCCATTTTCGTCAAGACGGCCATGCGCTTCCAATCCCGGCTTCAGGTTGAAGCGGGGGGGAAGGCAGCCGACGCCAAGAGCATCCTGGCGGTACTCGCGCTGGGCGCGAGGGGCGGTACGCCTTTGAGACTCAGCGCGGAAGGTGATGACGCCGCCCCGGCTTTAGAGGCTCTCGCCGCCTGCGTGGCCGGTCTGGCCGAGTAGGGACCGCTGGGCCAACTCCTGACAGGCCGCGAAGTTCAGAGTTCGGAGCGCCTCTCGAACCTCGCCAACCCGGGCGGCGCCCACGCTCAGCTCATCGGCGCCAAGTCCCACCAACACGGGCATCGCATCGGCGTCAGAGGCGGCCTCGCCGCAGACCTCGATCGGGATACCGGCTCCCCGTCCCGCCCGCATGGTGGCATCAATCAGCCGCAAGACTGTTGGGTGAGTGGCCGGCGAGGTGCCTGAGCTTTCCCTCTCGAGCCCCAGGGCCAGCTGGGTCAGGTCGTTGGTGCCCAGGCTCAGGAAGTCCAGCTGTCTGGCGAACTCAGCGGCGCGGTGGGCCGCCTCGGGTGTCTCGATCATGGCCCCCAGTGCTGGCGGTCGCCGATCACGGAGAACCGCGCTGAGCGCCTGGCGGACCGCCACCACCTGCTCGACACGCGTGACCATGGGAACCAGGAGCCGCAGCGCGACGCCTTGGGCAGCTCGGAGGATGGCCTCCAGCTGATCCCGGAGAGCCTGTGGGTTCTCGAGGAGCAGCTCAACGCCGCGGCCCTTGGCGCCGGTCAGGAAAGGCGGCGTTTTATCGCCCCCGAAGTCGAAGAGCCTGACCGTCGCGACGCGATCCTGAAGGCTCGCCAGGAGCGGTGCGAGGAAGCGAAAGCTCGTTTCCACGTCAGGCCAGGCCTGGGCCGCCAGAAAGAGAAGTTCAGTCCGCAACAGCCCCACGCCCTCAGCGCCCTGTTCCAGCGCCTCGCGCACCTCGGCGAGGCTGGAGGCGTTGGCCAGTACTTTGACCCGGCGCCCATCCAGCGTTATTGCCGGCTCCAGGCGCCGGGCGACCGCTGTCGCGCGAGCTTGGTTTCGCCGCTCCCGCTCCGAGCGGGCTTGAGCCAGACGCCCCGGATCCGGGTAGCGGACGAGCCGTCCCAGGCTGCCATCGACAACTATCGTCTCGCCCTCCACCAAATCCAGCACGTCCCGCCCGAGTCCGACCACCATGGGCAGGCCGAGGGAACGCGCCACGATGGCCGCATGTGCAGTCACCCCACCTGCAGCGAGGGCCACACCCTCCACCTCGGGACCAAGCTCGGCGACATCGGCGGGACCGAGGCCGGCCGCGACCAGCACCCCTCCTACTCGCTCGTCGCGGCCGCCGGCGGCGATGGTGGCTGCTCGACGGCCCAGGCTGCGGACGTCGTCGGCGCGTTCGGCAAGCATGGGGTCGGGAATTGCTGCCAGCTGGTCGGCGGCTGCCTCCGCGGCCTGGCTGATGGCAGAGGCAGCGGTTAGGCCCCCTTTCAAAACAAGTTCCGACACTGCTGCTTCCAAGCCCGGGTCGTGAGCCATCAAGGCACCGGTTTCCACAATCTCCGCTTCGGCGCCCCGTCCCTCTTCGCGAAGGTCGCCGGCAATTCGCTCCAGCTGAGCGGCCGCAGCCGCCAACGCCTGCAGGGCACCGTCGAGCTGTGATTGGCGGCCCTCGAGGGGAACTGTCACTCGATCATCGGCGCCGCTAGCGGCCAGCAGGACTGCCGGCCCTGCCGCCAGCCCAGGAGCGGCAGCGAACCCGGTGAGGGTCCGCTCGGGCATCAGGAGCTGGCCGCTACCGCCCTTTCCAGGGCACGCAGGATTAGAGCTGTGGAGGTGGCGCCAGGGTCCTGATGGCCGATCGACCGCTCGCCCAGGTACGAGGCGCGACCCTTTCGCGCCTGCAGAGGGACAGTCGCTTCCATGCCCGCCTCCGCGGCCGCGGCCGCCGAGGCCAGAGCCGCCGCCGGCTGTGCACCGGCTGCCACCTCGCCGCGAAGCTTATCGACTGCCGGTTCCAAAGCATCGACCATCGTCTTGTCTCCGGGCGCCGCGGCGCCCAGCTCCTTGATCGACGCCAGGGCAGCGGCCAGAACCTCCACCAGCTGCTGGCCGTCGAACGTGGGCGAATCACCCAGCACCCTCCCCCCGCTCCGCAGCGCCGATCCCCAGAGTGGACCGCTGGCACCGCCAACCGTCGAGACGAGAGTTCGGCCCGCCAGGATCAGTAACCGGCCGGGCGGGGCGTCCTTCTCTCCATTCAGAGCCTCGACCACTGACGCGAAGCCTCTGGTCACGTTGGTGCCGTGGTCGCCGTCGCCGATCGCTGAGTCAAGTTGAGTGAGGTAATCCCGCTGCGCTCGAACGGAACTCTCGATCTCGCGCATCCAGGAGATAACGGTGGCGCCGTTCAGAGCCTGTTCGATCGGCAAAGCTTGTTTCAGGCTCCCCAGCGCAAGCCTGGCGTGTGTACCGGTGCGTCCCAGAGCCTGAGCAGGTCGTCGTCCAGGTGGAGCACTGTCAGGGACGCTCCTGCCATTTCGAGTGAGGTGATGTAGTCCCCGATGAGGTTGCGCACGGGCTCCACGCCTGCCGCTCGGAGTTTGCGATCCACCTCGGCATAGAGCAGATACAGCTCTATCAAGGGTGTCCCACCCATCCCGTTGACGAACGCCAACACCTGGCTTCCCCGGCTCGGTTTCAGGTCGCTCATCACCGCCTCGACCATGACGTCGACCACCTCGGCTGCGCTGCCCAGCTGTGCTCTGCGCCGGCCGGGCTCGCCATGGATGCCGATGCCCAGCTCGATCTCACCCTCGGGCAGATCGAAGATGGGCTTGCCGGCCGCAGGCGGGATGCAGGAGGAGAGCGCCACGCCAAAGGAGCGCGCCCTCTCGTTTACACGCTTCACGGTGTCGCTGACAGTGGTCAGATCAGCACCGCTCTCGGCCGCGGCGCCTGCTATCTTCTCAGCCAGGACTGTCGCGCCGACACCGCGCCGGCCGGCCGTGTAGAGCGAATCCTGGACCGCCACATCGTCATCGATTACTATCGCGGAGACCTTGATGCCGTCGTCGGCGGCGTCCTCGGCGGCCATTTTGAAGTTCATCACGTCGCCCGTGTAGTTCTTCACTATGTGGACGACGCCGGCGCCCCCATCCACAGCCTTGGTGGCTGCGAGCATCTGGTCAGGCACCGGTGAGGTGAAGACTTCGCCCGGACAGGCGGCGTCGAGCATGCCGAGCCCGACGAAGCCGCCGTGAAGCGGCTCGTGCCCGGAGCCTCCACCTGAAATCAAAGCCACCTTGCCCTGCTTGGGCGCGTCCTTGCGGACGACTATCTGGGCGGCGGAGTCGTAGCGCAGCAGGTTGGGGTGCGCGGCGGCCAGGCCTGCCAATGACTCCTTCACCACGTTGGCCGGATCGTTCATGAATTTGCGCATCTTCGTTTCGGCCATCTGCTCCACTCCTCTCAGCTAAACGCGAACTGGACATTCTTCGGCTCAACGACCAGCTACGGTCGGTCCGCCCCCACCCCGGCCCGTTGCGCATGCGTCGACGGACTCGTCTCCAACTCCCCGTGTCTGATTACTGTTCGTCGCTGACGCTGGTTTTGTCAAGTGGCCACGCCTTGGATTTAGGCGGGGTCTGGACCATGCACCTTCCCTTCGGCGCTCAGAGGCGTCGCGGAAGGGCGGTCCCACAAATGAGTTACAGCCGAGAGCGCAGGCTCTCCTCGTCGTCGGCGGAGAGCAGAAGTCGATTGTTTGTGGCGAGGTGGGTGAGCGAGAGGTTCACGCCCGCGAGTCGTTGCGTCAGCTCAGCCAGAGCTCCCACCCGGTCCTCCATCTGGACCACGAACGCGTTGCGCTCGCCGGCCACCCGGTGGCCAGCGCCTTCCAAGGCGCTTCTGGCCGCCCCGCCATCGACGAATGCCAGGTGCGCCTCCGTCTGGCCGCCGACCGAATAGGCGAGCACTGCCTCGATGTTGATGCCGGCCGCGGCGATCGCGCCGGCGACCTCGGCCAGGGCTCCCGGCCGGTCCTCGAGCGAAACCTGCAGAACCTTGAGCTCCGTTGCCATCGACTCCTCCCTGGAATCCCATGCGGCCGATCGAGCCCTTTCTCGGGGGAACCGGCTCGGCCGAACTCGGCTCCAGCGCAAATCATAGTGTCCCTCGTATCTCGAGGCAATGGGCAACCAACTTTCCGCAAAAACTCACTCTCACGCCGGCCGAGCCACACGAGACTAGGTGACGACCTCCCGCCGCTGCATTGGCGGAGCGCCATCCGCCCCGCGTTGGGGAACGGCGAAGATCCCCTCCAGGTCGGACAGGGCCTTGTAGAGCAGGCGCCGGCTGCCACGTTCGCCGATGCGCCGGGTCAGCCCAAGCTGCTAGGAGTGGTGGACTCAAGGTTTCGGCATAAGAACACCCCTTACGCATTCGGCGGAGCGTCATATGAACTCGGCCGCGTCATATGAACTCGGCCGGGCGTCCGGCGAGGGCGCATGATCAGGCTTAGCTCTTCCGTCAGTGGCTGATCGCTCTCGGCACCGACCAATTCTGCTCGCACACTCGGTCAACTCGTGCGCCACGACCGACTCGGGAACCACGATCTTCCCGACCTACAGGATGCCCAGGTCGCGTGTTCTTATGCCGAAACGTTTGGTGGACCCGAGGGGATTCGAACCCCTGACCTTCTGAATGCCATTCAGACGCGCTCCCAACTGCGCCACGGGCCCTGCTCGGACAGCCCGACATGATACCTGGGGAGGCCGCCGCCTCTGGTCGAGCGGGAATGGGAGGTGGCTGCCGAGTGGTTGGGTGATGCGTGATCGATTTTGGACCCTATCGCCGCAAGGAGAAGACTCTCCGGGAGCTGAGCCAGGGGCTCGACCGGAACGACTTAAAACAGCTGACCGATGAGATCGTCGACCAGCAGCTGGAACTGATCGCGGAGGTGCAGGACGAGGACGTGGTGTTCGTCCCGAACGATCCCCAGGCCGACGACACCTTTGCCGCGGCCGAGGCGAAGAGAAATCTGGCCTGGACCCTGGGCCATGTCATCGTCCACGCCACGGCGTCTTCGGAAGAGGGCAACGCCCACGCTCTCGAGCTCGCGCGGGGAGTCCAGATTGTGCTCGGCGCTCGCTCTCGTTCCGAGGTGCCCTGGGAGCAGATGACAACAGTCCAGCTTCTTCGTCAGCGCCTGACCGAGAGCCGCCGTATGCGCCAGGAAATGCTTGACGCGTGGCCGGATGCGCCCGATCTACTCAACGAATACAAATCCCGGCCGGAGAGCAGGGGCCAGAACGCGCTTGACCGCTTTCTCTCCAGCCTGAGCCATGAAGAGGGGCACCTGGCGCAGATCGCCGAAATCGTCCGCCAGGCTCGCGCCGCCCGGTCGAGCGTGCAGCCCAGCGCGATATAGGATGGCGAGCCTCTAGAGGTCTCTCCCGCGCCCGTGTGGCACTGCCAGCCCGGGCTTCCAGCCGCGGTGGGCGCCAAGGCAGCAGGGCGGCCACGCCGAAGAGGAGACCGCCCACAAGGAACCAGGGCTCGTAGACGAAGAGATCGAACGCTTCCAGTGGCCCCGGCGCAGCTCGCTTGTGAAGGGCCGGCCGAAGCCAGTCAGGCACGGCGTGTCGCTCAATCTAACGGGGGGCGCAGTGCAGAGGCGCGTTCGCCCCGAATGGCAGGCTCAGCTGCGCAGCCAGCGGGGGACGCCCCTCAGCCTCTCCCCGGCCAGCGCTCCCGGTCCGCCGACGACGCAGGCCAGGTTGACGAGAACCGCCAGATAGAAGAGCCACCGGCGGCCCAGCTCGGGCTCCAGGAAGCCAACAGTGAGCGCCAAGCAGAGGGCCAGCAGCACTCCCACCCAGGCGGCCCAGCGGCACAGAAGTCCCAGGAGCAACAGCAATCCGACCAGCGTCTGAGCGACCGCAAAGGCCAGGGCAAAGCCGAACCAGTGCGGCACTACCACCTGGAGCAGTAGTTCGTGCAGACCCGGGATCGGGTTCTGGACCGCCGACTGGACCATCAGCGGCTGCATCCAGGCCACGCCGTTCCAGGCTCGGGATGCGAAGTAGAGCCAGTAGAGGCCGGCGCCGATTCGAATGGCAGCCTGAAGCGGGCCGGCGGACGGCGAGCGGGAGATCATGACGCGCTGCTGAGGCTAGCCCAGCCGCCGTCCAAAAATGCGACGGGGGTCGTTGCGGGCCTAGTGCGCTTGCATGCTTCCCGGAAAGAAGAAGTAGAACAGCAGGCCGATCAGGATCAAATAGCCGAGCAGGACCAGCGTCCAGCCCATGTTGTGCCTGATCGCTGCGCCCTCGTTGCGGACATAGCTGGTCGTCGCCACACCGACGCTGCAGGTCTGCGGGGCGACCGGCTTGCCCACCTCAGCACCCACCGAGTTGAGCGACGGCAGCAGCAGCGCCGGAAAGCCCAGCAGCTGGCCGACGGTTTTCTGGAAGGCGCCGAACAGCGCGTTGGTGGAGGTGTTGCTGCCGGAGAGCGCGACGCCGATCCAGCCGACCACCGCCACTATCAGGATGTAGGCAGGCCCGATCTTCGAGAAGCCATAGGCCATGGAGTTCCCCATTCCCGAGTAGTTGAAGACGTTGGCCAGGCCGAAGATGAAGAAGGCGACCAGGAAGGCACCCCACATCTGCTTCCAGCTGCGGGCCAGAACGCCTGGCAGCAGTTGACGGAAGTTGGGCTTGACTGTCACCGCGAGCAGCACGAGGATCAGCAGCCAGGCGACGAAGATGGCAGTGCCGGCGACGCCCGGCGCCCAGCTGAAGGCCACTGAACCAGCCTTGCCGCTGATGGAGGAGAGGAAGCCGGCCGATGCCTTGAAGGGCATGTATTTGGGCAGCGGGGACCAGGGTCCCGTCCAGAGCACCACCACGATCACCAGGATGATGAACGGCGCCAGGCCCAGCCAGAGGTCCCTCCGGGTCTGGGGCCGGTTGGCGACCTCAGCCAGGGGCGCATGCTCGCCGGCAGGCAGAGCGGGCGTCAGCGCCTCAGCACGCCTCTGCGCCTCAGGGCTGACCGGCACGCCGCCAAAGCCGAGCGTCTCCTTCGGCTGCCAGACCTTGATGAAGACCAGCAGCACAGCAAAGCAGACGAGCGAGCCGACGATGTCAGGCAGGTAAGGTCCCAGGAACTGCGAGGTGGGGAACTGACCGGCGATGTAGGACAGCGAGCCGACGATCGCCAGCGGCCAGCCCGTCCGAATGCCCCTCCAGCCGCTGACTAAGAAGATCAGCACCCAGGGCGGCAGCAGGGCCAGCACAGCGACTATCTTTCCGATCGAGGCCGAGAGCTCGAACAGGTTGAGCTGGGTGACAGCGGCCAGGCCGATGATGGGCGCGCCCAGCGCGCCATAGGAGACAGGCGCGTTGTTTGCGATGGCCGCCACGCGGATGGCGTCAAGTTCCGCGATGCCGAAGGCGATCAGGATGGGCGCCACCACCGCCCACGGGTAGCCGAAGCCCACAAGTCCCTCCAGCAATGCGCCGAAGGCCCAGGCCAGCAGCAGCGTTTGGACCCGGATGTCCGCCGTCGCTTGGACCAGCAGCCAGCGCTTGAAACTCTCGAACAGACCTGTAAGGACCAGCGTGTTGAAGATCATCACCCCCCAGAAGGTGATCCAGTTGACTGCCCAGAGCCCGGTTGCGCTGCCGAGCACGTAGGCGCGCAGCGAGCCGTCCAGCGGAGCCTGCCAAAAGAGGAGGCCCAAGAGCAGCGTGACGGCGGAGCCGATGATCACGGCGAGCCAAGCGGTGATCCGGAAAACCGCCAGCAGCAGCAGAAGCAAAACCACTGGAACCAGCGCCAGCAGCGTGGTGAGCAGCAGGTTGCCGGCCGGGTTCAGGACCTGATGAAAGGCTAGAAACATGCCCCCTCTCCTACTGATGAATCAGCCGTTATTGTCAGCGCATCGTACGACTCAGCGCGGCTGGTTGCTTCCCTCTTCTGGGTTCCGCCGCTTGGCCCGCTCGCTGGCCGTCGCGGTCAGCAGCAACCCTGTCAGCACTCCGCCCTCCAGGATTCCGTAGAGGATCGAGCGCCAGAGCGGCTGATTGAAGGGGCCGAGGTTGGCCGCAAAGAGCAGGATGGCCAGCGGGGGAAACGAGATCGCAACCTGGACGGCAGTTGAAAGCGCCTCCCACCGCTCTGCCAGGCGGGGGCGCCGCCTCGGAGCCATCCCTGGAAGGATAGCGGCGTGCACCCTTGCCGACGGGCGCCCCGCTCAGGGGCGCCCAAGGGCTATTCCCCGGCTGGGCTCACCTCAAGGTCCAGCGGCGTCTGCCCCCGCGGCGGCCCGCCAGCGCTTAGAAGCCAGCTGTGTACGGCCTCCCCTCACTTTTGCGGGGCCTTTTCAGGGGGTGGTCGCTTGACAGTCGCCGGGCGCTTGGCCGAGGTCTCCTTGACAACTGCTTGTTCAGCGTCGGCGGCCGGCTCCGTCAAGCTCTTGCTACTCTGCCTGGCGCCGGCTCTGGCCGGCCGGCTCTCGTCTGGCTTCGGGGCCACCTCCTCAGCGTCGGGTTCGCCATTAGGCCCCTCCGGTGACAGCCGTCGCCGGCGCGATCGGACTGGTTCGCGGCGGCGGACGACGGCCAGCCCACCCTGCTCTTGCGCGGCCGCCAGGATCTCTCGAATGGCCTTGGGCTTCAACCCTACTGACCGCGTGGTGCTGGCGCGGGTGTCAAGGGGCAGCTGAACGAGCTCGACAGCTGTCGGCCGCTCCTCTGCGCCGTCATGAGAGCCGGGTCCCTGGCCGCCCCGCTCCTCGCCGGCCGCCGGCTGTAACTCGGCTGGCGAGGGGGCTTCGGCTCCCATATGGAGGGAGCCGTTGCGCGCAGCGGCAGCTTCGCCGCGAACCTGCTGATCACGATCCGGCGCTGCCGCCCGTCGCGGTCGGCGCCGGCGGGACCCACGCCCGTTTCTGGCTGCGGCTCCGCCGGCAGGGGCATGGTCGGCCGTCTGGTCTGAGGCACCGCCGGCAGACTTGTCGGCGAGGTCCGTCTGACCAACTGCCGGGGACTGCTCCGCAGCCGCGGTGGGCTCGGATCTGTCCGGGCGGCCCCGCTCGTCCTGACTGGCCGGTGCGAGAGCGACCTCTTCTGCCGGCAGCTCGGCCGTCTCCGCGCTGGTAACTCGCTGCTCCAGCGGGGCGTCCTGCGGCCCCCGGCTGTCCGAACCGCGCCGCCGCCGCCGATTCCGCCCGCGCTCGCCGCGGCGAGGGCGCGACAGCCGCTGGACTTGGGAGCGGACTCCGACCCGCTGGCAGGCGGTGACCACAGCACCCACTCCCGCTACCAAGCCCTCCTCCTTGGCGTGCTCGAAAAGCGGACCGAACAGCTCAGGCGCGCCGCCGATGACAGTCTTGGAGTCGCCCACCACCACCAGCAGCTTCTTGGCCCGGGAGATGGCGACGTTGACCCGGTTGGGGTCGTTCAGGAATCCGATCGCCGAGCGATCGTTGGAGCGGACCAACGAGAGGATCACCGCGTCGGACTCACGGCCCTCGAAGGCGTCGACGGATTCGATGTCGTCTGGCGGCACTATGCCCTTCAGGGCGGAGACGAGCCGGTTCACCTGCGAGGAGTACATGGCTATGACTGCTAGGCGCGACTTGCGCACGCGGCGCCGGATGATGGAGGTGATGTCCTTGCAGAGCGCCACCTCGAACTCGTTAGCCACTGAACGCTGGGCGTCGCGGTACTCGTCCTGGGCGCCCGTATCAACCCAGACCAGCTCCCGATCAAACGGCCAGGGCAGCGGCATCCGCTGGTGCGGCGATTCGTGGATCAGCTTGCCTTCGTAGAACAGATCGGAGACCACCCGGCCGATGGGTTCCCGCATGCGGTACTGGCGGGGCAGCATGATCTTCGCTCCCGCCGGCGATTCGTCCCAAGCCCAGCCGTAAAAGCTGGAGTCCCGCACAAGCTCGTCCAGCGGACTCCTGATCTCGAAGCCGATCGCCGCCTCCTCCATGACCGGCGGCAGCTGGTTCATGTCGCCGATCATCACCCAGCGCTTGGCGAGCGGCAGCAGTGACAGCGCTTCGTTGGCGCGCACCTTGTTGGCCTCATCCAGGATCACCCAGTCGAAGACCCGGAAGCGCAGACGGGAGTCGATGGCGAGCCGGTTCACGGTGCCCGCCACCAGGTTGAACGGCTCCAGGTCGTCGCCGTCGACCAGCGTATGGCGCAGCCGTCGCGGCACCTTGCCAGGCTCGGCGATGCGCACCTGGCGGACGTGGCTGAAGCCAAGCAGGCGCTCCTGGCCGGTGTCAACAGCATCGTTGGAGTGCGAAGAGAGCAGGATCGACGCCTCGTTGTTGCGGCTCAGGATGCGGCGGATTGACTCCACGATGGCTGTCGTCTTGCCGGTGCCCGGTGGTCCCTGGATCAAATACATCTGGCCCGGCCGCATGCCCATCACCCGGCTCACCGCTTCCGACTGCTCGTCGTTGGGTTGAGGCAGGTGCGCGGCGCGCTTGCCGTCCAGGGAAACGCGGGGCGGGATCCCGAGCCAGCCGGGATCGGCGAGCTGGGCGCCGAGGGCACCGGTGCGAGGCGAGCCGATCATCAGCTGCCGGATCACCGAACGCTGCGCTTCGAACATCTCCACGCTGGCCGTCGGCAGCACCACTCCCTCGTCAGGCAGCGGGTCGTAGCGGCGGAAGGAGACGGTGAGCGTGTTGCCGCTGGCGCGGTCAAGTGTCATGCCGCGGTATTCAGGAAAGCTGGGCGAGCGAACCGTCAGCGAGTCGATGCCGCGGTAGATGCGGGCGTCTGTGCCGTCGGCCAGCTGTAGCGCCGCTCGGACGTACTCGCCGCCGCGCATATCCTCGCCGCATTCAGGACATTGAATGCCCAGCGAGATCGGCGCCCGGTTCTCGCAGCGGGGGCATTCGATCCACTGTTCGGTGGCCTCGAAGCGGCGGATGGTGGCCTCCGCCAGGTGTTCGCGGAAGTCGCGCAGATGCTCGATGAAGCGCAGGGTTGAGTCGAGGATGGGCAGGGTCTTAGCCTTCTCTCGCAGCACGAACGAGGTGAGCGCCTCCAGCTCGCCGTCCCACTCCTGGACCAGCGCCAGCTCGGAGTAGCGGAGGTTGAGACGAGCCTTCTCGATCTCGAACTCCTTTTCCAGCTGCTGCATCTCTGTGATCTCGAGCGCGAGACCGCGTTGAGTGCGGCCCAGGCGGCCGGTGATCAGCGTCTGGTCCACCTGGCCTATGAAGTCCAACGGCCGGTCGGCCTTGCTGACCGTGTAGGTGCCGTCGATCTCGCGGTGTTCCTCCAGCACCTGGCGTAGCCACTCGGGGCCGCCCGGGATGAACTCCAGCTTCTGAGCGGCAGGGCTGCCGGGCCGGATGCGGATGCCCAGGCGTCCTGTCTTGATCACCTCGCCTGGCAGATCGGGGTCCCAGAGAGGCAGGATGTCGCCGGGGTTTGGTGTGCTCATAGGCTGAAACTCGCCGCCCCCGACCCGGATCGATGAGCGCAGACGCGCGGCAAGGTGGGGGCTGGAGCGCCAGCCACGTCGGTGGCCGAGGAGAAAGATGGGATCAAGTCGTTTCCCGGGCACGCCTCGCGCCGAGCGCCTGAGATCAGGCTGGCCGGTGCCCTGCAGGGAGTTTACACATTCGTCCGAGTGGACAGCGTCCGGGGTGCTGTCACTCAGGCAGTCGTCCGCCGGAGGTGCCCGGCAGGAGCAGGAGCAGCAGCGCTCCGCCGGCTCCGCCCGCCATCATCAGCAGCAGGCTTCGGCCCAGGCCGAGCTGAGGCTCGAGAAGGCCAACCAGGAGCAGACCGGCCGCGCTTCCGGCGGCGGCCGCAACGGCTGCGGTGGTGTCCGCGGTGGCCCGAGCTCGGGTGGGGAACAACTCGCCCAGCCAAGCTCCGGCAATCGCCACGTTGGCACCGGCGAGCAGTGTCCAGAGCAGGTCGCCCGCCAGATAGAGACCTGGTCGGCCGGCGAAGCTCAAACCGGCTGTGAGGGCGGCGGCGAAAGCCAGCCCCACCGCCGGCAGCCGGCGATAGCCCTTCGCCGCCAACCACGAGCCTGCGGCAAACCCAGGGAGTGAGCCCAGCCCGGCCGCGACGAAGACCAGACTGATTACCGTGGTGCCCAGGTGGAGCTCGCGCTGTCCGAAGAGCGCGAGCAGCAGGTTGGCCGGGCCGAAGAACGCTTCTCCGAGCGCAGCGGCGAGCGCGAAGAGTGCCACTCGGCGCCGCCAGGGCGGTTCCAACAGCACGCGCAGGCCCCCGGACGCAGCTTCCAATCTGCGCCAGGCGCGGCTCTCAGGCAGCCGGCGCAGAAGCAGGGGCAGGGCCAGTAGCCCGGCGGCGCCCAGGGCGTAGAGAAGCCGCCAGTTCGGCGCCAGGAAGGGATAGAGAACCACGCTCAGCCCCGCCCCGGCGCCGCCCGCGACCGCCAGGAATGACAGCGCGGTGCCGCGGCCGCGGGCCGGCGCCTGCTCGACGGCGTATGCCGCCGCGGTCCCCGCCACGGCGGTCTCGAGGGCGACTGCCAGGAGCCGGCTGGCGGCCAGCCAGGACAGGCCGGGCGCTGCTGCGCTGAGGAGGTTAGCCAGCGAGAAACCTGCCACGCCGGCCACTAACACGCGACGCCGGCCGAAGCGGTCGGCGCTCACCGCCAGCGGTAGGCCCAGGAGAGATCCCGCGGCCAGGAGCGCCCCCACAGTGGCGAGCGTGGGAACACCTGCGTGGAATTCCTGACCGATGGCCGGCAGGGCCAGAGTGAGGATGGAGCTGTCGAAGCTGACCAGCCCGGTTGCCAATCCGGCGAGAGCCAGGCCCAGCTGACCGGAGGCCAGCTGCCGGAGGCGCCTTAGTGTCCCGCGCCAGAAATTCGTTGGCATATTGCGGCTCCGGACACCGATGCCAGCGTCAACCCATCCCACGAAGCAGGCTTCGCGGGGACCCCGGAAATGGGGCCCGGCCCGTCGTCGCACGCCCCCGCTTGCGGGGCCCCGGCCGGAAGTGCGCTCCTCCTAGTTCCACCCTTTCCTTTGCCTCGCTGCCCGGACCGGCGCCCTCGGGCTGCCACAATCTACTCAACAAGCGTCTGGGCGCAGGACCCTAGGCGAGAAGTCTCAGTCGCCAGAGGAGCCAAGGCCCCGGGCCCAGGAATCCGCAGGTGGCGCCGGCGTGTGCGAGGCTTACCGCCACGAGAGAGGGTGGTCCGGGCAGCAGCCAGTAGAGGAGCGCCAGGGGCATTCCGACCAGGGTGGTCGCCGCGACGTCCTGCCACGCCCAGCCGCCCAACCGGTGATACAGCACGTATGCGGCAGTGCCTGCCGACAGGCCCAGAGCCGGGCCGCCGAGCGCGGTGAGCGCGCCCTGGAGCAGGCCCCGGAAGACAGCCTCCTCGAGCGGCGCATTGAGCAGGAGGTAGTAGCCTGCCTGCACCCATAGATCCGCGCCTGAGCCCGCAACCGCCAGAGCCCGGCGGCGCCGGCTCAGACCCAGCTGCACCGCAGCGCCGCCGAAGAAGAGCAGTACCGCGCCGACCGCGCCGACCGCCAGCTGTATCTCCGGGGCGCCCAAGCTCAGCCCCAGCCAGCGGGGTCGGAGCAGCAGCCAGAGAGTCACGACGACCGCGGCGAAGGGAAGCAGCCGTCGCACGACGTCCCGGCGCATCCAGCCGAGGCTGTCGCTGAGCTGGCTGCGCCGAACCTGAACCCGGCTGACCGGCGGGGCATACTGCTTCTTCAGGCGAAGGGCCACCCCCGAATTGTGAGGGTCCAGCCCATGGACTAGGTACGGCTGCTTGACCTCCTTAACAATGGACGGCTTGAACTCCCGGCCTCATAATTAGGAACACATGTTCGCTAGCGCCCTGTCCGCCACTGAATTCGAGGGACCAGTCCGGCTGATCGCCGGGCCCGGCGCCGGGAAGACCAAGGCCCTGGTCGACCTCTACCAAAGCCTGATCAGCACAGGTCGGGCTACGCGCGGCGAGATCCTGGTTCTGACCTTCTCCAAGGCGGCGGCGGACGAGCTGGCGCGCCGGATCGATGATCGGCTGGTCGACTCCTATCCGGAGGCCTGGATCAGCACTTTTCACAGCTTCTGCGCACGCCTGCTTCGCGAGCAGGAGCCACGTTCAGAGAAGCTCCTGCTGAACGGGTTCCAGGAGTGGCTGTCAATGCAGGCGGCGTTGACAGGCATGCCGGAAGCCGAGCTGGGCGGGCTCTCGGCCGTCGCCCGGACCGACAGTTTCGCCCAGGACGCCCTGGGCTTCGTCGCCATGCTCAAGCAGAACCGCGTGGGCCATCGCGAGTTCCGGCTCGCCGCGCTCACCAGCGGCTCCGAGCGGGTGCAAGCGCTTTCGGCCGCCTACAGCGCCTATCAGGAGCGGTGTGAGGCGGTCGGGCTGGAGGACTTTCGCGATCTCATCGCGGATGCCATCGATCTGTTGGAACGCCGGCCCGAGCTGGGCGAGCGGCTTCGCCACAAATTCCGCTACGTACTGGTCGACGAGTTCCAGGATGTGGACCCTGCGCAGTTTGCCCTGCTGACTCTTCTGGTCCCACCCGCCAGCCGACCCCGGCTGCTTGTCGCCGGAGACCCAGATCAGTCGATCTATCGCTTCCGGGGCGCGGTGCCAGACCTCTTGACGCGTAGGTTCCCGGCGGTCTACGGCGGCCGACTGCTGGAGCTGAACCTGAGCCATCGCTGCCCGCCTGAAGCGCTCTCGGTTGCAAGCCGGCTGTTGCGGGCGACGCAGCCGGGAGCGCCCGAGCGCCAGTTCCGAAGCGCAACTGCGAGCTCAGCGACTGATTGCGTGACTGTGGCCAGGGAGGCCAACGCCATCGACGAAGCCTTCTTCGTCGCCCGCGAGATACGCCAGCTTTTGCTAGCCGATTCCACCCTCCGACCGGGCGACGTCGCCATCCTTCTCCGCTCGACTCTTCAGAACGCGGCGCCCTTTGAAGAGGCTCTGCGCGCTCTCCACCTGCCCTCGGAGGTTCGCGGCGCAGATGGCTTTGTCAGCAACGAGGTAGTGCGCTTTCTGCTGACCATGCTGGGCGCGTTGAACGTGCCTGACGAACCCGACTCGTTGGCGGCAGTTGTCACCTCCCCGTTGAGCGGTGTACCGGCGGCGACCGCTAGCCGGCTGCGTCAGGAGTGTTTGGAGCAGGGGAAACCGCTCCCGCGCCTGGTGAAGCGCCTGATGTACTGGCTCCACGAGCTGGACGCGCTTCGCTATCCACTGCCGTGGGAAGCCGGCGGACCGAGGCCCGCAGAGGCTCCGCTCGGCCCCGCCTCGGGCACTCCGACCGGTTCTGCCCCTGACCCGCCGACCGATGCGACTCTGCCGGACTTCCCTGCCGACGGCTCCCGGCTGGCCGCCGACACCCCTGCCGACCCGGGCCTCGGCGGCGCCGCGGCAGCCGTCGAGATCAAGGCGCCCGCGCCTGCCGGCTATCTCTCAGAGGTTGAGCTGGACGCTCTGCACCGAGCAGTGACCACCTACTACCTCGGCGCCCGCAAGGCGCGCCACCTACCGCTGCGCGCGCTCGCTTACTGGTTGCTCATGGAAGCCGGCGTCATGCAGAGGCTCTTGCTCGCCGCGGGAGCTGGGCCCGATGTGGAGCCCGCCGCGTCACTGGCTGCCCTGAACGTGGCACTCACCGCTCTGGCGGATCTGGAAGGGGCCTGGCAGCGACTCCACGGCCGGCCGCCTTTGCTGTCCGACGTCGCTGCGCGGCTGGAAAGCCTGCTGGCTCGAGCTGTGGACGATGTGGAGCCCGCCGCGCCGAGCCGGTCGGGGGTCCAGATCCTGACAGTGCATCAGGCGAAGGGACTCGAGTTTGCGGTGGTCTTCCTGTCAGGCTTCGGCGAGGGCATCTTTCCGCTTGCAGCTCGGCCGAACCCCGTCCTCGAGGAGGAGGATCAGGCCTGGCTGGCCGCTGAGTTGAAGGGCTTTATTCCCAGCTGGCCGGCCAGCGCCGAGGAGCACGTGGCCGAAGAAGGCAGGCTGGCTTACGTGGGCCTGACCCGCGCCAGCCGGCGACTGTACGTCACCTATGCCGATGAGTACAGCCAGCCCGTGGCACCGTCGCCGTTTCTGGAACCTGCCCTCGGCGAGGCTCCACGCTGCGAGCTGTCGCGTAGCGGCCTCGGCGTGGATCCGGAAGCAGTCCTCAGCCTGACCGAGGCTGAGACGCTGCTGACAGGACTGGCTCTGACCGAGCAGCAGGCGGACCGGCTTAGGACTCTCGGCGCGGACACAGCCTTCCTCGGCGACGCTGAGGCCGGTCAGCCGTTCCAACCGGAGCTGGTCCGTCCCGGGCATGTGGCGCCGGCGAGTTTTTCGGCCACCGCCATCAACGACTACATCAAGTGCCCTCGCCTGTACTGGTTCAATCAGCATCCCGGCCTCGCCAAACCCCTACGCGGGGTGGAGCTGTCCCGCGGTGGCTTCATCCACGATGTGCTCGAGGAGTTCCACCGCCGCGAGGATGAATGGCGCGGCGGCACCTTCCAGGACAAGGGGAACCTGTTGCGCGCCATCTACGAGGAGCGGTTGGGATCCTATCTGGACCAGCAGGAAGGCGTCTTGGACCGCAAGCGCGAAGAGCAGCTCGTGCATCGCATCCTGCGCAACTACATCGAGTTTGTGGTGTTCGGCAGCCAACCGCTGCCGCGGCGGCACACACTGGCGGTAGAGAAGCGTTTTGTCCTGCAGCTCGAGGGCGCTGAGATCCACGGCAAGATCGACCGCGTCAACGACCTCGGCGACGGCACCTGCGAGGTGATCGATTACAAATCGGGCAAGGCGTACGGCGCCCAATCCAAGTACAGGGAGTGCTTCGGAGACGATCCAGTCGACGTCCAGCTTCTGCTCTATTACCTCGCCTGTCGGGAAGGTGTGGACGAAGAAGGCCGGCCGCTTGCCTTCAATCCTCGCTACCTCTCCTTGTGGTACCCGAAGGAGTACAAGAGCAAGTACAAGGAGATCAGCCAGGCCATGTTCGCTGTCGGCGAACGACTGGCCGGGCCCAAGGCGTGGCAGCACAGGCTTCTGACCGAAGAGGACCTGAGCCAGGGCAGGGCGACAGTGGTGAGCGCCATCCAGCAGATCCGCTCAGGCGATTTCCAACCGCGGCCCAGAGCCGACGTCTATGGCACCTGCCTCAACGCCTTCAGCGGTTGCCCCCACGCAACGATCTGCCACTATGGCAGGGGACCGGCGGAATGATCGGTCAGCTGCCGCACTCAGAGCTGACCCATGAACAGCTGGCCGCCACTCGGGCTGGGGTAGACGGCGCCTGGCTCATAGCTGCCGGTCCCGGAACGGGCAAGACGTTCACGATTGTGGAGCGCTTTCTCTGGCTCGTTCAGGAAATGGGCCTGCGGCCTGACAGCATCCTGACCATGACGTTCACCGATGCGGCTGCGGCGGAGTTGCGGGAGCGACTGCAGGGCCGGCTGGAGCAGTCGCTGGACGAGGCTTGGATCGGAACTTTCCATGCGCTGTGTGGGCGGCTGATCCGGGAGCACGCCTACCTGATAGGCCTGCCCCGTGACCTGCGGACCCTGGACGACCTCGGGCAGCGTCTCCTGCTCGACCGCCTTCAGGCCCAGTTTCGAAGCGGAGCCGAGCCGGGGTTGGAGCAGGAGTTCAAGCAGCTGCAGGCGGACGACCTCGAGATGCTGCTCAAGGCAGCACCCAACTTCACCCTGAAGCTGAAAGGGAGGGGCATCTCGCCTGGCGAGTTCAGGCGCCTGGCCGACGCGGCACATGCGCGGCAGGAGCATCCCAGCCCCGATTCCGCGCAGGCCGAGCTGGAGTCGATCGAGGTGGTCCACACTTTCTTCAGCGCCTATGAGCGCAGGCTGCGCGAGGCAGGCAGGCTGGACTTCGATGATCTGATCCTGGAGACGATTCGCGCTCTTCGCGCCCGGTCCGAGTTCCAGGGCAGGTGTCGCCGGCGGTTCCGCCACCTCCTGATCGACGAGTTCCAGGACACCAACGGCATCCAGCTGCAGCTGATCGAGCTGCTCGCTGCGCCGGGCTTTGGCAACGTCACTGTCGTCGGGGACGCCAAGCAATCGATCTACGGCTGGCGTGACGCCGAAATCGAGAACATCCGAACCGGATTTCCCGGCAGGCCGCTGCCGCTGACTGTCAACCGCCGCTCTCGTCAGGAGATACTCGACTGTGCCACCGACTTCATCCGTCGGGACCCTGACTTCGGCTCGGAGCCTGACCTCATCGCGACCAGGGCCGCGGGCGGTCAATGCGTGACAGTGATGATGGCCGGGGACGCAGCGGAGGAGGCGCGACTGGTTGGCGCCGAGATCGAGCGGCTGGTGCGATCGGGGGCGTCGTATCGGCACATCGCGCTGCTCACCTATTCGACCCGCCACCTCCCGCCGGAGTTCGAGCAGGAGCTGCGCAGGCGGGGCATCCCTTACGTCACCGCCGGCGGCTCCGGCTTCTTCGATCGGGAGGAGACGAAGGACGTGCTGGCGCTGGTCAGGCTTGTGGCGGACCCTCTCCATGACGGCGCGCTGGCCCGGCTGCTGCAGGGCCCGGTCATCCGCCTTGATGATGCCGCCGTGTATTGCTTGGCGTCGCGACGCTTCGGTCGCTGGGGCATGCGCCTGCGCGACTGCCTTGATGAGTCTCGGGGAGCGGGCTGGCCGGAGATCCCCGTGGAGTGCGTTTCGCGCCTGGAACGGAACCTGGAGTTGGTGGGCGAGCTCGCCCGGCGGTCGGACCAGCTGTCGGTCGCTGACGCGTTGAACCAGCTGCTGGAGGGGTCAGGCTACCTCCGCCACTGCCAGCTGAGGTCTCGCCGGGAAGGTCCGCGTTCTCTCCGCAACATACGCAAGGTCTTCGAGCTGGCCAACAGGTACGAACAGGAGGAGGCGCTGGGCGGCATCGCAGGGTTCGTCAACCACCTAGACCGCGTGATGGCGGGCAGGGACCTCAGTGAAGCCGGTCCGCCAGAGGCGGAGGAGGCGGTCCGGCTTCTCACGATTCACGGGGCGAAGGGCCTGGAGTTCGGCACAGTGTTCCTTCTGAACGTGCGTACGCCGAAGCCGAGCAGCCGAGATCAGCTGTTCTTCGATCAGCAGCTCGGCTTTCTGATGAAGAGGTGGAAGGGCGAACCCCATCCACGCTATGACGTCCACAGGCCGGACAGCGCGGTCAAGAGATTGACCACACGCGAGAGGCGGCGCGCCGTCTATGTGGCGCTCACCCGGGCTCGCGACTCCGTCTACATCAGCGCCGCTCGCAGCGAGAGCCACCCTGGGGAGATCACGGGGGAGCTTGACCCCGACGACCATTTTGGGGAGCTCTTGGAGTGGGCCCTCGAGCACCCGGCGGCAGCGCGGGTTGTAACGGCTGAGCAGCTGCAGCTGGGCGGCGGGCTGACGCCGGCCCCAGACGCTGCACAGGCCACCGTCAATGTCGAGGCACTGATCGAGCGCCTGGAGTTGCTGGAGGCATCCGGCCGGTCAGCATCCAGCGACGGGGATGCCCGTCGGCGGTTGAAGGTGAGCTTCTCCCAGCTTCACCAGTTCGAGCTGTGCCCGGTTCGCTACCGCTTCCAACATGTCTGGCAGGTGCCTAGTCCGCCGGACGAGCTCCTGCCTCAAGCGGCGGCCTCGGGGGCGGGGGGCCTCAATCTCGGAGCGGCGGTTCACGAGGCGCTGGCCGCCTGGCACAGCGCCGGCGGTGACATCACCGCTCACTACTCGGGACCGCCGGAGGGCCGGCAGATGCTGCTGGCGTACGCCGCGCAGCCGCTGGCGAGGGCCAGGACGCTGGCGACCGAGGTTGACTTCACCTTGCGGCTGGACAGCGGCGAGCCGGCTGGAGAGGTGATCCTGCGTGGGGTCGCCGATCGGATTTGTGAGGTGGAGGGGCGCACCCTGATCGTCGACTACAAGACGAACGCCAACCTGAACCAAAGGCTGCGGCGGGCCTACGCGATCCAGCTCCAGCTGTACGGGCTGGCCTTGGAGCAGGGTCTGCTACCAGGCCATTTTGACGCTTACCGGTTGGCGCTGTGCGACCTTCGTCGGGGTGAGCTCATCGAAATCGAACCCGATGCCGGTATGGCCAGGGGCTGGGTCAGCGAGGCTGCCCAGCGGATTCGGAATGGCGACTTCCAGCTTGGTCCGCAGCATCACGACAGGCCCTGCTTCTTGTGCGCCTTCCGACCGATCTGTTCGGATCGCAGGTGAGGCGCGCGGGGGGGCTGGAAGTCCGCTACTTCCAACGCCGGGAACTGGCGGCCGCGATCGAGTTTGCGGAGACAGGAGGCATTGCCGTTCACCGCAACTTTGACCGCTATCACGGCACGCTTTCGGCCCGCGGTATAGCCATGGAGAGGCCGTTCCTGCACGTCATTGGGCTGCGCTCGCGGCTGCAGGCATGGGGCGCCGGCTACGGCCTCCGGCCAGAGTGGATCCAGCCGGAGAAGCGGCGGCGCGTAGCTCACTACGACCTCTTCGGCGAACACGCCGAACGGCTGCTGGAGAGGTTGGGAGTGTCAGCGAGGTTTGACGCATCGCGTCAGATGCGTTACAATGACGCATAGCGTCAATCAATCCATCGCCAAGGAGCTTCAATGAACGAAGAAACAAGCGACCTGCAGGAGCGGACTGCGAACACCGCAGCAGGCATAGTTGCCGAGACCACCAAGGCGGCGTCCCATCCGCGCCGGACGGCCCGCAGCAGCGTCAGGAGCCTGGAGCGTATCGGCGCTCCCAGCGCTCGGCAGGCGCGGCGTCAGGCTGCCCAGCTGGTGGCCGGAGCGGCGAACGCGACGACCGCTCTCGTGGACGGCACCATCCCGTCGCAGATCGTGCTTCGGGGCCTCGGCCTGGTGAGGTCACAGGCCCGCCGCCGCGACCTGGTCGGTGAGGCCGCGTATCGGACTCTGGAACTGATGCACGGCGGCTTTGCCAACGCGGTCAGGTCGTTTGCCCGCTTCGAGGCCGCCAGCCAGCCTCCGGTTCGGACCAGGGTGAGCCGTCCCACGTCGACCCGCACCGCAGCGGCTCGCACCCAGCGCAAGACCAGCACCGCTTCCAACCGGGCAGGTGCCCGGCCGACAGCGGCCGGAACGCGCCAAAAGGGGTCCACGGCGACGTCCGTCCGCACGGCCACCGGCCGAGCCGCGAGCCGGAGGTCCTCCTAAAACCCAAGGCCGAAGAGGAGCGCCGGACACATGAGCGTCCTGCGCTTCTTGGCCTTCAATGTGGCCGAAAACGGCTGGGCAGGCGGTCGGTCGTTTGCTGTCTCATGAGGCTCTGAGACCCAGGCTCAACGCAGAAAGCGGCGGGCAGGCGGACAGGTGAACCGCAATTTGAGCCGGATCCTCGGGGCATTCGGCACCGCTCAGAGGGGCCGCCCTGCTTCAGGTGGCTCTTACAGACTGCCGATGAGCTGGGCGACGTCAGCCTGTGCAGACGGTCCCACCACGTAATACGTGATTCCATAAGTCTCCCGGCGCTCCTGCATGAGCTCCACTGTCCCCGCGGGCGAACCTATGAAAACCGACGGCATGGCAAGCACTTGATCTGGGGTGACGCCGCGCCAGCCACGCTGCCTGATCAGGTCCTCGGCGGCCGTGGGCCGATCTTCCCGAAGGAGCAGGGTCATGAACATGCCAAGTTCAACGTCAGGTAGGCGCGGTCCGGCGGCTTCTTTGATCCAGTGCAACCGCTTCTCGACCGCGTGAGCCAGGCGGCTGGTCGGATCCTCGACCAGCAACCCATCAGTGATGGCAGCTGAGAGCAAGCCTATGCTGTCAGCTTCGCGGGCGGCGATGCCAAGCATTCGCTTACCGCCGGCTCCGACCAGAATCGGCGGCCTAGGCGTCTGCACCGGTTGAGGGAAGTTCTGGACGCCTTCAAGGCGATAGTGCTCGCCAGAGTATGTGACGGGTGCTCCACTGAGGAGGGCTTTGTAGATTTGGACCGCCTCAGCAAACCTTCCCACTCGAACACTCGGAGATTCGAACGGAATGTCCGCTTGGCGGTACTCGGCTTGCAAAAAGCCGGTGCCCAGCCCCAGCTCAAACCTGCCTTCCGAGAGGACGTCGATGGTCGCTGCCTCCTTCGCCAGCAGAACCGGGCTTCGGTAGTCGTTGGCCATAACCATGCTGCCCACACGCAGGGTGCTGGTGATGGCTGCCACATAGCTGAGAGAGCTGAGCGGCGCCAGCTGATGACCGAATGGCTGGGGCAGGAAATGATCACGGATCAGTAGCGTCGAGAAGCCGCCTGCCTCGGCAGCTTGGGCTGTCCGCGTCAGCTCACGCCGACTAAGGACGTTCTCAGCGATGACGCCAAAGCGAAACTGCCTGAGCACAGGGGATACAACCCGATCCAGGGCCAAGATGTTGCAACCCGGGTCCGCCAGCGCCGTTTGTAGCGTCGGCCCAAAGCGTCAGGCGAACTTTCGCATCTGGTCCCGGCGGTAGAAGCGGGCGGCAATCCCAAACAGCACAGCTGCCCACACAATCAGCCAGAGGATCGCCCAGAGAGGATCCTCCTTGCCCTGACCGACGGAGTTCCAGGCCAGCTGGCCGTAGTGGTAGGTGGGAAACAAGACGCCGATCTTCTGGATCCAGTCAGGCATGATCGTCAGCGGGATGAAGAGACCAGAGAGGAAGGACATCGGCAGGTAGATCAGGTTCGCCAGAGCCGGCGCATTATTGGCTGAGGCGCCGTAACCGATGGCCAGCCCCAGTCCCAGCACTGGCAGGGCGCCAAGAACGAGGCTCACCAGCAGCAGCAGCCAGCGAGCAGCCGAGAGCTGCACGTGGCCGTACGCAGCGCCGAAGATAAAGAGGGGGATCAGGGACACCACCGCCACTGCCATCGCGGTGAAGATCTCGCTCGCAATGGCTACCCAACCCGGTAGCGGAGTGGCTCGCTGGAGCACGTCGATCTTCTGCGCCCGGGCGGTCGCCACTCCGATCCCAATGTTGAAGACCATGATGCTGCTCACCGCGTAGGCGCCATACGAGCCGAGCAGATAGGCGAAGAAGTCGGCGGCTCCGCTCTTGGGGGCAAAGACTGTGCCGAAGAGCGCGTAGAACATGAGCGGCAGCAACATCGAGAACACCAGGAACAGCGGACTGTGTCGATAGAACTGGGCCCGCGCCTTGAGGGAGGCCAGCAGCATTCGCGACACCGGCGCCACCGGCATGCCGGACGGCCTGGGCATAACCTGCGTGCTCACCGATTCACCTCCTCAAGGGGGGAAGAATCCGGCTCAACCGATCTAGACGCGCCAGCGTCGGCCTTGTCGTGCGCGGTCAGGGCGAGGAAAGCCTCCTCCAGATCGGCGCCCATGACGCTCAGATTCTTGATGCCCATGCCGCGCTGGAACAACGCTCGCAAAACATCCTCAGGCTGATCCGTCAGCAGCTTCGCCCGCTGGCCGGAGATCTCCAGTCGCTGGCGCGGCAGGCCTTCAAAGTCGGCTTCGGTCAGAGCGCGGTCACTGTCGAAAGTAACGCGCCGGCCCGCCACCTTCGACTTGATGAAGTCAGGGGTGCCGTCCGCCACTATCAGGCCCCGGTCCACCACGACTATCCGGCGCGCCAGCTCGTCCGCCTCGTCCAAGTAGTGGGTGGTGAGCACTATGGTGCGGCCGTCGGCCGCGAAGTTCTTGATCGAGTCGAGGAACGTCCTCCGGGACTCCACGTCCATGCCCACAGTCGGCTCGTCCAAGAAGATCACCTCAGGGTCGCCGGCCACCGCCAGTGCGTAGTAGAGCCTCTGCTTTTGGCCGCCCGAGAGCTTCGTCACCGGCTTCTTCGCTTCTGGCTCCAAGCCGGCCAGGGCGATGGCCCGGTCGGCGGACATGGGATTGGGATAGTAGGCGCGGAACAGGTTCACGAGCTCGCTCACGCTCAGCGCCTGGTTGACGCCGGACTCCTGGAGCATGACGCCGCAGCGGCTCCGGGCGCGGCGGTCGGCAGGGTCCAGCCCGAAGAGCTTGACAGTGCCGGTGCTGGGGCGCCGGAGGCCGAGCATCATCCCAATCGCTGTCGTCTTGCCCGCTCCGTTTGGACCCAGCAGCGCCAGCAGCTCGCCCTCGGCTATGTCCAGATCGATGCCTTTCAGCGCTTCCACCGGCCCGAAACGCTTGGTGACACCTCTCAGCTCAGCGACTGTCATCTCGCTTCGAGCCTAACCTGCCGGGCGAAACAGGGAAAGTTCCAGACCTCATCAAGTGTTGGTGACATTCGTCACGACGAAACCGAGGGCTCTGTCACTTGGCAGGAGCAGACTGTCGTCTTAGCCTTCGTTGATAAACAATGGACCACCGCCTCGAGGCACTCCGGGTTCGCCTGCGCCAGAGAGCCTGGCGCGCACTCGGCCTTGTCTGGCTCGTGCTCTTGGTGTTCGAAGCAGCCGCCTACTACGGCCGTCCGCATTCACTCCAGGACCGGTTGCTGGTCGCAGCCACCGTGCTGATGTTCGTGGCCGTGGACACTTGGCTCATCACCCGCGCTGTTCCCGCATCGCTGGAAGCCCCGCGCGCCAAGTCGCGCCCCTACGAGGCTCTGGCCTCCATCCTGGCATTGGTCGGCCTGTCGTTCGTCCTCGTCTCCTTCGACGGCGCTGACTTTGCCGCCGCCTTCTATTTCCCGGTCATCGGGGCAGCGTTCGCCTTCCGCTCCTGGCGGGGCTGGAGTCTCATCCCCCTCATCTCGCTGGCGATCCTCATTGGCACATTGGCCGGTGGCATCCCCTGGTACTACGCTGCCCTCTATTCGGGCGGCATGCTGTTCACCGGTCTCTTCATGGTTGGCATCGCGGCCTTGATCCGCTCCAATCGGCAGTTGCAGGCTGCCCGCGAGGAGGTGGCGCGGCTGGCAGTCTCAGAAGAGCGGTTGCGTTTCGCCCGAGACCTCCACGACCTGCTCGGACACAGCCTGTCGGTGATGGTGCTGAAGGCGGAGCTCGCTCACCGGCTGGCCGGCCAATCACCCGAGCTGGCGGCTCGGCAAGCCGCCGACATCGAGCGGGTGGGGAGGCAGGCGCTGCGCGAGGTCAGAGAGGCAGTCGCGGGGTACCGCCAGCCCAGCCTGGAGCAAGAGCTGGTGAATGCGAAAAGCGGGCTCAAGGCAGCCGGCGTGGCGCTCACCGGCCCGCGCCTGTCCAATCCCCTGCCGGCAGCCCTTGACTCCACGCTCGCCTGGGCGCTGCGCGAAGGAGTGACCAATGTCATCCGCCACAGCCACGCCACATCCGCCGTCCTCCGGCTGGAACACTGCCTGGAACAGGCGACTCTGGAGCTCACCGATGACGGTTGCGCCCCTGAGCGCTGCTTCGAGTTCAAGCAAGGCCACGGTTTGCAGGGGCTGCGAGAACGGGTGGAGGCGCGGCAGGGCCAGCTCGAGGCGGGTCCCACTGCCCACGGCTTCCGGCTCTTCGTCAGGCTGCCGCTGAAGCAGGCGCCGGCCGCTGCAAGTGCTGCGTGATCAGGGTCCTGCTGGCTGAGGACCAAGAGATGGTCAGGGGCGCCCTCACCGCCCTGCTCAATCTGGAGAGCGACATCGAAGTGGTGGCCCAAGTCGGGAGGGGTGACGAAGTAGCCGGCGCAGCGTTGCAGTTCCGACCGGACGTGGCTCTGCTGGACATCGAGATGCCCGGCCGGGATGGCCTCTCGGTTGCCGCCGATCTGGACCGACTGCTGCCCGAATGCCAGGTGCTCATGCTGACCACCTTCGGCCGGCCCGGCTATCTGCGCAAGGCGATGGCGAACGGAGCCAGCGGATTCATGCTGAAGGACGCTCCGGTCACAGAGCTCGCCGGTGCGATCAGGCGGACAGCCGCCGGAGAGCGGGTGGTGGATCCGCAGCTCGCCGCCCAGGCCCTCAGTGAAGGCGACAGCCCACTGTCACCGCGCGAGCTGGAGGTGCTCGCCGAGAGCGAGGACGGTTCGACGGTCGCCGCCATCGCCAGGCGTCTGTTCCTCTCGGAAGGCACAGTCCGCAACCACCTCTCGGCAGCCATCCAGAAGGTCAACGCCCGAAACCGGCTGGAGGCGCTCCGCACCGCCCGGGCGAAGGGCTGGCTCTAGTTGCCAGTACCAGCAACCAGCTCAGGCTTCGGCTGGTTTTGGGGCATAGAGTGAATCCAGCTTGCCCGCACCAAACAGCCGCAGCACCTTTGAAGCTGAGATCAGGCAGCAGCCCGACGTCGTCGCCGCCGCCCTGGGGGCGGGTCGGGCTCCCATTGCCGAGGCCGCCCAGGCGATCAGGGCCCGTCAGCCTGCCGGCCTTCTGATCGCCGCCCGGGGCAGCTCGGATCACGCCGCCACCTACGCCAAGTACCTCTTCGAGATTCGCAACTCACTGACTGTCGCTCTCGCCGCCCCCTCGGTCTTCGGGCTCTACAAGGGCAGGCCCAACCTTGCCGGCTTTTGTGTCCTGGCCGTTTCCCAATCCGGCGCCTCTCCTGACGTGTGCAGCGTCATCGAGGCCGCTCGCGACCAGGGCAGCCTGACCATCGCGCTCACCAACGAGCCGAACTCTCGCCTGGGGTCAGCGGCCGAGCTGGTGCTCGAGATGCACGCCGGGAAGGAGCGGAGCGTGCCCGCCTCCAAGACCTACACGACAAGCCTCCTCGCCTTTGCCATGCTGTCCCAGGCGATGCGGCCGGAGGCCGACTTCGCTCAGGCGCTGGAACGCGTCCCGAAGCGTTAGGGCAGACCATCGCGCTGACCCACCCTCTCCAGCAGGCAGCCGAACGGCTGGGCGGCCAGCGCCTAGCGGTGATCGGGCGAGGCTACCACTTGGCCACCGCCGAAGAGCTGGCGCTCAAGATCACTGAGACCAGCTATTCGGTCGCGGACGGGCAGTCCGTCGCCGACTTCATGCACGGCCCTGTGGCCATGGTGGAGCAGGGCTTCCCAGTCCTGCTGCTGGAGGCGGCAGGTCCCTCCCTGCGGCAGATGCGGGACCTAGGCGCCGCACTGGTCCGGAAGGGCGCGCACGTCCTAGCCTTCACCGATCGCCCGGGCCGAAGTGGCAGGCCGCTGGTGATCAAGACAGGCCTGCCCGAGAGTCTCACCCCGCTGCCGTACGCTGTGGCCGGGCAGTTGCTGGCGCTTCATCGAGCACTTTCGATGGGCCTTGACCCGGATCATCCCCGCGGGCTCCGAAAGGTGACTGAGACCAAATGAGCCATTCGCAGACCGCGGCTGTCGCCGCCCGGATGTCAGCTCGTCCGCGTTAGGCGCCAATAGGGCGACGGCTCAGTGACCTCCTCGGCTGTGGCCAGGGGGACCTGCTGCCGCACGGCCACCAGGCCGGGTGCATCGGCCACCGTCACCTCGAGGCTGCCGGCATCGCTGCCAGCCGGCGCGGCCCCAGTCAGCCGTCTGCCCTTCAAGCGGTAGCGCACAGGGGAACCACGCAGCAGCGGCAGCCGCATCTCCTGTTTGGCGACGACATCGACGTCTCCCTGCCAGGGGACGTGGTAGTGCCCGATCACCTGGTCCTGACTGACGACGGTTTGCACTGTGATGGCGGCCTTGGCCGCTTTCAGCACAGTGCGGCCGGCGGTGAGAGCGTCAGGCAGCGCCGATTGGCCCTGCACCACGCCTACCACCACCAGCTTGCGCCCCTCCAGCTCAGTCGTGCCTGAGAACAGGTAAACGGCGCCCGCCTCGGGTGTGGTGCCCGTCTTGATGCCGGTGATGCCGTCCTGGCCGATGGCGTAGTTCACGTTGTAGACAGTCCCCGCCACTGGCAGATCTGCCTGCGGCTGGCCGACCACGTCGCCGAAGGCAGGGTTCTTCATTGCTGCCAGGCCGAGCTTGACCAGATCGCTCGGCGTGCTGACGGTGCCGGGATCGAAACCGCTCACATCGGCAAACTTGGTTTCGCGAAGACCGAGGGCGGCCGCTGTCGAGTTCATGTTCGCCAGGAACGCCTGAGACGAGCCCGCGACCCAGCGCGACAGGAGAACCGCCAGGTTGTTCCCGGATGGCAGCAGCAGCCCCTCCAGTGCCTGCCTCTCGGTCAGCTGCTCGCCCTGCTTGACGGCCACTACAGACTCACCGTTGGCTTTCGCGTCGGCGTACTCGCGCACCTCCTGATCGCCGATCTGCAGCAGCGGGCCGGCTTCACCGGCTGCCAGCGGCTTCTCCTGCAGGACCACGAGCGCGGTCATCACCTTGGCCACGCTGGCGATTGGCTGCGGGTGCGCGTTGGGCGTGGCAGCCAGCAGGCCGGCGCCTTCCAAACCAAGCGCAGATTGCGCGCTGCCCGGCCAGGGCAGGGCCTGGGCTTGGCTCGGCTGGGGCGATCCCTGAGCGATTGGCGCCGGTAGGAGTGATGGCGGCGGTCGGGAGTAGTTGAATGCCAGAGCTGCCAGCAGCAGCCCCAGGGCGGCGGTCAGCGCCAGCGCGGTGAGGCGGGAGCGGCGGCCGGCGTCGGGCAGCTTAGGGATGGCTAGGGGCGCGGGACACTAGAGGAGGTTGGGGCTTTCGACCTGGGCCGGCAGGTGGTCAGGCTCTTCCAAGGTGTCGCAGGTGCGCGCCTGACTGATCCAGTATTGGACCATCTCTAGGCTGGGCGCCCCGGTCATGCCCACCGCGTCCACCACCTGGGCATGCAAGGCCTCCGGCTGGGCGACCTTCAAGTCCTTGAGACCGCCGACGCCGAGCCGGCGAACAATGGGCAGATAGCGATCCATGCCCGAGATCTCGAGCAGAGCGCATTGGCGGCCAAACTCGAGCAGGCGGTCGGGTGAGATGCCCACTCTTCGTGAGAGTCGTTCGCGATCGATCTGCAGCGTCACTGCATGGAGGAGCTGGTTGGAGTGCTGGTAGCCGCGCGTTCGCAGCCGGCGGCAGTCGTCGGGCGAGATGCCAGGCAGGTATTCCAGCGTCTTCATGGCCATGCCGCCATAAGGATAGGGGCCACCAGCTGGGGGTTATAATCAAGGGCACCCGCCCCTTCAAAGGAGTACGCATACCCATCGAAACGATCGCAAGGCCCGCGGAGAGCTCGCTTGAAATTGGTATAGGCCGGCGGGCGCGCCGCGCCTACGGCTTCGATGAGGTGGCGTTGGTCCCCGGCCAGGTCACTCTCAATCCCGACGAGGTGGACATCAGTTTCGCGCTGCCCGGGGTCACGCTTTCCATCCCGTTCTGGGGCTCCGCCATGGATGGAGTCGTCGATGTGGAATTCGCCATCGCGATGGGGAAGCTGGGCGGCCTGGCGGTTTTGAACCTGGACGGTGTGCACACTCGCTACGAGGATTCGCGGCCTGTGGTCGAGAGGATCGCAGCGGCTGCCAAGGCCGAGGTCAACCAAGTCCTGAAGGACGTCTACCGAGCACCCGTCAAGCGCGATTTGATAGAGAGGCGGATCCGTCAGATCAAGGACGCGGGGGTCCCGTGTGCGGTCTCCACCATTCCGGCCCGAGCAGAGGAGCGGGCTGGGCTGATCGAGGCCGCCGGGGCCGACGTGCTGGTGGTCCAGGGAACTGTGCTGACCGCCCGCCACCGCAGCCGCAGCTACCACCAGCTCTCCTTCCAAGAGCTGTGCCACTCCATCTCCATTCCGGTGCTGGCCGGCAACTGCGTTCAGTACGACACCGCCTTGGAGCTGATGGAGACAGGCGTCGCCGGCATTCTGGTCGGAGTGGGTCCGGGCGCCGCCTGCACCACCCGTGGCGTGCTGGGCGTGGGCGTTCCGCAGGTCACCGCCACCGCCGACGTGGCGGCGGCGCGAGAGGAGTTCCAGGCTAGATGGGGACGCCGTGTGGCGGTCATCACTGACGGCGGCATGCGAATCGGCGCCGATGTCTGCAAGGCGTTTGCCGCCGGCGCCGACGCGGTCATGATCGGCTCACCGCTGGCCGGGGCTGCCGAGTCGGCTTCCCGGGGCTTCAACTGGGGCATGGCGACGCCCGATCCCAACCTACCGCGCGGCACTCGCATCGAGGTGGGCGTCAAAGCCAGCCTGGAGGCCATCCTGACAGGCCCGGCAGCTGTCGACGACGGCACCCAGAACTTCGCAGGTGCCCTGCGGTCCTGCCTGGGCGTCTGCGGCGCGCACGACATCCGGGAGTTCCAGAAGGTCGACATGGTGATCGCGCCGGCGATTGTGAGCGAGGGAAAGGTCCACCAGGCGGCTCAGGGGGTCGGCATGGGGAGCCGGCGCTGACGCCTGCGGCTCCGGCCGCCGCCCCGGCCCCGGCCGCCGCGGCGGATTCTCAGCGTGAGCTGATCATCGTCCTCGACTTCGGTTCGCAGTACTCGCAGCTCATCACGCGCCGGGTTCGCGAGGCCAACGTCTACTGCGAGCTCCTTCCCGGCACCACGCCCTGGTCGGAGCTGGCGGCGCGCAATCCGGTAGGCCTGATCCTGAGCGGCGGCCCCGCCAGCGTCTACGCAGAGAACGCGCCTCAGATCGATCCGGCAGCTCTTCAATCGGGGGTCCCGGTGTTGGGCATCTGCTATGGGATGCAGCTGATTGCGCACCATCGCGGTGGCACTGTGGAGCCGGCCAGCAAGCGCGAGTATGGACTGGCCCTGCTTAGCGTCAGCCGCCCCCACCGGCTCTTCGCGGGTCTGCCGGCGGAGCTGCCGGTCTGGATGAGCCATGGCGATCATGTGCTGGAGCTTCCGCCCGGCTTCCGCGCGGTGGCCTCGAGCGGCAACGCGCCTGTTGCAGCCTTCAGCGACGGCGCCGGCACGGTGGGCATCCAGTTTCATCCCGAGGTGCATCACACGCCGCACGGCAAGGAGATCATCCGCAACTTCCTCTACAACGTCTGCGGCTGCACTGGCACCTGGACCGCCGGCTCCTTCATCGCCGACGCCACCCAGTCGATCCGGAACACAGTCGGTACCGGACGCGTCATCCTCGCACTCTCGGGCGGGGTGGACAGCGCCGTGGCGGCCACGTTAGTGCACAGGGCGATCGAAGACCAGCTCACCTGTGTCTTCGTCAATAACGGCCTGCTCCGCCATGGCGAAGCTGATCGAGTGCTGGACGTCCTGCACGGCCATCTGGACATGAACATCCGCTTCGTCGACGCCACCGACCGCTTCCTCAGTGCGCTCGCCGGCGTGGTCGATCCGGAGGAGAAGCGTCGCATAGTCGGGCGCGAGTTCATCAACGTCTTCGAGGCCGAGGCGAAGAGTTTGGGCGAGATCGACTTCTTGAGCCAGGGCACCCTCTACCCCGACGTGATTGAGTCGACGGCTCCCGACACCGGTCAAAGCGCGGTGAAAATTAAGACGCATCACAACGTGGGCGGCCTACCGCCCGGCCTTCGCTTCCGCCTGATCGAGCCGCTCCGCTACCTGTTCAAGGACGAGGTTCGGGGTGTGGGCTTGGAATTGGGACTGCCGGAGGACATGGTGCACAGGCAGCCGTTCCCCGGGCCGGGCCTGGCCATCCGCTGCCTGGGTGAGGTCACCGCCGAGCGCCTGCAAATCCTGCGCAACGCTGACTGGGTGGTCGTGGACGAGATCAAGCTCAACGGGCTCTACCGCAAGGTCTGGCAGTCGTTTGCTGTGCTGACGCCGCTGCAGACAGTCGGCGTGATGGGGGACTATCGCACGTACGCCAACGTCGTGGCAGTGCGCGTGGTCACGTCGGAGGACGCCATGACAGCCGATTGGGCACGGCTCCCGCACGAGGTGCTGGCTCGGATCTCGAACCGGATAGTCAACGAGGTGCCGGGCGTCAACCGCGTTGTTTTCGACATCACGAGCAAGCCGCCCGGCACCATCGAGTGGGAGTGACGAGCAAGGGGAGGCAGGCCTCGAACGGGCAAGGGGAGGCGGGCCTCCCCTTTCTAACCCCACCAGGTCCTGCTTGACGTTAGAAGGTGCCAAGCAGTTCGGTCGCCCTGAATCCGCCGTCTTTCGAGGACTGGACGTCGTGTACCGGCCGGGATGAACCCGGCCTATCGACCGTTTGTCCGCACGAGGGCGGTCGTCGCCGCCTGCACCGGCGACCACTGGCGAGATACCCCCGCCCCGGCCCCGGCTGAGGGATCGTGAGGCTCCTCATCGTTGGAGCTGGGGCTCGGGAGCACGCGCTGGCCTGGAAGTGCCGCCAGTCGCCGCTCTGCGGCGAGCTGCTGGTGGCGCCCGGCAACGCCGGCACCGCCGCTCTCGCTCGCAACATCCCGGTCAAGCCGGACGACTCGACTGCGCTGTTGGAGCTGGCGAAGGCGGAAAGGATTGATCTCGCTGTGCTCGGTCCCGAGTCTGCCGTCGACGCCGGCGTGGGCGATGTGCTGCGGGCGGAGGGAGTGCCGGTGTTCGGGCCGGACCGCGCGGCCGGTCGGATCGAGAGCAGCAAGGCGTTCGCCAAAGCGCTGATGCGGGAAGCCGGCATCCCCACAGCCGCCCATCGCGCGTTCAGCGACGCCGAGCCGGCGCGCGCGTTTGCCGCCGAACGCGGCGGTCAGGTGGCGGTCAAGGCGGATGGCCTGGCGCTCGGCAAGGGTGTATTCGTTTGCGGCTCCATTGCCGAGTCCGATGCAGCCATCGAGGCACTGCTCGAACAGAACGCGCTCGGTGCGGCCGGTAGCACAGTCGTCATCGAAGAAAGGCTGTTCGGGCAGGAACTCTCGGTGTTCGGCTTCAGCGACGGGAGACGGGTCCTGCCATTGGAACCTGCGCGCGACTACAAACGGGCCCTGGCTGGCGATCGCGGCCTGAACACCGGTGGCATGGGCGCCTACTCGCCACCCGCCGGGGTGAACGACAGCCTCGTCGAACAGGTTCACAAGGCTGTCCTTCAGCCGGCGATCGACGCCCTGCGGGAGCGGGGCAGCCAGTACCGGGGCGTGCTCTACGCGGGGCTCATGCTGACCGCTAGCGGCGCCCAGGTGATCGAATTCAACGCGCGATTCGGGGACCCGGAGGCGCAGGTGTTGCTGCCCCGGCTGGAGTCCGACCTGGTCGAGGTCATGCTGGCCTGCGCCAGAGGCGATTTGAGTTCGGCGCCCGCCCTGCGCTGGTCGCCGGACGCGGCTGTGGGGGTGGTGATTGCCTCCGGCGGTTACCCAGACAGCTACCTGACGGGCCATGAGATCTCGGGCCTGGACGAGCTGCCGGGCGAAGTCCTCGTCTTCCACGCTGGCACGAGGCTGGCGGGCCAGAAGCTGATCACAGCCGGGGGCCGCGTTCTGACGGTGGTGGGCCGGGGCCGGACAGTGCGCGACGCGCGGGACAGGGCGGCCGCGGCGGCCGCCCGAGTACGCTTTCAGGAGGCTTTCTACCGCCACGATATAGCGGCCGAAGCAACCTAGTGTCTGAGGTAGGGCACTGAATCTCACCGGAGGGGGTCAGCAAAATCGCACGCGTGGGCGTCATTCTCGGCTCGAAATCAGATCTTCCGCTGATGGAGGACTGCCTGAAGCAGTTGGAGGCTTTTGGAATCGAAGCCGAGCTCAAGATCTGCTCGGCCCACCGCGACCCGGCAGGGGTCAAGGACTGGGCGGCAAGCGCGCGTGAGCGCGGGCTCGAGGTGGTGATCGCGGCCGCCGGTGGCGCCGCGCACCTGCCGGGCGTGGTAGCGGCTTGGACCGACCTCCCGGTGATCGGCGTGCCGGTGCCCACCGAGCACCTGGGTGGGGTCGATTCGCTCTACTCGATAGTCCAGATGCCTGCCGGAATCCCTGTCGCGACGATGGCCATCGGCCGCGCCGGCGCCAAGAACGCCGCCTGGTTCGCCGCGCGGATTCTCGGTGTGCGGGACGAGCAGGTGGCGGCCAGCCACCTGAGTCAGCGGCAGGCGCTCGCCGGCCGCTGACTCAGATGCCTGGCCTGGTGCCGAAGCCCCGCCTGCGGCTGACCGACACTACCTTTCGGGACGCCAACCAGTCGCTCCTGGGTGGCCGATTGCGGCCGCGGGAGATCCTGCCGCTGGCGAAGAAGCTCGACGGCATAGGATTCTTCGCCCTGGAGGCTTTCGGGGGCGCCACCTTCGAGACGTCTCTGCGGCTGGGTGACGATCCCTGGCACTACCTACGCGAGCTGGCCAAGGTAACGCCCAATACGCCCATCCAGGCTCTGATCCGGGGCCAGAACCTCGTGGGTCATCGCAACTACGCCGACGACGCGGTCGAGCTCTTCGTCAAGACGGCGGCCAACCTGGGGGTTGAGGTCTTCCGCGTCTTCGACCCTCTGAACGATCTGCGGAACATGGAGGTTGCGATCCGCTCGGCGAGGAGGGCCGGAGCTCGCGTCCAGGGCGCCCTGAGCTACGCCATCAGCCCGGTCCACGATCACGACTTCTGGTGCTCACTGGCCAAGGGCTTGGCAGCGTTCGAGGTCCAGGACCTGGTGATCAAGGACACCTCCGGCCTGCTCACTCCACAGGTGGCCTGGGAGCTAGTCACCGCGCTGAAGGAGATGACGGGACTGCCTGTCGTCGTGCACTCCCACTGCTCCAGCGGCATGGCGCCGATGTCCTACATGGCGGCCATCGAGGCAGGCGCCGCCGTGGTGGACACAGCGCTCTCGCCGCTGGCCTGGGGCGCCAGCCAGCCCGCTACGGAAAGCGTCGTGGCGGCCCTGGCCGGCGGGGACTACGACACGGGGCTCGACCTGGAGAAGCTGATCGAGGTCAAACTCGACTTGGAGCAGGCCAAGAGGGAGCACGTCGGCGACTTCTCACCTTGGGTGGACAGAGTTGACGCTGACATCCTCCGCTACCAGATGCCCGGATTCATGCTGGAGGACATCAACCGTCAGCTGGATGAGCACTCGGCCCTCGAGCGCACCCACGAGGTGATGGCTGAGGTGCCCCGCGTCCGCGAGGAGCTCGGTTATCCGCCTCTCGTGGCGCCCATCCGGCAGCTGATCGCCTCCCAGGCCGTCTACAACATCCTTGGCGGGGAGCGCTACGCGACTGTCACGCAGGAACTGAAGGATTACCTGCAGGGTCTCTACGGCCGGCCGCCGAGGCCGGCGGAGGCCGAGATCAGGCGCCTGGTATTGGGCCGCGAGGAACCCATCACCGTCCGCCCGGCGGATCTTCTGGAACCGCAGGTCGAGTCCGCTCGCAGCCAGCTCAAGAAACGCAAGCTGCCGGGCGGGGATGATCACGTCCTGACCTATCTGCTGTTTCCTCAGCTGGCCCTCGAGCTCGCGGCCAAGCCGAAGGAGAAGCCGTCCGAACAAAAGAGCGGCGAGGAAGCGGAGGCGGTCGCCGCCGAGGGCGACCAAGCCGAGGCTGCGGCTCAGGGGGCCAGAGAAGAGGCCGCCGCAGAAGCGCCCGCGACCCAGGCAGCGGCGCAAGCCCAGACTGCCGAGTTCGACGTCGAGGTGGACGGCGAGAATTTCAAGGTTCGCGTTACGGGAGCCGGCCTGGCAGTTCTGCCCGCGGGCGGCTCAGCCGCCGGTCCCAGCGGGGGCTCCGCGCCGGTGGCGCCGCCCACGGCGCCGGCCAAGGACGCCATCGCCGCGCCCATGCAGGGGCTGATCGTCAAGCTGCCGGTGAAGCAGGGCGACGAAGTGAAAATCGGCGAGGTGGTGGCTGTGCTGGAGGCCATGAAGATGCAGAACGACATAGTCGCCAGCAAGCCGGGCAGGGTGACGGACATCTACGTCAGTGAGGGCCAGGTGGTGACGCCCAACCAACCACTTGTAGCCATCGGCTAGCCATGAAGCGGAAGCCGTTCAACAAGGTCTTGGTCGCCAACCGCGGGGAGATAGCCGTCCGCGTGATGCGCGCCTGCCGCGAGCTGGGGATTGAGACAGCTGCCATCTTTTCGGACGCTGACGCGAACGCCATTCATCGCCGCTATGCTGACGAGTCTCATCACATCGGCGCAGCGCCGCCGACGGAGTCCTACCTGCAGTTGGAGAAGATAGTCAAGCTGGCCGCCGACGTCGGCGCGGAGGCGATCCACCCCGGCTACGGCTTTCTCTCCGAGCGGCCGGAGTTTCCGGAAGCCTGCGCCGCCGCCGGCATCGCGTACGTCGGTCCCCCCGCGGACGCCATGCGGGCGATGGGCTCCAAGCTGGAGGCCAAGCGCCTGGCCGGCGAGAACGGCGTGCCGGTGACGCCAGGCAGCGAAGCGATCGAGGACGTCAAGCTGGCGGCCCAGACCGCCCGCGACATCGGCTTCCCGGTGATAGTCAAGCCTTCCGGCGGCGGGGGCGGCATCGGCATGAAGGTGGTGGAGCGGGATGCCGACCTGATCGCCGCCATCGAGAGCTGCAAGAACGCTGCCGGCGCAGCCTTCGGGGACCCGACAGTCTACGTTGAGAAGTACGTCCACAACCCACGCCACATCGAGTTCCAGATCATCGCTGACGACAAGGGCAATGTGGTTCACCTGGGCGAGCGGGAGTGCTCGATCCAGCGCCGGCACCAGAAGATCATGGAGGAGACGCCTTCCCCTGCCCTGACTGCCGAGAAGCGGGCGGAGATGGGCCAGGCGGCCGTCCGGGCGGTGCGCGCAGCGGGTTACATCAACGCCGGCACCGTGGAGTTCATCTTCAGCGAAGGCCAGTTCTACTTCCTGGAGGTCAACGCCAGGCTACAGGTGGAGCACCCGATCACCGAAGAGGTGACAGGAATCGACCTGGTCAAGGAGCAGCTGCGGGTGGCGGCGGGGCAGGCGCTCTCGTTCACGCAGTCCGATGTCAGCTGGACCGGCCATGCGATTGAGATGCGCATCAACGCTGAGGACCCTGTCCGCAAGTTCATGCCCAACCCCAAGCGGATCACCCGCTGGGTCCAGCCGGCCGGTCCCGGCGTGCGGGTGGATTCGGGTTTCGGTCCTGGCTCGGAAGTGCCGCCCAACTACGACTCGCTCGTTGCCAAGCTGATAGTCCACGGCGCCGACCGGGCCGAGGCCATTGCTCGCGGCAAGCGAGCGCTGCGCGAGTTCGTGCTGGTCGGGCCGGCCACCACCATCCCCTATCACCAGGCGATCCTGGAGAGCCCGGACTTCCTGGCGGGCAAGCTTTCCACTCGGTTCATCGACGACCATCCCGACCTGCTCATCCGCGCCAAGGAGCACCTGGGCGAGGTTTCCCCCTTCGACTACGGAGCCGATCCCCGCCACATCGCCGCCGCAGCTGCGGCGGTAGCGGCGCTGACAGCCAGTACCCAGGGCGCGTGAGCGGACGGGACTGGGTCCTTGAGCCCGCGTTCGAGCGGCCGTTCCAGGTGGTCGCCTCGCGCGAGGTAGCCCGCGCCGGCGACGTTGGACTGCGGATGGACACTTTGCGCTGGCCGGAGGGACGGGAGACAAGCCATCGCGTCATCGAGACGCCGAGCGCGGTCTGGATGGTGCCAGTGTTCGAATCGGGCGACACAGTGCTGGTGCGCCAGTGGCGGCATCCCTGGAACCGCGTTTCTTGGGAGGTACCGGCGGGAACGCTGGAGCCTGGGGAGGAGCCCCTGCCGGCCGCGCGGCGGGAGCTGGCGGAGGAGGCCGGGCTCACCGCTGAGGGCTGGCTCTCGCTGGGTCGCACGCGGGGCTCAGCGGCGCTCACCGGGGTGCAGCATCTGTTCCTGGCCCAGAACCTGACCTCAGTCGGCCGCCGTCCGGAGGTGGCCGAGGCCGACATGATCGTCCGCAGGCTGCCGCTCCGGCAGGCCCTGGCGGCCGCCTTCGATGGAACGATCGAGCACGCCACGAGCATCGCCGCCCTCTGCCGGGCCGGCCGGATCCTCGGGCTGCTCTGACGACTGGCGGGCACCTACCCATCCCGCGGCAGCCGGCAACTGCTAGAGGTTGCGGCCGAAAAGCCCATACGGATCTTGGGCGCCCATGCGGGCCATCTCCGGCGTCGCCTCCTGCGCTCCTCGCTGCGCGTATTCCGCTCACTGCGGTGCTCGTCGGCCCCTTGGATCTGACCCACCTTGCCACCCAATCTCTCGGCCGGGTTCCCGGCCGCACCTCTAGGTTCGTGTCTGGATGTGCGAAGTCCACCGTGTCGACTTTCAGGCTCAGGATCTGAGGCTGTCCGAGGGTCCGCAGGCAGGGGAAGCCGTACCGGCGGCCGTGCTTCGGCTGGCTGGGGAGGAGCCTGTGCGGCCGGTCTGGCAGAACGAGGCCGGCGGCCTGACGTTCGAAGTGGGCAGCGGCGTCCAACGACGGTTTGTGAAGTGGGCCCCGGTGGGTTCCCCGCTGGATCTGGCGACGGAGGCGGTCCGGCTTCGCTGGGCGGTTCGGCACGCCAGCGTGCCTCGGCTGCTCGCTGTGGGCGGCGACCAGACAGGCGCTTGGCTCGTCACTGCAGCTCTGCCGGGGGAGAACTCTGTCAGCCCACGCTGGCAAGCTGCTCCGGCCACAGCCGTGAGGAGCCTGGGACAGGGGCTCCGCCGGCTGCACGATTTCCTGCCGGTGGCGGAGTGCCCGTTCACCTGGGCGGCGGCCGACAGGGTGGCCGACGCCCGCCGGCGCGCCTCTGCGGGGCAGGTGAACGTTGAACTCTGGCACTCCAGCCACCGCCACCTGAGCATCGCCGAAGCCCTGCGACTGGTGGCTGTCCCGCCGCCCGTCGACGAGCTGGTGGTCTGCCACGGTGACGCCTGCGCCCCCAACACGCTGCTCGATGCCGAGGGGGCGGTGACTGGACATGTGGATCTGGGCTTACTCGGGGTGGGTGATCGCTGGGCCGACCTCGCCATCGCCACCTGGTCGGCAGGCTGGAACTACGGCCCTGGCTGGGAAGGAGCCCTGCTCGACGCCTACGGCATCGCGCCCGATCCCAGCCGAACCGCTTACTACCGCCTGCTCTGGGATCTCGACGCCTGAGCGTGGTGGCGCAGTGCGATTCCCTCTGGCTCGCTGCCCCGCGGCTGCTGATCAGCTGACGGTCACAGTCCCCTCCATACCGGGGTGGAAGGTGCAGACGTAGTGGTAGCTGCCAGGCTTGTCGAACTTCTTGCTGAAGGTCTCGTTCGCGCTCATGGTCGACGAGTTGCCCAGCGATTTGTCGTCAAACGTGACGTTGTGGATGTTGCCGCTGTGGTTGACCCACTCCACAGTCTCACCGGCTTTGATGGTCAAGCCGGCCGGCCTGAAATCGCCTCCCTTGTTGGAAGCGTTCACCTCCTCCACGACCGCCGCCGCGGAGGCAGGCGCCTGTGATGCGCTCGGGCTGGCGGCCACCGTCGGGGCGACCGTCGGCGACATCGACATGTGCGCGTGGTCAGTCGGTTGGGAAGCGCTGCCGCCACCGCCACCGCCACATGCCGCCAGGGTCAGACAAGCAGCCGCCACGAGTCCGATTCGACCGAGTCCGAGGCTTGATTTCTGGTTCATGGCTGTTCTCCTGAGATAGATACGTCAGCTCGGGGACGCACGGATCAATAATCTGTCGCTGTAGAGCTGGCGGTTGGCGTCCCACGTTCCGGCGCAGGTGATGAGGGTGAGCCGGGGTGGTCCGTCGGTGGCAAAGAGATCGGGCGGCGTCTTGTCGTTGGGCACGAGGTCGACTGATTCGGCTCGGTAGTCGACGCTTCGCCCATCGGCTGCGACGACAGTGATAGTGTCTCCCGGCTTGACCTGGCGCAGACGGGCGAAGACCGCCGGAGCGCCGGTCTGGGTGTCCAGGTGACCGGTCAGGACTGTGTCACCGTTCTGACCCGGGCCGCTACCCAGGTCGTACCAGCCGACGTTGCTCGTGTCGTTAGGGGTCTTCAGCTGCAGTCCGGGCAGCACCCCAATTGACTCCACCCCCGCGTCCACGCCGATCGAGGGGATGCGCAGCCTCTGCGGGGCCTGGCCCGCGACCCGAGCGGGTTCCGGGTTGTACTGGTCGGGCGCAGGCGGTACCGCAGGGATGGTCGCGGCGGGACTGGGTCGCACAGCCGCTTTTGGGCGGGTCGCCTCCTGGGAGTGCAGGTCGATGGCGCCCAGAGCAGCTGAGAGGCCGAGCAGGACTGCCCCGCCGAGCACGAGCGCCCGGCGGGATACAGTCCCACGCCGAAGGCGTGCCATCACGCCCCGTATCTACTCCGTCTGGGCTGCAGCCGCTCGGCGGCGCAGACCGGCGACGAGCAACCCTGCCCCGGCCAGCAGACCGGCCCCGGCCCCGGCGGCCAGGAAGTCAGGGTTTCCGTTTCGGGGGGCGAAACCGGCACTCGGCATTCCGCCCAAGAACGGCATGACCGCCGCCAGCACGTCAGCCGGCTGCTTGCCGCTCTCAGTGGCGCCCATGTAGATGCCACCCTCTGGCGCGGCGCCTGTGATGTAGCCGATGGCGGCGGCGTGGCGCGCCTCCACCCCGAAGATGCCGGCCGCTGCCTGCAGGATGTCCTTGTTCTGGATGCTGCCGGCAGCGCCCAGGTAGGCTCCCACGCCCGTCTCCTCAAAGGTCTTGGCCAGTTTGAGGTAGGAGTCGCGGGAACTGAAAGTGCCGTCCGGGAACGTCACACTCGGCTTGGCGACGGGAGTGCCGCCGATCTTCTTGATGGTGTCGCTGATCGCCTGAACGTGAGCTTCCTCGTCCTGCTGGATGGTGGCAAGTACATCCTTCTCGGTGGCGTCAGTGATCACGTTAGCGGCATTGCCCATCTGATAGAACGTCGATTCCAGATATTCGAGCGTCAGGGCGTAGTTGAGGACATCGGCGTCGCTGCCGAAGGCGGCCCAAGCTCGTCCGGTGCTGAGCAGCTGGACTGCCGCCTCACCGGAGACAACAGCTCCTGCGCCAAGCGCGCCCCGCTTCAGAAAGCTGCGGCGATTGATTGTTGAATTGGTCATTACCTAGGCTCCCAGGAACGGCTTGACAGCCGCCACTACCTCGTCCATCGAGGCATGCGCCTCGACCGGAGCGGGAACGAACTTCTGCTTCAGGATGAGGTTCAGCACCGCCGCATGGCGTGACTCAACCCCGGCGATGGACGCGGCGGCACCCAAGATGGCGCCGTCCTTGATCAGGGGCACCTGACCGTGATAGGCCTTGACGCCTGTCTCCTCGAACGTGTTTGCAGTCTTGAGAAACGTCATCGCGTCGGTGAACGTGCCGTCTGGATACTTGAAGGTAGGCTTGGCGGCCGGCGTGGCCCCGAGCTTTTGCAGGGTGCCGAGGATTGCCTGGACGTGAGCCGCCTCGTGCTGGGCGATCGGGGTCAAATACTTCTTGTTGTCGCCCAGGAAATCCTTGGCAGTGCCCTGAGCGTAGAAGTCGGCTTCCAAATATTCCAGGGTGAGGGCGTAATTGAGGACGCCGACATCCCCGTCGCCGAACTGTGAGGCCATTTCCGGGCCAGCCGCGAACGCCGTTGTCGCGCCTCCCGCCAGCGTGGCCCCGACGCCCACGAGCGCCGCGGTTCTGAGGAAGCTCCGGCGGGTCGTCTCATCCTTGAAATGGATGACCGCCTGGCCTCCGAACAACTCCGACTCCACTTGAGTGTCTCCTTTGTCTAGAGCGGTGAATGACACCTGAACCAGATCGACTGCTCGCGAGGCGTCACCAGCGCGGGACAGGAATGTGACGCATTCCCTCCGATCTAAGCAGGTAGATGCAGGAGTTACGCTTCAGGGGCAGCGTTGGATCATCGCCGGCAGGGAAGGCAGGCCTCCGCTGCCCAACCCGTCCGACTAATGCGGCGCCCCACCGTGCGCCGGATGTGCAGTCGTTACCTAGCCAGACGCAGACCGATCCTTCATCTGCGCTGAAGGCAACTAACCTAAACGAGGATGACTCAGCTGGCCGGCTTGGGCAGAGATGAGCTGCACGTGATGGCAATGGTTCTCGCCGGTGGCCAGGGAACCCGGCTCCTGCCGCTTACCCTTGACCGCGCCAAGCCCGCGGTTCCGTTCGGAGGCACCTACCGACTGATCGACTTCGTGCTCTCCAACCTCGTCAACAGTGGTCTGCGCAAAATAGTCGTCCTCACCCAGTACAAGAGCCACAGCCTGGATCGGCACATCGCTCAGATGTGGCGTCTTTCTCCCATGCTTGGCAACTACGTTGCAAACGTGCCCGCCCAGATGCGGTTGGGCCCACGCTGGTTCCTCGGATCCGCTGACGCCGTCTTCCAGAACCTGAACCTGATCAACGATGAGAAGCCTGAGTACATCTGCGTTTTCGGCGCCGATCACATCTACCGAATGGACGCGATGGGGATGCTCCGCCACCACATTCAGAGCGGGGCGGGCATCACTCTCGCCGGCATCCCGGTCCCGGTTGGCGAAGCGTCAGCCTTTGGCATCATCGAGGGCGACGAGGAGGGCCACGTTCGCAGCTTCGTGGAGAAGCCCCACACGCCCAAGCCGCTTCCTCACGATCCGAGCCGGGCATATGCGTCAATGGGCATCTACATCTTCACCACCAGCGCCCTGGTGGAGGCTGTGAGCCGCGACTCGTCCGATGACGGCTCCAGGCACGACTTGGGCGGCAGCATAGTGCCGATGCTGGTCGACCAGGGCCAAGCGGGCGTCTATGACTTCAACACCAATCGGGTACCGGGAGTGAGCGGCCGGGAGGCGGGCTACTGGCGGGATGTGGGGGATCTGGACTCCTACTACCAGGCAAGCATGGACCTGCTCGCGCTGGAGCCACCCTTCAATCTCTACAACCAGGAATGGCCCATCTACAGCTGGCTGCCGCCGGTCCCGCCGGCCAAGTTCGTCCATGACGAAGACGGCCGTCGCGGCATGGCGCTCAACTCACTGGTCTCATCAGGTGTGATCGTCTCGGGCGGCCAGGTGCGGCGCTCCATCCTGTCACCGGGCGTGGTTGTTCACTCCCACGCAGAGGTAGAGGGCTGCGTGCTGATGGACGGCGTGGACGTCGGCGGTGGGGCCAAGCTGCGCAACGCAGTGATCGACAAAGGGGTGCGCATCCCGGCCGGAGCCACCGTCGGCTACGACTTGGCGGCGGATCGCGAACGGCTGCACGTCACGCCAGGCGGCATCGTCGCCATCGGCAAGGGCCAATCCCTGGGCGCCCTGCCCGCATGAGGCGGCGGCCCCACGTCGGGTTGCTGACCCGCGAGTATCCACCCGAGATCTACGGCGGCGCCGGTGTGCACGTCGAGTACCTGGCCGAGGAGCTGCGCCGAAGGCTCGAGGTCAGCGTGCACTGCTGGGGGGAGCCGCGTGGGGAGTCGACTGTGAAGGCTTATCAGCCCTGGCCGGCTCTGGCGGAGCCCCAACCGGAGGCCGGCGCGCTGCAGGCCATCTCGATCGACCTGGCCATGGTGACCGCTCTGAAGGAGGTGGACCTCGTCCACAGTCACACCTGGTATGTCAACCTGGCGGGCCACTTCGCCAAGCTGACCTGGGCAGTTCCGCACATTCTCACCACTCACAGCCTGGAACCGCTGCGTCCGTGGAAGGCGGAGCAGCTGGGCGGGGGCTACGCGCTCTCACGATTTTGCGAAGAGACGGGGATTCTGGGCGCTGATGCGGTGATAGCTGTTTCCGAAGGGATGCGCCGGGATGTGCTCGACTGCTACCCGGGCGTCGACCCGACCCGCGTGCGTGTCATCCACAACGGCATCGATCCCAAGGTCTACCGCCCTGTCACCGACCCGGCCGCCCTCCGGCAGCATGGCGTCGATCCCCACCGGCCCTACGCGATCTTCGTCGGTCGGGTGACCCGCCAGAAGGGGCTGCAGCACCTCTTGGCCGCCGCCCGCCGTCTCGATCCCCGCACTCAGCTCGTCATCTGCGCGGGTGCGGCAGACACTCCGGAGTTGGGCGCGGAAGTGGAGGCGCTGGCGGACCAGCTGCGGCAGCGGGACCACAACCTCGTTTACCTGCAGGGGTTCCTGCCTCTCAGCCTCATCCTGCCCCTGCTCACGGGCGCAACGGTTTTCGCCTGTCCCTCCATCTACGAGCCGTTCGGCCTGGTCAACCTGGAGGCGATGGCGTGCGAAACCGCTGTGGTCGCCTCGGCAGTGGGCGGGATCCCGGAGGTGGTGGTGGAGGGCGAGACTGGTCACCTGGTCGAGTACGATCCCGCGCGGCCGCAGGATTTTGAGCGCGGTCTGGCCGCTCGGTTGGAGGAGCTGCTGCAAGATCCAGATCGCGCCGCGAGGCTGGGAGCTGGGGGTCGGCGGCGGGTGCTGGAAAAGTTCAGCTGGTCGGCCATCGCCGACCAGACTGTGGAACTCTACCAAGAGGTGCTGACCCGGCGCAGGCGCGCCTAAGTGAGCGGAGGGCCCAGCAGGTTCAACTTGAACGGTGTGGCAGGAGCGTGGTTGACATCCTTGACGCCTGCTGTCACGCCCAGCGTGTAGGTGTTGCCGGGGACCAGTGCCGAGCCAACATCGATCACCACCGTGCGAGTGGAAGCGTCGTACGAGTTCGGGCCCCTGACGCCGCTCAGCGACACGCCAGCTATCGTGGCGGGGTCGAGATCCGCATCGAATGTGACCCTTAGCTGATGTCCGGTCGCAGTGACCGAGAGCACATTGGGGCCGCTTCCCAGCGGTGGCGCCGCCGTCTCGGTGGCGCCGTGAACCATGGTTTTGGCCGAACCCTGCCGGGCGAAGGTCAGGGTCTCCATCACCACCTGGCGTTCCTGTCCCTGCGCAATCACCAAACGGACCACAGCCCGGCCAGGCTGTGAGAACAGCACGCTGTAGCTCACCAGCTGGCCGTCATTGCCCTTATAGACCAGCTTCAGGCCGGCGAACGCCTGCTTGCCGGCCTCGTCGAGGTAGCTGGTGGCACTCTCCGCGTTGCCAGCGCTGCGGGCTCGGAGGAAGGCCTCGAGGACGTCCTCCTGGGTCGAGGCAGGTGCGGCCCGGGCGCTCGGCACCCTGGCTGTGAAGAGCTGACCCGCCCGGTGAAAGGCGAACACGCCAGCTCCGGGCGCCCAGTCCGGCTGCCCATAGGCGCCTGTGGAGAGCAGGCGGAGCTCAGAGCCGTCTGCGTGAACGAGCGAGATGCCCGACGAGCCGGCCAGCAGAAGATCATCGCCGCCCGACCAGCTGAGGCCGCTGAGCCCTGCGACTGCGGTCAGCAGTACGGCTGCGTGGCCGTCGGTGATGTGGGCGCCGTCCACATCCAGGTAGGCATAGCGTGAGGAGTCCGGCGACCAGTCACCCAGTCCAGTGGCGCTGCCGATGACCGAATCCTTACCGGTGCTCAGCTCCAGCACATGGAGTCCCCCGGCGGTGAGGTAAGCGAGACGGTCACCGTTGGGCGAGAAGTCTCCCGCGCTGGGGTCCTGGCCGAGACTCGCGACCTGCGTCGGCGACGCCGGAGTTGGGCTCGGCGTGGTCGCTGACGGGCTGGCACTGGGGGACGGCGTCGCGGGTGTGGAGCTCACCGCCGGGCTGGCTGAGGTCTCCGGCGCCGGGGGCTGGGCGGCCGGCTGCACGGCGACTGTCAGGACTGAGCGCCCGGCCAGCACGAGCAGCCTCCCGTTCCTGAAGCCAAGCGCCAGCGGCCGATCAGCTGTCAGCTTCTGCTGCCCGTAGCTCACCTCGCCGCCGCTCGCGTAGGCCGGCGAGCCGTCAGGTCCTACGGCCACTCTGGTCACTCCGCTGGCCACAACCGCAGTCTTGCCATTCGCGATCGTGTAGGCCACGAGCTCGCCTTCGGGCGTGATCAGGTACAGCGTCGAACCGTCGCGCGACCAGGCGGCGGGGGCAGCCCCGACGCTGCCGAGCAGCTGCTCCCCAGCAACTCCGGGAGCTGGTGTCGGAGTGGGGGCCGGGGTCGGCGGGGGCGCCGGCTGGGTCACGAAGACAACTGCCGGCCGGACAGGGACCGGCTGTCCCGACTCGGTGCGGGCCGATGGCGCCAGCGACACCTGATACTGCGTGCCGGGTGCCAGGCGGTTGACGGGCGTGACCTTGAGGTCATTGCCCTGCCACTCGTAAGTCACTCTGGTGGCCGGCTCAATTCGGACCGCCGCTTCGACCGAATGGTGATCGACAGGCTCCTTGAAGGTGAGGACTATCGGCTGCACTGTCGCGACTGCATGAGCGTCCTGCAGCGGGCTGTTCCAGGCAACTGTCTTGCTGCTGGTGGTCGGACTCACGGTGAGCGTATAGGCGAGGAAGGCGACCAGGAGAACCCCGATGGTGGCGCCCGCCCAGGCAAGTCCGGGGGGAGCCAGCAGGCGGCGCCACCAGGGCAGCCGAGGTTCGGCCATCGCCCAGGCTTCCTGCATCAACCTTCGGCGCAGCGTGGCGCGATACATCAGGCCCGGCTCGATTCTGTGCGGCGGATTCTCGCTCAGCAGCTTGAGCCGGCTCAAGTGCTCCGCTCCGGGGAAGATTTCGTCCAGCTCAGGATCTCGCGGCCAGCTCATGCCTCGATCTCCTCCAGCTCGCCACCCGCCAAGTTGAGCCGAAGCCGGCTCACCCCCCGGTGGATGAGCAGCTTCACGGCCCCAGCCGTCTTGCCCATGGCGATCGCTATGTCCTCGATCTTCATGTCCTCCTGGAACTTGAGGACTAACGCTGTCTGCTGCTGCCGGGGCAGCGTCTCCACCTGGGCCCAGATGCGGCTCATGCGATCCCGCCGCGCGGCCATCTCCTCCAGCCCGGGTCCACCCACCGAGACGTCGTGCTGGGCGTCGATGTCCTCCAGCGGCCTGGCGGCGCGGAAGCGATCGGCCACTGCGTTGACAGCTATCTGATACAGCCAGGCAGAGAAGGGCCGGCCCGTGTCCTGATAGCGGCCGATGCCACGCAGGGCCTTCAGAAAGACGTCACTGGTGACGTCCTCGGCGATCGCTTGGTCGTGAACTCTGGAATACACGAATTTATAGATCTGGAGGAAATAGCGGTCATAGAGCTCACCGAAGGCCGGTGGCTCGTACTTCGCACGCTCAACGAGCTCCCTCTCGTCATCCCGAGGAGGGAGGCTCAAAGACCGTTCTCTCTCCGCCTGCTCAAACGACTGGGCGGCGGAACCGGTTACGTCCACGACTACGAGTGTCGAGGCGCGGAAGGTAGTCGAGTGCCTCGCGCCAGGCAGAGACAGGCTGAGACGATCTGCCGGCGGTTCTCTGGCACGAGGCAGGAGGGTGCTGCATGAGCCTCTACACAGCCTAGCCAGAGCAGGTTGTCGCAGCGGCCTCGAACCGCTATCTTGTGGCTACCCCAAGTAGCCGGTACCAGATCTTGCTGGATCTGTTTCTCTCTATACTGACAGCACCCCTTGCCAGTCCAAGAGGTTTTCGCTACTTGATAGAACGCTACGCACCTGCCCGCATGCGCGAGCTGTGGTCCGATCGAAGCCGTTTTCAACTCTGGCTGGAGATCGAGATCCTGGCCTGTGAGGCGTGGGCCCAACTGGGCCGGATCCCCGCCGAAGCGCTCGCCAAAATTCGCTCAGCCTCCTTCCAGGTGGAGCGCATCGACGAGGTGGAGGCCCAGGTGGGTCATGACGTGATCGCCTTCCTGACAGTGATCGGGGAGTCGGTCGGCCAGCCGGAGGCGCGCTACATCCATTTCGGGCTCACCTCGTCAGATGTCATCGACACCGCCCTGGCTGTGCAGATCCGACGCAGCGCGGAGGTGATCCTGGACGATCTGGCGAAGCTGCGCCAGGCTGCGGCAGAGCTGGCGCTGCGCCATCGCAGGACGCTGATGGTCGGGCGCACGCACGGGATTCACGCCGAACCGATCACCTTCGGCTTCAAGGTCGCCGGCTGGGTTGCCGAACTGGATCGCGCTCGCGAGCGCATCAAGCGAGCGGCAGACGAGGTGGCGGTGGGCAAGCTGAGCGGGGCTGTCGGCACCCATGCCGGCCTCGATCCACGGGTCGAGCAGCATGTGTGTGAGCACCTCGGACTTCGCGTTGATCCTGTCAGCACGCAGGTGGTCTCCCGCGACCGCCACGCCGCCTTCACCTCCGCACTGGCAGTGGCAGGAGCTTCTCTGGAGCGGATAGCTGTCGAGATCCGGCATCTGCAGCGGAGCGAGGTCGGAGAAGCGCTGGAGCCCTTCGGGTCCCAGCAGAAGGGCAGCTCCGCCATGCCCCACAAGCGCAACCCGATAATCAGCGAGAGGATCTCCGGGCTGGCGCGCCTCCTCCGCGGCTATGCCGCCACCGAGCTGGAGAACGTGGCGCTCTGGCACGAGCGAGACATCAGCCACAGCTCGGCGGAGCGCGTGCTCTTCCCTGATGCCTGCTGCCTGCTCGACTTCATGGCCGCCGACCTGACCAAGGTCCTGAGCGGACTGGAAGTGCGGCCGGAGCGGATGGCCAGAAACCTGGCAGCCGATGGCGGCATCGTCTATTCGCAGCGGGCGCTGCTGGCGCTGGTCGAGAGCGGGCTCAGCCGCGAGGCGGCCTATCGCATAGTGCAGTCTGCCGCTCTCCGCGCCAGCGACGGTAAGGGGGGCTTTCGGGAGAATTTGGCGGACGACCCTGAAGTGGCGCAGCGCCTGGGACCCAGCCTGGAGGCGATCTTCGACCCCTCAGCCTTCTTGGAGCACGTCGATCTTGCTTTCGAGCGCACGGGGCTCCTGGCCACCGCCACGAGTAAGACCTGATGGCCGAGGCCCTGCGCGCTGTCACCAGCACTGATCTCGACTACCCAGTCTTCGCCAGGGGGAAGGTTCGCGATACCTACACGCTGGATGCCGGGCGGCTGCTCATGGTGGCCACCGACCGAATCTCGGCCTTCGATTGGGTGATGCCTGACGGCATCCCGGACCGGGGCCGGGTGCTGACCCAGCTCTCGGTCTTCTGGTTCGAGCGCCTTGGCGATCTGCAGCCAAGTCATCTGCTGGGCACGGAGCTGGAGGGGCTGCCGTCCGAGCTGGCCGGCCGCTCCATGGTGGTCAGGCGCGCTGAGCGCATCGACTTCGAGTGTGTGGTTCGAGGCTATCTGGCGGGCAGCGCCTGGTCGGAGTACAGCCAGCGCGGCACCATGGTCGGCGAGCCGCTGCCCACCGGTCTCCGCCAGAGCGAGCGGCTGCCGGAGCCGATCTTCACGCCCGCCACCAAGGCTGACACGGGCCACGACGAGAACATCAGCTTCTCCCGGCTCGCGTCCAGCGTGGGTGACGACTCTGCCGCCCAACTACGAGATGCCAGCCTCACCCTTTACGAGGCGGGCGCCCGCCTTGCCGAGGCCCGCGGCCTGATCCTCGCCGACACGAAGTTCGAGTTCGGTCTCATCGACGGCAGTTTGACCCTGATCGATGAAGTGCTGACCCCCGACAGCTCGCGGTACTGGGCTGCCGAGAGCTACAAAGTGGGCACTTCGCCCGAGTCCTTCGACAAGCAGTTCCTGCGGGACTGGCTCGCCTCCCAGACCGGCTGGGACCGGAACTCGCCGCCACCCAGGCTGCCCGAGCAGGTCGTGGAGCGGACACGGGAACGCTATCTGACCGCCTACCAGCGCCTCACAGGCAGTTCCCTCAGCTCCATTTCGTGAGAACCGCCCGGGTCCTGGTCACGCCCAAGCCGGTCATCAACGATCCGCAGGGGGCAACTGTCAAACAGGCGCTGAACAGCCTGGGCTTCGCCGGCGTGCATGAAGTTCGCATCGGCAAGTACCTGGAGATCCAGCTGCAGGCATCCTCGGACGCCGAAGCCCGCAGCGAGGTGGAGCAGATGTGCCGGAAGCTCCTCGCCAACGGGGTGATCGAGGACTTTCGCTTCGACGTCGATCCGGCAGAGGAGGCCGAAAAGGCGGCCGCCGCAGCCGACGCCAAGGCTGCCCAGGGCAGGAGCGGCGAGGGGTGAAATTCGGAGTCGTTGTCTTCCCGGGAACCTGGTCGGACCGCGACATGCGGCTGGCTCTGAGCGGGGTGGAGGGCGCCGAGGCGATCCCCCTCTGGCACAAGGAGCGGGACCTGAACGGCGTCGACTGCGTCATCCTCCCCGGCGGCTTCAGCTACGGCGACTACCTGCGGACTGGCGCCATCGCTCGCTTCAGCCCGGTTCTGGAGAGCGTGGTCGAATTCGCCGCCCAGGGTGGCCTGGTCCTGGGCAGCTGCAATGGGTTCCAGGTGCTTTGCGAAGCCGGTCTGCTGCCGGGGGCACTGGTCAGGAATGCGAATCTGGAGTTCCGCTGCCAATGGCAGCACATAGTCTGCGAGCGCGATGACACTCCCTTCACGCAGGGCATCCGCACCGGCGAAGTGCTGCGAATCCCGATCTCGCATGGCGAGGGCAACTATGTCGCCGATCCCGCCGCGCTCTCCAGGCTGGAGCAGAACCGCCAGGTGGTCTTTCGCTACTGCGACTCGCGGGGCCTGGTCGAGGCGGAGGCGAACCCCAACGGCAGCCAGCACAACATCGCAGGCATAGTGAACGAGCGCGGCAATGTGCTGGGCATGATGCCCCACCCAGAGCGGTGCGCCGACGCGGACTTGGGCGGCGTGGACGGTCTGCGCCTCTTCGCCGCGATCTTGAGAACCCCGGCCGGCGCGAGGATGGCGTGAGCCGGACGGCCGCCTTCACCAGCAGTTGGGAGCTGCGCGAAGTGGCGCTCAGCCGGGCCGAGTACGAGCTCATCCTGACGCGCCTGGATAGGGAGCCCAACCGGCTTGAGCTGGGCATGCTGGGCGTGCTCTGGTCTGAGCACTGTTCCTACAAAACCTCGAAGTCGCTGCTGCGCGGGCTGCCGAGCCGCGGGCTGCGGGTGCTGCAGGGACCTGGCGAGAACGCGGGAGCTGTCGACGTCGGCGACGGCTGGGCCTGCGTCTTCAAGGTCGAGTCGCACAACCACCCCAGCGCGATCGAGCCCTACCAGGGCGCGGCCACCGGCGTGGGTGGCATCCTTCGCGATGTCATCGCCATGGGCGCGCGGCCCCTGGCGCTGCTCGATTCGCTCCGTTTCGGGCCCCTGCCGGAGAGCCGGCAGCACTTCGAAGGCGTGGTGGCGGGCATCGGCGGCTACGGCAACTGCATGGGCATCCCCACGGTCGGGGGGGAGATCTACTTCGATGAGTGCTACGCCGGCAACCCTCTGGCCAACGCCATGTGCATGGGGGTGGTTCGGTCGAAGGAGTTGATGCTGGCGCGGGCGGAGGGCACTGGCTCCCGGCTTCTACTGGCCGGTGCCCGAACTGGTAGCGACGGTATCCACGGCGCCTCCTTCGCCTCGCTCGAATTGGACGCTGACGCGGACGAGCGCCGCCCGGCAGTCCAGGTCGGCAACCCGTTCCTGGAGAAGTGCCTGCTGGAGGCCTGCCAGGAGCTGCGCGGCATGGGTGAGGTGGTGGCGGTACAGGACCTTGGCGCTGCCGGGCTCACCTCGTCAGTGGCCGAGTGCGCCGGCCGGGCCAAGGCCGGGGCGCGCATCGACGTAACAAGGGTGCCGCGGCGGGAGACCGGCATGTCGCCCTACGAGGTGATGCTCTCCGAGTCGCAGGAGAGGATGCTGATAGTCGTCAGGCCGGGCGGCGAAGCCCGGGTGGCCAAGGTCTTCGCGAAGTGGGACCTGGAGGCGGCGGTGATCGGCGACGTCACCGACGACGGCCAGCTGACCGTGACCGAGGGCGACTCAGTGGTGGCTCGGCTGCCTGTGCAGCTCCTCACTGAGGGAGCGCCCGAGCGCAAACCTCGCTCGCAGGCGCGGGCCGAGCAGGCCACCATCTTGAACCTCGATCGCCTCCTCAGCGAACCGGAGGATGTGGGCGGCGTACTGGTGAGGCTTCTGGGCAGTCCCAACCTCTGCAGCCGGCTGCCCGTTTACCGCCGCTACGACACCATGAACGGCGCTGCCACCATCATCCCGCCGGGGGGCGACGCGGCAATGGTGCGCATCAACGGCACCCGGATAGGTCTGGCCCTGACTCTGGATGGCAACGGCCGCTACTGCCAGCTCGACCCCTACACGGGTGCTCAGATAGCTGTCTGTGAAGCGGCCCGGAACATAGTCGCCACCGGCGCGATCCCCATCGGTGTGACGGACTGTCTCAACTTCGCCAACCCCGATCGACCGCAAATTTACTGGGAGCTGGAGCAGGCAGTGGCTGGTATCGCCGCGGCCTGCGAGAGTCTGGAGCTGCCAGTCGTGAGCGGCAATGTCAGCCTCTACAACGAGAGTGAGCAGAGCGGCGCCATCCAGCCCACACCGGTGATCGGCATGGTGGGCGTCATCTCCGATTACCGCAGGCGCCTGACGGCAGGTCTGCAGCAGGCGGGTGACTTCGTGCTGCTGATTGGTCAGACGCGCTCGGACCTGGGCGGTTCGGAGTACCTGAAGGTCATGTTCGGCCAGGTGAGCGGACCACCCCCGGCGCTTGATCTGGCCCGGGAGATGGCGGTCCAGGGTTTCATCCGCGAAGCACACGAAACTGAGCTGCTCCACTCTGCCCACGACGTGGCGGAGGGCGGCATGCTGGTGGCGCTGGCTGAGAGCTGCCTGCTCGGCGATCTCGGGGTCCGCTGTCCGGCCCTGGTGGGCGAGGGCGGACTGCGCCTGGATCTGGCCTGCTTCTCCGAGTCGCAGAGCCGTTTTCTGATCAGTGCTCCGCCACGCGCGATGCCGAATCTCCAGACCCTGGCGCGCAGCCACCGGGTCGAGATCACACTGCTCGGCCTGGCCGGCGGCTCGGAGCTCGAATTCGAGGGCCAGATCAGGCTTTCGCTGAACGAGCTGCGACAGGCCTGGGCAGGCGGGCTCGAGAAAGCGCTCCAGAGCACGCGAGAATAGAGCAAGGTGTGCGGCATCTTTGGCATCCACTCTCGGCAGGTGGACGTCGCCAACCTGACCTACTTCGGCCTCTTCTCGCTCCAGCACAGGGGCCAGGAGTCGGCAGGCATAGCTGTTGGCGACGGTCAATGTGTGAAGCTGCATAGGGATATGGGCCTGGTCGCCCAGGTCTTCAATTCGGCGACGCTTTCAAGCCTGCGCGGCACTGTTGCCATCGGCCATACCCGCTATTCCACGACTGGCGCCAGCCGGTTGGAGAACGCGCATCCTGTGCCTTTCCTGCACCCGGCGCTCGGCCCCGGCGCGATCGCCCACAACGGCAATCTCATCAACTCGCAGGCGATCCGGCGTGAGCTCGAGGAGGACGGCGTCGCCTTTGACACAGGCCTTGACACGGAGGTGATGGCGCGTCTCATCGAGCACACTCATGGCAGCGACTGGGCCCAGGTGCTGAGCCAAGCTTTCCGGCGGGTCGTGGGCGCCTATTCCTGCGCGGTGGTCACCTCCGACTCGGTGATCGCGCTGCGCGATCCCTATGGCTTCCGCCCACTCTGCCTCGGCTACCTTCCACTCGCCGGTCAGCCGGCGCATCTGGTGGCGTCTGAGAGCTGCGCGCTCGACACTGTCAACGCCAAATTCGTGCGCGAAGTGCGGCCCGGCGAGATGGTGATCATGAACGACCACGGCCTCTCATCAGTCCAGTTCCAGACCTCCGGCCGCCATGCGATGTGCGTGTTTGAGTTCATCTACTTCGCCCGGCCCGATTCGCTGCTCAAGAACTGTGAGCTGGAGGAGGCGCGCATCCGCATGGGTCGCGAGCTGGCCCTGGCTCAACCCGTAGAAGCCGACATGGTGATCGGCCTGCCTGACTCCGGCACCCCGGCCGCCATCGGCTACGCCGAGGCCTCAGGCATCCCCTACCGGGAGGGGCTGGTCAAATCGCGCTACATCAACCGCACCTTCATCCAGCCCGACCAATCCCTGCGGGAGTCGGGCGTGATCCTGAAGCTAAATCCGCTCAAGCGTTCGCTGCGGGGCAAGCGGATCATCGCCGTGGACGACTCGATGGTGCGCGGAACCACTTCGCGTCGGATCATCGAGGTGCTGAAAAAGGCGGGCGCCAAGGAGGTGCACCTGCGTATCTCCAGCCCGCCCATGCGGTTTCCCTGCTTCATGGGCGTCGACATCGGCTCCACCAAGCAGCTGGTCGCCTCCGGCCGCTCGGTTGAGGAGGTACGGAGCTTCATCGGCGCCGACTCCCTGGCCTACATCTCCATCCCGGGCCTCATGCGCGCGGTAGGCGCCGGCACGCTCGACCAGTTCTGCCGAGCCTGCTTCGACGGCGCTTACCCCGTGCCTGTGCCACAGCAGCTGGAGATGGACAAGATGGCCTTCGAGGCGCCGCTCGCCGCCCAGCCGGCCAGCTGACACCGATGCCCGAGCTCCAAGAGTTCGAGACACTCCCCCGCACCTACGCCGAAGCAGGGGTGGACATCGCCGCCTACGGCCGACTGCTGGCGCGGGTGAAGCCCCTCATCGACGCCACCCAGACCGAGGGCGTCGTGGCAGGTGTGGGTCAGTTCGCCGGCCTTTACAAGCTGCCAGGCGGAGGGTGCCTGGCGGCCTCAGCCGACGGGGTAGGCACCAAGATCAAGGTGGCCATCGCCTACGGCAGCCACACAGGCATAGGTCAGGACCTCGTCAACCACTGTGTCAACGACATCCTCACAGTCGGCGCCACCCCCCTGTTCTTCCTCGACTATTTCGCCAGCGGTCGGCTGGAGGACGATGTCTTCGAGCAGCTGATGATCGGCGTCACCCAGGCCTGCCGGGAGAACGGCCTGGCCCTGCTCGGCGGCGAAACCGCGGAGATGCCAGGCGTCTACGCGCTGGGCGACTACGACCTGGCCGGCTTCATTGTCGGCCACGTCGGCGAAGGCAGCGCCCGAGAGCAGGTCCTGGCAGGCGACCTCCTGGTCGGCCTGCCCTCCAGCGGTCTGCACACCAACGGCTTCTCGCTCGTCCGCCGCATCTTCCAGGATCTGCCCCTGGAGACGGTTCTGCCGGGCTTCAAGAGGCCCCTGGGCGAGGAGCTGCTGGAGCCCCATCGTTCGTATCTGAAGGAGATGCGGACGTTGCCCTGGAAGGCAGCTGCCCACATCACTGGCGGCGGGCTGCTGGAAAATGTGCCGCGCGCGCTGCCGGCCGGCCTGGCGGCGGAGCTGGACCTCCGCAGTTGGGAGAGGCCGCCGCTCTTTGCAGCCATCCAGCGCCGTGGGCAGATAGCCCCCGCCGAGATGCTGTCCACGTTCAATCTCGGTCTCGGCATGGTGCTGGTCAGCGCCAAGCCGATTCCGGGCTACCCGCTGGTCGGGCGGGTTGTCGAGCAGACCGACGAGCAGCGTCTGACATTACTGGGGGCCTGGGCTTGAGGGAACCCAGGCTGGGCGTCTTGAGCTCGGGCAAGGGCTCCAACCTACGCAACCTCTTTTCACGCGGCTATCGAGTCTCGGCTGTCGGGACCAATCGGCCCGGCTGCGGCGCCGCGGCCTTCGCCCGCCAGCAGGGTCTTCGACTCGGCGAGTTCTCCCAGAGGCGTTATCCCTCATCGCTGGCCCGCGATGAGGCCCTGAGCAGCTGGCTGTTGCAGGTCGGCGTCGACATCGTCGTCAATGCCGGCTACGACCGCATTCTCAGCGAGCCGATGACGAGGGCTTTCGCCGGCCGGATGCTGAACATCCACCCCTCTCTGCTGCCCAGCTTCGGTGGCGGCATGGACGCCGTGGAGCGCGCGCTGCAGCACGGCGTCAAGATCACCGGTTGCACAGTTCACTTGGTCACCGAGGCCGTGGACGCGGGACCGATCCTGGTTCAGGTGGCAGTGCCTGTATTGCCTGGCGATGACACTCAACGCCTGCTTCAGCGAATCCAGGCTGAGGAGCACAGGATCCTGCCCCAGGCCATCGATCTGCTCTGGGCCCGGCTCGGCGGATCACCCCAGATCGTGCAGGAGACAACAGTTGTCTAAGCGGGCCCTGCTCTCGGTCACCGACAAGTCAGGTCTGCCTGCCTTCGCCCGGGGACTGGTTCGGCTGGGCTACGAGGTCTACTCCACCGGCGGCACCCAGCGGATGCTGGAGGAGGCCGCCATCGATGCCCTATCGGTCTCGAAGCTGACCGACTTCCCCGAGATCCTGGATGGCCGTGTGAAGACTCTGCACCCGGCTGTTCACGCGGGCCTCCTGGCCCGCCGCGACGTGAGCCAGCACCTGGAAACGCTGAACCAGCATGGTCTCCAGACGATCGATCTGCTCTGTGTCAACCTCTATCCCTTTGCCGAGACTCGCGCTCGCCCCGGGGCAGGGTTCGACGAGATTCTGGACCAGATCGACATCGGCGGCCCGGCCATGATCCGCTCGGCGGCCAAGAACCACTCAGCTGTGGTCGTGGTGGTGCGACCCGAGCGCTACAGCGAGGTGCTGGGCGCGCTGGGCAGCCCGAACGGCGTGAGCCCCGAGCTGCGCCGCCGGCTGGCGGCGGAGGCGTTTGCTCACACAGCTGCCTGCGACGCGCAGATCGCCGCCTGGCTGGAGGAGGGCGAGGGTGGCTTTCCTGCCCAGATCAGCTTCTCGGGCAGTCTGGTCAGGACGCTCCGCTACGGTGAGAACCCGCATCAGAGGGCTGCGTTCTATCGTTCAGGCGCGGGCACCGATGGCCTGGGCTCTGTGCGCCAACTGCATGGTGGGGAGCTCAGCTACAACAACATTCAGGACGCCGCGGCGGCCTTCGAGTTGGCTCGGGACCTCTCGCAGCCGGCCGCGGCCATCATCAAGCACACCAATCCGTGTGGGGTGGCGGCGGCCGAGCAGCTGGCCGACGCTTACCGGGCCGCCTATAACTGCGACACCACCTCCGCTTACGGCGGCGTGGTGGCTGTCAACCGGGAGCTGGACAGCAGTACGGCAGGAGAGATGGCGGGCATTTTCCTGGAGGTGGTGGTAGCGCCTTCAGTTGACACCAAGGCACTGGCGGTGCTCTCGGCCAAGGAGAACCTGCGCATCCTGGAGGTGCAGCCAAGCCGGTCGCCCGACCCAGCGGTCAGGTCGGTGCCCGGCGGACTGCTGGTGCAGGACTGGGATCGACGCGGCTTCGACCGCAACGCCTGTCAGGTGGCGACGCAGCGCCAACCCACCGCCGGCGAGTGGGCCGAGCTTGAGTTCGCCTGGCTGGTGGTCAAGCATGTCAGGTCCAACGCCATAGTTCTGGCGCGCGACCGTGCAGCGGTGGGTGTCGGCGCCGGCCAGATGAGCCGGGTCGAAGCGTCCCAGCTGGCCGTTCAGCGCGCCGGTGAGCGGGCGCGCGGCTCAGTGCTTGCGTCAGATGCGTACTTTCCCTTCCCCGACGGACTCCAGGTCGGCATCGAAGCCGGCGTGACGGCTGTGATCCAGCCGGGCGGCGCCAAGCGCGACAGCGAAGTGATAGCTGCGGCCGACGCGGCCGGCGTGGCGATGGTCTTCACAGGAGAACGCCACTTCCGGCATTAGCGCGCCTCGATGCAGGTGACAGAACGCGGACAAACGGCCGTGAACCGGCTAGAGGCGCCCGACTGCCAGGCGCGAGAGGCGGATTAGAGTGACAAAGCCGCCGGCTCGCGTCTAGACTTAGCCCACCTTGATTCTGTTCCTCATCCTGCTGGTGATACTGGTTGCCGCACTGGTCGTCTATGCCGCCCAGAACGGCAACACGGAGAACGTGAGCTTTCTGACTTTCCAGCTCAGCAGCGTGCCGGCCTGGCAGCCGCCGGTCATCGCCGGGGGGGCCATGGCCCTCCTGCTGCTGCTCTATATGCTCTACGCGAATGCACGCCACGGCTTCCGGCGTCGCAGCCTTACCCGCAAGATCAGCGAGCACGAGGCGAGCCTTGCCGAGCTGCGCTCCGAGAATGAGAGCCTGCGGCGCGACCTACACGACGCGGCGGGACGACTGGAAGGGCGGGGCCCGGTGGCCCCCGGCGATCCGCGGCCCTGAGAAAGGCTGACCGGCAGGAGCTACGTCAGAGCTTTCCCGGCGAGCGGCCGGATCAGCTCATGCGGAAGCTTGAGCGCTCGAATCCACGGGTGACCTGTGGCTCCTGCCGCCAGTTCGACGGTTTCACCTGGTGCCGGCGCTGGAACTACCACACCGCCAGCGACGCTCCCATCTGCGGCGACTACCGACCGATTCCGCAGTCGTCAGTCCCGCCGCTTTCCGGCCAGGGAAGGACGGTCACCGGCTAAGCCAGAACCTGCCTCCAGCTCTCGACGGACGTCGGCGGCTTCGCCTCAGGTCTCGTCGCGCCTGACCAGAATGGCGCAGCCAATACCAAGCGCCGCGAGGCAGTACACGGCCAGGACAACTGCCGCCTGGACACTGCCGGTGTTGGCCGCCGCCACCGCCGAGCCGGTGCCCCCGCCCAGGTTGTGGACCAGCGCCACCGAGTTGGGGCCGGGAAAGCCCATGGTCAGATCGCGCAGCGACTGGGCGCTCGATTTGGCGATCACCCCGAATGCGCGATCCTCGAAAACGAAGAGGTAAGTGAGGCCGACGGCGTAGGCGATGGAAGCGCGCCTGAAGATGAGCGACAGGAGAGCTCCGAAGGAAGCGTAGGTGATGGCGATCAGGCAGGCCGCCGCAAAGGCGGTCGCCACACCCCCGGCTGGCGGCAGGCTGAAGGGGAGATCCAGCGTGACGGCCGAGATGACGCTGCTGGCGAGCGCCGTCACAAAGCGGAGCAGCACCAGCAGTACTACAACCGCCAGCAGCACCAATGTCTTGGCCCCGAACACGGTTGCCCGGCTGGGACCCACCATCAGCATGGCGGCCAGCGTCCGCCAGCCGTATTCGCTCCCAAAGAGGAGAACGCCCAGCACGAATTCGAGCGCCCAGGTGACTCCGCCGGGGTTGCCCAGCGCCTGCTGCGCGAAGGCAGCAGGCGCCAGGGCCTGCTTGTAGCTCTCGATGGTCGCCGCTGGAAGCGTGGCCGGCGACTGCGACATGAGAAACCAGTCAAGCCCATAACCGCGGACCAGCAGCACCAGCATCATGAGCAGTCCCACCGTCCAGAGATAGGGGCTGCGCCAGGCCTTCAGCCACTCTCCCCTGACCGGTCCGATCACTGGCGGCCCCCGGTTATCTCCAAGAACACCTCTTCCAACGACCGCTCGGCCGGCCGCAGCTCAGTGATCTCGACGCCCGCCCTGACCAGGGCACGGTGGATCTCGGCCGCTTGGACGTGATCGGCATTGACCATGAAGGCACCGTCACGCACCGCTATCGCCTTGGCCCCGGCCACCCGCTCCAAGGCCACCCTCACCCTGCCGGCAGGGTTGCCTCTGATCAGCAGACCGGCCTGGCGGGCGTCGGCCAACTCGTCCTCCGCGATGAGACGACCGTTCTGGATCACGCCGAAGCGATCGCAGATCTTCTGCATCTCGCTGAGCAGGTGGCTGGAAACGAGCACCGTGCGGCCGGCCGTGCCCAGGGACTTGATCAATCCCCGCATCTCGACCATGCCCTGCGGATCCAGTCCGTTGGTGGGCTCGTCCAGGATCAGGAGCTCAGGTTCTTTGATCAGCGCGGCGGCCACGCCGAGGCGCTGCTTCATACCCAGCGAATAAGAGCCGTAACCGCCTTTGGCGGCGGGCAGCAGGTCCACTTCCTCCAAAGCAGTGTCCACAGCTGTCTCGGCGATGCCGCCGTAGTGGGCGACCACCCTCAGGTTGTCGCGGCCTGACAGATACGTGTAGAAGGCAGGGTTTTCGATCACCGCTCCGATCCTGCGCAGGCCGGCCGGAGCGCCCGGCTTGTGGCCGGCCACAAGGGCAGTTCCGGCGGTTGGTCGGATCAGGCCCACCAGCATGCGGAGCGTGGTGGTCTTGCCAGCTCCGTTGGGCCCCACCAAGCCGTAGATCTCGCCCCGGCGGACCTTGAGATCCAATGAGTCGACGGCCAGCTGGCCGCCGCGATAGCGCTTGGTCAGGGCAGTCGTTTCCACCACCAGGTCGCTGGTGTGCATGCCCCGAATTATCCGGTCAAACTTGCGGAGCCTAGGTACCTGTGCGCTTATTGCGGCCTTCCCCCGCCCCGCCAGATCGGAGACCTATCGTCGACGGGCTCCCCTGCTAGACTGAGGGCAGTTCCTTTAAGTCTGGTCCCGAGAGGCCTGTAAGGAGGTTTTTTCATGGCAGTGAGTCTGCGCAGCAGGGCGCGGCTGCGCCACCTCGTGCAGTCCCAACAGCTGTCCCGTCAGCTCCTGGATGAGATCTTTCAGCGCGCCGATGAGATGCGCGCCAGTCCCCATCGCGCTGCGGGCCGCCTGCAGGGCAGGGTGATGGCCGCCCTCTTCTACGAACCATCCACCCGGACCCGGCTCTCTTTCGAGGCCGGGATGCTGCGACTCGGCGGTCAAACGATGGGGACCGACAACGCGCTGGCCTTTTCCAGCGCTGCCAAGGGGGAGACGCTGGAGGACACCATCCGCATAGTCAACGGCTACGCCGACGTGATAGTGCTGCGCCACCCCGCCGAAGGCGCCGCAGAGCGAGCGGCAGCGGTGAGCGACGTGCCCATCATCAGCGCCGGCGACGGCCGTGGCCAGCATCCGACTCAGGCGCTGCTCGACGTCTACACGATCAAGGACGAGGTGGGCCGGCTCGACGGCGTGAAGGTGGCCATGGTGGGAGACCTGGCCAACGGCCGCACGGTGCGATCGCTCGCTTACCTGCTGGCCAAGTACCGGGAGGTGGAGCTGACCTTCGTCGCCCCGCCGCAGGTGGCGATGCGGGACGACATCAAGGCCCATCTGGATCGCCACGGTGTGCGGTGGCGGGAGGTGGGTGACCTGGACGTGGTGCTGCCTCAGGTCGACGTCGTCTACCAGACGCGGATCCAGAAGGAGCGCTTTACCGACGAGGAGTCGTACCGGGCTGTGAAGGGCAGGTACGTGATCGACCTGGCAGCGATGCGCCGCCTGCGCCCCGACGCTGTGGTCATGCATCCCCTGCCGCGCGTGGACGAGCTGGACCCAGAGGTCGACTCGGATCCGCGGGCTGCATACTTCCGGCAGGCCCGCAACGGCATGCACATCAGGATGGCGCTGCTCGACATGGTGCTCTCGTGAAGCTCGCGACCCGGCCGAAAAGCCTCGCCGTGAAGGCGACTGTGATGGACGCCGACGCCATCCGGCGCAGCCTCTCCCGCATCGCCCATGAGATCATCGAACGCAATCGGGGCGTGGCTGATGTGACGCTGGTGGGCATCCTGTCGCAGGGCGACCAGCTGGCCCAGCGCCTGGCCCTGAAGCTGGCCGAGCTGGAGGGTAGGCGAGTACCGGTGGGCCGGCTTGATGTGAGCGAACACAGGGACGATCTGCAGCTTCGCCCCCGCAGCGACAAGGGAATGAGCAAAGTGCCCGACCTGGACGGCCGCGTTGTGGTCCTGGTCGACGACGTGCTCTATCACGGCCGCACGGCGCGGGCGGCGCTGGACGCACTGCTTCAGTTCGGCCGCCCGAGCGCAGTCCAGCTGGCGGTGCTGGTCGACCGCGGTCACCGCGAGCTGCCGATCCGGGCCGACTATGTAGGCAAGAACGTTCCCACAGCGGAGTCGGAGCGGGTCCAGGTCTGCCTGCTCGAGAACCAGGGTGTCGATGCGGCGGTGATACTTGCGGGCTGAGCTGGAGTCGGTGATCGCGCCAACCAGATTGGAATTCGCGGCGCTAGTCCTGGAGGACGGCCGAACTTTCACCGGCAGGTCATTGGGCGCCGACGTCTTGGGCCAGGGCGAGGTTGTCTTCAACACAGCGATGACCGGGTATCAGGAGATTCTGAGCGATCCCTCATACGCGGGCCAGATGCTCTGCATGACCTACCCGCTGCAGGGCAACTACGGCACTCGCCCAGCCGATCAGGAGTCAGAGCGAGCCTGGGCGCGCGGCTTCATCGCTCGCTGGGTGAGCCCCCGGCCCAGCCACCACTCGGCGGGCGCCTCGCTCGACGGCTATCTGAAGGCGCAAGGCATCCCCGCCATCCGCGGAATCGACACCCGCGCGCTGACTCGTCACCTCCGCCGGCAGGGCACGTTGCGGGCAGTGCTTAGCCACGAGGCCGAGCCACCTACCGAGGAGCGTCTGGGGAAGTTGCGCCGGCTGGCCGGAAGCGTGACGCCCCTGGCCGACCAAGACCTGGTTGCCGAGGTCTCCCGCCCTTTGCAGGTGGAGTGGTTTGAGCCGCTTCCGCCCGAGTTGCGCTGGTGGGGCTACGCAGACGGTCGCGGGCTCACCATCGCAGTGGTGGACTACGGCGTCAAGTCGGGCATCCTGCGCAGCCTGCGCGAGCGGGGCTGCCGGGTTGTCGTGCTGCCCCACTCCGCAGGCTGGCCGGAGATCGAAGCGCTCGGGCCTGACGGCCTGCTGCTGACGAATGGTCCTGGTGATCCAGCGGTGCTGGAGGGACCCGTCAAGCTCTGCCAGGCGGCCCTGGCGGCGCGCCTGCCGCTGTTCGGCATCTGCCTCGGCCACCAGATCCTAGGCCGGGCCATCGGAGCCACCACCTCCCGGCTGCCCTTCGGCCACCACGGCGCCAATCATCCGGTCCGCGACACGCGCACGGGCGAGGTGCACATCACGAGTCAGAACCACGAATTCCAGGTGGACGCCGCGAGCCTCCCAGAAGGCGAGTTCCGGATCAGCCACGTGAACCTGAACGACGGCTCAGTGGAAGGCCTGGCCCACCCGACGCTTCCCGTGATGAGCGTGCAGTATCACCCGGAGGGCTGCCCAGGGCCCACCGACAACCACTACCTGTTCGATCGCTTCGTACAGATGTCCAGGGCGCGCCGGCCGGCGGCGGTGGCCGCCGGCGCTCGCGAGCGGTCCGAGAAGCCGCGCAAGGTGCTGATCATCGGCTCCGGTCCCATAGTGATCGGCCAGGCGGCCGAGTTCGACTATGCAGGCACGCAGGCCTGCAAGGCGCTGCGCGAGGAAGGCGTCCAGACAGTCCTGGTCAACTCCAACCCGGCCACCATCATGACGGACGAAGGCGTGGCCGACCGCGTCTACATCGAGCCGCTCACAGTCGAATCGGTGGAGCGCGTGATCGCCAGGGAGCTGCCAGATGCCGTGCTGCCCACGCTGGGCGGGCAGACCGGCTTGAACCTCGCCATGGAGCTGCATCAGGCGGGAGTGCTGGCCCGCTACGGTGTGCGGTTCTTGGGCGCCGACGCAGAGGTCATCCGCCGCGCCGAGGACCGGGAGGCGTTCAAGCAGATGCTGCTGGAGCTGGGCGAGCCGGTCCCTCCTTCCAGCGTCTGCGAGACATTTGATCAGGCGCGCGCCTTCGCAGACGAGATCGGGCTGCCGCTGGTGATCCGGCCCGCCTACACGCTGGGCGGGACCGGCGGCGGCTTCGTCACCTCCGCTGCCGAGTTCGAACGGGTGGTGAAGGGCGGACTGGCAGCCTCGCCGATCCATCAGGTGCTGGTCGAGCGGTCGCTCTGGGGTTGGAAGGAGCTGGAGTACGAGGTCATGAGGGACTCGGCGGGGACGTGCATAACCATCTGCAACATGGAGAACCTGGACCCGATGGGCGTCCATACGGGCGACTCCATAGTGGTCGCTCCGGCCCAGACGCTGTCCGATCGCGACCACCAGATGCTACGCTCCGCTTCCCTGCGCATCATCCGCGCGCTGGGACTGGAGGGTGGCTGCAACGTGCAGTACGCGCTGGACCCGACCTCCAGCCGCTACTACGTGATCGAAGTCAACCCCCGCGTGTCTCGCTCCTCTGCCCTGGCCTCCAAGGCGACCGGCTACCCCATCGCTCGGGTCGCCGCCAAGATAGCCGTCGGCGGGCGATTGGACGAGATCCTGAACCAGGTGACAGGGCGTACCTACGCAGCTTTCGAGCCCGCGCTTGACTACGTGGTGATCAAGGTGCCGCGCTGGCCCTTCGACAAGTTCCCTGGCGCCGACCGCCGGCTGGGCACCCAGATGGCCTCGACGGGTGAGTGCATGGCGATCGAGCGCACGTTTGCCGGCGCCGTGCGCAAGGCGCTCCGCTCCTTGGAGCAGCGCTGGCCTTCTGACGAAGAGCTGGCCGACCCCGCTCTGATCGACCTGCCCAACGACCGCCGCCTGTTCGCACTCCTGCATGCTCTTCGCCACGGCGCCGAACCGGCCGAACTGGCCAGGCGCAGCGGCATGGATGTGTGGTTTCTGGAACGGCTGGCCGAGGTGGCACTGGAAGCTCCCGACGGCGGGCCGGTCAGCTACAAGCTGGTCGACACCTGCGCTGCCGAATTCGAGGCGGCAACCCCCTACTACTACTCCTGCCACGAGAAGGAGAACGAAGCGGAGGGGGAGGCCGGCCGTGCCGCCCTGGTGCTGGGCTCCGGCCCGATCCGGATCGGGCAGGGCATCGAGTTCGACTACTCATCGGTTCACGCTGCCTGGGCGCTCCGCGAAGCAGGCGTGCGAGCGATCATGGCGAACTCCAACCCCGAGACCGTCTCGACCGACTTCGACACCTCGCACCGCCTCTACTTCGAGCCGCTCGATTTGGAGGCGACTCGAGCGATCGCCGAGGCCGAGCGCATCGAGGGCGCGATGGTCCAGTTCGGCGGCCAGACCGCCATCAACCTGGCGGAGCCCCTCAGCTCGGCGGGCATCCCTGTGCTTGGCTCCTCTGTCGAGGCCATCGACCTGGCCGAGGATCGCCGGCGCTTCGCCGCTGAGTTGGAAGCTATAGGAGTCCCACAGCCGATCGGCGACACGACCACTGACGTCGAGCGGGCGCTGGACATCGCCGAGGGGGTCGGCTATCCGGTTCTCGTAAGGCCTTCCTACGTCCTCGGCGGCCGCGCGATGGAGATCGTCCGCGACCCTCAAGAGCTGCGTCGCTACATGGAGTGGGCGCGCCAGGCTCTGCCGCGGGGAACCGTTCTGGTCGACAAGTACCTGCTTGGCAGCGAGGTGGAGGTGGACGCCATCTCGGACGGCGAGACTGTCGTCATAGCGGGCGTGATGGAGCACGTCGAGCGGGCGGGGGTCCACTCCGGCGACTCCTTCGCCGTCTATCCGGCGCCCGGCCTGGAGACCGAAGCGCGAGCGCAGGTGGTGGACTACACGGTGCGCATCGCGCGACGGCTCAACCTGCGCGGTCTTGTCAACGTCCAGTACGTGGTCCACCGGGGTCGCGTCTACGTGCTGGAGGTCAACCCGCGCGCCTCCCGGACCGTCCCCATGCTCTCCAAGGTGACTGGCGTGCCGATGGTCAGGCTGGCGACCCGCGTGATGCTGGGCGAGAAGCTCAGCGACCTCGGCTACGCGACAGGCCTGGTGCCGCCCAGCCCGCTGGTGGCAGTCAAAGCGCCTGTGTTCTCGATGTCCAAGCTCGCGGCTGTGGACTCCTACCTCGGTCCCGAGATGAAGTCGACGGGGGAGGCGATGGGCGTGGACAGGACGCTCTCGGCCGCTTTGCGCAAAGCTTTCCTGGCCGCCGGAATCGCGCTCAAGCCGGGCGGCCGCGCTCTGCTCACCATCGCGGACCAGGACAAGCCTGAGATGTTTGCGATAGCGGCCGGCCTGGCCCGGATCGGCATGGAGATCCTGGCCACGCCGGGCACTGCGGCGGCGCTGCGAGCTGCCGGCTTCTCGGCCCGGGTGGTCAGCAAGCTCGGCGACCCCGGCCAGAACGTGGTCGAGGCGATTCAGGCGGGAGTCGAACTGGTGATCAACACCATGACCGGCGTCGTCGAGCAGGAGCGGCCGGGTCTGCCGGTGCTGCGCGACGGCTTCGAGATCCGCCGGGCGGCGGTCGAGCGCCGGATCCCGTGCCTCACCTCTCTGGACACCGCGGGCGCTCTGGTGGAGTCGTCGCTGCATGCCGCCGGTGAGCTGGAGGTGCGGACAATCGACGAGTGGCGAAAGGGCGCGGCCTGACACTTCAGGCCTGATGTTCGAGCTGGAGGCGCCGCTCATCGCTCGGCGGGAGGTCGCCAGCGGCATGTGGGTGCTTGCCTTTCGGGCGCCGGAGGTGGCCGCTGCAGCTCGTGCCGGCCAGTTCGTGAACATACTGCTCCGGCCCGGCCCACTGCTGCGCCGACCGTTCTCCGTCTACCGCGCCGAGGCTGAGCTGGTGGAGGTGCTGCTGAAGCCGGTGGGAGCGGGGACCGCCGAGCTGGCCGCCCTGGCGCTGGGTGACAGCGTCTCCGTGCTGGGGCCGCTGGGTAGTGGCTTCCAGCTGGATCAGGCCGCAGGCTCAATCGCGCTGGTCTCCGGCGGCCTGGGCGTGGCGCCGATGCCGCTGGCCGCTCGGGCAGCGGCAGAGCTGGGTCTGAAGGTGCACTGGGTTCATGGCGCCCGCACGGCAGCCCACCTCTGCTCGGAGTGGGAGGGCAGCCAGGTGCATTGGGCAACTGACGACGGCTCCCGCGGCTTGCGCGGCTCTGCCCTGGCGGCCATTCCCGAGGGGATGGGCCAGGTGCTCGCCTGCGGTCCCAACCGCATGCTGGCGTCGGTGGCCGCGCGATTTCCGCTGGCCCAGGTCGCGATCGAGACCTATATGGGGTGCGGAACCGGCGTCTGCCTGGGCTGCGCAGTGCCCCGGACAAGCGGCGTCTACGATCGCGCCTGTAAAGAAGGCCCGGTCTACCAGGCCAGCTCCATCCGCTGGGCTGAGCTGCCGCAGCACCTGCACTACGGTTTGGGCCCTTGAGCGGGCTCAGCGTGGGCGGGGTCGAGCTGCGCTCGCCAGTGCTGGCCGCCAGCGGCACCTTCGGCTATGGCACCGAGGTGCCGCTCTGCGATCGCCGCCGGCTGGGCGGGATGGTGTCGAAGGGCATATTCCTGCAGCCGCGGCCGGGAGCCCCACCGCCGCGAATTGTCGAAACGCCGAGCGGGATGCTGAACGCGATAGGCCTGCAGGGACCTGGCGTGGAGGCGCTGATTCGCGATTACTGCCCGCTCTGGGCGGACTGGGATTTCCCAGTGCTGGTCAACATCAACGGCGAGTCGGTCGCTGAGTACGCCGAGCTGGCGGCGCGGCTGGACGGAGTGCCGGGGGTGAGCGGCATGGAGGTCAACGTCAGCTGCCCCAACGTGCGCGAGGGAGGCATGTTCTTCGGCAAGGACCCGGCGCAGGCGGCCGCGGTGACAGCGGCCGTTCGGCGTTCGACCCGGCTGCCCGTCTGGGTCAAGCTCACGCCTGCCGTCACCGATCTGGCCGAGGTGGCCCGCGCCTGCGAGAGCTCCGGCGCCGACGCGCTCTGCGCCATCAACACCCTGGTCGGCATGTCCATCGACCTCAGCACCGGCCGGCCGCGCCTGGCCTTTGGCACCGGCGGCCTCTCAGGTCCGGCCATCCACCCGATCGCCGTGCACCTCGCCCACCAAGCCGCGCAGTCCGTTGCGATTCCAGTGATCGGCATCGGCGGCATCAGCGGCGCCGAGGACGCGCTGGAGTTTCTCTACGCCGGCTGCCAGGCAGTGCAGGTCGGCACCGCCACGTTCATCGATCCAAACGCGATCGGAAAGACGGTGGAGGCCCTGGAGGCCCTGGACTGGCGCCGCTTGGTCGAAGGCACCCGCTCAACGGTTTCCGCTGGCTAACACCCGCCACGCCCGGATGTGGGTGGAGCGCCCGAGCGGAGTGTCGGCGGGAGTCTAGCATGAACGGCCCACAAGATCTCTAGACAACTGGGGGCTTGCCAGAAGTAGTAGTGGCGACTCATCCTTTGGGTGCTTTGCGTCCAGAGGAAGGAGCCGCCATGACCAATGATGACTTGATCTACCGCCAGCGTCTACGGCTCT